>NZ_JBIAWQ010000002.1:0-256335 GCF_042895815.1 Streptomyces sp. NPDC001373
TCCTACGCCCTTGCGCCACCGTCCGCACCTTGCGGATCTCGAAGTCCATCGCACCCCTTGAGCTGGGGTGTTGCGACGACTCCTAGAACCCAAGAAACCGGCCGGGGCCTTCCGCCTTCCCCGCCATGGCGACGTCGCCTCAGCAACTGCCGGACCTGGCGCCACACCCGAATCACCTCGGCGAGCTCCGCAAGGAACTTCCGGACTTGCACCAGCAGGCACCTCGCAAGTTCTACGGGCGAGAGGACCCCTGCCGCGATGGCGATCCACCGCGCCTGGCACCTCCTCGTCCCGTTCATCACCATGCTCGCCTCACCGAAGATCGAAGTCAGCACCTCGCATGCCGCATTTTTTTGATCTTCGGAAGAGCTCCACCAGCCTTGCGTGAGGTGTTGGAGAACCGCCGGCGCGCGCTCGCGCTCACTCGGCTGCGGGCGGCCGCCGGAGAGGGCGCGTTCGATCTGGGCCTCTTCGAGGACAAGAGGAACTACCGGAGGTGAGCGCGGCACAGTTCCTGATCGACACCAGCGCACTCGCGCGCTTCCTGCACGGCGACGCCGAACAGTACGGCTGGGATCAGGCGGCTGCGGCTGGTCTCATCGCAACCTGCCCGATCACCGAGCTGGAATTCTTCTACAGTGCCCGATCCGCCGCAGACCGCGCGCGCGGCATCGAGGACATGCGGTTGCTGTTCGGCTGGGTGCCCGTCGACGACCGGGCGTACGACCGCGCCTGGCAGGTCCAGGAGCTACTGACCCAGCGCGGGCAGCACCGCAGTGCGGGCGCGGTGGACCTCATCGTTGCCGCCACCGCGGAACTGCAAGGGCTGACTCTCCTGCACCGCGACCACGATTTCGAGTGCATCGCGGCTGTCACCGGCCAAGCCATGCAGTGGTACGGCCCGGAGGCCGGCAAGTAAGCCCATTGGTTTCTCAGTACTGGTCTCATTCGCGGGTGTACAGCACCGTTCGGCGAGTCTGTAGCCGGTACCTTCACCGCAGGTCGGGACGCCCGCGACTGTCGCCGAACCCCCCGACGAACATGTGGAAAGCGTGTTGGGGGCAACCCCTCACGAGTTCGAATCCCGTATCCTCCGCAGCCGCCTGAACAGGCGAAACGAGAAGCCGAGCCGCGATACGCGACTCGGCTTCTCGTCATGCTCTGGTTGCATTTCTGGTTGCGTTTACACGCATCCATTTCGGACATTTCGAGGATCCGGACTGCCCGGTTCCCGCCCGCCCGCGGATGCCGGCGCCCACCAACGGGGGAGTCCTGTCCCGTACGGGATCTGCGGATCACAGGGGTACGACATCCTTGAAACCCCGCGGCGAGTCCCCGCTGCCATGGTCCTGATCTTGCGAGGTGCCCGGTATGAAGTCCCGATCGACGCTGACGGCTTGGCTGGGCGGCCTCGACAGCCGTCGTCTGGCGCGCGTGCTGGAGGCGCGAAGGGACGCCGCGTCCCCTCCGGAGCCGCGCTCGGTGGGGGAGCTGGCCGACCGTCTTCAGCGCCCGGGATCGGTGGCGCTTGCCCTGCCGCAGCTCGCACTGCCGCATCTCCAGGTCGCCGAAGCGCTGGCAGCGCTGCGTGCGCCCGCGTCGCGCGATGCACTGGCCGAACTGCTGGGAGCGGCCGGCGACGGCACCACCGGCGATCTGGAGGCCGTACTGGAGGCACTGGCCGATCATGGTCTGGTCTGGCCGGACGGCGCGGGGAAGTTCCGCATGGCCGGACCGCTGCGGCAAGCATGGGACGCGCCGCTGGGTCTGGATGCCCCGCTGGAGGAACTGCTCGCCGGCACGACCTCCGACGAGCTGCGCGCAATGCTGGCGGCACTGGGCGTCAAACCGCCGGGCAGCAAGGCGCAGCGGCTGTCCGCGCTGGTGGAACACCACAGCGACCCAGAGCGGATCCTCTCCGTGGTCGCCAAGGCCCCTGCGGCGACTCGGAAGCTGCTCGAAGGCCGAGCGGGGGCGGGGCCAGCGGGACCCGCGCGGTTCGTCATGTTCGGGAGTCCGGGCCCCGATCCCGAACCGGGCGCTCGATGGGCACTGGATCGGGGACTCCTGATCCAGGAACGCCACCGCTACGGCCCGGCCCGTGTGCCCGCCGAGGTGGCGCTCGCGCTGCGCGGGCCCGACTGGCACGCCCCGTTCCAGCCGGTCCCGCCTTCCGTGGGCTTGGCGCCCATTACGTCGCGGGAGGTCGACCGCGAGGCGTCGGCCGCCGCCTCGGCGTTCGCCGCCGGCGCCGCCTCGGTCCTGGCGGCCTGCTCGACGACCGCGCCGGCCCGGCTGAAGTCCGGCGGGATCGGTGCGCGTGAACTGGCCCGGATCGGCAAGGCGGCCCAGGCCGACGACGCCGCCGTACGCCTCACCCTGGAGACCGCGCATGCCGCCGGGCTGCTGGCCCGGGACGGTGACCGTGTGGCACCCACCGATGCATACGACGCCTGGGCGGAACAGGAACCCTCGGAGCAGTTCGCCATACTGCTCCAGGCATGGCGGAACCTGCCGCTCACCCCCACTCAGGCGCGCGACGAGGACAACAAGGCTCTCCCCGCCCTCGTCGGCGCACCGCCCTGCAACGGCTGTGTGCAGGCCCGCCACGGGCTGCTGGATGCGGCCGCGCGGCTCCCGGCAGGACAGGGCGCGCGGGTCGCGTCACATCTGGGGCCCCTGGTCGCCTGGCACCGCCCGCTCGCCGACTCGTCGCCGGACGGACCGCCGTTCGCCACCGTGATCCGCGAGGCCGAACTCCTCGGCGTGCTCGCACGCGGTGCTCTGTCCGCCATCGGCGTCCACCTGCGGACCGGCGACGCGGAGAGCCTGGGCGTCGAGTGCCGGCGGCTGCTGCCCCCGGCCACCGCGACGGCCCGGATCGGCGCCGACCTGACCGCCGTCGTCACCGGCACCCCGTCCACGCGGCTGGCCGCACTCCTGGACTCCGTCGCCGACCGGGAAACCAGCGGCACGGCATCGGTGTGGCGGTTCAGTGCCGGCAGCGTCCGCCGGGCTCTGGACGCCGGCCGTACCCCCGAGGACATCACGACCGACCTGGCCGCCGTCGCCGCCGGACCGCTGCCACAGCCCCTGTCATACCTGATCACCGACACCGCACGCGGCCACGGGCGCGTTCGCATCTCCCCTGCCGCCTGTGTCCTCCATGGCGACGAGCCCGCCCTCCTGGCCGAACTCGCCGCCCACCGCAGGCTGGCCAAGCTCGGACTCCGGCAGCTGGCACCGACGGTGCTGATCAGCCGCAGCCCGCTCGACACGACCCTCGCAGCGCTCCGGGCCGAGGGATACGCCCCCGTCGCCGAGACCGACGAGGGAACGGTACGCATCGAGAAGACCCGGCCTCGGCGGGCCGCCGCTCCCATTCCGACTCCACGCGGCTCCAGGGCGAGCGGCGGCGGCCGGACGGCTGCCCCGAGCACGGCGAAGAAATCCGCTGCCCTCGACCCGAGCGCGCTGGCGACCCGGCTGCTGGCCGCCCCTGCCACGGCTCCCGAACCAGCACCGTTCGAGGGCGGAGAGCCCTTCGCCACGGACACCGAGGAGATCGTCGCAGGGTGGGCGAAGCGCCTGCCGTACACCGACATCCGCCAGCTCGCCCACGCCATCGACGCAGGCCAGACCATCACAGTCGAATACGTCGCCACCTCCGGCAACCGCACGGTGCGCACCCTCAGTCACCTCGAACTCGACCCGCCCTACCTCGTGGCCTGGTGCCACCTGCGAGAAGACGAACGCGTCTTCACCCTCTCCCGCATCCACAGCGTCATGAGCGCCGCACTCGAATAGGCGAAAATGGTAGCGGCCGCGACAGTATCTCTATCGATACTGTTTCTCGCGGGAGGCTTGCATGCGGCGTTTCATCGGTCGGGACCGCGAGCTGGACGTGCTCGGCAGCGCCCTGCGGTCGGTCAGCGATGCCGTCGGCGCGGCGAAGCCGGGACAGTGCATCCTCATGCGCGGGCGGAGGCGGGTCGGCAAGTCCAGCCTCGTCGAAGAATTCCTCCGGCGCACCGAGGTCCAGTGCCTGTTCTTCACTGCGGCGGGCCGCACGGCGGAGGACGAGCTGACGGAGTTGCTCGACGCCGTCGCCAGGTCCACGCTGCCGGAGCGGGAACTGTTCTCGGAGGAGACTCCGGAGCAGTGGAATGCGGCATTCAGGCTGCTCGCGGAGATCCTTCCCGACGACAGTCCAAGCGTGGTCGTCATGGACGAGGTTCCATACCTCATGGACCGCATCGACGCCTTCGAGGGCATGCTCCAGCGGGCGTGGGACCGCCTGCTCAGCCGCAAGCCCGTCCTCCTCCTCCTGGTCGGGTCCGACCTGTCCATGATGGAGGCGTTGAACAGCTACGACCGTCCGTTCCACCAGCGGGGCCGGGAAATGGTCGTGGGGCCGCTGAACCCGGCCGACATCGGCGAGATGCTCGGCCTTCTGCCCGGCGCGTGCGGGTACGCGGCGGCGCCCGCCCCTGACCTCGGCCTCTAGCGCCGCTCAACGGGGGCTCCGGCGCCCGCGCCTACCGTCGGGACGGGATCGCGGTGTCCGCGTCCTCCGCCCTCAGGCGACTTTTACAACAAGGAGTCCGACCATGACCGTTCGCGTCCTCGCCCTCGTCGGCAGCCTCCGGGCCGGCTCGCACAACCGTCAGCTGGCCGAGGCGGCCGTCAAGCACGCGCCCGGCGACGTCTCCGTCGAGATCCACGAGGGCCTCGCCGAGATCCCCTTCTACAACGAGGACATCGACGTCGAGGGTTCCGTCCCCGCCGCGGCGACGGCCCTGCGGGAGGCGGTGTCCGGTGCGGACGCGCTCCTGCTCGTCTCCCCCGAGTACAACGGCACCATCCCCGCCGTCCTGAAGAACGCGATCGACTGGCTGTCCCGCCCCTACGGGACCGGCGCGATCACCGGCAAGCCGGTCGCCGTCATCGGCACCGCCTTCGGCAGCTACGGCGGCGTGTGGGCGCAGGACGAGGCCCGCAAGTCCGCCGGCGTCGCCGGCGGCGCGGTCCTGGAGGAGGCCCGCCTCTCGGTCGCCGGATCCGTCACCCGCTTCGCCGACACCCACCCCGCCGACGACACCGAGATCGCCACCGCGGTCCTCGGTGTCCTGGAGCAGCTCGCCACCAAGGCGAACGCCTGACGCACCCGCGGCCGCAGCTTCGTCGGCCCTTCACGCTGCTGCCGGGCAACCGGCCGGAAAGGAACACCGCCATGCTCACCCTGACTCCCCGCGAGGGCGCGGCCCCGAAGGTCTTCGGACCGGCCCCGCACGGCCAGGGCTCCCAGATCTCCCCGATCATGCTTCAGGAGGAGCTGTGGGGGCGGATGCGCGCGCTGCCCTACGTGTACATGGCGCCCACGCTCGTCTCGGTCCCGCACGCCAGGGCGCTCTTCCTGCCCGAGGGCGTGGGCACGGGCCCGGCCGAGGCCTTCCAGCGCGGTAGGGAGTGGGCCCACATCCACCCCCACCACGACGGCTCCCTCCACCTGACGCTTCCGAAGGAGGCCGAGGAGGAGGTGATCTCCGCGGGCTGGGGCGTGCACCACCCGGTCCAGGCGGTGACGCTCGTCTACGGCCCCCGCAGCTACGCGGAGCTGGAGACGGTCTGGAAGATCGTCCACTTCTCGTACCGGTACGCCGTCGGTATGAAGTGACCCCTGGGGGGACCTCCGCCAGGAGAGGGCCGGACCGCGGCGGCGGTCCGGCCCTCCGGCGTCTACCGTCGGCCCCATGGGCAGCCACTTCCAGACCGTCGTCGACCTCGACGCCACTCCCGCCGACGCCTCGGCCCTCGCCACCGCGGGGCTCGACTGGCTCGTGCGCGAGGGGATCGTGCGGGCCGACATGACGCCCTGCGTGCTCGGGGCGCCGCTGGGGCACCCGCCGGGGCCCTCCTGGCAGACGGCCGTCGGCGAGGCGGACTGGGAGCCCACCGACGGGCTCAAGGTCGAGACGGGGCGGACCGTCTTCCACGGCGGCCAGGGGGAGCCCGCGTACGCCGTGTGCCCCCACTGCGCCGGGCGGGTGGTGCTGCTCACCGAGGCGTGGGACACCGTCGAGGAGGCGTGGCAGCCGTTCGAGGAGGCCATCGACGCCTGGCACGCGACCGGCCGGGCCGCCGTGACCTGCCCCGGCTGCGGGCGCGGCGGCGAGCTCGCGGCCTGGACGTGGGACGGCGACTACTACGCCTTCGGCTGCCTGGGCTTCGAGTTCTGGGACTGGCCCGCGTTCGGCCCCGCCTTCCTCGAACGGTTCGCCCGCGCGCTGGGCGGCCACCGCCTCGTGGTGGTGGGCGGCAAGTTCTGACGGCGCGCGAACGCCCCGGCGCAGCCGGCGCGGGACGCGGGCGCGCGACGCGAGCGGCCTAGCGCAGCCGGTCGGCCGCCCAGCGGGCCCACTCCCGCTGCATCTCGTTGAGGCGCAGGCCGTACTCCAGCGCGATCCGGCCGTACACCGACAGCTGGTCCTCGCCCCAGTCGATCGACCGCTCCAGCGCGCGCAGGGCCTCGTACTCCTCGTCGGATTGGTCCATCAGTCCGGTCAGGTAGGCGCTCGCCTGCTCCCGGGGGAGCACGCCGAGGAAGAAGACCCTCAGCAGGGTGTCGCTGCGGGGGTTGCGCTGCGGCCTGGTCTCCGTCAGCCAGTGGCGCAGTTCGGCCATCCCCTCGTCGGTGAGGGTGTACTCCTTGCGGCCGCGCGGACCCTCCGCCGAGACGGTGATCAGCCCGGCGGCGGCGAGCTTGGACAGCTCGCCGTACATCTGGCTCTGGGTGGCGGGCCAGACGTTGGCCAGCGAGGTCTCGAAGCGCTTCAGCAGGTCGTAGCCGCTGGCCGGGCGCTCGGCGAGGAGTCCGAGGAGGGCGTGTCGAAGGCTCATACCCCCCACCTTACATTCCATCCTTGACATGTCACTTCTGGAAGTTCTACCTTCGACATGTCAGAACAGGAACGTCAGGCAAGCGGGCAGCAGCACACACCAGGGGGTCTTCGATGTCGTACCTGCGCACCTTCCTTCCGTGGATCGTCTTCGCCGTGGTCCCCTCCGCCCAGTGGCAGTGGGGCGCGCTCGCCGCGCTGGCGGCCGCCGTCGCGGTGGCCGCGCAGCAGCGCCGCGAGGGGGCCGGGCCCGACGCGCTGATCATCGAGATCGGATCGGCGGTCTTCTTCGCGGCCCTGGCCGGCATCGCCTTCGCCGACCCGGGGTCGGCCGTGCACGGCTACTCGGCGGCCCTCTCCTCGGCCACGCTGGCCCTGATCGCCGCCGGCTCGCTGCTCGTCCGCAGGCCCTTCACGCTGGGCATCGCGAAGCGCACCACCCCCCGCGAGGTCTGGGGGCTGCGCCCCTTCGTCCGGGCCAACACGGTCATCACCGGTGCCTGGACGGCCGCCTTCGCCCTGACCGCCGGCGCGCTCGCGGTCCTCGCCCACGCCGGCCAGGGCCACTCGACCGCCGCCACGGCCGTCCAGGCCGCCGGCTTCGTCCTCCCGATGCTCTTCACCTCCCGCTATGTCGCCTCCCTCCAGACGAAGGCCGGTGCCCGATGACCACCACCGACACGACCCCCCGCCACCTCTCCGGCAACTACGCCCCGGTCATGGACGAGCTGACGGCGCACGACCTGCCCGTCACCGGCCGGATCCCCGAGGAGCTGGCCGGCTGGTACCTGCGCAACGGGCCGAACCCGGCCGACGCCGCCTCCGGCCACTGGTTCTTCGGCGACGGCATGGTCCACGGCGTACGCCTGGAGGGCGGCCGGGCCCTCTCGTACCGCAACCGCTGGGTCCGCACGACGGAGCTCACCGACGGGGCCCGCATGTACGACCGGCGGGGCCGCCGCGACCTCACCGCCGGACCGGCCAACACCCACGTCGTCCGGCACGCCGGCCGCACCCTCGCCCTCGTCGAGACGGCCCTGCCGTACGAGCTCACCCCTGCGCTGGACACCGTCGGCCCGTACGACTTCGGCGGCCGGCTGACCACCGCGATGACCGCGCACCCGAAGGCCTGCCCCGTCACGGGGGAGCTGCACTTCTTCGGCTACGGCATCGCCGAGGCCCCCCACCTCACCTACCACCGGGCCGACGCCTCCGGCGAACTGACGGTCAGCCGGCCGGTCGAGGTCCCGGGGGCGACGATGATGCACGACTTCGCCCTCACCTCCGGGCACGTCGTCTTCCTGGACCTGCCGGTGGTCCTCGACCTCGGCCTGCTGGGCAGCGGCACCATGCCGTACCGCTGGGACGACGGGTACGGGGCCCGGCTGGGGGTGCTGCGCCGCGACGATCCGTACGGGCGGGTGCGCTGGTGCGCCGTCGACCCCTGCTACGTGTTCCACGTGCTGAACGCCTACGACGCCCCGGACGGGACGGTCGTGGTCCACGTGATGCGCTACCCCGAGCACGCCCGGCGCACCGCGGACGGGACGGTCGCCGGGGGCGGGGAGGCCGTGCTGTGGAAGTGGACGGCCGACCCCGCCACCGGCACGGTCCGGGAGGAGCAGTGCGACGACCGGCCGGGCGAGTTCCCCCGGATCGACGACCGGCTGGCCGGGCTGCGGGCGGACCACGGGCACGTGACCTGCGGGAACGCCCTGGTCCGCTACGACCTGGAGACCGGGGCGTCCACCGCCCACGACTTCGGCCCGGCCCGGACGCCCGGCGAGGCCGCCTTCGCCCCGGCCGCCGACGGGTCGCCGTCCGGCACGTCCGGCTGGCTCGTGACGTACGTCCACGACGCCGGGACCGGCCGCAGCGACCTGGTCGTCCTCGACGCCGAGGACCTGGCGGCCGGACCGGTCGCCACGGTCCACCTCCCGGCCCGCGTCCCGCACGGCTTCCACGGCAACTGGCTGCCGGACGCGGCGGGGCAGGGGCCCCTGAGGTCGCAGGCGGCCCCAGGAGGACCTACGAGCCCCCAGGGGGCCTAGGGGCGGCGCAGGGCCTCCTGGGAGGCGACGTACTTGACCATCAGGCGGGCGAGCTCCAGCCGGTCGCGCTCGCTCCAGTCGGCGGTGATGTACTCGTACGCCGAGCGCTGGTGGCGGCGGAAGCGGGCCATCAGCTCCTCGCCCTCGGGGCTGAGATGCAGGACGGTGCGGCGGCCGTCCCGCTGGGAGGCGGCGCGGACCAGGTAGCCGGCGGAGATGCAGTCGGACACCATGCGGCTGGCCACCGAGGGGTCGACGCCCAGGTGGGAGCCGACGGCGCCGACCGTGACCTCGCGGGCGTCGTCCCGGCCGATCTCCAGGACGACGTTGAGGACGAGGGTCCTGCCGAGGTCCTTCGGGGAGATCGGGTCCCGCACCTCCAGGAGCGAGGAGCGGCGCAGCTTCCCGAAGGCGGGGCCCACGGCGTTCAGCAGCTCTTCGGCCACGGCGGCCTCGACGGCCGTCTCCGCCTCGTGATTCTTCATGGGGCCCATCGTATCTACGTGACACTCCGCAAGCATGTGTTGACATGAAAACGTGTGCGTGTCAGCATGCATATGTCTTCAGTCAATGAAAATGCCGAGCGGAGCTTCCCATGACCACTCTCATCACCGGCGCCCGCGGCAAGGTCGGCCGGGCCGTCCTCGGCCGCCTGCACTCCGCCCGGCACGCCGTCCGCGCCGCCAGCGCCCGCCCGGCCGGACTGGACGTACCGCCCGGGGTGGAGACCTTCGAGCTGGCCCTCGACCGCCCCGAGACCTTCGCCGCCGCGCTCGGCGGCGTCCGCCAGGTCTTCCTCTACCCCGAGCCGTCCGGCATCCGGGAGCTGGTGAAGGCCGCCGAGGCCGCCGGCGTCGAGCACGTCGTCCTCCTCTCCTCGTCCTCGGTCCTCGGCCCGGACGCGGAGGCCGACCCGCTCGCGAGCCACAGCCTCAAGGTCGAGCGCGCCCTCGCGTCCTCTTCCCTGACCTGCACCTTCCTGCGCCCCGACGCCTTCGCGAGCAACTCCTTCGCCTGGGCGCACCCCATCGGCCGCTCGATGCCGGTCCAGCTCGCCTACCCCGACGCGCAGATCGCGCCCATCCACCCCGAGGACATCGCCGACATCGCCTTCGAGGCGCTGACCGGCGACTCCCTCAGGGGCCGCTCCGTCACCCTCACCGGCCCCGAGTCGCTCACCTTCCGCGCCCAGCTGGCCGCCCTCTCCGCTGCCATCGGCCGCGAGATCCCCGTCGAGCACATATCCCGCGAGGCCGCCGAACAGCAGATGTCGGCCTTCATGCCCGCATCGATGGTCGGCTCGCTGCTCGATCTGTGGGCCGCCGCGAGCCACGGCCCCGCCACCGTCGCCGACACCACCGAGACCCTCCTCGGCCTCCCCGCCCGCAGCTACGCCCGGTGGGCCGCCGAGAACGCCCCCGCCTTCGCCGGGCACTGAACGCACCGCCCGGCCCTCCCCGTCGAAGGAACAGAACCGTGAAGCCCATCGGCTACTGGCTCAACCGCACCGACAAGGCCCTGACCGCCACCATGGACGCGCTGCTGGCGGACTCCGGGCTCACGCGCCTCTCCTGGCAGGTCCTCAAGGTCGTCGAGGGCGAACCCCGGGCCACCGACACCGGCGTACGGTCCGTCCTCGCGGCCAACGCCGGCACCGAGGCCCTGACGTCCGCCATCGAGGCGGCCCTCGCGGGCGGCTGGGCGCTGCGCCCGGACCCGGGCCGTCTGGCCCTCACCGAGGGCGGTCGCGCCCGCCTCGACGAAGTCGGCCTGCACGTGGGGGCCTTCCGGGAGCTGGCGGTGACCGGCATATCCCCGGAGGAGTACCGGGCCGCCGTGGGCGTGCTGGAGCGCATGACCCGCAATCTGGAACGGGCGGCGGTCTGAGCGTTCCGGCCCCGGCCGGTGCGCGGGGGTCGCCGACAGGGTGGCGGGTGCCCTCGTATCCATCGGTCAGGCCGCCGTTCTGCTGCGCGTGAGTCCCGAGACCGTCCGCCGCTGGGCCGAATCCGGGAGGCTGCCCGCCCTGCGCGCGCCCGACGGGACGCGGGCCGTCGACGGGCCGGCGCTCGCCGCCTTCGCCAGGGAGCGCGCCGCCGGGCTGCACCGGGTGCCCGACCGGGCCGCCGCCACCTCCGTGCGCAACTCCTTCGCGGGGATCGTCACCGCCGTCCGGATGGACGAGGTGGCGGCGCGGCCCCGGGTGGAGATCCGGTCGGGCCCGCACCGGATGATCCACGCGCCCCTCTTTCGCCACCGCACGCCTCAGCACACACCGTAATCACGGACGCTACAGTCCGTTACGACATCCGGTCCGGTCAGGCGAGAGGAACGAGGCGGGCGAATGACGATGCGAACGGCACGGCGTGCGGGGAAGGCCCTGGGGGCGTGCGCGGCGGCCGCGCTGCTGGCACTGGCCACTCCGGCGGGCACCGCGCAGGCGGCGGAAGGTGTCCTGTCCGTCGACGGGACCGAGCACGAGGACCCGTCGGGCTGCTACCGGCTGGGCGACTTCGCCCCGCCGAAGGTCGTCAACCACACGGACGAGGTGGCATGGGTGTGGTCCGGCCCGGACTGCGACGGCCGGGTGACGCAGCAGATCGACCCCGGCGCGAGCGCTGTCGGGCGCGGCAGGAGCCTCTTCATCGAGTGAGGGTCCCGGCCGCCGCCCCCTGCGGGCCCTACGCGGCCTGGAGGGAGACCTCGGTCGACTTGATCAGC
Organism: Streptomyces sp. NPDC001373; assembly: GCF_042895815.1. Lineage (NCBI taxonomy): Bacteria > Bacillati > Actinomycetota > Actinomycetes > Kitasatosporales > Streptomycetaceae > Streptomyces > Streptomyces sp. NPDC001373. The sequence continues at coordinate 11,672 of NZ_JBIAWQ010000002.1, forward strand.
GCGACGACGGAGGAGCCGGCGGCCAGGCCGAGCGCGTCGACGGCGTCGGCGGTGATCGCGGCCGTCAGCCCGCCGCCGTTCACGTCCACCTTCACGGAGGCCATGGCCGGACCGGTGACGACGTCCACGACGGTGCCGGCGATCTGGTTGCGGATGGACAGCCCCTCGACGGGCCCGGTCGCCAGGGCCACCTCGGTAGCCTTGACCAGGGCCTTCACGGAGGAACCGGCGGCCAGGCCCAGCTCCTCGACGGCCTCGGCGGTGATGGCGGCGGTGATGTCCTGGCCGCCGTCGAGACGGACCCTGACCGTCGCCATGGCCTCACCGGTGGTGACGGCGGTGACGGTTCCGGTGATCTGGTTGCGGATGCTCAGGCTCATGGGTGGTTCGACCTCTTACGTAGTCACGTCGCGCGGTCCGGGAAGAACCGCGCGGGACCGACGACCGTAGGACGGCTGGAACCACCCGGCCGTGAGCCCCTCGCACGCACGGACCAAAACCACCCGTGCGCCTCGACTATGCCGCCAATGACGTGACGAAACCCGCCCAGGCCGCGTCGCTGACCGCGAACTGGGGGCCGAGGGCCTTGGAGTCCCGGACGTGAACCGTGCCGGCGGTGGTCGCCACCTCGACACAGTCGCCGCTCTCGTTGCTGTCGCTGTAGCTGCTCTTGAACCAGTGCAGTTCGGAAGGGTGGATCATGTCTCTCCCAGCAAGTGCTCGATGAAGACCCGCGACTCCCTTGGCGTCAGAGCCTGGGAGCGGATCATCCCATAGCGCAGTTCCAGCACCTGGAGCTGCTTGCGGTCCGAGATGGGACGCCCGTAGAAGGCCCCCTCAGAGCGGCCAACAGCCGTACCGTCCGCGAACTTCAGCAACTCGATGCCACCTGCCATGCCCGCGTGGACCTCGCAGTCCAGCGGCATGACCTGCACCACGACATTGCGCAACTCGGCGATTTCCAGGATCCGTTCGAGCTGCGCCCGCCAGACCATTGTGCCCCCGAGGGGCCGTCGAATCGAGGCCTCCTCCTGCACGATGGTGATGGCCGGAGCAGGCTCCCGCTCGAAGACGGAACGCCGAGCCAGCCGACCGGCGACGTTTCGCTCTATCTCCTCGACTCCATGGGTCGGCTGCCTCATGTCGAACAAGGCCCGCGCATATCCCTCCGTCTGGAGGAGCCCGTGGATGTTGTGGGTGCGATAGCCCCCGATCTCGATCGCCGTGGCCTCCATCTTGGCCAGAGCGCGGACCTCCTTCGGATACCGGACTCCCACCAGGTCCTCCCGCATCGCCTTGATGAGGCCGCCGGCCTTCAGCGCCTCGTCCACCCCGTCCAGATACTCCGGCTTCGCGATCCGCTTGCCGCCCTCGACCTTGTAGACCAGGTCCTCGCCGTAGCCGATGCACGCCGCCAACTCGGCGACTCTCATACCCAGGGCTTCCCTCCGTGCCCGCATCTGCCTGCCCAGCGCGGCGACCACCGCCACGCCCTGTGCATCCTCGGGGTCCACGGCCCAGCTGTGCTCTTCGACACCGTCACTGTCCATACGGCTCCCACCTCCTCGACCCGCCCTACCCCGCACACCCGTGGAGACAGTCCGGACAGCATTGGACAAGCCTTGGACAAACCCTCTACGGACCGGGCGGGCCACTTCACAGGGGTAGCACGCACCGACACGCTAAGTGATGTGAATCCTCCACTCCACTACGCCGTGCAGCTGTCCGCCACCCCTCGCGCCGCGCGTCTCGCCCGGCTGCTCGCCGTCGAGCAACTCCGCTCCTGGGGGCTGCCCTTCGAGAACGCCGCGCAGGTCGTGGCCGAGCTGTGCTCCAACGCCGTCACCCACGGCCGGGTCCCCGGCCGGGACTTCCACCTGGAGTTGAGCGTCACCGACGCCGGACGCGTGCGGATCGAGGTGGCCGACACCCGGAGCGACCGGCTCCCCGGTGAGCCCCAGTACGGGCTGTCCATCGTGGGCGCCCTCGCGGACCGCTGGGGGAGCGCCTCAGGGCCCGCACCGCGCAAGACGGTGTGGGCGGAGCTCAGTTCGTAGCTAGCGGGGCCGGACGGCGGAGGAGGCGGGCCGGCGTCCGGCCATGCGGCAGCCGAGACACTCGGCGTGGCCCTCGCGCGCGGTGTGGTCGCGGGTGCCCATGGCCCAATGCGGCTGCGGCCGGGGTCCGGGCCCCTTGCCCCAGCCCGCCAGGTGCAGCACCCAGGTGAGTACGGCGGCCGCGGCCATGACGCCGGTCCCGATCCAGATGCCCGGCGTCCAACCGACCACCCCCAGACCTGCCACTGCGGCCCCCACGGCGGCGACGGCCGTTCCGGCCCATCCGGCGACCGTGTGCCCCTCGTCGTACCCGTGCGCACTCATACGCCACCCCTCCCCGACCTATGATGTCTTAGCCAGTGAGCAATTTATCTTAGGCACTAAGGAATTTTCAATGGAGGGCACACCCCGCCCCGCTGCCTCCGTCCCGGCGGCGATCGGCGCGATGGACGGCCTGATCGCGACGAGCATGGTGGCCCAGCAGGAGTTCGCCCGGAACCTGGGCCTGAGCCCGACGGACCTCATCTGCTTCGCGTACGTCCTCCAGGCCGGGGACACCCCCGTCACCGCCGGCGACCTCGCCGCCCGCGCGCACGTCACCACGGGCGCCGTCACGGGCATCGTCAACCGGCTGGAGCGCGGCGGCTACGTGACCCGGCAGCCCGACCCCGCCGACCGGCGCCGGGTGCGCGTGGTCGCCGTACCGGAGGCCGCGCAGCGCGTCCGCGCCGTCTACGAGCCGTACTACGCGCTCCTCGCGGAGCTCTTCGCGCGGTACAGCCCGGAGGAGGTCGCGGTGCTCAACGACTGGTTCACCCGCGCGGGCACCCTGGCCGCCACCTACCTCGCGGAGTCCTGCGGCTCCTGACCCGGCCCGCCCCGGCCGTGGCGTTCACATGCAATCCATTGCAACGAAAACCCTGGATTCATTGCGTTAAATCGCAGGCCCACTGCAACGATTTCAAGGCTCTGAGCTGTGCGAATACACATCCCACGCAAGCCCGCTGCTGCCGCACCCATGAACGCAACATAGCGTTTCCCTTGTCGGAAACGCCGACGGACCGTCGCAGAGCGCAGGAGCCCACCATGCAGAAGTTCGCCACCTCCACCCCCGTCTCCGCCGTTCTCGACATCCCCGCCGGACGCATCCAGCTCATCGCCGCCGACCGCGCCGACGCCACCGTCGAGGTCCGCCCCGCGAACCCCGCCAAGAGCCGCGACGTGAGGGCGGCGGAGCAGATCACGGTCGACTTCCGCGAGGGCGTCCTGCGGATCGCGGCCTCCCCGGCGAAGAACCGCCTCCTCGGCAACTCCGGCGCCGTCGAGGTGACCGTCCAGCTGCCCGCCGGCTCCCGGGTCGAGGCGAAGGCGGCCGCCGCCGATCTCCGGGGCGTCGGACGCCTGGGCGACGTCGTCTTCGACGGAGCGCACGCCCAGGTCAAGCTGGACGAGACGGCCTCGGCCCGGCTGACCGTCCAGGCCGGTGACGTCGCGCTCGGCCGCACCGGCGGGCCGGTCGAGGTCAGCACCCAGAAGGGCGACATCAGCATCGCGGAGGCCGTCCGGGGCACGGTCACCCTCTCCACCCAGTACGGCGGCATCTCGGTCGGCGCCGCCCGCGGGGTCTCCGCCTCCCTGGACGCCGGCACCTCCTACGGCCGGATCCACAACGCCCTCACCAACAGCGGGGGCGGCGACGCCGCCCTGAGCATCCACGCGACCACCGCCTACGGCGACATCACCGCCCGCAGCATCTGACCGCTCCCGCGCCGCATGGCCGCCGAGCCGCACATCCGGGCTGCCGACCGGCGCGCGGGAGAGCGCGATCCGGTCCGCCCGTACGTTTCTTCTGCTTCGCAAGAACCGGGAAAAGAACCCTCTCCCCACCCCACCAGCCTCCCGCGGCGGCCGTCTCACTCGCACGGGTGAAGAAGTCCAACTCAGCTGGATTTCGGCCGGGTTGCCGGGCATATGCTCGCCCCGACCAACCCCGGAAACTGAGACGGCCCCCGCCAGGACTGCAATCCCGGACGAGGGCCTGACCAAACAGGAAGTTAGCCCCACTTCCCATGGCTCTTGCAAACCCTAGCGCGCCCGCGCGCGCCACGTACGGAGTTCATCACTCCAACGTCCGTCACACGACCAGGTTCACCGTCATCGGCAACCACCTGGCCCAGCACCCCCATCTCACGCTGACCGCACGCGGCTTGGGCACGTACATCCAGTCGCTGCCGTCCGGAACACCCATCGGCATCAAAGACCTGGCCAGACGCCTGCCGGAGGGCGAGATCCGCATTGCGGCGGCCCTGCGCGAGCTGGAGGCGTACGGATACCTGGAACGGGTCCGCGAACAACTGCCCGACGGGCGGTTCGTCACCCACACGGTGTCCTACAACCACCCCAAGGCCACCGCCGCCCGCCCGCCCCTGCCGCCGAAGCCCGAGCCGGAACGAGCCGCGGACCCCGAGCCGGAGCCCGAGCCGGACCCCGAGCCGGAGCCCGCCCAGCCCCCCGAGGCGGCACCACGGCCCACGCCACCGCCCCCCGCCCCGGAGCCGGAACCGCGGCCCGGGCCGCCCTCACCCACCCTCCGGGCGGCGCAGACGCTCCTCGCGGAACTGCGCCGCACGGACCCCCGCCTCCTCCTCGGCCGCCGGGACATCGAACGCCTCGCCCCCCGGCTGGAACCCTGGCTGGAACGCGGCGCGGCCAGGGAAGCGGTGATCTCGGTCCTCACGGCGACCATCCCCGACGGACTCCGCAACCCCGCGGGCCTGATCTTCTACCGCCTCACCGCCCAGGAACCCCCGGCCCTCCCACCCGTCCACCTCAGGCCCGCCTTCGTCCCGCCGGATCCCCTGGTGTCCTGCACCAGGTGCGACAAGGCCTTCCGCAGCCCGGTCCCGGGCACCTGCAAGGGCTGCTCGTCCACCGGGCCGTGACGACCCGCCGTCCCGGCCCCGGTCGGCGGCCCGGTCAGCCGGGAAGGACGTCGACGCCCACGCCGGAGATCCGGCCGGCGGAGTCGAAGCCGACCTCGACCGCGCTGCCGTCCCGGAGCTCGGCGACGATCCGGTCCCCCTCGGTCCGGTGGGGCACCCCGTGGTGGTCGAAGAACCCGCGGACCACCTGCGGGGCCGAGTGCCCGATCAGTCCGGCGCCGGTGAGCAGAACGCGCGGCAGGGTGACCGGCTCCAGAGCGGCGCGCGGGACCTGCGGGTCGTCCGGCAGGAAGTAGACCCGGGTACCCGGTCCCGCCATCTGCCCCAGGTAACCGGGGGCTCGGGCCACGCCCATTCCGGTGAAGGCGAGCATCTCGGCGGCCCGGTCCGGATCGTCGAACCCGGACAGGTCGACCATCTCCGCGGCCAGTTCGGGGATGCCGTGCTGCCGCCCGTACCGCTCGACCGCCTCGGTGAGGGCGACCACCTCGGCGCCCCGCCACCCCGGGTTGGCCCAGCCCCACATCCAGGACCGCTCGTCCATGTCGTAGGTGCCGAGGACCGCCACCCGCAGTTCCAGCCCGCCCTGCTGGTACGTGCAGGAGGACAGCTCGGCGGTCCACGGACCGCCGGGCAGGAAGGAGGTGAGGAGTTGGAGCTGGTCCGCACCCCAGGCCGCGTGCCGCTCGGCCTCCAGGAGGAACGCTTCACTGAACCGGTTCGTCATGGCCCGAACCCTACGGAGCCCGGCCGGGGGCCCGGGCGGGCGGTCCAGCTAGGTGAAGTCAGGCATCTCGCCGACCCGGCTGTTCATGTCGATCACCGCGAACACCGCGCCCTGCGGGTCGCCGAGGGCGGCGAAGCGGCCGAAGGGGCTGTCCATCGGGCCGAAGTAGATCCTGCCGCCGCGCGCCCGCGTCTTCTCGACCGCCAGATCGCAGTCCGTGACGCCGAAGTAGACCTGGACGTAGGACGGGACCTGCGGCGGGAACTCGTCGCCCATCTTCATCCGGCCCAGCACCGCGTGGTCGACGCCGCCCACGCTGAAGATCTTGAAGTCCGTCCCGGCCGCCTCCGGGCCGTCCCCGGCCGCCATCTGCCGGGAGGAGTACGGGAAGACCCGCTCCAAGAACGAGTCCACCTTGCCCGGCTCGCGGGTGCAGACCTCGGCCCAGGCGTACGAGCCCGCCTCGCCCAGCTTCTCGAAGCCCTTGTGCTCGCCCGGCTGCCAGACGCCGAAGACCGCGCCGCTGGGCTCCTTGGCGATCGCCATCGTGCCGAACGTGCCGACCTGCATCGGCTCCATCACCACCGTGCCGCCCGCCGCCCTGATCTTCTCCGCGGTGGCGGCGGCGTCCTCCGAGGCGAAGTACAGGCACCACTGGGACGGTGCGTCGCCGCCCGGCATCGGCGGTACGACCGCCGCGACCGCCTTGCCGTCGGAGTAGGCCTGCGTGTAGTCGCCGTGCTCGCTGCTGACCTCGCCGAAGGTCCAGCCCAGCACGTCGGCGTAGAACTCCTTGGCGGCCTCCACGTCGGTGAACATCGCGTCCACCCAGCAGGGGGTGCCCTCCGTGAACTCGGCCATGGTCGATCGACTCCTGTGTCGTCCGTCGTCCGACGTCTCTCGTCTGTCCGTACGTCCCTCCCACGCTAGGGCCGGGGTCCGACAACCGCGCGCCGAACGGGCGCGGGGCCCGGTCCAGGGGGAGGCTGGGGGGATGGACGACATCACCATCCGGCTCGCGCAGCAGCCCGAGGCCGACGCCCTGCTCGCCCGCAGCCCGCTGGCCGCCCTCACCGGGATGCTGCTCGACCAGCAGGTGCCGATGGAGTGGGCGTTCTCCGGGCCGTGGACGATCGCCCAGCGGCTCGGCGCCGACGACCTGGACGCGCACGCCATCGCCGCCCACGACCCGGAGGCGTTCGCGGCGCTGCTGTCGCAGAAGCCGGCGGTCCACCGCTACCCGGGGTCGATGGCGAAGCGGATCCAGCAGTTGTGCGCGTACCTGGTGGAGCACTACGAGGGGGACGCGGCGGCCGTCTGGGCTGACGCGGCGACGGGGGCGGAGCTGCTGAAGCGGCTGAAGGCGCTGCCGGGGTTCGGGGAGCAGAAGGCGCAGATCTTCCTGGCGCTGCTGGGAAAGCGGTACGGGGTGCGGCCGAAGGGGTGGCGGGAGGCGGCCGGGGGCTACGGGCCCGCGAACGTCTACCGCTCGGCGGCGGACATCACCGGCCCGGAATCGCTGGCGAAGGTCCGCGCGTACAAGCAGGCGGCCAAGGCTGCTGCCAAGGCCTCCGGCGGCGCGTAGCCCCCGCCGCGCGAAGCCGTCTCCCCACCCCGCGCGGCGGACGGCTCGCCACGGCCCCTGCCAGGGAGGCGAGTTGACGGACCCGCCGGCCGGGCGGGCCGATGTCCGAGGCGCCGACTAGCGTCGGCAGGATGACCGAGAACCTCACCCGCGCCACCACCGCCGAGCGCATCTCCGACGGCCCCGGCAGCGTCATCACCCTGCTCACCGACACCGCCGAGCTCACCTGCAACACCGCCCGCTTCGAGGTCGGCGCGGCCGGCGCCCCGGTGCACTTCCACACCAAGGCCACCGAGTTCTTCCACGTCACCGACGGCCGCCTCGACGTCCTCGTCGGCGACGAGGTCCACACCCTCTCCAAGGGCGACTTCCTCAGCATCGCCCCCGGCGTGAAGCACGCCTTCGCCCCGGCCGCCGGCCACACCGCCGAGGTGTTCGTCGGGTTCACCCCCGGCATGGGCCGCTTCGACTACTACCGGCTGCTCGGCCGGGTGCGGGCGGGCGAGGCCACCGTGCAGGACGTCATCGACAGCCAGCCCGTCTACGACAACCACTACGCCGAGAGCGAGGCCTGGGCCGGCCGGCTGCTGCGCAGCGCCGAGGCGTAGACCTCGTCGGCGTCCAGGCGCCGCAGCTCCTCCGCGATCAGCTCCGCCGTGCTGCGGATCTTGAGGGCGACCTTCCGGTCGGGCCACCCCGGCAGGACCAGGGTGGCCAGCGAGCCGGTGGGCCGGTCCACGACGACCTCGCCGGCGGCCGTCTCCAGCCGGACCCGGGTGATGACCGGCCCGCCGGTGGCCACCCGGGCCACCGGCGCGCCCAGCCGGTCCTCCAGCCAGCGCGCCAGCAGCTCGGCACTGGCGTTGTCGGGCTCGCTCTCCACCGCCGCCGCGGTCACCGGCAGGGTCTTCTGGTCGAAGGCGCAGGCCAGCAGCGAGCGCCACGGCGTGAGCCGGGTCCACGCCAGGTCGGTGTCGCCGGGGGCGTAGGCGGAGGCACGGGCGGCCAGGACGCCGACCGGGTCCACCGCCGCCTGCGCGTCGGTGATACGGCGCTGCGCCAGCGCGCCCAGGTCGTCGCGGGCCGGGTCGGCGGGGGCGTCGGCCGGCCACCAGGCGACCACCGGCGCGTCCGGCACCAGCAGCGGCAGCACGATCGAGCCGGCCTGGGTGGTGAGGTCGCCGTGCAGGCGCAGGATGACGATCTCCCCGGACCCGGCGTCCGAGCCCACGCGCAGCTCGGCGTCGAGCCGGGTCCGCCGCCGCCGCTCCGGGCCGCGGTGGGTCCGCTTGATCACCGCGATGATCCGGCACGGGTGCTCGCGGGCGGCCTCGGAGGCCGCGCGTACGGCGTCGTAGGCGTTCTCCTCGTCCGTGGCGATGACGAGGGTCAGCACGAGCCCCATGGTGGGGCTGCCCACGGCTCGACGGGCCGCCAGCATGGCCCGGTCGATCCTGCTGGACGTGGTGTCGGTGAGTTCGGTCCGCATGCCCACGAGTCTGTCAGCGGCTGCCGCAACGCGGACAACCGGTTCGCTCGATTCCCCCTGGAGCGCCGCGCCTCATCGGCGCCGGCGGGCCGTGCCGAAGAGGGAGCGGGAGATCTCGCGCCCCAGCTGGGTGCCGACCGAGCGGGCCAGCGAGCGGAACAGGCCGCTGCCGACGACCTGTTCGACCAGCGAGGGCTCCGGCTTCGGGGCGCGGCCCGCGGACGGCCGCGCCGCCCCGGCCTCCCGTCCGGCCTCCCGTCCGGCCTCCCGTCCGGCCTCCTTTTCGGCCTCCGCCGCCGCGGCGGCCGCCTCCGCCTCGGCCTCCGCGGCCGCCTGCTCGGCGGTGATCTTCTCGTACGCGGACTCGCGGTCGACGGGCTGCGCGTAACGCGGGTACAGCGGCGAGGCCTTGACCGCCGCGTCGAGGGCCGCCGCGTCGACCGGCCCCATCAGCGACTGCGGGGCGCGCAGCCGGGTGGCGGCGACGGGGGTGGGCGCGCCCTTCTCGCCGAGCACGGTGACGACGGCCTCGCCGGTGCCGAGGCCGGTCAGCAACTCCTCGAGATCGTAGGCGGAGTTGGGGAAGGTCCGGACGGTGGCCCTGAGGGCCTTGGCGTCGTCGGGGGTGAAGGCGCGCAGCGCGTGCTGGATCCGGTTGCCGAGCTGGCCCAGGACGTCGGCGGGGACGTCCTTGGGGGTCTGGGTGACGAAGAAGACGCCGATCCCCTTGGAGCGGATCAGGCGCACGGTCTGGGTGACGGATTCCAGAAAGGCCTTGGAGGCCCCGTTGAAGAGGAGGTGGGCCTCGTCGAAGAAGAAGACCAGCTTGGGACGCTCCGGATCGCCGACTTCCGGGAGGCCGGCGTAGAGGTCGGCGAGCAGCCACATCAGAAATGTAGAGAAAAGCTGCGGTTTGTCCTGTACGGCCGGGAGTTCCAGTACGGAAATCAGCCCGCGACCGTCCGGGGCCGTTCGCAGGAATTCGCCGGTGTCGAATTCGGGTTCTCCGAAGAATTCCGAGGCGCCCTGCTGCTCGAATGCGGTGAGTGCCCGCAGAATCACCCCGGCGGTGGCGGTGGAGAGCCCGCCGATCCCCTTCAGCTCAGGTTTTCCCTTGTCGGAGACGAGGAAGGCGACGACCGCCCGCAGGTCCTTGAGGTCGATCAGTTCCAGGCCCTTGGAGTCGGCGTAGTGGAAGATCAGGCCGAGCGACTGCTCCTGCGTCGGGTTCAGCCGCAGCACCTTGGACATCAGGACGGGGCCGAAGGCGGTCACGCTCGCCCGGAGCGGGATTCCGGGGCCGATGCCGCCGAGCGAGTAGAAGGCGGCGGGATATCCGGTGGCCTCCCACGCCTGGCCGACCTCCGTCGCCCGCTCCGCCGTCCTGCCGCCCGGCGCGCCGGGAGCGGAGATCCCCGAGAGGTCCCCCTTGACGTCGGCGAGGAAGACGGGGACGCCGTTCGCGGACAACTGCTCGGCGATCAGCTGGAGGGTCTTGGTCTTGCCGGTGCCGGTGGCGCCCGCGACGAGCCCGTGGCGGTTGAGCACCGACAGCGGGACACGGATCCGCCGGTCGGGCAGGCAGGCGCCGTCCCAGAGCAGGGCCCCCAGCTCCAGCGCGGGCCCGGTGAAGGCGTACCCGGCGGCGATCCCGGCGGCCGGACTCGCCGGGTCCGCCAGGCCCCCCGCAGCGGACGCCGGCGTGGGCGGGTCGGTGCTCTGGCTCATGCGTCACTCCCGGAATAGCCCTGAGTGCCACTTTTGCACCGTCGGAGCGAGGCTGCGCCCGTAGGCACCGGCCCGGTAGGCTTTCCGTGTGATCTTCAAGCGCATCGGAAGCGGACGGCCGTACCCCGACCACGGCAGGGAAACCACCCGGCAGTGGGCGGACGTCGCCCCGCGCCCGGTCCGGCTGGACCAGCTCGTGACGACCAAGGGACAGCTGGACCTGGAGACGCTGCTCGCCGAGGACTCCACCTTCTACGGCGACCTCTTCGCGCACGTCGTGAAGTGGCAGGGCGACCTGTACCTGGAGGACGGGCTGCACCGCGCCGTGCGCGCGGCCCTCCAGCAGCGGCAGGTGCTGCACGCCCGCGTGCTCGAAATGGACTGATCCGCGGCCCTCCACCGGGCCCGGCAGGGCACCGGTTGCGCCTTTCGGGTCTGCCTTACCCGATCAACAGATCATTTAGTAGGCATCGTTCCGGTACGGCACTACGCTGCGCCCATGAGCATGCTCACTCCCCCCGGCATGGGCGGAAAGTACCGCGTCACGGGGACTGCGTACCCCCGCATGAGCCGGCCTCGGCGACGCCGGAAGATCGTGTTCGCCCTGCTCGGATCGGTCCTTGCGCTGGCCCTGCTCGGCTACGGGGCACTGCAGCTCATCGACGTGTTCCGGGGCGGCGACGGCGACCGGCGTGCCGCCGCGGCCGCGAAGGACTGCCCGACCAAGAGCCCCGCCGCCCCCGCCCAACCCGCCAAGGCCGCGAACCCCGGCCCGGACGCCTCCGGCGCCCCCGCGGCCGCCCTGCCGCAGCCCGGCCAGATCACCGTCAACGTCTACAACGCCACCCCGCGCGCGGGCCTCGCCAAGGCCGTCGGCGACGAGCTCAAGAAGCGCGGCTTCACCATCGGCCACGTCGGCAACGCCCCCGCCGACTTCGACAAGAAGGTGCCCGGGCCCGGGATACTGCTCGGCTCCCCGCGCACCGACAAGGCGGTGTACTCCGTCCTCGGCACCCAGCTCACCGGTGTCACCCAGCAGACCGACACCCGCGAGGGCGCGGACGTCGACCTGATCCTGGGCGACTCCTTCAAGGAGCTGAACACGAAGGAGGACGCGGACAAGGCGCTGGCCGTACTGGCCAACCCCGCGCCCGCGCCCTCCCCGAAGTGCTGAAGGCGGGCCCCGCTACTCGGCCGAGCCGTACATGCGGTCGCCCGCGTCACCCAGGCCCGGCACGATGTAGCCGTGCTCGTTGAGCCGCTCGTCCACGGCGGCCGTCACCACCGTCACCGGCGTGCCCGCCAGCTCGCGCTCCATGACCTCGACGCCCTCGGGCGCGGCCAGCAGCACCACGGCGGTCACGTCGTCGGCGCCGCGCTTGATGAGCTCCTGGATCGCGGCGACCAGCGTGCCGCCGGTGGCCAGCATCGGGTCCACGACGTAGACCTGGCGGCCGGAGAGGTCCTCGGGCATGCGCGTCGCGTACGTGGAGGCCTCCAGGGTCTCCTCGTTGCGGACCATGCCCAGGAAGCCCACCTCGGCGGTCGGCAGCAGCCGGACCATGCCGTCCAGCATGCCGAGGCCGGCGCGCAGGATCGGCACGACCAGCGGGCGCGGGTGCGACAGCTTGACTCCGGTGGTCGGGCCGACCGGGGTCTCGATGTCCGACTGCTCGGTGCGCACGTCGCGGGTGGCCTCGTACGCGAGGAGCGTCACCAGCTCGTCGGCGAGCCGCCGGAACGTCGGGGAATCGGTGCGCTTGTCGCGCAGCGTGGTGAGTTTGTGCGCCACCAAGGGGTGATCGACGACCTGCAAACGCACAACATCCTCCAAGACTCAGCCGGGCTTCGACCTGCGATCCGCGACCTGCGACCCTGCTACCTGCGATAAACGGCCGCTGTTCGCGACCTGCTGCCGAAAGGCTACGCGGTGGAAGGGGCGCGGCGCGTCCCGCGCGCGCCCCGGGCCCATGAGATGCGGGCCGCCCCGACGGCCAGCACGCTGGTCGGGTGAGCAACGGCCAAGCGGGCGGCGGCCTCGTGATCGCCGCCGTCGACGGATCCGATCACAGCCTGCGCGCCCTGGAATGGGCCCGTCTGGCCGCCCTGCGCCACGGCGCCGGCCTGATGGTCGCGCACGTCCTGCCCGACGTCTCCCAGCTCTACGCCGGGCGCCGCTCGTCCCTGCGCGACCCGAACGAGCCCGAGGAGTACGCCGACCCCGTGGGCGACCGGCTCCGTGCCCTGCTGGAGTCGGGCCCGCAGTACCCCGCGCACGTCCGCTACGAGGCCCTGGAGGGCTCCGTGCCCGAGGCGCTGCGGGTCGTGGGCGCCGAGAACGCGCCCCTGATGCTCGTCATGGGATCGCGGGGGCACGGCGGGTTCGCCAGCCTGATGCTCGGGTCCAGCAGCCGGGCCGTGGCCGGCAGCGCGAGGTGCCCGGTGGTGGTCGTCCCGCACGAGGACCGCGCGGTCGAGGACCCCTGGGGCGCTTCCGCCGGGCGGGTGGTGCTCGGGTTGCACGCCGCCGAGACGCCGGAGGACGTGCTGCGCTTCGCGTTCGCGGAAGCCGCCGCCCGGGGGACCACCGTCCAGGTGGTCTCGGCGTACGCCGTGCCGCCCGGTCCGACGACGCTGGTCGACGCCCCCTTCGAGGTGGTCCCGCCCGAGGGACTCGCCGACGGCGGGGACGGGGTGCCGGCCGAACGGGAGATGCTGCGGGCCCAGACGGAGCGGCTCGCCCCGCTGCGGGCCCGTCACCCGGACGTGCCGGTCGAGCAGGCCGTCGTGCCCGGGGATGCGGCGGGGCGCCTGGTGGAGGCGTCCCGGTCGGCCGCACTGGTCGTGGTGGGCCGCCACCATCCGCGCCGGCGCTCCCTGCTGATGGGGTCGGTGGCGCACGCCGTCCTCCACCACGCGCACGGCCCGGTGGCCGTCGTCCCGGCGCTCACGGACGACGACGCGGGCTGAGGCGGGCCGAGACGTCCCCAGGTCACCGGGCGTGACCTGACCCCTCAGGGGTTCCCCTTCCTGACCTGGGCCTATCCGGAAGAGGGTGGCATCAAACGCGCCGGCGGGGGGAAGGTGGGAGCCGGGGGGTCTGCTTCGCGTCGGCGGAGGAGGACGACCGGACCAGCCTGGGGTGGTGCCGATGCCCGAGACGCAGCGCGAGAACGACGGCAAGGGGAGCGAGGCGGACCGAGCGCCGGAGACCGCGGCGCAGCGCAGGGCGCGGCGCGCCCAGTTCCTGCGCGACCTGATGGAGGCCCGGGCGCTGCGCGACCGGGTCCAGCCCCGCCGCGCCCGCGCGGCACGGATGCGGCAGCAGATGCGGATGCGTACGTTCCGTTGGTGAGGGGCACGATGCCCACGGCAGCGACCGGCACCTGACCGGCCCTCCGCCCGGCGCCGCGACACGGCCGCCGTGCGGAAGACCTCTCGCAAAGCCGCTGTTTCTGCCACGATGCCGATTGGGCGGGGTGCGAACAGCTTGTGTCACGACCGTTCACACCCCAACCTCCGGCCGGGGGGACCTCCAACCGGCACGCCTATGACCAGTGGGAGAGTCACGGTGTATTTCGCCGCACTGCTCGCGCGCACCGAAGACGGGTGGGAAGCGAGCGACCTGGAACTCGACGACGTCGAGTCCCTCAGTGATCTGATCGATCTCGCACGTTCCGCCGCTGTCGACGACGACACGGTGGTCGCCCTCATCGAGCAGGAGGACGCCTGGTTCGGCGTCATCCGCGTGGACGGAGAGGAGGACCCCCGGTACTTCGTGTCGAACGCCTCCGCCGCCGACCGGAGCTCCTACGGATCGATGCTGACCAAGGAGCTGCTGGGCAGCGTCGACGAGGACGACGAACTCGACGAACTGGACCTGGACGGCACCGAGGACGGGGAGGACGAGCCCGTCGCCGCCTATGCGGACGAGGACGACGAGGCGGAAGCCGGGGCGGGGTCCGGCTCCGAGCCGGTGCCGGCCGGCCCGCTCGGCGATCCCCGTCTGCTGGACGACCTCGGCGTCGGCCACAAGGAGCTGATGTCCCTCGACGGGGAGGCCCTCTCGGAGATCGCCGACGCGCTCGGCGCCACCGAGGTGCTGGAGGCCGTCCGCTAGTGAGCGCCGCGCACGACCTCACGTACGACACGCAGGACCCGCACGGCACCGGACCCGGGGACGGGCCCGGTGCCGGCCCCGACCCGGTCCGGGACCCCTGGCGCGACTCCATGCGCCTGGCGCTCCGGGAGGCCGCCCTGGCGGTGCCGGCCGGTGACGTGCCGGTCGGCGCCGTCCTGCTCGGACCGGACGGGGCCGTCCTCGCCACCGGGCACAACGAACGGGAGGCCGTCGGGGATCCCACGGCGCACGCCGAGGTGCTGGCGCTGCGCCGGGCGGCCGCCCGCCTCGGGGAGTGGCGGCTCACCGGGTGCACCCTGGTGGTCACCCTGGAGCCGTGCGTGATGTGCGCGGGCGCGCTCGTCCAGTCCCGGGTGGCCCGGGTGGTCTACGGCGCGGGGGACGAGAAGGCGGGCGCGGCGGGGTCGCTGTGGGACCTCGTACGGGACCGCCGGCTCAACCACCGGCCGGAGGTCGTCCGCGGGGTGCTGGAGGAGGAGTGCGCGCGGCAGCTGACGGATTTCTTCCGGGAGCGGTGACCGGCCGGTGAGGGGTGAGCAGGGCCACTCGGCCGGAAGTTGCGGAGCACTCCCCCCCATCGGCTAGGATCTCTCTCGGTGGTGTGTCCGAGTGGCCGAAGGAGCTCGCCTCGAAAGCGAGTATGGGGCAACCCATCGGGGGTTCAAATCCCTCCACCACCGCTCTGGAAACGAGAGCCCCGGTTCGTACGAACCGGGGCTCTCGTGCGTTCCCGCCGTGACCGGGCGTCGGCTCGGCCGTTGGACACGGCATGACCAAGACCCAGCGCCTCCTCGCCGCCTTCGCCCTCGCGGGGGCAGCCGCGGGCCTCGCCGCACCCGCGGCCTCCGCCGCGCCGCCCGCCCCGCTCACCCTCCCCGACCTGCCGACGGCCGCCCCGGGCATGCCCGCGGGTGCCACGCCGTCCTCGGTCCAGGAGATCGGGGGGAAGATCGGTGAGGGGGCCAACCAGCTCAACCAGCTGATGACGCTGCCGGACCAGCTCCAGCCCGCGATCGCCCCCGTGGCGCCCGTGCTGGACCTGCTGGGCGCCATCCAGTAGACCGGCCCGGAGGGGCTTCGTCCCGGCCTCGTCCCGGCTCGTCCGGCACGCGCCGGGGCACGCGAAGAAGGCCCCGACCGGAGCCGGGGCCTTCCACGCGGACGGGGGAAGTGACATCGGGGGACGAGGCACTTCCCCCGGTGAGGACGGAACCCGCCAGCCCGGGCCGCGGTCAGGGGGGAAGCCCGCGGCTCGGACCCCGCAGTGAGGCCCTGTCCCTCACCCACCGGTTTCCTGCCAGAACCGGTGGGCTCGTGTCCCATCCTGCTCCTCCGGCGACCGGACGCCCACTGGCAAAAGACCTGTCCGACAGGGTCATTGGTCCTTAAAGGACAGGTGAGTGTCCAAACCTGACCGGTTAGACTCACCCGACTTTGCAGTACCGGTTGGGGAGGCCGACACCGTTCATGGACACCAAGAAGCTCATCACGGGCGCCCTCACGGTGTTCGTCCTCTTCGTGATCATCACCCAGCCCAAGCGGGCGGCGGAGATGGTCGGAATAGGCTTCCAGGGCATATCGGATGCCGCATCCGGCATCGGCGAGTTCATCACCGAACTGGTGACCTGAGCCCGTACGCTGAAGCGATTTCCGGACATCCAGGCCCCTCACTCCGCGGGTGGGGGGCCTTTCGCGTTCTCGCCGGCAAAAAGAATACCCCTAAATGCCCAACTTGCCCTCAACACGGCTATATACGGTGCTTGCACATAGTCCACATCTCTTGTGATGCTATGACCGCTTTTGACGGATGAGACGGATGAGTTGACCGAAGGGGTGGCGTGACCGTGCCGGCCAGTACTGCGCCTCAGGTGCCTCCCCAGCATGAACCCCGGCAGGAGCCCAGGCCGGAGCCGCCGCACGAGCCGCCCGCCGACCCCCAGGAGCCCGCGGCGGCCACGGCGAGACCCCAGGGCCGGGGCGCCGACACCCGCGCCCTGACGCAGGTCCTCTTCGGCCAGCTGAAGGACCTGGAGCCGGGCACCAGCGAGCACAACCGGGTGCGCGGGGCCCTGATCGAGGCCAACCTCCCGCTGGTGCGCTACGCGGCGGCCCGCTTCCGCAGCCGCAACGAGCCGATGGAGGACGTGGTCCAGGTCGGCACCATCGGGCTGATCAACGCGATCGACCGGTTCGACCCCGAGCGCGGGGTCCAGTTCCCCACCTTCGCCATGCCGACGGTCGTGGGCGAGATCAAACGATACTTCCGGGACAACGTCCGCACCGTCCACGTCCCGCGCCGCCTCCACGAGCTGTGGGTGCAGGTCAACGCCGCCACCGAGGACCTCACCACCCTGCACGGCCGCACCCCCACCACCCCCGAGATCGCCGAGCGGCTGCGGATCAGCGAGGACGAGGTGCTCTCCTGCATCGAGGCGGGCCGCAGCTACCACGCGACCTCGCTCGAAGCCGCCCAGGAGGGCGACGGGATGCCCGGGCTGCTCGACCGGCTCGGCTACGAGGACCCCGAGCTGGCCGGCGTCGAGCACCGCGACCTCGTGCGCCACCTGCTCGTACAGCTGCCCGAGCGGGAGCAGCGGATCCTCCTGCTGCGCTACTACAACAACCTGACGCAGTCGCAGATCAGCGCCGAGCTCGGGGTCTCCCAGATGCACGTCTCCCGGCTGCTCGCGCGCAGCTTCGCCCGTCTGAGATCCGCAAACAGGATCGAGGCGTAACCGGATCGGGTGGAGCCCGGCCCGCGATTCCCTACAGAACCGGCTCATTCCGCTCGGTCGGCCGTCTGTCGCTGGAGATACTTGTCGACATGACGCTACAGCGTGTTGCCGACATGTGACATTCTGCTGGAACCGCGTTTGCCGCAGCCCCGCCTCCGGTATTCAGGTGGAGGCTGCGTTCCTCCGACGGACGCGCCGATACGCGACCGTCCGCGACCTCAAGGGGGTGGCATGTCCGTAGACCAGGGCAGCTCCAAGGTGCTCACGCTCGACGCGCGTGAGCTGCCGGCAGTGGCCGACCGCTCGGAAGCCATCGACACCCGCACCCTCTCCCGCTCCCTCTTCCAGCGACTCGCCACCCTGGACCCGGACAGCCCCGAACGGGCCTACGTACGCGACACCCTGATCGAGCTGAACCTGCCGCTGGTGCGCTACGCGGCGGCCCGGTTCCGCAGCCGCAACGAGCCGATGGAGGACATCGTCCAGGTCGGCACCATCGGCCTGATCAAGGCGATCGACCGGTTCGACTGCGAACGCGGCGTGGAGTTCCCGACGTTCGCGATGCCGACCGTCGTGGGCGAGATCAAACGATTCTTTCGGGACACCTCCTGGTCCGTCCGCGTCCCGCGCCGGCTCCAGGAGCTGCGCCTCGCGCTGACCAAGGCCAGCGACGAGCTCGCCCAGCGCCTCGACCGGTCCCCGACCGTGCCGGAGCTGGCGGCCGTCCTCGGCGTCTCCGAGGAGGAGGTCGTCGACGGCCTCGCCGTCGGCAACGCCTACACCGCCTCCTCGCTCGACTCCCCCTCCCCGGAGGACGAGGGCGGCGAGGGCTCGCTCGCGGACCGGCTCGGGTACGAGGACAGCGCGCTCGAAGGCGTCGAGTACCGCGAGTCGCTCAAGCCGCTGCTGGCCAAACTCCCGCCCAGGGAGCGGCAGATCATCATGCTGCGGTTCTTCGCGAACATGACCCAGTCGCAGATCGGCGAGGAGGTCGGCATCTCCCAGATGCACGTCTCCCGGCTGCTGACGCGCACCCTCGCACAGCTGCGCACGGGCCTCATCGGCGAATAGCCCCGCCCCGCCGGCCGGTCCGGCACCCACCGGGCCGGTCATCCTCGGTTGCGGGGTTCATAATTGACATGGCGTCAGGAAAACTGGCGCGATGCGAACGGGATCCCGCGCGGCGCGCGCCCTCGCCCTGGCCCTCTGCTGCACGGCCGCCGCCGCCCTGACCGGATGCGGCGGCCCGGACCGCGACGGCTACGCCGCCGTCGGCGCCGCGGCGGCCGGGCCCGAGCGGGGCGCGGGGCAGAACGTACCGCCGCAGGGGCGGGTGGAGTTCCAGCCGATCGTCCCGGCGGGCCCGGCCCCGTCCGCGAGTGCCTCCGGCTCTACGACGCCCGGCGCACCGGGGTCATCGGCAGCCGGGGGCTCCGCCCAGGGCGGAGCGACGGCCGGCGCCCCGGGAGGCTCCGACCCCGCTCCGGGCGCCCC
Organism: Streptomyces sp. NPDC001373; assembly: GCF_042895815.1. Lineage (NCBI taxonomy): Bacteria > Bacillati > Actinomycetota > Actinomycetes > Kitasatosporales > Streptomycetaceae > Streptomyces > Streptomyces sp. NPDC001373. The sequence continues at coordinate 30,570 of NZ_JBIAWQ010000002.1, forward strand.
CGGAGCCGCCCCCGGCGCCGGGGGCGCGGGCGGCGGTAACGGCACCGCGGCGGGCGGCACCGGCGGCCCCGCCACCCCGACGCCCCAGCCGGGCGCCTCCGGCGGCTCCGGCGGCGGCACGAGCGGCGGCGCCACCGGCGGCGGCTCGGGAGGATCCGGCGGCTCCGGCGGATCCGGAGGGTCCGGCGGCTCCGGTGGGTCCGGCGGCACCACGCCCCCGCCCGCCACCCCGGCCGCCCTCACCCTGAGCGCCCCGGTCCGCGCGGCGGCCTCCGACCGCTGGTGCGAGCACGTCACGGTGACCTTCACCAACACTGGTACCACCGCGGCCCGTTCCGGCACGGTCGGCTTCGCGACGCACGTCATCGGCGCCCTGGGCATCGACTGGGCCACGGTCACCACCGCCCAGCCCCTGCCCGCCCCCCTCGCGGGCCGGACCTCCAGGACCCAGACCTACACGGTCTGCGTGGAGGCCTGGCGGGTCCCCCTGGGCATGCACGTGGAGACCCGCGGGGTCACAGCGACCTGGAGCTGACCCGGCCCGGAAGTCAGTGCAGGACCACCCACAGCGCCGCCCCGAGCACCAGCGCCAGCGCGAGGACCAGTGCGAGCCGCCCGGCGCCCTTCGGGCCGGACTCCTTGGGCCGTCGGCGCGATCCCGGCACCGACGGGGTGCGCGCCGCCCGGTCGTCGCCCTCCGCCACGAACGCGCGGAACATCTGCGTACTGCCGGCGGGGTCGTAGGGGCCCTCGGCGTCGGGTGCGTTGTGCTGTGCGGACATGGCTGGACCCTAGCGGGTTTTCCGATTCCTTTACCGCCCCACCCCGGGAATTCATTTGCCTGTAGCAACCATACTCTTCTATGGTTGCCCTAAGCAACGAGATAGGGGCGGTCCGGTGGGCACGCAGACGACGCAGAGCACCCGGTACGAGGAGCTGGCCCGCCAGCTCCTCGGCATCGGAGCGGTCAAACGCGACCTCGCCCGGATCCTGCCCCCGCAGTGCCCGCCCGGCGCCGCCGCCGTCCTCACCGTGCTCGACCGGCACGGCGAGATGCGGCTCAGCCGGCTCACCGAGTTCATGGCCGTCGACATCTCCGTCAGCAGCCGGCACGTCGCCCATGTGGCACAGCGCGGCTGGATCGACCGGGAGACCGACCCCGGCGACGGCCGCTGCCGGATCCTGCGCCTGACCGACGAGGGACGCGCCGTGCTCGCCGAGCTCGGCGCCCGCTACACGGACGCGCTGGAGAAGGCCCTGGCCGACTGGTCGGCCGAGGACATCGACGCACTCAACACCCTGCTGGCCCGACTCCGATCGAGCTTCTAGGCAAAGGAAACACATGGCTACGACCACACCCTCCGGTGTGCGGGGAGGCAGCCAGTCGGAGACCACGTCCGACGGCGCCCCCATGACCCACTCCCAGATCATGAAGGCGCTGTCCGGGCTCATGCTCGGCATGTTCGTGGCGATCCTGTCCTCCACGATCGTCTCCAACGCCCTGCCCCAGATCATCAGCGACCTCGGCGGCACCCAGTCCTCCTACACCTGGGTCGTCACCGCCGCCCTGCTGTCGATGACGGCCGCGACCCCGCTGTGGGGCAAGCTGTCCGACCTCTTCAGCAAGAAGCTGCTCGTCCAGATATCCCTGGTGATCTACGTCCTCGGCTCCGTGGTCGCGGGCCTGTCCCAGAACACCGGCATGCTCATCGCCTGCCGCGTGGTCCAGGGCATCGGCGTCGGCGGCCTCTCCGCCCTCGCCCAGATCGTGATGGCCGCGATGATCTCCCCGCGCGAGCGGGGCCGCTACAGCGGCTACCTCGGCGCGGTCTTCGCCGTCGCCACCGTCGGCGGCCCGCTGCTCGGCGGCGTCATCACCGACACCTCGTGGCTCGGCTGGCGCTGGTGCTTCTACGTCGGCGTGCCCTTCGCGGTCATCGCCCTGATCGTCCTCCAGCGCACCCTGCACCTGCCGGTCGTCCGCCGGGACGTGAAGGTCGACTGGCTGGGCGCCGTCCTGATCAGCGGCGCGGTCTCGCTGCTGCTGATCTGGGTCACCCAGGCCGGCGACTCCTACGACTGGATCTCCTGGACCACCCTGGCGATGACCGGCGGCGCCGTCGTACTCGGCCTGCTGTTCCTCTTCGTGGAGTCCCGCGCGAGCGACCCGATCATCCCGCTGCGCCTCTTCCGCAACAAGACCATCAGCCTCGCCTCGGCCGCCTCGCTCTTCGTCGGCATCGCGATGTTCTCCGGCACGGTCTTCTTCAGCCAGTACTTCCAGCTGGCCCGCGGTGAGTCCCCCACCATGTCGGGCATCCTGACCATCCCGATGATCGGCGGCCTCTTCGTCTCCTCCACGGTCTCCGGCCAGGTCATCACCAGGACCGGCAAGTGGAAGGCCTTCCTGGTCTCCGGCGGCGTGCTGCTGACCGCGGGCCTCGGACTCCTGGGCACCCTGCGCTACGACACCCCGTACTGGCGCATCGCCCTGTTCATGGCGCTGACCGGCCTCGGCCTCGGCATGATGATGCAGAACCTGGTCCTCGCCACCCAGAACCAGGTCGCCCCCGAGGACCTCGGCGCGGCCAGCTCCGTCGTCACGTTCTTCCGCTCCCTGGGCGGCGCCATGGGCGTCTCGGCGCTGGGCGCGGTCATGGCCAACCGGGTCACCCACTACGTCAAGGACGGGCTGGCCGCACTCGGCCCGAAGGCGGCGGCCCTGGGGCACGGCGGCACCGGCGGGGGCGGGATCCCCGACCTCGACAAGCTGCCCGCGCCGCTGCGGCAGGTCATGGAGTCCGCGTACGGGCACGGCGTCGGCGACGTCTTCCTCTACGCCGCCCCGAGCGCGCTCCTCGGACTGGTGCTGGTCGTCTTCATCAAGGAGGTCGCGCTGAAGTCGAAGCCGGCCGCGCACGCCCCGAGCGCGGAGGGCACCCCCGCCGGGATCCCGGCTCAGTCGTCCGGCGAGGGCTCCAAGGCCTCCTCTCAGGCCTCGTCCCAGGCCTGAGTCCGGCGGTCGGCGGCCTTGGCCTCGATGCCCGCGATCAGGACGTCGAGGGCCAGGGCGAAGTCCGCCTCGGGCGCCCGCCGGACCGTGCCCCCGCAGCCGTGCAGCGCGCAGCCGTTCAGGAACTGCGACACGGCCAGGTGGGCGCCGGTCCGGCCGGCGTCCGCCAGGCCGGCGGCCTCCAGCAGCCGCTGCAAGGCGGCGTCGAAGGCCCGCGCGTGCGGGCCGATGTTCGGGTAGACGGCGCTGAGCGGAGCCACCCACGGGTGCTCCGCCAGCAGCCTGCGGTAGCCGCAGGCCAGTCCCCTCAGCCTGCTCGGCCAGGACTCCTCCGGCGGCGGTCCGGCCGGCAGCGGCTGCTGGCCCAGGGCACTGTCCAGGGCCAGTTCCAGCAGGTCGTGCTTGGTGTCCACGTACCAGTACAGGGACATCGCGGTGACGCCCAGCTCGGCCGCCAGCCTCCGCATGGAGAAGCGGCCGAGCCCCTGCGCGTCCAGCAGCCGCACGGTGGCGGCGGTGATCCGGTCCCGGTCCAGCCCCGAGGGGGCCTCGGTACGCCGTCTGACGGGGGCGGCGGGCATCGCGGCCAGCCACACACTGGCCCTGGCCTCGCCCGGATCAGCCTCGGTCACCATCGAGGTGCCCTCCTCATCACAAGGGGATCAGCCCGGAATGCCCGGTCCGCCCTCTTGATGCTAGGGGGTGCCGCGTGGATCGGGGCGGGTTCAGGACGTGCCGGTCGAAGGGGCCGTCAGGTCGTAGAAGGTGGCCCCGCCGATGGTGGTGGGCTTGAACGTCGCCCTCACCCAGCTGTCGATGGCCGTACTGGTCGACCCGCCCGGACCGCCCTGCCCGCCCGCTCGGCCCGCGGCCCGGGACTCCCCGCCGCCCGCGCCGCCTTCGAGGCCGCCCTGGGCGATGAACCAGTGGATCCTCCCGGCCTTCACGTAGGCCTTGAACTGCTCCGGCGTCGGGGAGGGGTCACTGCCGTTGAAGCCGCCGAGGGGCATCACGGGCCGGCCGGAGGCCAGCTGGTAGCTCGCCGCGTTCTGCGAACCGATGGCGGCCGCCGCCCAGGTGTGGCGGTCGGCGTCGGCGCGCAGCGCGGCCTTGGCCTCGGCGGAGACCCGGGCCCCGTCGAGCAGGCCGCCGGCTCCGCCCCGCATGCCCGGGCCGCCGCTCCGGGCGCCCCGGCCGGTCCCGGACCGGCCCGTGCCGCCCGTACCGCCCGGCTGTCCGAAGCCCGGTGCGCCGCCCGGCGGGAAGCCCTGAGGCCCTCCCTGCGGCATGCCCCCCTGGCGGCCCTGGCCGCCCTGCGGGGCCCCTTGCGGCGCGGCGCCGCCCGGACCGCCTCCGGGAAGGCCCGGCAGGCCGCCCCCGAACCGCTCCCCGCCCGGACCGAAACGCATCCCGCCGGGACCGCCCCGCCCGTCGGCCACCGCCGGACCGGCCGTCACGATCGACCCGGTGTGACCGGTGGAGACCGTGGTCATGCAGTACGCGAACGGCCCCGCCAGGGCCGCTCCCAGCCCCAGCGCCGCCGCCCCGAGCAGCACCCGGCGCCCCAGCCGGGCGGCGAACGGCAGCGCGACAGCGGCGAGGAGGCCGGCCGCGGGCACCGCCCAGCGCAGCCACGGCAGATAGCCGGAGGAGCGGCCGAGCAGCACGTACGACCAGACGGCGGTCAGGGCGAGGGTGCCGGACAGGGTCAGCGCGGCGGCCCTGCCGCCCCGCTCCTCCCACAGCACGGCCACGCCCATGCCCACCAGCGCGGCCACGAAGGGGGCCAGCGCGACCGTGTAGTACTGGTGGAAGATGCCCTGCATCCAGCTGAACACCGCGGCGGTGACCAGCAGGCAGCCGCCCCAGGCCAGGAAGGCCGCGCGGGCCATGCTCTGGAGGGAGTCGGCGGCCCGGCCCGCCCGCCAGGTCACCACGAGCCCCGCCACGAGGAGCACCAGCGCCGCGGGCAGCAGCCAGGAGATCTGACCGCCCACATCGGCCGAGAAAAGCCGGCCCACGCCGGTCTCCCCCCAGCCCCCGCCGCGCAGGCCCGGCCCGCCCCCGGGCAGCCCGTACCCCCCGGACCCGCCGAAGGCCCCGCCGGTCCGGCTGCCGCCCACGCTGCCGGTCTCGTTGCCGTTCAGCCGGCCGAGCCCGTTGTAGCCGAAGGTCAGCTCCAGGAAGGAGTTGTGCTGCGAGCCGCCGATGTACGGGCGCGAGGAGGCGGGCCACAGCTCCACGACCGCCACCCACCAGCCTCCGGCCGCCACCATCGCGGCGCCGGCCAGCACCAGCTGCCCGAGCCTGCGGCGCAGCCGGGTGGGCGCGCAGACGGCGTACAGCAGGGCCAGCGGCGGCAGGATGAGGAAGGCCTGGAGGGTCTTGGTCAGAAAGGCCAGGCCGATCGCCGCCCCGGCCGCCACCAGCCACCCGGTCCGCGCCCCGTCGAGGGCGCGCAGCACGCAGTACACGGTGACGGTCAGCAGCAGCGTCAGCAGCGCGTCGGGGTTGTTGAAGCGGAACATCAGCACGGCGACGGGGGTGAGGGCGAACGCGGCCCCGCTCAGCAGCGCGGCCGCGGGCCCGAACTGGCGGCGCACGGCGGCGTACAGGACGGCGGTGGTGCCGACGCCCATCAGGGCCTGCGGGACGAGGATCTGCCAGGAGCCGAGCCCGAACATCCGGACGGACAGCATCATCGGCCACAGGGCCGCCGGGGGCTTGTCGACGGTGATGGAGTTCCCGGCGTCGGAGGAGCCGAAGAAGAAGGCCTTCCAGCTCTCGGAGCCGGCCTGTGCGGCGGCGGAGTAGAAGGAGTTGGCATAGCCGGAAGCGCCCAGGTTCCACAGCAGGAGAACGGCGGTGGCGAGCAGCAGCGCCGCGTACGCGGGCCGTTCCCAGCCGGGCCGGGCGGCGGCCCGGTGCGCGGCCGCGGCCGGGGCCCCGTCCGTGACGGGGGCCCGCTCGGGGAACGGGGAGTCGAAGGGTGGGAGGGCCGTGGTCATCGCTGGTCGTCCTTCACGGGAACGGGAGTGGTGCGGCGCTCGGGGAACACCCAGGCGCGGAAGAGCAGGAACCGCAGCACGGTGGCGGCGAGGTTGGCCGTGATGAGCACGGCCAGTTCGGTGCCGTGGGCGGGGTCGTCGGTGGCCGCGCCGAGGACGGCGAGCGAACCGCTGGTCAGGGCCAGTCCGATGACGAACACGACCAGGCCCTGGGCCTGGTGGCGCAGGGCGCGGTCGCGGCCCCGGACGCCGAAGGTGAGCCGGCGGTTGGCGGCGGTGTTGGCCACGGCGGAGACCAGCAGGGCGGCGGCGTTGGCGGCCTGCGGTCCGGTGCCGAGCCGGAAGAGGGAGTACAGGGCGAGGTAGCAGAGGGTGGAGAGCACACCGACCGCGCAGAAGCCGAGCAGCTGGCGGGCCAGCCCGCGCGGCACCCCGGGCAGGGCGGTGCGGTCGCGCGGGTCGTCGCCGAAGGGGCGGGCCAGCCGGTCCAGCGGGAGCGCCCCCAGGGCCAGCGCCCGCCCCACCCGCCAGACGCCCTTGAGGTCCTCGGTGGCGGTCCTGACGATGTGGACCGTGGAGTCGGGGTCGTCGACCCAGTCCACCGGCACCTCGTGGATGCGCAGCCCGGCCCTCTCGGCGAGCACCAGCATCTCGGTGTCGAAGAACCAGCCGGTGTCCTCGACGAGCGGCAGGAGCCGCTGCGCCACCTCCCGACGGATGGCCTTGAAGCCGCACTGGGCGTCGCTGAACCGGGCGGCGAGCGAGGAGCGCAGCAGCAGGTTGTAGGCGCGGGAGACGAACTCCCGCTTCGCTCCGCGCACCACCCGCGAGGAGCGGGCGAGCCGGGTGCCGATGGCCAGGTCGGAGTGGCCGGAGATCAGCGGGGCGACCAGCGGCAGCAGCGCGTTCAGATCGGTGGAGAGGTCCACGTCCATGTACGCGAGGACGGGCGCCTCCGAGCCGCTCCAGACGGTGCGCAGGGCGCGGCCGCGGCCCTTCTCCTCCAGCCGGACGCTGCGTACGCCGGGGATGCCGGCGGCGAGCTCGGCCGCGCACGCGGGGGTGCGGTCGGTGCTGGCGTTGTCGGCGATGGTGATGCGGAAGGGGTAGGGGAAGGTCCGGGTGAGGTGTGCGTGCAGCCGGCGCACGCAGGGGCCGAGGTCCCTTTCCTCGTTGTGGACCGGGATCACCACGTCGAGTACGGGCTCGCCGGGCACGGGCGCGAGGGGCGCCCGTGCCGGGAGGGCGCCGGAAGAGGTGTCGGTTGGCATGCTCCGACCCTCGCCGGGCGCCCTGTCACCTCGGTGTGCTGAGCCTGTGGCCCCTCTGTGAGTCCGCCGGGGCCAGGGGACGGGGGTCCGCGGTGAGGGGGAGCAGCACCTCGAAGCAGGTCCGTCCGGGCTCGCTGCGTACGTCGACCCGGCCGTCGTGCGCCGTGACCACGGCCTGGACGATGGCCAGGCCCAGGCCGGTGGAGCCCGCCGCGCGGGAGCGGGAGGCGTCGCCGCGGGCGAAGCGCTCGAAGATGTGCGGCATCAGCTCGGCGGGGATCCCGGGACCGTCGTCCTCGATCCGCAGCCGGACGGCGGATGTTTCTCCCCCGGCTACCGCGGGGGGCGTTCCCAGTTCAACACGAGCCGTGACGGTGGTCCCCGGCGGGGTGTGGGTGCGGGCGTTGGCGAGGAGGTTCACCAGGACCTGCTGGATCCGGGCCGGGTCGGCCAGGACGGGGGCGGGCTCGTCGGGCAGTTCCAGGCGCCAGTGGTGGCCGGGGCCGGCGGCCCGGGCGTCGCTGACGGCGTCGACGACGAGCGGGGCCAGGTCGGTGTCCTCGCGGGACAGCGGGCGGCCCGCGTCCAGCCGGGCCAGCAGGAGCAGGTCCTCGACCAGCCCGGTCATCCGGGTGGCCTCGGACTCGATCCGGGCCAGCGCGTGGCGGGTGTCGGGGCCGGGCTCCTCCCTGCCCCGGCGGGTGAGTTCGGCGTAGCCGCGGATGGAGGCGAGCGGGGTGCGCAGCTCGTGGGAGGCGTCCGCGACGAACTGGCGGACCTGCGTCTCGCTCTGCTGGCGGGCCGTCAGTGCGGAGGAGACGTGGCCCAGCATCCGGTTGAGGGCCGCGCCGACCTGCCCCACCTCGGTACGGGGGTCGGCCTCGGCCTCGGGCACGCGTTCGTGCAGGGCCGGTTCCCCGCTGTGCAGGGGGAGTTCGGAGACCCGGGTGGCGGTGGCGGCGACCCGGCGCAGCGGGCGCAGGGCGACCGCGACCAGTGCCTGTCCGGCGAGGGAGGCGGCGATCAGCCCGGCGAGGGTGACGCAGACCTCCACGGCGATCAGGGTGTTCACGGTGGAGTCCACCCCCCTGAGCGGGAAGGCGAGCACCAGGACCCCGTCGGGCGCGGCCAGCGCCCGGTAGGCGCCGAGGCCCGGCAGGTCCACGTCCACCGTGCGGGACCGGCCGGGGCCGGCGGTCCGCGCGACGTGCTCCAGTACGGCCGTCTGCGCCTCGGTGAGGACCTCGCGGTGGTCGAGGCCGGGTCCCTCCACGGGGACGATCCGGGCGCCGCCGATCGTCTTCCCGGCGAGGTCGAGCCGGATCCCGGCGGCGCCCATGGGGGAGCCGGGGGCGAAGACGAAGCCGAGGCTGCCCTCGCGGGCCGCCTTGCCCGCGCCCGGACCCCGGACGGCCATCTCCACGGAGTTGTTCAGCTGCTTGTCCAGCTCACCCATCAGGCGGGAGCGCATGGCGAGGGTGGTGACGGTCCCGATGGCCGCGCCCACCACGGCGATCAGCGCCACCGCGGACACGACCAGCCGGGTCCGCAGCGACCACGGCCGCCGGCGGCGCGGCCCTCGGCGTCCGGAGCGCGGCCCCTGGAGGCGGAGTGCCACTACTCGGCCGGCTTGATCAGGTAGCCGGCGCCGCGCCGGGTGTGGATCATCGGGGGCAGCCCGGTGCCGCCCTCCAGCTTCCGCCGCAGGTAGGAGATGTAGAGCTCGACCACGTTGGCCTGGCCGCCGAAGTCGTACGACCACACCCGGTCCAGGATCTGCGCCTTGCTGAGCACCCGGCGCGGATTGCGCATCAGGTAGCGCAGCAGTTCGAACTCGGTGGCGGTCAGGCGGACCTCCCGGCCGCCCCGGACCACCTCGTGGCTGTCCTCGTCGAGGCTCAGGTCTCCGACGGTGAGGACCGAGCCGCCTCGCGCGGCCTGCGCCGCACCTGAGCGCCGGACCAGGCCGCGCAGCCTGGCCACGACCTCCTCCAGGCTGAACGGCTTGGTGACGTAGTCGTCGCCGCCCGCCGTCAGGCCCGCGATGCGGTCCTCGACGGAGTCCTTGGCGGTCAGGAACAGCACCGGGACCTGCGGGATCTCCCGGCGCAGCAGGCCCAGAACGGCCAGCCCGTCCATGTCCGGGAGCATGACGTCGAGGACCACCACGTCCGGCCGGAACTCCCGCGCCACCCGTACGGCGCCCGCTCCGTCACCGGCGCTGCGGACCTCGCAGCCCTCGTAGCGCAGGGCCATGGACAGCAGCTCCGAGAGGGAGGCCTCGTCGTCGACGACGAGGACCCGGCAGGGGCCCCCGTCGGGGCGGCGCAGCGCCGTCGGGTTGGCGGTGGACATGGACGCGGGGGAGGTGGTCGTCGCTGTCATGCCCCCACGCTGGCCCGCGCCCGTGAGAGCGTTCTTGCCCCAACCTGTGAATCTCCTGAGAAAGGGATCGGGGCGGCCCGGGCGGTCAGCCGGGCAGGGAGAACAGCCGGGCGCCGTTGTCGTGGCAGACCGCGCGCAGCCAGTCGTCGCCGAGCCCGAGGTGTTCCAGGGCCTCCAGCTGGTGCTCGTAGGGATAGGGGATGTTCGGGAAGTCGGTTCCGAGCAGGATCCGGTCCCCGAGGTCGGCCAGCCGTCCGAGGTCCCCGGGCGGGAAGCCGCTGAACTGCGCCGAGAAGTCGGTGAAGGCCATGGTGGTGTCCAGCCGCACCTCGCGGTGGCGGTCGGCGAGGTCGAGGAACTCGGCGTACTCGGGCATCCCCATGTGCGCGACGACCAGCGGCAGCCGGGGGTGGCGGGCGAGCAGCCGGGCGATCGGCCCGGGCCCGGTGTGCGCGGCCGCGACGGGCCCGGAGCCGCAGTGGACGACGACCGGGATCCGCGCCTCGGCGAGCAACCCCCACACCGGTGTGAGCAGAGGGTCGTTCGGGTCGTACCCGCCGACCTGGAGGTGGGCCTTGAAGACGCGGGCCCCGCGCTCCACGGCCCGCCCGACGTAGGCGGCCGCGTCCTCCTCCGGGAAGAAGGTGGCGGTGTGCAGGCAGTCGGGGGTGCGGGCGGCGAAGTCCTCGGCCCAGGCGTTGAGCCAGGCGGCCATCGCGGGCTTGTGGGGGTAGAGCATCGAGGTGAAGGCCCGGACGCCGAACTCCCGCAGCAGCGCGACCCGCTGCTCCTCCTCGTGCCGGTAGGTGATGGGCCACTCCACGCCGGTCAGCGGGCCGGCGGCGTCGAAGTAGTCCCACACCTTGCGCATCACCCGGTCCGGCATGAAGTGCGTGTGCACGTCCACCAGTCCGGGCAGGCCCAGCCGGTCACGGAAGGCCCGGACGGTCTCAGCCGTTGCGGGCAAAGCCGTGGCTCCGCTCGACGGTCGCGACGTGCAGGGTGTAGCTCTCGTACCAGTGGTCGCGGCCCCGGCTCATGGCCGCCTGGTGCTCCAGGTCCGTGCGCCACGCGGCCAGGGACGCGTGGTCGCGGAAGTAGGCGACGGTGATGCCGAGGCCCCCGGGGGTGCGCGCGGACTCGTACCCGAGGAAGCCGGGGTTCTCCCGGACGAGCTCGTTCATCCGGGCGTTGACCTCCGGGTACCCGGTGTCGTCGGAGGTGCGGACATTGCTGAATACGGCCATGACATACGGCGGTTCGAACGCCGGCACGGGCTGGATGCTCATGCCCGCCACCCTCTGCGGAAGCCCCTTGGCATGTCCACCAGAAACAGCCCCGGGAGTCCAAAGGGATCCAAGTTTTGACCTTCGGGATCCGGCGGCTCCCGGTCAGAACAGCCCGTTCTGCCCGTCGTCCCGGGCGGGCGGGGCGACGGCCGCCGTCGGGGCGTCGGTCGCGACCCGGTCGGGTGCGGCGGCCAGCTCCCAGCCGGCCAGCAGCCGGGTGTCCACCACCAGCCCGTCGGCGAAGTGCAGGTCCGGCCCCGCGGCACCCACCAGCCGCCCCACGACGGCCGCGCCGGGCGCCAGTTCCGTGACCACGCGGGCCGGGGCGGGCAGTGCGGCCAGCCCGAACGGCCCGGCGTGGTCGGTGGTCGCGCACCCCAGCCGCTCCAGCGACTCCGGCCACCCCGGGAGCCCCGCCGCCCGGGCGTGCAGCTCGGCCACCTCCCGCGCCCGCTCGGCCTCCGGCGGCAGCCCGGCCCGCACGGCGCGCTTGCGGGCGTAGGCGATCCGGTCCGGCACCCCGAGGGCGGCGCGCAGCAGTTCCTCGGTCCGGCGCGCCGCCATCAGCGGCCCGCGCCCCAGCCAGGTCCAGGTCACCGCCCCCTGCTCCAGCAGCCGCACCGCACCGCGCTCCTCGGCGGTGATGCCGACCTTGACCATCCCGGGACCGAACCACGCCAGGTACACCCGGTACGGGCGCGGATCGGCGGCATTGGTGTCGGCCGCCACCGAGAAGGACCGGTCCAGCCGGGCGCACTCGGGGCACTGGGCGCTCCCGGCCCGCCCCGGTACGGTCCGGCCCGCCGGGCACGGGGTCCGCTTCCCGGCGCGCCGCACGCCGAGGCAGCGCCGCCCGCCCCGGGCGGCGAAGGCCAGCCGCTGCCCGTAGGAGAGCGGGCTGCCGCGCTCACCGCGCCCGGGCCCGGACCACCCGATGGCGGGCCGCTCCCCGCTCCACCGGATCCCGGTGCACCACCAGCCCCCGGCGGTGCCGGTCACAGGGGCAGCGGCCGCTCGAAGAAGGTCTCCAGGACCACGGTCGCCTGCGTCCCGCTGACCCCGTCGATGGCGTAGAGGCGGCGCAGCACGTCTTGGAGCTGCTCGGTGGTGGCCGTGCGGACCTTCACCAGTACGGAGGCGCTGCCGGCGATGATGTGCGCCTCCTGAATCTCCGGGATCGCCTCGAAGTCCCCACCCGACTCGCCCATCCACGCGTTGGAGTCGACCATCACGTAGGCCAGCACCCCGCTGCCGACGGCCGCCGGATCCACGTCGACCGTGGTCCGCCGGATCACCCCGCGCTCGCGCAGCTTGCGCACCCGCTCGTGGGTGGCCCCCGCCGAGAGCCCCACGGCCGTCCCGAGGGCGGCGTACGACTGCCCCGCGTCCTCCTGGAGGCGCAGGAGCAGCGCCCGGTCGATGTCGTCCACGCGTTCTTCCTCCCATGTGCCCGCCCTTGCGAAGACGGTACCTGATCCTGCAATCTCACCTTCAAGCCGAATCCTATTCGGCCTTTCACTCTTATGGGGGAATCATGTTGGGAATTGCCGACCTCGCCTTGTACGAGATCCTGGACGAGCGCTTCCGGACCGGCCGCTGCGCCAACGGCGACCTCCGTCTGGAGCGCCTCCACGACGACTGCCGCTGGGCCGAGGGCCCGCTGTACCTGCCGGCGTGGCGGCAACTGGTGTGGAGCGACATCCCCAACAACCGGATGCTCCGCTGGGACGAGGCGACGGGCGCGGTGTCCGTCTTCCGCACCCCGGCCGGCCACTCCAACGGCAACACCCTCGACCGCGAGGGCCGCCTGATCACCTGTGAACAGGGCAACCGCCGTGTCACCCGTACCGAGCCCGACGGCAGCCTCACCGTCATCGCCGACCGTCACGACGGCAAGCGGCTCAACAGTCCGAACGACGCGGTGGTGCGCTCCGACGGGTCGATCTGGTTCTCCGACCCCGACTTCGGCATCACCAACGACTACGAGGGCGGGCGCGCCCCGAGCGAGATCGGCTCCTGCAACCTCTACCGCGCCGAACCGGCCACCGGCGAGGTCCGCCTCGTGGCCGACGGCTTCCTCGGGCCGAACGGGCTGGTCTTCTCCCCCGACGAGAGCGAGCTCTACGCGGCCGACACCCGCGCGGGCCACATCCGCGCCTTCACGGTCGGGGACGACGGCACGCTGAGCGGGGACCGGGTCTTCACGGCGTGCCCCTCGGTCGACAACATCCGCTTCGACGACGAGGGCCGGCTGTGGGCTGCCGCGATGGAGTCGGGCGTGCACTGCTACGCGACGGACGGCGACCTCATCGGCCGCCTGCGCGTTCCGGAACCCGTCTCGAACATCGCCTTCGGCGGCCCGAAGAACAACCGCCTCTTCATCACCGCCACCACCTCGCTCTACTCGCTGGTGATGTCGGTGACGGGTCTCCCCCGCGTCCTGCCCGCCCGCCGGCCCTAGCCGACGGGGACGAACCGGCCGGACATACGCGAGAGGCCCTCAGGATTTCTCCTGAGGGCCTCTCGGGCTGTGCACTCGGCAGGATTCGAACCTGCAACCTTCTGATCCGTAGTCAGATGCTCTATCCGTTAAGCTACGAGTGCTTGGCTTCCCGGCGTTTTCTGCCCGGTTGGCCTTGCGAGAACAACAATACATGGACCTCGCCGGGACGCGAAATCCATTAGCCATAACGCCTCTGACCTGCGGAAACGCACTGAACGAAGATCGTCGGCCCGGATCCGGGCGGAGCGCGGGAGCCTCGGCGGGTACCCACGGAGGGCCGTCCCAAACGCCCGGGCGCGCCTTCGAGCCCCGAACGCACCGGCACACCGGCACACGACGAACGGCCTACGGGCGCGCGGCACACCGGCGGCACGCAGGCACCCCGAACGCACCGAAGCCCCGGTCCGTCAGGACCGGGGCTTCGGCGAGGTGCGGAGGCGGAGGGATTTGAACCCTCGATGGGGTGTAAGCCCCAAACCGCATTAGCAGTGCGGCGCCATAGACCGGACTAGGCGACGCCTCCAGCACACCCCCGTAACAGGGGTGCGTGCAGATGATGACACAGCCGCGGGGCCGGTCACCAATCCGCTCCCACGGTACAAGGAGCCGGGCCCACAGGGCAAAGCCTTAAGCCCTCTTCCTTGATCCCTTTCGCCCGGGCCCTCTCCCTCGCAACGTCCGGGCGGGCGGGTCGTTGGTGAGGCGTACGACGTACGGACGACCTGGAGTGCCCCATGCTGCGTCTCGCCGCCTTCGCCGTCACCTCCGCGCTGGCCGCCGCGACGGCCGGACCACTGCCGCCGCTGCCCCTGGGCCGGCTGCTGGCTTCCCCCGACCGGCTGACGATCGACATCTCCAAGGCGGGCGGCCTCGACGGCCGGTACCGCCTCGACTGCCACCCCGTCGGCGGCGACCACCCCAAGGCGGAGGAGGCCTGCGCCCGCCTCGACGCGCTCGCGAAGCAGGGCAGGGACCCCTTCGCCCCCGCGCCGAAGCCCGCCGTGTGCACCTTCCAGAGCGGCGGACCGGCCACCGCGCACGTCACGGGAACGTGGCACGGACAGAAGGTGGACAGCTGGTTCGGACGCGAGAACGGGTGCGCCATCGCCCGCTGGGACAACCTGGAACCCGTCCTTCCGACTGCGGGTGCCTGACCTGGGAGGATGCGGCGGATGGACGGTTTCCCCCGTTCATCCGCCCCCTCTCGGCGGGACGGTGCCCTTAGACTCCTCCCGTGACATGCCGGTAGTCGTGGTCAGGGAGGACGCTCGTCGTGAGCAGCAGGCCATCCCGAGGCGCTGCTCGCCTCGCAGCAATACTCGACGCGCTTCCGGACGCGCTGTTGCTCGTCAACGCCAACGGCACGGTCGTCAACGCGAATTCGATCGCCCTCGAGGTCATGGAGAGCCCCGGCACCGGTCTCGTCGGCCGCGGTGTGCTCGACCTCTTCCCCGAGTTCGACTCGAAACTGATCCCCGGTTCGATGCGCCGTCCCGGCGACGAGCTGACGGGCCGCTCCAAGCCGAAGCGGATGACCGCGCGCCGCACCGACGGCACCGAGTTCCCCGTCGAGGTCACCAGCGCCCACCTCGACGGCCGTGACGCCTACCGCGAGCCCCAGCCGTACACCGGCGACGAGCTGCTGATGCTGGTCGTGCGCGACCTCACCGAGGCCGTGGACACCGAGGCCGAGCTGGCCCGGTCCCAGCGGCAGACCGAGATGATCCTGCGCGCCGCCGCCGAGGGCGTGGTGGGCACCGACACCGACGGCCGCGTGGTCCTGGTCAACCCGGCCGCCGCCCAGATCCTGGGCTACCGCGCCACCGACCTCGGCAACCGCGAGCTGCACGGGCTGATCCAGCACTCGCGCGCCGACGGCTCCCCCTTCCCCTTCGACGAGTCCCCACTCGCCGACACCCTGCGCAGCGGGCGCAAGCACCGGGTCCGCGGACAGGTGCTGTGGAACAAGGCCGGCCAGCCCGTGGCCGTCGACCTGACCACCTCGCCCGTACGGGACGGGGACATGCTCGTCGGCGCGGTCATGACCTTCACCGACCGGCGCCCCTACGACGCGCTCGCCGCCCGCCACGCCCAGCTGGTGGCCGTGCTCGGGGACGCGCTGCGCGGTCCGCTGGAGGAGCTGCGCGGGGAGCTGGCCACGCTGGCCGCCGACGACGGCGGGCAGCTGTGGCCCGAGGCCAACCAGCTGCTGCACCATCTGGCCGCCGGGTACTCGCGGATGACCACCCTGGTGGACAACGTCCTCGGCTACCAGCGGCTGGACGCGGGCAGCGAGAAGCTCAAGAAGCGGAACGTCCTCATCAACGAGGTCGTCAAGACGGGCATCGACGGGGCGGTCGAGCTGATCGGCCCCGGCCGGGCGCAGTTCGCCGTCCACGCCCCGACCATCGAGGCCGAGGTGGACCCGGAGCGGGTCGCGATCGCCCTGGCGCACCTGGTCGCGGACGTGGCCGGGGTGGACGCCACCGGCAAGACCCGCCAGGGCAGCGGGTACAGCGACTCCACGATCGTGGTGGCCGCGGCCCAGCGCGGCGAGGTCGTACGGATCGAGGTGCGCGGCCCCTACGAGGGCGGCAACCCCGTGCACGAGCCGATCGTGCGGGGCGTCGTCACCGCGCACGGCGGGCTCCTGCAGACGGTGGAGGTGCCCGGCGCGCCGGGCGGGGCGTACGTCCTGGAGCTGCCGCTGGGCGCGGGGGCCGGGACGGTGGAGCTGCCCGAGCCGGAGGCGGCACCGGAGCCCGAGGCCGCCCCGGCGACCGTCTCCGGCGGCCGGCGGGGCCGGCGCGGGGTGGACGCCTTCCTGGAGGACGGCACCGGCGAGGACGAGGGCGCCGGGGGACCCGAGGCCGGAGGCGCGCTGGCGCTGCCGTCCGGACGCCGCCGCGCGGACGGTGAGGTCCCCGCGCAGGACGCCCAGGGGTCCGCTTCGGGCCCGGCGGAGCTCGCCCAGTCCCCGGTGAACCCGGCGGGGCTCGGCACCGGGCGCCGACGGGGCCGTGACGGCGACGACGGCCCGGGCTCCGGGCAGGCCGGCGGCGGACGGCCCGTGCCCCCGCAGGGCACCGCCCTGCCGGCGCTGCCGCCCGTACCGGCCGTTCCCCCCGTACCGGTGACCGAGCATCCGGCCGGGCGCCGGCGTGCGCTGGGGCCGGTGGCCGCACCCGCGCAGCCCGGCGGTCCGGTGCCCGCGGCCGGTCTCGCGGCTCCCGCCGGATCCCGCGTCGCGCCCGAGGGCGGCTTCGCCCTGCCCGCCGGCCCGTCCGCGGCCGCCCCGGGCGGCTCGGCCGAGGCCGACGCCGACGGCCCGGCCGGGCGCCGTGCCCGCCGGGTGCTCGGCGCGCCCGCGACCCCCGACCCGCAGGCCCCGGCCGCCCCCGGCGGCGGCGAGGACCCCGCGCTCCCGACCGGGCGGCGCCGCGCCCTGCCCGCGACCCCCGCCTGGCCCGTCCCGGCGGCCCGGACCGCGCCCGAGGACGCCGGTTCCGCGGCGGCCGCCGTGCCCGGCGCCCGGCAGCCCGGGGACGCCCCCGCGACCGGGCAGCCGATCAGCGTGCGCGCGCTCGGCACGCTCGGCCAGGGCCTCTCCGTGGACCCGGGTGCCGCGGGCCCCGGCGGGACCGGCTCCGGCCGGCGCCGCAGGCTCTCCGAACCCGCGCCCCAGGGCAGGGCCTTCGCCATAGGAGCCCCGGAGGCGGGCGCCGCCGAGGGTCCCGAGCCGCTCGACGGCCCGGGCGGTGCCGTCGAGGTGGTCAACCGCCCCGTGCCGCAGCCCGTGGACGACGAGCTCCCGCCCGAGCCGCTCGACAACCCGCGCCGGCTGCTCGTGTGGCCCGCGCCGGACGCGCAGACGCAGCAGGCGCTCAGCGACCGCGGCTACCGCCCGGTGATCGTGCACTCCCGCGAGGAGGTGGACGCGCAGATCGCGGCCTTCCCGGCGGCGCTGTTCGTCGACCCGCTGACCGGGCCCATCACCCGGACCGCCCTGCAGTCCCTGCGCCAGGCCGCGGTGGCCGCCGAGGTCCCCGTCCTGGTCACGGCCGGGCTGGGGCACGCCACGCGCGAGGCGGCGTACGGAGCCGACCCGGCCGTCCTGCTCAAGGCGCTGGCGCCGCGCGACAGCGAGCAGCACCCTTCGCGGGTCCTGCTGATCGAGGAGCACGAGGAGGTCGCCACCGCGCTGACCGCCGCGCTGGAGCGGCGCGGCCTTCAGGTCGCCCGTGCGGGCGCGGACACCGACGCCGTGGAGCTGGCGACCCGGATGCGGCCCAACCTGGTGGTCATGGACCTGATGCAGGTGCGGCGCCGGCGGGCCGGGATCGTGGACTGGCTGCGCGCCAACGGTCTGCTGAACCGCACCCCGCTCGTCGTCTACACGGCCACCGGGATCGAGCCAGCCGACCGGCCGCGGCTGGCCTCCGGGGAGAGCGTCCTGTTCCTGGCCGAGCGGTCGACCACCGCGGACGTGCAGGGCCGCATCGTGGACCTCCTGGCCAAGATCGGCACCAACTAGCCATCCTGGTCCGATGGCCCTCACCGACACGACCGAGCACAGCGTCCCCGCCGACAACGGGGAGGTGAGCCTGCTCATCGCGCGTCAGGTGGAGCCGGGCCACGAGGAGGCGTTCGAGACCTGGGCGCGCGGCATCCTGGAGACCGCCGCGCGCTTCCCGGACCACCTCGGCTACGGGCTGTTCCGGCCGGCGGCCGAGGGCGCCCCGTGGTTCCTGGTCCACCGCTTCCGCGACCAGGAGGCGTTCCAGCGGTGGCAGGACTCGCCCGAGCGGGCCGAGTGGTTCGCGAACTGCGAGGGCCACCACCACACCGAGACAGCCCGGCGCGAGCTGCACGGCATGGAGACCTGGTTCGCCAAGCCGGGTACGACCCGGCCCGCGCCGCCGCGCTGGAAGATGGCGATCAGCTCGGGGCTGGCCATCTTCCCGATCTCGCTGGTGGGCAACGCGGTGCTCGGGCCGTACCTGGTGAACCTCAACTCCGTGCTGCGGACGGCCGCCTTCGCAGCCGTCTTCAGCACCCTGATGACCTACGCGGCCATGCCCGCCGTCAGCCGGCTGCTGCGGCCGTGGCTGACCCGCGGCTGACGTCCGGCCGGCCGCCGCGGTCCTAGGCGAGGGTGGTGACGTCCAGGTCGCCGTCGGCGTACCGCTTGCGGATCACCTTCTTGTCGAACTTGCCGACGCTGGTCTTCGGCACGGTCGCGACGAACGTCCAGCGCTCCGGCAACTGCCACTTGGCGATCGACTCGCCGAGGAACGCGCGCAGCGCGGCGTAGTCGGCGGTGGCGCCCTCCTTGAGGACGACCGCGGCCAGCGGACGCTCGCCCCACTTCTCGTCGGGAACGGCGACCACGGCCGCCTCGGCGACCTCGGGGTGGGCCATCAGGGCGTTCTCCAGTTCGACGCTGGAGATCCACTCACCGCCCGACTTGATGACGTCCTTGGCCCGGTCGGTGAGGGTGAGGAAGCCGTCGGCGCTGATCACACCCACGTCCCCGGTCTTGAGCCAGCCGTCGGCGCTGAACTTGTCCTCGGGGCGCAGAGGTTCGCCGGACGCGCCGCCGTAGTAGGCGCCCGCGATCCAGTTGCCGCGGACCTCCAGCTCGCCCGCCGACTCCCCGTCCCAGGGCAGGACGTCGCCGCCGGGTCCGATGAGGCGGGCCTCGACGCCGGCCGGGAAGCGGCCCTGGGTGACCCGGTAGGGCCACTCCTCCTCGGCGCTGAGACCGGCCGGCGGGTGCGCCATGGTCCCCAGCGGGGAGGTCTCGGTCATGCCCCAGGCGTGGCAGAGGCGGACGCCGAGCTTGTCGTAGGCCTCCATCAGGGAGGGCGGGCAGGCGGCGCCGCCGATGGTGACCTGCTTCATCGAGGTCAGGTCGCGCGGGTGCGCGGTGACCTCGGCGAGCAGCCCCTGCCAGATGGTGGGGACGGCCGCGGCGTGCGTGGGCTTCTCCCGCTCGATCATCTCGGCGAGCGGGGCGGGCTGGAGGAAGCGGTCCGGCATCAGCATGTTGATGCCGGTCATGAAGGTGGCGTGGGGCAGGCCCCAGGCGTTCACGTGGAACTGCGGGACCACGATCAGGCTGGTGTCGTGGTCGGTGAGGCCCATCGACTCGGTCATGTTGACCTGCATGGAGTGCAGGTAGACCGAGCGGTGGGAGTAGACGACGCCCTTGGGCTCCCCGGTGGTGCCGGAGGTGTAGCACATGGCCGCGGCCTGGCGCTCGTCCAGCTCGGGCCAGTCGTAGTGGTCGGGGCGGCCTTCGAGGAGCTCCTCGTACTCGTGCACCCGTACGTCGATCCCGTCGAGGGCGGAGCGGTCGCCGACGCCGACGACCACGACGTGCTCGACCGTGGGCAGGTGCGGCAGCAGCGGCGCCAGCAGCGGCAGCAGGGTGCCGTTCACCAGCACGACCCGGTCGGCCGCGTGGTTGACGATGAAGACCAGCTGCTCGGGGGGCAGCCGCAGGTTGAGCGTGTGCAGGACCGCGCCCATGGACGGGATCGCGAAGTACGCCTCGACATGCTCGGAGTTGTTCCACATGAGCGTCGCGACCCGTTCGTCCTGCTGGACTCCGAGCCCCTCGCGCAGGGCGTGCGCGAGCCGTGCGGCGCGGACGCCGATCTCGGCGAAGCTGCGCCGGTGCGGCTCGGCCTCCCCGGTCCAGGTCGTGACCTGGGAGTCTCCGTGGATCGTCGACCCGTGGGCCAGGATCCGCGAGATCAGCAGCGGTACATCCTGCATGGTGCTCAGCAAAGCGTCCTCCCGGTGAGCGCTGCGGCGCTGCGGCGGCTGTCGGATGCTGCCGATTCTGCGCACGTACCGGTCGGCATGTCACTACCCGGGAGTACAAACAGGCTGGTCGATCACTGTCCGGGCCCACGGTGGCCGATGTTTCACGTGAAACAGGGGTCAGCGCCCCGGGGTGAGTTCGGGGTCCTCGCGGAGCTTGACCAGCGCGCGGGAGACGGCGCTCTTGACCGTGCCCACCGAGACTCCGAGCAGCTCGGCGGTCTGCGCCTCGCTCAGGTCCTCGTAGTAGCGCAGGACGACCATGGCCCGCTGGCGGTCGGGCAGCCGGGTCACCGCCCGCCACATCGCGTCGCGCAGCACCTGCACCTCCGCCGGGTCGTCGGAGGACAGCTCCTCGGTCTCGGGGACCTCCCCGCAGGAGAACTCGTCGACCTTCCGCTTGCGCCACTGCGAGGTGCGGGTGTTGACCAGGGCCCGCCGGACGTAGCCGTCCAGGGCCCGGTGGTCCTCGATGCGGTCCCAGGCGACGTAGGTCTTGGCGAGGGCCGTCTGGAGCAGGTCCTCGGCGTCGCACGGGTTGGCCGTCAGGGAGCGCGCGGTGCGCATCAGGGCCGTGCCACGGGTCCGGACGTACGCCGAGAACGACGGGTACGGCGTCGGGTTCGAGGCGAGCGTGCACACAGGCGTGGTCATGGCTCCACGCTAGGAGCGCGGGGCGCGTCTGGGATCGCCCGAAGGTGCCGAAGCGGGGTCCCCCTCAGGTTGTACGGCCCGGCCGAGCCCCACCTCCTGAAGGTGGAGGAGGGGCTCGCGACCAGGACCGGGGTCAGAGGTCGGCACCCAGGACCAGGCCGGAGGTCGGTACGCCGGTGCCGGCCGTGACGAGGGCGTGCTCGGCCCGCGGGAGCTGGTTGACAGAGGTGCCGCGCAGTTGACGGACGGCTTCGGCGATGCCGTTCATACCGTGCAGGTAGGCCTCCCCGAGCTGGCCGCCGTGGGTGTTGAGCGGGAGCGCGCCGGCGGCCGTGAAGTCGGCGGCCTCACCGGGTCCGCAGAAGCCGAACTCCTCCAGCTGCATCAGGACGAAGGGCGTGAAGTGGTCGTAGAGGATGGCCACGTCGATGTCGGAGGGCCGCAGCCCGCTGGTCCGCCACAGCTGGCGGGCGACCACGCCCATCTCCGGGAGCCCGGTGAGGCCGTCGCGGTGGAAGGAGGTCATCGCCTCCTGGCGGCGGCCCGCGCCCTGGGCGGCCGCCGTGATCACGGCGGGTTTCCGCCGCAGGTCGCGGGCCCGCTCGGCAGTGGTGACGACCAGGGCCTGGCCGCCGTCGGTCTCCTGGCAGCAGTCCAGAAGCCGCAGGGGTTCGACGATCCAGCGGGAGGCGGCGTGGTCGGCGAGGGTGATGGGCTTGCCGTGGAACCAGGCGGCGGGGTTGGTGGCGGCGTACCTGCGGCCGGTGACGGCGACGTGCCCGAAGGCCTCCGGGGTGAGCCCGTAGGTGTGGAGGTAGCGCTGGGCGGCCATGGCCACCCAGGACGCGGGGGTGAGCAGGCCCCAGGGCAGGGACCAGCCGAGGGCCGCGCCCTCCGCCGAGGGCTCGCGCTGCTGGACGCCGGAGCCGAAGCGGCGGCCGGAGCGCTCGTTGAAGGCGCGGTAGCAGACGACGACCTCGGCGATCCCGGTGGCGACGGCGAGGGCGGCCTGCTGCACGGTGGCGCAGGCGGCGCCGCCCCCGTAGTGGACGCGGGAGAAGAAGGAGAGCTCCCCGACGCCGGCGGCCTGGGCGACGGTGATCTCGGGGCTGGTGTCCATCGTGAAGGTGACCATGCCGTCGACGTCGGCGGGGGTGAGCCCGGCGTCGTCGAGGGCCGCGTGCACCGCCTCGACGGCGAGTTTGAGCTCGCTGCGGCCGGAGTCCTTGGAGAACTCGGTCGCGCCGATGCCGGCGATGGCGGCGCGGCCGCCCAGGTCGTCGCGGACGCGGACGCTCATGCCCCGGCCCCCAGGGTGACGGTCACGGTGCCCGTGACGTGGTGGCCGAGGCCGTTGGCGCCGAGGATCCGGATCTCGGCCGTGTCCCCGTCGAGGGCGGTGACGGTGCCGGTGAGGGTCATCGTGTCGCCCGGGTGGTTGGGGGCGCCGAGGCGGATGGCCACCTTGCGCAGGACGGCCTGCGGCCCGAGCCGGTCGGTGACGTACCGGCCAACGAGGCCGTTGGTGGTCAGGATGTTCATGAAGATGTCCGGGGAGCCCTTCTCGCGGGCGAGTTCCGCGTCGTGGTGCACGTCCTGGTAGTCGCGGGAGGCGATGGCGCCCGCGACGATCAGGGTGCGGGTGACCGGGATCTCCAGTGGTGGCAGCGCGTCGCCGACGTTCATGCGTCCTCCCCTTCGGATATGAGCGCGCCCAGCTCGGAGAGCAGCTCGCTGCCGCAGCCCAGGTGGGCGTCCAGCTGGCGCCCCCACAGGAAGTGCCGGTGTACGGGGTGGTCCAGGTCGGCGCCCATGCCCCCGTGCAGGTGCTGGCCCGCGTGGACGACCCGTTTACCCGCCTCGGAGGCCCACCAGGCCGCCGTGAGGGCGTGCTCGCGTGCCGGGAGTCCTTCGTCGATGCGCCAGGCCGCCTCGTACGCGGTGACCCGGATGGCCTCGGTGTCCATGTAGGCGTCGGCCGCGCGGAGCATGACCGCCTGGTTCGTGGAGAGCGGGCGGCCGAACTGCTCACGGGTGGAGGTGTGCGAGACGGCGCGGGCCAGCGAGCCGGCGCAGACGCCCGCCTGGAGTCCGGCGAAGGCGGTCCGGGCGGAGGCCAGCACCGCGTCGTACGCGTCCGGGCCGCCGAGCCGTTCCGACGGGGCGTCGGCCAGGGTGAGGCGGCCCGCCGACCAGGGGGCGGTCGTCTCCACCGGCCGCGTGCCGACGCCGGGCGCGTCCGTCCGTACGAGCCACAGCGCCCGGTCGCGGTCCGCGACCAGGACGTGCGTGGCGTCGCGCAGCCAGGGGACCGCGGGGACGGTGCCGGTGAGGCGGCCGTCGGGGGCGGCGGTGACCGCCCGGCGGGCGGGGAAGGCGCCGGTGGCGACCGCTTCGCCGGAGCCGAGGGCGGGCAGCAGGCGGGCGCGCTGTCCGGCGCTGCCGTGCGCGGCCACGGGCAGGATCCCGTAGGCGCAGGTGGCGGCGTAGGGGACCTGGGCGGTGGTGCGGCCCTGCTCCTCCAGGAGGAGGACGAGTCCGAGGAGGCCGACCTCCTCGACGGCGGCGGTGAGGCCGGCGGCGGTGAGGGCCTTCCACAGTTCGGAGTCGCTGCCGCTGCCGGCCGCGGCGAGGCGTTCGTGGGTGGCGAGGTCGCGGAAGATCCGGGCGGCCAGTTCCGCCGCCGCGGCCTGTTCCTCGGTGGGGTGGAAGTCCATGTCAGCCCGCCTCCGCACGGAAGACGGGGAGTTCGAGGGTGTCGTCGACGCGCAGGAACTCCAGCCGGACGGGGAGGCCGATGCGCACCTTGTCGTACGGGACACCGGTGATGTTGCTGATCATGCGCACCCCCTCGGCCAGCTCGACCAGGGCGACCGCGTACGGGGGGTCGAAGGCCGGGAAGGGCGGGTGGTGCATGACGACGTACGAGAAGACGGTGCCGGCGCCGCTCGCCTCCACGGTGTCCCAGTCGGGGGAGGAGCAGGCGTTGCAGCCGGGCAGCCAGGGGAAGCGCAGGGTGGCGCAGGCGGTGCAGCGCTGGATCAGCAGCCTGTGGTCCCGGACCCCGTCCCAGAAGCCCTGGTTGTCGCGGTTGACCACGGGGCGGGGGCGTTGCGGCCCCGCCGTCCCCGCGGGCTTCGGCGGTGCGGGCCGTTTCGCCGCCGGGGCGTACTTGAGGATGCGGAAGCGGTGCGTTCCGGCGGGTTCGCCGTTGGCGCGGACGTCCATCCGGGTCGTCACGAAGTGGCCGGTGCCCAGCCTGGTCGTCTTGCGCGGGGAGACCGACTCGATCACGGCGTCGAAGGTCACCTCGTCGCCGGGGCGCAGCGGGCGCAGGTACTCCTGTTCGCAGTCGGTGGCGACCACGGAGGTGCAGCCCGCGCCGTCGAGGAGCGCGAGCAGTTCGTCGTAGGCGGGGGAGCGGCCGGTGTGACCGGTGTGGCCGGAGAGGCCGCCCATCGTCCAGGCCTGGAGCATGGTGGGCGGGGCGATGGCGTCGGGGCCGGTGTAGGCGGGGTTGGTGTCGCCCATGGCCTCGCACCAGTGGCGGATCATCGGCGCGTTGACCGGGTCCTTGCCCCGGCCGGCGGTGGCGGCGGGGCGGCCCTCGAAGGCCCTGAGGCGCCGGAGCAGCTCCACTTCCTGCGCGGCGGCTTCCGACGCGTCGGCGGTGGTGGTCCGGTCGGCGGTGGTCCGGTCGGTGCTCATCGCTTCCTCCCCTTCATGCCGAGCCGCATCATGGCGACGATCTCGCGCTGGACCTCGCTGACCCCGCCGCCGAAGGTGTTGATCTGGGCCGCGCGGTTCATCCGCTCCAGTTCTCCGCCGAGGAAGGCCTCCGGGCCGCGGACGAGGGCCTCCTCCCCGACCACCTCCTGGCAGATCCGGTACACCTCGACGGCGGACTCGGTGCCGAGGAACTTCACGCCGCTGGCGTCCCCGGGGGCCAGGGTGCCGGCGCCCACGTCCTGGACGAGGCGCCAGTTGAGGAGGCGGACGGCGGCCAGCCGGGCGTGCGCCTCGGCGAGCCGGGCCCGGACCCAGGGCAGGTCGGCCGGGCGTTCGCCGGTGACGGGGTCGGGGGTGCGGGCGCGGGCGCGGGCGGCCTCGTAGAAGTCCTCGGCCTGCATGCCGATGGCGGCGAGGGCGACGCGCTCGTGGTTGAGCTGGTTGGTGATCAGGCCCCAGCCGCCGTGTTCGGGGCCGACGAGGTGTCCGGCGGGGACCCGGATGGCGTCGTAGTACGTCGCCGTGGTCGTGAGGCCGCCGACCGTGTCGATCGGGGTCCAGGAGAAGCCGGGGCTGTCGGTGGGCACCAGGATGATGGAGATGCCCTGGTGCTTGGGGGCCTGCGGGTCGGTGCGGCAGGCGAGCCAGATCCAGTCGGCGTTCTGGGCGTTGGAGGTGAAGATCTTCTGCCCGTCGATCACCCACTCGTCGCCGTCGCGGACGGCCCGGGTGCGCAGGGCGGCGAGGTCGGTGCCGGCCTCGGGCTCCGAGTAGCCGATGGCGAAGACGGTCTCGCCCCGCAGGATCCGGGGCAGGAAGTAGTCCTTCTGCTCCGGGGTCCCGTATTTCATCAGGGTGGGGCCGACGGTGTTGAGGGTGACCATGGAGACGGGGGCGCCGGCCCGGTAGGCCTCGTCGAAGAAGACGAACTGCTCGTCGGGGCCGCGGCCCCGGCCCCCGTACTCGACGGGCCAGCCCAGGCCCAGCAGGCCGTCGGCGCCGATGCGGCGCAGCAGGGCGCGTTGGGCTGCCGGGTCGTCGGGGACCCCGTCCGGCAGCAGGTCCCGGAAGTACGCGCGCAGTTCGGCGCGAAGCCGTGACTGCCCTTCGGACGGAGCGAGGTGCACGGCGCTGGCCTCCCGGCATCGCAACGGACACGAATGGAACTGACTGTCCGTCAGATTTACCGGAGATGTCAAGGTCGGGAAGCCCGGCGATGGCCGCGCGACGGGGACGCGCGGCAGGTTGACCGACCGCCCCGGGCATGCCGAAGAGGGCCGCGCCGTCCGGGAACCCCGCCGTCTCCCGGCCCTGCGACCCTGCCGTACCAAGCCCCACGCCCCGTGCGCCCCCGCAATCCGCCGGAGCAAGCCCCCTGCGTCCCGCCCCGTGCGCCGTCGCGCACGATGCCCGCACTCCCCGCCGCTGCTGCCGCTCACGCCCCTGCCACGGCTCCCGCCCGCGCTACGCGGCAAGCACGACCGCCTCCCGGCCCGGGGCGGACGCCAGTGCGGCGGCGGTCGAGGAACGGCGCACGGACGGGCTCTTGCCATGGGCCTCGGCCCGGATCCGCTGCTTGATCGTCGGCGGGAGCGAACCGCCGCGCATCATCGCCCGCCATGTCCGCCGCGCAACCGGAGCCGTCCGCCGCACGACGGCGGCCGAAGGAGTGGCCACCGCGGCCGACGCAGCCTCCGCCGGAGCCGACTTGCCCGCCAGGCCGAGAGCGGCCAGGAGCGCCACGAGCGCGGCAAGGAAGGAGGTCCAGATCGACGTGGTGCTGCTGCGGTGGGTCATGACGAACGCCTCGATTCGCGATGTTCCGACGGGCGGATCTGCATACATTCGTCATGATGCGACCGCAACCGCACACCCCCGGCGACGCGCGCCGATCTTCAGACAAACACCACCCGGAAAGACCAGGGCCCGCCGGACGGGGGCAGCGGGCACGCAGAAGGGGCGCCCCTCCCTGAGGGGCGCCCCTTCCCGCCGGCGGCGCATGCGCCGGCCTGGTGCGGTGGGTGTGGGATTTGAACCCACGGTGACTCGCGCCACGACGGTTTTCAAGACCGTTCCCTTAGGCCGCTCGGGCAACCCACCTGGCCGGTACAGAGTACCGGGATGTGGGGGTGGCTGGGGTGGGTGTTGCCGTGGCGGGGGTCAGGACGTCTGGGCCTTGTCGTAGGCCGCCTTGGCCTCGTTGCCGAAGTACGGGCCGAACATGGTGTTCGGCAGGAAGTTGTAGCCGAAGCTGTTCACCGACACCTGCGTGCCCAGGCCCGTCGACTCGTCGAAGTCCTGGAACCAGGGGCCGCCGCTGGAGCCTCCGGTCATGTTGCAGGACATGCTGTGGTCCTTGGTGAGAAGGAAGTCCTTGCCCGTGTTGGCACTGCAGTAGACGAGCTTGGTGCCGTCGTAGGGGGCGGCCGCCGGGAAGCCGAAGGAGTACATCTTCTTGTTGTAGGCCCCGTTGAACTGGATCCCCTGGGCCCCGACGACCTGGCTGAGCCTCTGGCCGTTCAGCGGGGCGACGACCGCGAGGCCGACGTCCGTGTTCATGTCCTCGCTCGCCGCCCACTGGTCGGTGGCGAAGGTCTTGGTGGCCGGCCACTGGCCGTATGGGGCGTTGCCGTTGTCGTACCCCGGGACGAAGATCCAGTCGGTGTGCCAGGCTCCCTGGTACTTCACGCAGTGCCCGGCGGTGATGACCGTGCTGCCGTTCTGGCTGGTGATGGAGTCGCCCGAGCAGGAGGCCGTGCGGCCCTGGAAGGTGAAGAACACCCGGCCGGAGGTCTTCACGACCGCCCCGCCGGACGTCCAGGCCCCGCCGGCCTGGGGGAACGCCGTGGGGGAGGTCGGCGGCACCCGGGTGGGCAGGGCCGTGGTCGCGGGCGCCGCGCGGACCCCGGCCGGGGACGCCGCCACGTCGAGCGGTGTCGCCTGGCGCATCCGCTCGGCCGTCCAGAAGCCGGGGGTCTGACGGGGCCGGAACGAGGAGGGCGACTCCGCGGCCGCCGAGGAGGAGGCGGCCGTCACGGTGCCGGCGAGCAGGGCGCCCGCGGCGAGGAGGACGGACAGCGCCGTGCGAGGACGATTCACGCAGGACTCCTTCTTCCGTGCCCGGACCGGACGGAGCCGGGCAGGGTGGGGTGAAGAGCTGTCGGTGCGGATCGGCTGTTCAGCTTGCGGGGGCAGGGTCGCACGAGGGCCCCGAGATGTCAGCGGGCAGTCCGGACGTTCGTTCGGTTCCGGCCAGGGAATGGCCAACTCCCCCCGGTTCGACCCGTCATGCGGTCACGAGCACCCCGGCGTAGGAGACCCCCGCCACCACCACCCAGGCCCCGAGGCCCAGCAGTGCGGCACGGCCGCCGGTACGGGCCAGGGTCGGCAGGTGGACGGCGCTGCCGAGCCCGAAGAGGGCCGCCGCCAGCAGGGCCTCCTGCGCGGTGTGCGCCCAGTCCAGGGCCGCGTGGGGCAGCAGGCCCGTCGCACGGACCGCGGCCGCCGCGAGGAACCCGACGACGAACAGCGGCACCGGCGCCGGACGCTTCCCCGAGGCGGTGCGCACGCCGCGCCGGCGGGCCCGCATCGAGAAGGCCACGGCGGCCACCAGCGGGGCCAGCAGGGCCACCCGCATCAGCTTGACCAGCACCGCCTCGCCGAGCGCGCCGGGGCCGGCGGTCTGGGCGGTCGCCACCACCTGGCCCACGTCGTGGACGCTCGCACCCACCCAGCGCCCGAAGGCCAGGTCAGAGAGACCCAAGGGGCCTTGCAGCAGGGGGAGTACGGCGATCGCCAGGGTGCCGCAGAGGGTGACCAGGGCCACCGAGGCGGCCACGTCCTCCTCGTCGCTGCCGGACACCTCGCTCACCGCGCCGATGGCCGACGCGCCGCAGATCGAGTACCCGGTGGCGATCAACAGGGGCTGGTCGCCTGGGAGTCCGAGACGGCGGCCCAGCCATATCGTGCCGAAGAAGGTGGCCGCGACCACGGCGCTCACCATGGCCACCGTCGCCCAGCCCAGCCGGAGCACCTGGTCCAGGCCGAGTCCGAGGCCCAGCAGGACGATGCCGATCCGCATCAGCCGCCGGCCGGCCAGCGACAGGCCCGGCCGGGCCGGTCCGCGTACGACGGTCCGTACGCCGGGCAGATGGGCCACCGCGATGCCGAGCACCACCGAGGCGGTCAGCATCGGTACGCCGGGAACCAGTCGGTGCACACACCAGGCGACCAGCGCGCCGCCTGCGGCCAGCGCCAGGCCGGGCCAGGGTGTGGGTGTTTCACGTGAAACAACGGGGACCGTCTCGGCCTGCGGGCGGTGGAGGAGGGCCATCAGTCGACGGGGAGCGTGTAGACGCGGCGGATGCTGCTGCCCAGCCGGGAGACATCGGCTCCGTACACGTGGATCGATATCGCCTTTTCGGTACAGGAGTTGCGCACCTTGTGGATGTCACCGGGCGGGGCGAAACCGCAGACCTCCCCCTGGGCGTTGACCACGTCCTCGGTGGCCACCAGACGGGCGGCGTCCGCGCCGGGCGCGAGCCGGTAGCGGCGCTCGCTCTCCTCTCCCTGGTGCACCCCGGCCACGCACCACGACACGTGGTCGTGGATGCAGGTCTCCTGGCCGGGCATCCAAACCAGGGCAACGACCGAGAAGCTGCCGTCGGGCTCGGCGTGCAGGATGTGCTGCCGGTAGCGCTCCGGGTCGCCCTCCTGCTGCTCCGCTGTGAGCAGGTCGGACGCGCCCAGGTGCGGGGAGAGGCGCTCGCCGACGAGGTAGGCGGTCAGGTCGGGGGCCAGTCCCCGGTCGACGACCGTGCGGATCTCACTGACGAGGGCGGCCATCCTCGTGGTCGTACGGGCCGGCGTGGTGGTGGTCATACAAGCAGCGTCCGACGGCCGATCCATCACGTCCAACGACAGTTATGACCTGAAATCCCAACCACAGCTTATGGATCGGGGGCGGCGGGACGCTGCCGGACGTCAGCAGCCGACCCGGTTCGACGCGACCCGCTTCAGCTCGTCCAGCACCACGGCCGTCGCCGGGATCCGCAGGTGGTCGCGATAGACGTAGGCGGCGATGTGACGGCGGGCTGCGGGCTCCAGCCCCCGGCCGCAGACCCGGCTCAGCGAGAGCGAGGGCAGGACCAGCGCGGGCATCATCGCCACCCCCAGCCCCTGCGCGACCAGGCTCTGGACCACCAGGTTGTCGTCGGTGGCGAACCGTATGTCGGGGACGAAGCCCAGCTCCGCGCACTCGTGGAGCAGGTTGGCCCGGCAGCGCGGACAGCCGGCGATCCACTTCTCCTCGGCGAGGTCGGCCAGCTGCACGGCCCGGCGGCGGGCGAGCGGGTGTCCGGTCGGCAGCAGTACCGTGAGCTGGTCCTCCAGCAGCCTGACCTCGGCGACCTCCTCGGGTATCTCCTCGTGCAGCCCCGGGTAGGTGAAGGCCAGCGTGATGTCGCACTCGCCGCGCTGGAGCCTGCGCAGGGACTCCGGCGGCTCCCCTTCCAGCAGCTCGACCTGTACCCCGGGGTGGTCCTTGGCCAGGCCGCTGAGGGCCTCCGGGACCAGGGTGACGTTGGCGCTGGGGAACCCGCAGACCCGTACGCGCCCGGTGCGCAGCCTCGTGTACGCCTTCAGCTGGGCCTCGGCGGCCGAGAGGCTGCCGAGGATGGACTCGGCGTGCCGGGCCAGGGACTCCCCGGCCTCGGTCAGCTTCATCCTGCGGCCCACGCGGGTGAACAGCGGAGTGCCGACGGCGCGTTCGAGCGCCTTCATCTGCTGGGTGATCGCGGGCTGGGTGTAGCCCAGGACGCGGGCGGCGGCCGAGTACGAGCCTGCGGCGACCACCTCGTGGAATGTCCGTATGTGCCGTGAATCGAACACCAGCGAAGCATAAGCGGATGTTGGGAGGGGCCGTAGCCGGATTCCCGGCCACGGCCCCTCCCATCAAGCCACCGTCGAGCGGTGTTACCGGCGCTCTCCCTACTTGTCGCCGACGCGCGAGCCGAGCGTGATGTCGACCGTGGTCGGCTTGCCGCCGCGCAGGTAGGTCAGCTTCACGGTGTCGCCCGGCTTGTATGTCCAGATCAGACTGATCAGGGTCGGTCCGCTGTCGACCTGCTTGCCGCCGAACTCCGTGATGATGTCGCCGGGCTTGAGGCCCGCCTTGCCAGCCGGGCCGTTCGGGTCGACCAGCTCGTTGGCCGGGGCGCCCTGCTCCGAGATCTTGGCGCCGTCCGACTTGGCCTGGAGGTCCACGGAGACCGAGATCACCGGGTAGACCGGCTTGCCGGTCTTGATCAGCGATTCGGCGACGTTCTTGGCCTGGTTGATCGGGATGGCGAAGCCGAGGCCGATCGAGCCGGCCTGGCCGCCGCCGAACCCGCCGTTGCCTGCGGACTGGATGGCCGAGTTGATGCCGATGACCGCGCCGCGGCCGTCGAGCAGAGGACCGCCGGAGTTGCCGGGGTTGATGGAGGCGTCCGTCTGCAGGGCGCTCATGTACGAGTTCTTGCCGCCGGAGCCGTCGCCGGAGGCCACCGGGCGGTTCTTGGCGCTGACGATGCCGGTGGTGACCGTGTTGGACAGGCCGAAGGGGGCGCCGATCGCGATGGTCGGGTCGCCGACCGCGACCTTGTCGGAGTCGCCGAGCGCCAGCGGCTTCAGGTTCGCGGGCGGGTTCTTCAGCTTGATGACGGCCACGTCGTAGCCCTGGGCCCGGCCCAGGACCTCGGCGTCGTACTTCTTGCCGTCGGAGAAGGTGGCGGAGAGCTTGCCGCCGTTCGCGGCGGAGGCCACCACGTGGTTGTTGGTGAGGATGTGGCCCTGCTCGTCGTAGACGAACCCGGTGCCGGTGCCACCCTCGCCGTCCCCGGCGGAGGCCTCGATGGTGACGACGCTGGGCAGCGCGGAGGCCGCGAGGCCCGCGACGGAGCCGGCGTCCCGCTTGAGGTCCCTCGGGGTGTTGGTCGCGCTGATCGTGGTCGATCCGGTGCCGTCGTGGTCGCGCTGGGCCGCCCAGTAACCGATGCCGCCGCCCACGCCACCCGCGAGCAGGGCCGCCACCAGGACCGCCGCGATCAGCCCGCCCCGGCCCTTGGGCTTGGGGTGCGGGGTGCCGTCCGCGGTGAGCGGGACGCCCCAGGTGCCGCCGCCCTGGCCGCCGGCCGCTCCGCCCGCACCGTACGCGGGGACCGCCGGCGGCGGCGGGGGCCAGGCCTCGGCGCCGTACGCCGCCGTGGCGGGGCCGGCCGGCTGGGCTGCCGGGGGCTGCTCGTGGCCGTATGCCGGGGGCGCGGGCGGGACCGGCGGGGTGGGGGGCAGCTGCTGGGTGTGCTCGGCGCCCGGGGCCGGAGCCGGGGCGTCCTGGGCCGGGGCCTCCTGCGGTGCCGGGGCGTCCTGGGCCGGGGCGGCGGGCGCCGCCGGTTCGGGGGTGGAGGCGGCCACCGGCACGGGGGGTGCGGACGGGGCCGCGGGGGGCGTCGGGGCCGCGGTGCCCTCGTTCTCGGTGCTCACAGCTCTCTCTCCTCGTCACACAGGGCTTGCACGGCCAATACGGCTGCTGGAAATATCAGGCGATATCGACCCGACACCCTCCGGGCATCGGTCCGACTGAACGTTCGATGCACCATAGAAGTTCCAGGGTGAAGCCTTTCCCATGACCCGTCAGAGCACTGTAAGCCGGACCTGTGCGTCCTCCGCTCTCCTTTATATCCGACATATCGGATGGACCTCCAGGAGTCACCCCGACGCGCGGGGGCCCCTCGGTGGCACCATGACCGGGTGACCCACGCAACGCCGCGCCCCATCCAGGTCGTCGCCCACCGCGGCGCCTCGGAGGATGCTCCCGAGCACACCCTGGCCGCCTACCGGAAGGCCATCGAGGACGGCGCCGACGCCCTCGAGTGCGACATCCGGCTGACCGCCGACGGCCATCTGGTACTGGTCCACGACCGCCGCGTGAACCGCACCTCCAACGGCCGGGGCGCCGTCTCGGCGCTGGAGCTGGCCGACCTGGCCGCCCTCGACTTCGGCTCCTGGAAGGACCGCGAGGAGTCCCCCGACTGGGTCGGCGACCCCGAGCGCACCTCCGTGCTCACCCTGGAGCGGCTGCTGGAGCTGGTGGCCGACGCCGGCCGGCCCGTACAGCTGGCGATCGAGACGAAACACCCCACCCGCTGGGCCGGACAGGTGGAGGAGCGCCTCCTCTTCCTCCTCAAGCGCTTCGGGCTGGACGCCCCGCCCGCCGCCGGCCCCCACCCCGTCCGGGTCATGAGCTTCTCCGCCCGCTCCCTGCACCGGGTGCGCGCGGCCGCCCCGACGGTCCCGACCGTCTACCTGATGCAGTTCGTCTCGCCCCGGATGCGCGACGGCCGCCTGCCCGCGGGCGTGCGGATCGCGGGACCGGCGATGCGGATCGTCCGCAGCCACCCCGGCTTCATCCGCAGGCTCCAGACAGCGGGGCACTCCGTCCACGTGTGGACCGTGAACGAACCGGACGATGTTCAGCTTTGCGCTGATCTGGGTGTAGAAGCGATCATCACGAACCGGCCCCGCCAGGTTCTGTCACAGCTCGGACGCTGACGTCCCGATTTGCGCACCAGTCACAGCCATCCCGCCCGTGACAGGGCGTGCCCCGGCGCATCCGCTCCGCATTCGTTGGTCATGAATGCGTCAGAGCCGTGTGTGCCGGCGGTTTCCGGTCCAGGCCATGGGGGCATCCAGACCATGGCGTGGGGCTAAGGAGGTTCCGGGGGTGGCGTTGGTGATGGCACAGGAAGTGCCCACGTCGTCGTGCATGGACATTCGCCATGGTCCTGCGGGCGTGGGCGAGGCGCGACACCGGATGCGCGAACAGCTGCGCGTCAGCGGAGTGTCCGAATCGGTCGTCGACGATGCCGTACTGATCCTTTCCGAACTCCTCAGCAACGCCTGCCGGCACGGCCGGCCGCTGGGCGCCCGGGACGTCGGTGACGGCGAGGTGCGCGCCGCGTGGCGCGTCGACAAGGCGGGACGGCTGACCGTCGAGGTGACGGACGGCGGCGGTCCGACCCGCCCGGTCCCGGCCACCCCCTCGGTCACCGCGCACGGGGGCCGGGGGCTGAACATCATCAGCGCGCTGGCCCAGGACTGGGGCGTCCGGGACGGGGCGGCGGGCGAGGTCACCGTATGGGTGATCGTCGCCCGGGGGCACCGGCACGACGACTTCGCTACGCGCGTCGCTCCTCCGGCCATCGACTTCGCCGCCGCCTTCGACGATCTCGACGCCTGACGGTCTCGACGCCCGACGACCTCGACGGTCTCGACGCCCGACGACCCGGCCCGCGTCACGGACCGCGTCACGGACCGGCGTCAACGGCCCGGGCCGCCCACCGGCGCCGCCCACCGGTGCCCCCCGACCGGCACCACCGGCCATCCGCACACGCGGCCGTCCGGTAGCGCACGCCGACCGCGCTCCCGGCCGCACCCCGCCGGTTCCGGCGGTACGAACGGCTAGGCTCGCGCCCAGAGACACCGCCGTACCGCCGCAACCGGGAGACACCCACGATGGCCAAGAAGCGCCCCGCCGCGAAGACCGCGAAGCCTCAGCTCGACAACGGGGAGATCCCGGTGGTGGGCGCGCGCGAGCCCTGTCCCTGCGGTTCCGGGCGCCGTTACAAGGCCTGTCACGGAGCGGCCGCGGCGCACGCCGTCACCGAGCACGTGCGGCGCCCCTTCGAGGGACTGCCGGGCGAGTGCGACTGGGTGGCGCTGCGCGAGCTCGTCCCCGCGGCCACCGTGCCGCTGAACCTCAAGGGCGGCCTGCCCGAGGGCGTCCCGTCCGTCACGCTGGTGACCGTGCTCCCCATGGCGTGGCCTGCCCTGCGGCGCGAGGACGGCTCCGTGCTGCTCGGCCTCCAGAACGAGTCCTCCTCCGGGGACCTCGCCCGCGACATGGCCGACACCCTGGAGCGCGCGCTCGCCACCGAGCCGGGCAACCCGGTCGCGGCCCGCCGCGTGCCGGCCGAGGGGCCCCGACTTCAGGATCTCCTCGACCTGGACGGCGCTTTCGAGCCGGTTGTGCACGCCGGCTTCGAATTCTGGATTCCGGACGCGGAAAGCGCCCAGAACGCCTCCCCGGAGATCGCGGCCTCGCTGGAGCGCGCCAACGCCGCCGCCATCCCGACCGTCAAGCTGGCGGGCGTGGACGCCGCCTACTGGTGCGAGACCCCGGACAAGAACCACCTGCGCTGGGTCATGCCGCACGCGGAGGAGAAGCTGCTCGACGCCCTCGCGCGGCTCCACGCGGCGGGCACCTCCTCCCTCGGCGAGGGCACCAAGCTCGTCGGCTCCTTCCGCGCCCACGGCCTGATGGTCCCCGTCTGGGACCTGCCCACCGGGGTCACCGCCGAGGACGTGGAGAAGCCCGCCGCCGAGTTCGCCGAGCGCCTGGCCACGGCCCTGGCCGCCGACGCCCCGCTGACCGCCGAGGAGCGGCGGGCGCGCGGCGGACTCACCAACCGCCAGGTGACGCTGAGCTGACGCCCGCCCGGCGCGGGAGTGGACCGCGTACGGCGCACGAGCCGTACGCGGTCCGGTGACCGGTGTCACAACTCCCGCTAATCGCCTGCAAATCGATGTCCGAATATCAGAGATCGAATTTGCGAACAGGCGATCTCTTGTTACCGTTCTTGTAGCCCGGTCGCTGGTGCATCCCCCGTCGCCAGCGACCGGGCCTCTGTCTTTCGGCGGTGCTCAACCGCCCGACGGTGCCGCTGAGTTGCTCCCGGACCGCAGGAGCAGCCGCCCTTCATCGTCCGGAACTGCAAACTCTGCCACGGCCGAGTAGGCGCCCGGCGCCCCCGCCGACTCCTCCCGGGGCGTCTCGCACAGGCCCGGTTCGTCACCCGCCGCCACCACGCAGTGGATCTGCACCGTCCGCCCCGCCGGCCCCATCACCGTCAGCACGGCGTCCAGCGCGCGGCCGCCGGTGTTGCGGTAGTAGCTCCGGCCCCAGGTGCGTCCCTCGCTCACGAGCACGCACGTCTGCGCCTCCAGGCCCTGGGGGGCGGAGAGTTCGGGTCCGCACCGCGCATCGGTGCGGGGCTGCTCCGGCGGGCCGGGCCGTGCGGGATCGCCGGCGGAGTGCGCCGCGTGCGGTGCGCCGGAGGGGGAAAGGCCGAGCGAGGCGAGCAACCCGCCGCCTTTTCCGTCGCCCTGACCGGCGAAATCCGGCCCGGCGATCGCTCCGGCCAGGGGAAGCGACAAGATGATCAGCACGCCGGCGCCGATACCGATGAGGCGGAGATTCATTCGCCGAAGATAGCGACGCGGGAATGGGGCGCGGAGATCCCCGCGCCCAATTCCCTTGGAAACTCGCCGTGGTGACACCCGTACGAGTGATACGCCGGCCGCGCGAGCTTCAGTACGCGAGCCGGCTGCCGCCGCCGGGAGCACCGCTGCTCGCCTCGACGAGCGCGTCCACGACCGCCTCAACCTCCGGCAGCCAGAGGGCGTGCGAGCCGGGTTGCCGCGGCTCGGGCTCCCGCTCCCAGCGGACCTGGCCGCCACCGGACGCCGGGGAGGGCGGCAGCAGCAGGTAGCCGCCCTCGCCGTGGAAGCGCAGCGAGGAGGGCACGTGGTCCTTGGCGTACAGGAGTTCGCCGAGTCGCTCCAGCGAGTAGGGCGCCACGAGCAGGGACCAGCGCGTGGGCGTGGCGACGACCGGACCGAGCCGCATGCCCTGCGCGTCCAGCCGTACGACGGCACGCGCGGCCGCCTTGGCCGGCAGGCTCACCGCGCACGGGGCGGCCCCGCCGGTGGCCAGCAGCACCGGGGCCGCGGGCCGTTCCCCCCACCACCAGGCCACCATCCGGGCGTCCGTGGTGGCGGCGAGCAGCCCGGGGTCGAAGGGATGGGCTCCGGGCACCACGCAGTCGGGGTCGGGACAGGCGCAGCGCCGGCTGTCGGCGCCGTCCCGGCCCACGCCCGGCAGTACGGGCCACTGCCGGACGGTGGCGCAGGCCAAGGCCGCGTCGAGGAGGGACGGAGCCGCGCCGGCACCGGCCTCCACGGCGGTACGGGAGGCGGCGCGCGGGAACTTCAAGCGATCGCGGAGCCGCTGGAGACGCCTTCCGAGGATCTCGCGCATGAGCGCTCGTTCCTTTCCGTTGAACGTCGAGGGCCACATCACACCACGTGAGCGGTGTTTCACCACACGTACACGTTTTGCGCCACTAGTCCGCCAGAAGCAGGTTCACACGGTTCGTGCAGTTGTCTTACGGGTCCGTCAAACGTCCGGCAGGGGCCCGGAGCGAGCGGTCCGAGCGACCCGCACCGGTGTCGAGACCGGCTGCCGCCGCTTAGGACGACGGCCCGGGCCGGGCGGTTCCCGGCGGTGCCGGGGGCGCCAACTGGCCCCGGGCACTAGCGACTACGTACCCGGACCCCTGGAAGCGCCTGTCCAGTCGATCGCAAAAACCGTCCGCTTCCAGCTTTTTCCAGCCAAGTTTTAGCCCTGGCTGGACAGTGAGTTGCCGTCCCACGGACACCAGGATTCCCACTGGGACAATGCTGGACATCGATCCTCGGGTGCGTGTAGATGTGGATCCATTGATGGCGGCGCAGCACAATCTGGGGGTTTGCGATGCTACATGGCGAATCGCACCAGGTGGAAAGGCGGACGCCATGAGCGCCCCGCATCTGCCGAAAGTGGCTGGAATCGATCCAGCAGTCAACGGGTCGGCGCAGACTGTCGCGCCCGCACCCGGCTCCCTGTCCGCCGCAGCGGCCACCTCCGCCCGGACCGCCCCCGCCCAGGCCGCCCCGCCTGCGGCGAGCAGCGTCATCCAGGACCGGCTGGCGGGCATGGTCTCCGACCTCACCACCCTCCACGAGCTGACCGAGCGCCTCGCCCGGACCCGCGACCTCGACTCCTCCCTGAAGGAGTTCCTGCGCGCCGGGGCCGCCCTCGTCGGCGCCCGCCGCGGACTGGTCGTCCTGGAGCCCTCCGACGGACTCGGCCCCACCTCCACCATCGGCCTGGGCCTGGGCCGCGCCGACCTCGGCCACATCGAGACGGTGCCGCGCAGCGCCACCTCGTACGGCCGCATCCTCGACGGGCTGCCCGACGCCCACGGCGGCTCCGAGGTGCTCCCGGAGCCCGGCGTGGCGCCGGCCCCCGGCCCCGCGGGCCACGAGCCCCCCGTCGACCCCCGCCACCGCGAGGTCGCCGCCCGCCTCGGCTACGCCGCCAGCTACGCGCTGCCGCTGACCGCCGACGCCACCGGCCGGCTCGGCGCGGCTGTCTGGCTCTACGACGAACAGGCCGAACCGAGCGACCGCCAGCGCGACCTCATCGGCCTCTACGTCCGGCACGCGGCCGAACACCTGGCCCGGATGCTGGAGGTGGACCGCTCCCGCACCCGCCTGGCCGCCGTCTCCGAGGAGCTGCTGCCCAGCCGGCTGCCCCGGATCCCCGGGGTCCGGCTCGCCGCCCGACACCGCAGCGGCCCGCTCGGCGGGGGCGACTGGTACGACGCGCTGCCGCTGCCCGAGGGCGCCATGGGGCTCGCCGTCGGATCGGTCACCGGATCCGGCCCGAGCGCCGTCGCCGCGATGGGACGGCTGCGGGCCTCGTTGCGCGCGTACGCCGTCATGGAGGGGGAGGACCCCGTCGCGGTCCTGTCCGACCTGGAGCTGCTGCTGCGCCTGACCGAGCCCGCGCGTTCGGCCACCACCCTCTTCGCGTACTGCGAGCCCGCCGCCCGCAAGATCCTCCTGGCCGGCGCGGGACACATGCCGCCGCTGCTGATCGGCGAGCGGCGCACCGAGTACGTCGAGACCTCCCTCTCGGCGCCGCTGGGGATGCTGGCCTGCTGGGAAGCGCCCAGCGTGGAGATCGAGCCCGCATCCGGAGAAACGGTGCTGCTGTACACGGACGGGCTGCTGCGGCGTACCGGCGACCCCATGGACCGGGCGTACGCACGGCTGCACGCGGCGGCCGCCGGGGTTCCGCGCGGCGCCCGGGAGGACCCGGCAGCCCTCTGCGACCACATCCTGCGCACGCTCCTCCCCGAGGACGGGCCGGGCCCGGCCGCGTCCGGCCCGTACCGGGACGGCGAGGACGTCGTCCTGCTCGCGGCCCGGTTCGACTGAGCGGCCGGGACCCACCGACAGGCGCCCGTTTTGACTGGTATGTCACAGGACTGGCCGGGCGCCGCCTCCTCACACATACGATGAACGGGGTTCGCACCCGGACCCGTGCGTGTCGTAGCGGCTGAGGAGATGACGTGGCTGACGAGCTCACCCCGGAGACCCCGGAAGAAGAAGAGCAGCCCCAGAAGAAGCACAAGCAGCGCAAGAACGGGCTGTACCCGGGCGTCAGCGAGGAACTCGCGGAGAGCATGCGCACCGGCTGGGCCGACACCGAGCTGCACGGGCTCGAGCCCATCGCCCAGGCCGGCCACACCGCCGACCGCCGCGCCGCGCTGTCCGCCCGCTTCCCCGGCGAGCGCCTGGTGATCCCCGCGGGCCGGCTGAAGACCCGCTCGAACGACACCGAGTACCCCTTCCGCGCCTCCACCGAGTACGCGTACCTCACCGGCGACCAGACCGAGAACGGCGTCCTGGTCCTGGAGCCCACGGAGACCGGCCACGAGGCCACGGTCTACCTGCTGCCCCGCTCGGACCGCGAGAACGGCGAGTTCTGGCTGTCGGGCCAGGGCGAGCTCTGGGTCGGCCGCCGCCACTCCCTCACCGAGGCCGAGCAGCTCCTGGGCATCCCGGCCAAGGACGTCCGCGAGCTGCCCGAGGCCCTGACCGAGGCCACCGGCCCGGTACGCGCCGTCCGCGGCCACGACTCCGTCATCGAGTCCGCCCTCACCGACAAGGTGACCAAGGAGCGCGACGAGGAGCTGCGCGTCTACCTCTCCGAGGCCCGCGCCGTGAAGGACGCCTTCGAGATCGGCGAGCTGCAGAAGGCCGTGGACTCCACCGTCCGCGGCTTCGAGGACGTCGTGAAGGTCCTCGACAAGGCGGAGGCCACCTCCGAGCGCTACATCGAGGGCACCTTCTTCCTGCGCGCCCGCGTCGAGGGCAACGACGTCGGCTACGGCACCATCGCCGCCGCCGGCGCCCACGCCTGCACCCTGCACTGGGTACGCAACGACGGCGCCGTCCGCTCCGGCGACCTGCTGCTGCTCGACGCCGGCGTGGAGACCCACTCCCTCTACACCGCCGACGTCACGCGCACGCTGCCGGTCAACGGCACGTACACCGACATCCAGCGCAAGATCTACGACGCGGTCTACGCGTCCCAGGAAGCCGGCATCGCCGCCGTCAAGCCGGGCGCGAAGTACCGCGACTTCCACGACGCCGCCCAGCACGTGCTGGCCGAGAAGCTCGTGGAGTGGGGCCTGCTGGAGGGCCCGGTCGAGCGCGTCCTGGAGCTCGGGCTGCAGCGCCGCTGGACCCTGCACGGCACCGGCCACATGCTCGGCATGGACGTCCACGACTGCGCCGCCGCGCGCACCGAGGCGTACGTCGACGGCACGCTGGAGCCGGGCATGTGCCTGACCGTCGAGCCCGGCCTGTACTTCCAGGCCGACGACCTGACCGTGCCCGAGGAGTACCGGGGCATCGGCGTCCGGATCGAGGACGACATCCTCGTCACCGAGGACGGCAACCGGAACCTGTCGGCCGGGCTGCCGCGCACCTCGACCGACGTCGAGGCCTGGATGGCGCGTCTCAAGGGCTGACGCCACCGCCGTACCTGTGGGGCGGGGACCGGATCCGGTCCCCGCCCCGCTGGCGTTCCTAGGACACTCTCAGCAGTGCGTCGTCACGCCACTTCAGCATCCGCTCGAAGCTCACCACCGCGCCCCGGCCCGGCCGGTTGCGCAGGCGGACGTGGTCGGCGAGCTCCGCGATCAGGTGCAGGCCCCGGCCGTGCTCGGCCAGGGAGGGTCTGCGGCGGGCCACCGTCGAGGGCGGGAAGCCCGGACCGGAGTCGGCGACCTCGATGCGGCAGCGGTCCCCGTCGAGGTAGGCGGTGACGTGGTACGCCTCGGTGCCGTCCAGGACGTCGTCGGCGGGGACGCCGACCGGGCCCCCGGCCGGACCGCCGCGGCCGCCGTGCTCCACCGCGTTGGCACACGCCTCGCTCAGCGCGACCGACAGCTCGTAGGAGACGTCCGGATCCACCCCCGCGGTCTCCATCGCCCCCAGCAGCAGTCGCCGGGCCAGCGGCACGCTCGCGGCTTCGCGCCGCAAGTGGAGAGACCACCAGATGCTCATACGGGTACCTATTGCCGCCCCCGGTGGCGCGTAAGCCCCCGGCGGCCGGCACAGCCCTCATTCGGCCGATGCGGCATGTGCGCCCGGCGTGTATCAGGCGCGTAGGCACACGGGCCGGCCGAGCCGGGGCCGTAGGGCCGGAGCCCTCGTCAGCGGCCCGTCAGCGGGCGGCCGGCGCCCGGCGGGGGCGCTGTCAGGGCCCGGTCCGCGCACTGACCACGCGCTGACCGCGCGCCGACCGGACGCCCGTCGCACACCGGAACCATAGGGTCCCTCCAGCACCTGCCGTAGGCAGCGCCCGGGCCCAGTGCGATGATGGCCCGGCCATGTCTGCCACCCACACGACGCGCGCCGGAGCGGGGCTCCGGACCACACGGGCCGCGGTGTTCACCGCGGTCTGCGTCGTGCTGGCCGCGGCCGGCCACGCCGTGGCCTCCTGTGCGACCGTGCCGTGGTGGGCGCTGGCCCTGGCCTTCGCCGCCGTCTTCGCGATCGCGGCCCCCCTCGCGGGACGCCGCCGTTCACTGCCCGGCGTCGCCGCCGGACTGGCCGTGGGCCAGCTCGGGCTGCACACGCTGTTCGGCCTCGGACAGCACGGCGCCGCCGTCGCACAGGACCCGGCCGCGGGCTCCGACACCTCGCTGGCGGCGCTCGCCGCCCAGCTCGTCTGCGGGGGCAACTCCGTGCCGCTGAGCCCGGCCGACGCCCGTCGGATCCTGGAGGCCGCCGGGCTGGACCCGGCCGCCCTGGCCGCGTCGGGGCACATGGGCCACATGCACCTGGCCGAAGCCTCCGCCGGAGCCCCCGAGATCGGGCTCTTCAGCCCCGCCATGCTGCTCGGCCACCTGCTGGCCGCGCTCGCGGCCGGCTGGCTGCTGGGCCGGGGCGACGCCGCGCTGTTCCGGCTCGTCGAACTGTCCCGGCTCTCGGCCGAAGCCGGCCCGATACGTCCGCTGCGCGCCGCGCTGGCCTTCGTACGGGTCCTCGCGGCCGGGCTCCTCGGCGCCCCCGCGCGCGGCCCCCGGGCCCGCCGGACCGCCTCCGCGCCCGCCGTGACGACCGGCCGGGACGCACTCCTGCACACCGTGATCCGGCGTGGGCCGCCGGCTGCGCTCGTCCTCGCAGCCTGACGCGGCACCTCCACTCCCCGGGACATCCGGCGGGAGCACCGGCGCCGTGACCTCCGCGCGCCCGTCGCGCGGACCCACCGTTCACCACTGCTCTGTGGAGTGTTTCCGCCATGAAGACCTCTCGCCTCTCCTTCGCCGCCGCCCTCGCCGCCGGCGCCGTCCTCGCCCTGTCCGGTACTGCCTTCGCGCACGTGAGCGTGCAGCCCGGCGAGGCCCCCAAGGGCGGCTACGCGACGATCAACTTCAAGGTCCCGAACGAACGCGACAACGCCTCGACCACCCAGATCGAGGTCAACTTCCCGGTCGACCAGCCGCTGACCTCCGTCATGCCGCAGGACATCCCCGGCTGGACCTCCACCGTCGAGAAGACCAAGCTCGACAAGCCGCTGAGCGTGCACGGCAAGCAGGTGAACGAGGTCGTCACCAAGGTCACCTGGACCGGCGGCAAGATCGAGCCCGGCAGGTTCCAGCAGTTCCCGGTCTCCGTCGGCAAGCTCCCCG
The DNA here is from genome assembly GCF_042895815.1 of Streptomyces sp. NPDC001373. Classification (NCBI taxonomy): domain Bacteria; kingdom Bacillati; phylum Actinomycetota; class Actinomycetes; order Kitasatosporales; family Streptomycetaceae; genus Streptomyces; species Streptomyces sp. NPDC001373. The sequence goes on from NZ_JBIAWQ010000002.1 coordinate 73,165, forward strand.
ACAACGCCGACAAGATGGTCTTCAAGGCCATCCAGACCTACGACAACAACGAGGTCGTCCGCTGGATCGAGGAGTCCAAGGACGGCGCCCCCGAGCCTCAGACCCCCGCTCCCGTGCTGAAGCTGACCGCCGCCAAGCCCGCGGACGGCCACGACGACGCCAAGCCGGCCGACGCCAAGGGCGCGGGCAAGGACGAGGCGAAGCACGACGAGGCCGCAGCCGGCAGCGGCTCCGACACCACCGCGCGCGCCCTCGGCATCGCGGGCATCGTCATCGGCCTCGGCGGGCTGGCCTTCGGCATCGCCTCCCGCCGCCGCTCCGCCTGATCCACCGGGCCCGCGGGCCCGCCGTCACGGGCCCCGCGGGGCCCGTCCGCAGGCCTTTCCCGGCCCGTCAAGAACATCCGTAGCACCCCCGATCCCAGGGACATCTCCATATGCGCACCACACGTGTGACGGTCGCCGCCCTCGCGGCGGCGGCCGCGCTCACCCTCACCGCCTGCGGCGGCGAACCGGCCAAGAACAACGGGTCGGTCACGCAGATCACCGGCGAGAAGAAGGCCGGAGCCGCGACCCTCCTCGACCGCCCCTTCGACAAGCCGGACCTCGTCCTCACGGACACCACCGGCAAGCCGTGGAACCTGCGCGAGCAGACCAAGGGCCGGCCGACGCTCATCTACTTCGGCTACACCAACTGCCCCGACGTGTGCCCGCTGACGATGAGCAACATCGCCGTCGCCAAGAAGGCGCTCCCCCAGGCGGACCGGGACAAGCTCCAGGTCGTCTTCGTCACCACGGACCCCGAACGGGACACCCCGGAGTCGCTCGGCGCCTGGCTCAGGGCCCAGGACCCGGCGTTCACCGGGCTCACCGGCGACTTCAGCACCATCCAGGCCGCCGCCCGCTCCCTCGGCATCGGTATCGAGGCCCCGAAGAAGGAGGCCGACGGCAGCGTCGTCTCCATGCACGGGGCCCAGGTCATCGCGTTCTCGCCCAAGACCGACGAGGGCTACGTCCTCTACGGCGAGGGCACGACCGTCGACGACTACACCAAGGACCTGCCGAAGATCATCAAGGGAGAGAACCCGTGAACGCCCGCACCACCCGCACCCTGGCCGCCGCCCTCTCCCTGACGGCCGCGCTCGCCATATCCGGCTGCTCCTCCTCCACGGCCTCCTCGGGCTCCGGCTCCTCGTCGAACGCGAGCGCCGGTGCCCAGGCCGGGGAGTCGGCCAAGCCGAAGATGACCGTCAGCGGGGGCTACATGCCCGAACCGGTCAACGACAAGATGGCCGGCGCTTTCATGGTCATCAAGAACGACTCGAACACCGCCGACAAGCTGGTCGGAGTCACCAGCCCGCTCTCGGACGATCTCCAGGTCCATGAGACCAAGGACCAGAAGATGCAGCAGGTCCAGTCCATGGACGTGCCCGCCGCCGGAGAGCTGAAGCTGGAGCGCGGCGGCAACCACATCATGTTCATGGGCCTCAAGAACAAGCCGAACGTCGGCGACAAGGTCACCGTCGAGCTGCGTTTCGAGAAGGCCGATCCGGTCAAGGTCGAGCTGGACGTCAAGGAACGGACGTACAACGCCCAGAACTCCACCGCCCACTGACGGACCGAGGAACTGACACGCCATGACGGCCATCGCCCCCGCTCCCCCTCCCTTCCGCGTCCGCGCCACGGCTTCGCTGCCGCGGCTGGCGCTGGTTCTCGCAGCCCTGCTGGCAACCCTGTTCACCGCGGCCGCCCCGGCCACGGCGCACGCCGCACTCACCGCGAGCGACCCCAAGGACGGGGCGGTGGTCGCCACGGCGCCCGCCCAGGTGACCCTCTCCTTCTCGGAGGAGGTCGCCATGGGTGACGACTCGATCCGCGTCATGGACCCGCAGGGCAAGCGCGTCGACACCGGCGAGCTGCGGAACATGTGCAGCGGATCGGTCATCCGCTACGGCACCGCCCTGCACTCGGGGCTGCCCGACGGCACCTACACCGTCGCCTGGCAGGCCGTGTCGGCCGACAGCCACCCGGTCTCCGGCGCCTTCACCTTCTCCGTCGGCGCCCCCTCGGCCACCTCCGTCTCCCTGCCCGCCCAGAAGGCGGGTGGCGGCCCGGTCGGCATCGCGTACGGCATCGCCCGCTACGCCGCCTACGCCGGGTTCGCCGTCCTTGTCGGCGCCTCCGCCTTCATCCTGCTGTGCTGGCGCCGGGGCTCCGCCGAGCGCCCGCTGCAGAAGCTGGTGGTGCGCGGCTGGGTCACCCTCACCGCCGCCACCCTGGCGATGCTGGTGCTCCGTACGCCGTACACCGGGTCGGGCAAGTTCGCGGACGCCTTCGACCTCGACGGCCTCAAGGCCGTCCTGGAGACCAAGACCGGCGCCTCCTTCGTGTCCCGGCTGCTGCTGCTCGGCGCGGCCGCGCTGTTCATCGCCGTCCTCTTCGGTGCCTACGCACGCCGCCAGAAGAACGCCGGCGCGCAGACCCCCGAGGAGGCCAAGGACACCGGCGACCTGGCGTTCGGGCTCGGTATCGGCGGCACGGTCGTGGCCGCCGGCATCGCGGCCACCTGGGCACTCGCCGAGCACGCCTCCACCGGTATCCAGACCGGCATCGCGATGCCGGCCGACATCCTGCACCTGCTGGCCGTGGCCACCTGGCTCGGCGGTCTCGCCGCCCTGCTCGTCGCCCTCCGTACGGTCCCGGACATCGAGCGGTCCGCCGTCCGGCGTTTCTCCCGGGTCGCCTTCGTCAGCGTCCTGGTCCTCGCCGCCACCGGCGTCTACCAGTCCTGGCGGCAGCTCGGCAGCTGGTCGGCGCTGACCGGCACCAGCTACGGACAGCTGCTGCTGATCAAGGTTGCCCTGGTGGCCGTCCTCGTCGCCGTCGCCTCCTTCTCCCGCAAGTGGACCGCCCAGCTCGCTGACACGGTGGCGGAGGAGCGGGCCGCCGAACCGGCAATGGTGGGGGCCGGGAGCGATGTTTCACGTGAAACGTCGACCGGGAGCAGCCCGGCCGGGTCGGCCGGATCCGCCGAAGGCGCCGAGCCCGCCCAGGCCACCAAGGCCGCCGAACCCGTTGAGCCCGAGCCCGTCGACCCCGAGCCCGTCGACCCGAAGCGTGCCGCACAGCTCGCCCGGCAGGCCGCAGCTCGCGAAAAGGCCCTGGAGAACCAGGTGCGCGACGCCGACCCCGGCCGCTCGGGCCTGCGCCGCTCCGTGCTCGCCGAGACCGCGGTGGCCGTGGTCCTGCTGGCCGTCACCACCGTCCTGACCGGCACCGAGCCGGGCCGGGCCGTGGAGCAGGAGGCCGGACGGGGCTCCGCCGCCACCGCCGTGCCCGACCGCGCGATCAAGATCACCCTGCCGTACGACACCGGCGGCCAGAACGGCAAGGGCAGCGTCCGGGTCGAGCTCGACCCGGGTCGGGTCGGCGCCAACACCCTCCACCTTTGGGCCGACGGCAGCGACGGGAAGCCCGTCGACCTGCCCGAGGTCAAGATCTCCTTCACCCTCCCGGCCAAGGAGATCGGCCCGCTGCCGGTGACCCCGGACCGCGCCGCTCCCGGACACTGGACGGCGTCCGGGGTCCAGCTGCCCCTCGCGGGCGAATGGCGCATCGACGTGACCGTCCGCACCTCCGACATCGACCAGACGACCGTCCAGAAGAACGTGAAGATCGGCTGAACAGCGTGACCGACAGCACCACCGCGAGCAACCCCGACATCGAGATCTCCCGGCGCCGGCTGCTGGGCACGGTCGGCGCCGCAGGCGCCGTCGGGCTCGCACTCGGCGCCACCGGGGGCGCCCTCGTGCACTCGGCGGTCGCCGACGCCCCGGCCGCCGCCCCCGGCGCGGCCGGATCCCTGGCCTCCCTCGGCACCACCGCGGTCGCCTTCGAAGGGGACCACCAGGCGGGCATCACCACCCCGCTCCAGGCCAAGGGCCACGTCCTCGCCTTCGACCTGGCGCCGGGTGCCGGGCGCACGGAGGCGGCCGCACTGATGCGCCGCTGGTCCGAGACGGCACGGCGGCTGATGGCGGGGGAGACCGCCCCCACGGCGGACAGCGGCATCGCCCTCGACGCGGGCCCGTCCTCCCTGACCGTCACGTTCGGGTTCGGCCACTCCTTCTTCGACCGCACGGGCCTGGCCGCCCGCCGCCCGACCGCCCTCGACCCGCTGCCCGACTTCTCCTCGGACCGGCTCGACGCCCAGCGCAGCAACGGCGACCTGTGGGTGCAGATCGGCTCGAACGACGGCCTCGTCGCCTTCCACGCACTGCGCGCCCTCCAGAAGGACGCCGGTGAGGCCGCCCGGGTACGCTGGCAGATGAACGGCTTCAACCGCACCCCCGGGGCCACCGCATCCCCGATGACCGCCCGCAACCTCATGGGCCAGGTCGACGGCACCGGGAACCCGAAGCCCACGGACCCCGACTTCGAGAAGCGGATCTTCGTGCCCGCCGCCGGGCCCGGCCCCGCCGAGCATGCCTGGATGGGCGGGGGCTCGTACGCGGTCGTCCGCCGGATCCGGATGCTGCTGGACGACTGGGACAAGCAGTCCCAGGCCCAGCAGGAGCAGGTCATCGGCCGTACCAAGGCCAACGGCGCGCCCCTGACCGGCGGCGGCGAGACCACCCCGCTGGCCCTGGACAAGCTCGGCCCCGACGGCAGGCCGGTGATCCCGTCCAACGCGCACGCGCGGATCTCCGCCCCCGCGCAGAACGGCGGCGCCGCCATGCTGCGGCGGCCGTTCTCCTTCCACGACGGGATCGCCCCCGACGGCACCCCGGACGCCGGTCTGCTCTTCATCTGCTGGCAGGCCGATCCGCTGCGCGGGTTCGTGCCGGTCCAGCGCAAGCTCGACCGGGGCGACGCACTGTCGGAGTTCATCCGGCACGAGTCGAGCGGGCTGTACGCCGTACCGCCCGGCCCGCGCGCCGGGGAGTACGTCGGTCAGCGGCTGCTCGAAGGGTGAACAGTGCCACGGCGGCGGCCGGCCCGGCATTAGGCTGACTGCATGTCGGCCACGCGCTTCACCTATCTCGGTCCCGAGGGCACGTTCACCGAAGCGGCCCTCCGCACCCTGCCGGAAGCCGCCACCCGGGAGCTCGTCCCGATGGTGTCGGTCCCGGCCGCCCTGGACGCCGTCCGGGCCGGCGAGGCCGCGGCCGCGCTGGTGCCGATCGAGAACTCGGTGGAGGGCGGGGTCACCGCCACCCTCGACGAGCTGGCCTCGGGCGAGCCGTTGATGATCTACCGCGAGGTGCTGCTGCCCATCGCGTTCGCGCTGCTGGTGCGGCCCGGGACCAAGCTTTCGGACATCAAAACCGTCACCGGGCACCCGGTCGCCCAGCCTCAGGTGCGCAACTGGCTGCGGACCCACCTGCCCGACGCCGTGTGGGAGTCGGCGGCCTCCAACGCCGACGGGGCGCGGCTGGTCCAGGAGGGCCGGTTCGACGCGGCCTTCGCGGGTGAGTTCGCGGCGGCCACGTACGGGCTGGAAGCGCTGGTCACGGAGATCCACGACGCGCAGAACGCGGAGACCCGGTTCGTGCTGGTCGGGCGGCCCGCCCGGCCGGCCGCCCCCACGGGCGCCGACAAGACCTCCGTCGTGCTGTGGCTCGGCGACGACCACCCCGGCGCCCTGCTGGAGCTCCTCCAGGAGTTCGCCGTCCGCGGGGTGAACCTGATGCTGATCCAGTCCCGGCCGACGGGTGAGGGGATCGGCAACTACTGCTTCGCCGTGGACGCCGAGGGGCACATCTCCGACCGCCGGGTGAGCGAGGCCCTGATGGGGCTGCGGCGGACCTGCCCCCAGGTCCGCTTCCTGGGCTCCTACCCGCGCGCGGGAGTCGCTCCGAGTGAGGTGCGCGCGACGCGGCCGGGGACCTCGGATGGCGATTTCACGGAGGCCTCCGACTGGCTGGCCCGCTGCCTCGACGGCCGGGCCTAGGGCGTCCCCCGGGTCCGTCCACTTGTCCACAGAGTTATCCACAGGGCGAGAAGGGGACCTGGGGACAAGTCGACAGAGCGGCACGACAAGGTCGACAAATCGGTCGGGCGACTCACGTTTCGCGCGGGGAAGCGACAGGTGAACGACGTCACCCCTGTATCGCCGATCAACTCTTTGGAGCGAGCCATTCCCACCCGAATGAGTGTGTGAGGCCGGTTTGAACCCCGAACCGCCCCACCCCCTCAAGGATCCCTATTGATCTAATTCCGTGTCCACAGATGCGGCACACAGCCTGTGGATAAAGAGCGTGGGGAGGGAATTCCTGTGGACAAGGCCGAGCCCCCGGCGCTGCTCAGGCCCCGCCCGCAGCTCACCGCGGCGCCCCTTTTCGGGGAATCGGGCCGGTTTATCGGCGACCCCGGGGGGCGTCATCCGGCCATCGGGGCAAGGGATTTGCTTTCAACCCAATCAGGACATAACGACACGCAGCGTGATATCGGTGTGATCCTCGGAAGCCCAGCCCGGTAGCCTGGAGGGGTGATTGACCTTCGGCTGCTCCGTGAAGACCCTGACCGTGTGCGCGCCTCGCAGCGTGCCCGCGGAGAGGACGTCGACCTCGTCGACGCACTGCTCTCCGCCGACGAGCGCCGCAGGTCCTCCGGCATGCGCTTCGACGAACTGCGCAATGAGCAGAAGTCCCTCGGCAAGCTCATCCCCAAGGCCACTCCCGACGAGCGGACCGAGCTGCTGGCCAGGGCCGAGCGGCTCAAGGCCGACGTCAAGGCGGCGGAGGCCGAGCAGAACGAGGCGGACGAGGCTGCCAAGCAGCTCCTGCTCAAGCTCGGCAACATCGTCCACGAGGACGTCCCCGTCGGCGGCGAGGAGGACTTCGCCGTCCTCGAGACGCACGGCACGATCCGCGACTTCGCCGCCGAGGGCTTCGAGCCCAAGGACCACCTGGAGCTCGGCGAGGCGCTGGGCGCCATCGACGTCGAGCGCGGCGCCAAGGTGTCGGGCTCGCGCTTCTACTACCTGACGGGCGTCGGCGCCCTGCTCGAGCTCGCCCTCGTCAACGCGGCGATCGCGCAGGCCACCGAGGCCGGCTTCATCCCGATGCTCACCCCGGCGCTGGTCCGCCCGCGCGCCATGGAGGGCACCGGCTTCCTCGGCCAGGCCGCGGAGAACGTGTACCACCTGGAGAAGGACGACTACTACCTGGTCGGCACCTCCGAGGTCCCGCTCGCCGCGTACCACATGGACGAGATCATCGACGCCGACAAGCTGCCCCTGCGGTACGCCGGCTTCTCGCCGTGCTTCCGCCGCGAGGCCGGTACGTACGGCAAGGACACCCGCGGCATCTTCCGCGTCCACCAGTTCGACAAGGTCGAGATGTTCTCGTACGTCGCGCCGGAGGACGCCGAGGCCGAGCACAATCGGCTCCTGGAGTGGGAGAAGCAGTGGCTGACCAGCCTGGAGCTGCCGTTCCAGGTCATCGACGTCGCCACGGGCGACCTGGGCGCCTCCGCCTCCCGCAAGTTCGACTGCGAGGCCTGGATCCCGACCCAGGGCAAGTACCGCGAGCTGACCTCCGCCTCGAACTGTGACGGCTTCCAGGCCCGCCGCCTGCAGATCCGCTACCGCGAGGGCAAGAAGACCGCTCCGCTGTCCACGCTGAACGGCACCCTCTGCGCCGTCCCGCGCACCATCGTCGCCATCCTGGAGAACCACCAGCAGGCCGACGGCTCCGTGCGGGTCCCCCCGGTGCTCCGCCCGTACCTGGGCGGCCGTGAGGTCCTGGAGCCGATCGCCAAGTGACCCTGGCCCCTTTCCCGTACAAGCTCGTCGCGACGGACCTCGACGGCACACTCCTGCGTAACGACGACACCGTCTCGGAGCGCACCCGTGAGGCGCTCGCCGCGGCCACCGCGGCGGGTGCGGCGCACATCATCGTCACCGGCCGGGCCGTGCCCTGGACCCGGAGCGTGCTGGACGACCTCGGCTACAAGGGGATCGCCGTCTGCGGTCAGGGCGCTCAGGTCTACGACGCGGGGGCACACCGGCTGCTGACCTCGGTGACGCTCGACCGGCAGCTGGCCGGCCTGGCGCTGTCGAAGATGGAGGCCGAGGTGGGACCGCTGGCGCTGGCCGCCAGCCGGGACGGCGTGGACGGCGAGGTCCTGTTCGGCCCCGGCTACCAGGTGCAGGAGGGCCTCCCGGCGCTCTACCTGGAGGACACCACGGCCGTCTGGAGCGCGCCCCTCAACAAGCTGTACATCCAGCACCCGGGGATGGGCGACGACGAGCTGGTGAAGGTGGCCCGGCAGACCGTCGGCAGCCTGGTCGACATCGTGCTGGCCGGGCCGGGGATAGTGGAGATCCTGCCGCTGGGGCTGAGCAAGGCCACGGGGCTCTCGCTCGCCGCCCGGCGGCTGAAGGTGAAGGCCGCCGAGACGATCGCCTTCGGCGACATGCCCAATGACATCCCCATGTTCGGCTGGGCCGCGCACGGTGTCGCGATGGCCAATGCCCACGCCGACCTGAAGACCGTGGCCGACGAGGTGACCACCTCGAACCAGGAGGACGGCATCGCGGTGGTGCTGGAGCGCCTGCTGGGCGCCGCCTGAGCCTTCCGCCGCGCAGAGGGTCCGGAACAGCCCGTGCCGTGAGGCGCGCTCGAAGTGGCTGTCCCGGACCTTTTGTTGCTCCCCGCAGTTCCCACTGTGCCGGGGCCGCACGCCCCTTACCAGCGAATTTCCGTATGCTCCTCCGGTTCGACCGGCTCATGTTTCACGTGAAACATGGTCTCCCTGAGGCTCCGGGTGGAGGGTCAGCGGCCAGGCCAGCAGCCCGACGGCCAGCGAGATGGCGTGGCCGAGGTCGGTGAAGGTGCCACCGGTGACGAGGGGGATCCCGAAGAAGGCCACGACCCCGACCAGGTACAGCCATCTCCAGGGGTCCGGGAGCCGGTAGGTCAGGACGCCGGCGGAGGCCGCGAGCCCGTAGCTGACGCCGATGTCCACGACGTGGGTCATGCTGTGCGGCGCACGGTTGTCCTGAATGGCCATCAGGAGGACCTTCTGGCTCGCGAGGGTGGCGACGATATGGGCGGTCGCGACGATCACCAGCCAGCGCAGGGTGCCGAGCCAGCGTTCCACCGTGGCGTGGAAGACCTCGAACAGCAGGGCGTAGAGGGGGAGCGAAGCCGGGTTCTCGATCCAGAAGGCGCTGCTGAGCAGGGCCCGAAAGGGGTACTTGACCAGCTGGTGGATGTTGCTGCTGTTGCGGTGGAGCAGCACGTGGTCGAGCCGGTCCGGGGCGATCGCCACGACGATGCTGGTCAGAGCCACGATCAGCAGCCATATGTGCGTGCCGGGCGAGGAACCTATCCAGGCCCGCACGGGCCTGGACGGCTCGGGTCCGGTGTGCTCGATCATGCCCCGATGATGCCCCGTACGGCCGTGCCCCGCCTGACCGGTGGGCCGGGCGGGGCACGGTTTCGGACCTTCGGCGGCGGCTACTCCTCGCCGGCCAGGGTGAGGCGGCGCAGCTTCTGGCCCGCGTACGCGGTGGCGCCGACGGTGACCGCGACGAGCAGGAGCACGGCGGTGGGCAGGCCGACGCTGGAGTCGACGTACCCCTGTCCGGCGATCTTCTCGGCCAGGGCCAGGGCCCACTGCTGGACGCTGAGGGTCTTGGCACCGGAGACGAGGCTGCCGAAGAGGGACTCCCAGATCAGGGCGTAGACCAGGCCGAAGACGACCGCGTGCCGGCTGACGGTGCCCAGCAGCAGGAAGAGGGCGCTGTAGGCGATCGAGGCGACGAGCGCCGCGACGGTGTAGGCCACAGCGATCTGCTGGCCGTTGCCGTTGAGGATGAAGCCCGCGATCAGCGTGGGGACGGCGGAGAAGGCCATCGTGACGGCGATCGCGACGATCAGCTTGGTCATGATGATCGTCGGACGCTTCACCGGCTTGGAGAGCAGGTAGACGATCGAGCCGTCGTCGATCTCCGGGCCGATGGCACCGGTTCCGGCGATGACGCCGATCAGCGGGACCATCGTGGCGAGCGCGAAGCCGCCGAGTAGTTCCGCTGCGACCTTGTCGTCCACCCCGGTGAAGAACCGGACGGCGACGGAGATGACGATCAACAGGGCGGGCAGCGCGAAGAGGATCGCGGCCCGGCGCCGGCCGAGCAGGGCCCGGTAGGTGAGCCGGGCGACGGTGGGTTCGTACATGGTGGTTGCCAGCTCCTTTCAGGCCGTGACGAGGTAGGAGAAGACCGACTCGAGGGACTCGTCGGAGGGCGAGACCGTCAGCAGCCGGATGCCGTGCGCCCGGGCGACCCGGGGCAGCAGCTCGGTGAACCGGCCGAAGTCGACGGCCTGGATGCGCAGGGCCCCCTCCTTGAGGTCGACTTCGATGCCGGCGGTCGACGGGTCGGCGATCAGGGCCGCGGCGAGGGCCCGGTCGTCGGAGGAGCGGACGAGGTAGCGGTGCGGGCGGTCCGTCATCAGGCGGCGGATCTTGCGGAAGTCTCCCGACGCCGCGTGCCGGCCGGCGACGACCACCTCGATGTGGGAGGCCAGCTGCTCGACCTCCTCCAGGATGTGGGAGGAGAACAGGACGGTGCGGCCCTCGTCGCCCATCCGCCGCAGCAGATCCATGAGCTGCATGCGCTGGCGCGGGTCCATGCCGTTGAAGGGCTCGTCGAGCAGCAGCACCGACGGCTCGTGGACCAGCGCGGAGGCCATCTTCACACGCTGGCGCATGCCCTTGGAGTACGTGGCGATCTTGCGGTCCTGGGCGTACTCCATCTCGACGGTGGCCAGCGCCCGCTGGGCCGCCGCGTCGTCCAGCCCGTGGAGCTCGGCGTTGGCGACGACGAACTCCCGCCCGGTGAGGAAGTCGTACATCGCCTCGCGCTCGGGTACGACGCCGATCTGGCGGTAGACCTGCTCGTTGCGCCAGATCGGGGCGCCGTCGAGGGTGACGGTGCCGGTGGAGGGGGCGAGGAAGCCGCCCATCATGTTGATCAGGGTGGACTTGCCCGCGCCGTTGGGGCCGAGGAGGCCGGTGACGCCGGGGCCGATGCGCATGGTCACGTCGTTGACGGCGACGACGTTCCCGAACCAGCGCGAGGCGTGGTCGATGTCGATGGTGGTCACAGCCCGGCCTTCCGGTAGCGGGCCATCAGGGCGGCGTAGGAGCCGGCGATGAGGCCGAGGATGACGAGCAGGTAGACGAAGCCGGTGCCGGCCGAAGGGCCCTCGCCGCCCGGGAAGGCGGAGGTCGCACCGAGGAACGCGGTCTGCACGCCGTCGATCAGGGTGATCGGGGAGAAGAGGCCCAGCCACTCGATCGGGCCGGTGTTCCCGGTCCCGTAGGCGACCGCCTGCACGGTGGAGACGGCGCCGTAGGGGATGAGCAGCATCGCGATGACCGCGGCCACGCCGAAGCCGCGGCGGGGGGTGAGCGCGGCCATGACCAGGCCGAGTCCCGCGAAGAGCAGCGACAGCAGGAGTACCGACACCAGTGCCTGCCCGAATCCCTTGGTCTGGTGGCCGAAGTCGAACTTCGCCAGCAGCGAGCCGATCCACATGATCAGCAGCGGGGTGGCGGTGAGGATGAAGAGGGCCGATGCCATCGCGGCGTACTTGGCCAGGACGTAGTCGACCCGTTCGATGGGCCGCGAGAAGTACAGCGGCACCGTCTTGAAGCGCAGGTCCCGCGAGACCGACTGGGGCGCCTGGGACGCGAGGTAGAGGCCGATGACCGCCTGGGTGGTCAGGGCGTACGTCGTGTACTTGATCGGCAGGTCGGTGGAGCCGGGCACCGCGATGGCCACCGCGACGATGATCAGCGCGGGGACGCACATCACCGCGAAGAGGATCATCGGCAGGACCTTGGACTTGGCGGAGCGGCCCAGCCCGTACGCCCCGCGCAGCGACTGCGAGAAGAGCGAGGTGCGGGCGTAGGAGCGGCCGAGCCGGGGACCGTCGTAGGACCGGTAGCCGATGTTGTGGATCTGGGTGGAGGTCTCAGGCGCCATCGGTACCGGCTCCCCTCTGCTGGATCTGGATCCGCTGCGCGGACTGGTCGCTCTCGCGGAAGACCTCCGCGATGTGGTGGCGGCGCTGTTCCATGCGGACCAGGCCGACACCGAGATCGGCGACGGTGTCGCGCACGACGTCGTAGGTGTCCTCGCCCGTCGCCTCGACGAGGAGGATGTGGCCGGCTCCGGGCAGGCCCTGCTCCTCGCCCGCGTGGAGGGTGATGCCCGCCGCCGTGAGTGCCTTGCGCAGGGCGGCCGTTCCGTCCGGCTGCGCGTCGGAGTCGGTGACCTCGACCGCCAGGGTGGTCGTGGTCTGGGTGAAGTCGCTGGTCGAGCTGGAGCGCAGCAGCTTGCCGCCGTCGATGACGACGACGTGGTCGCAGGTCCGCTCCAGCTCGCCGAGGAGGTGGGAGGTGACCAGGACGGAGATGCCGAAGTCGGTGTGGACGCGGCGGATCAGGCCGAGCATCTCGTCGCGGCCCACCGGGTCGAGCCCGTTCGTCGGCTCGTCGAGGAGGACCAGCTGCGGGTCGTGGACGAGAGCCTGGGCGAGCTTGACGCGCTGCTTCATGCCGGTGGAGTAGCCGCCTATGGGGCGGTAGCGCTCCTCGTACAGCCCGACGTGGCGCAGGGTGTCGGCGGTCCGCTCGCGGGCGGCGGTCGGCGGCAGCCCGGACATGCGCGCCATGTGGACGACGAACTCGGTGGCCGAGACGTCGGGCGGCAGGGCGTCGTGTTCGGGCATGTAGCCGACGCGCTCGCGGATGGCACTGCCGTGCGTGGCGACGTCCAGTCCGAGGACGGCGGCGCGTCCCTCGGTGGCCGGGGACAGCCCGAGCAGGATCTTGATCAGCGTGGACTTGCCGGCTCCGTTGGCGCCCACGAGCCCGGTCACTCCGGGGCCGATGTCCAGGCAGAGCCGGTCGAGGGCGGTCACTCGGGGGTACCGCTTGCTCAGGCTTTCGGTCGCGATGACAGTCACGGGTCCGACGTTAGTGGCGGGGCCCGGCCGGGTCGTCAGACCTGGAGCGGGACCCAATCTCCGCCTTGAGGACTACGGACCCTGACGCGAGGCTGACGCCGGCCGGGCGGGCCGCGGAGTTGTCCACAGGTCCGTGCACGGCCCTTGACGCGATCTCCGGTCATTGTCACATTCATCAGTGTCAACTTTCGGCGCGTACGGCTAACAGGGACGGACGGCTGGCATGGCTGGGGACACGGACACGAGGGAACGCACCGCGCACGGCCCGGTGCGGCTCACCGCCGAGCTGCGCGGCTTCAGGGAGGTCCAGCGCCTCGCGTACGAGTGCGCCGAGACCGTGGCGGCGCAGCTGCGCCCCGGGGTGACCGAGCGCGAGGCGGCCCGGATGCAGCGCGAGTGGCTGCGCGAGCGGGGGGTGCGGGACTGGTTCCACCTGCCCTTCGCGTGGTTCGGGGACCGCACCGCCTTCGCGGGCTTCAGGATCCCGCTCCAGTTCTTCCCCACGAACCGGAGGCTGGAGCCGGGGATGCCGTTCATCCTCGACATGGCGCCGGTCCACCGCGGTTACGCGGCCGACATCGGCTACTCGGGCAGCCTCGGCCTCAATCCGGTGCAGGACCGGCTGATGTCCGACCTGCGGCCGCACCGCGCGCTGATCCTGGAGCAGGTGCGCGAGCGCCGCCCGCTGCGTGAGATCTACGAGAACGTCGAGCGGCTGATGACCCGCCAGGGGTACGCCAACCGGCACCGGGCCTATCCGTTCGGAGTGATCGCGCACAAGATGGACCGGGTCGGGGAGCGCCGCTGGTCCCCGACCGTGTTCGGGTTCGGCGTCCGGTCCCTCAGGGGGCTGGCCTCCGACGCCCTGCACGGCCACCGCGAGGGCTGGTCCCCGCTGTGGAGCCCCTACCGCTTCTCCGACCACCTGCCGCAGCCCGGCCTGTGGGCGGTGGAGCCGCACCTGGGCTTCCGGGGCACGGGGGCGAAGTTCGAGGAGATCCTGGTCGTCACCGACTCCCGGGATCCCGAGGAGAGCGCGTTCTGGCTGGACGACGACCTGCCGCACGTGCGGCGCTGGACCGAGGAGAAGGCGGCATGAGCGGGATGAGCGGTACGGCCCTGGCGGGCGCGCGCGAGCGCCGGGTGAGCACGGGCGGGATCGAGCTGTGCGTCGTCGAGCTCGGCGAGCCGGACCGGCCGACCGTGGTCCTGGTGCACGGCTACCCGGACAGCAAGGAGGTCTGGTCAGAGGTGGCCGAGCGGCTCGCGGCCCGGTTCCACGTGGTGCTGTACGACGTGCGCGGCCACGGCCGGTCCTCGGCTCCTGTCCCGCTGCGCGGGGGCTTCACGCTGGAGAAGCTGACCGACGACTTCCTGGCCGTGGTGGACGCCGTCAGCCCGGACCGGCCCGTGCACCTGGTGGGCCACGACTGGGGATCCGTCCAGGGCTGGGAGTTCGCGACGGTCGCCCGCACAGAGGGCCGGATCGCCTCCTTCACCTCCATGTCCGGTCCCTCCCTCGACCACTTCGGGCACTGGATCAAGAAGCGGATGGCCCGGCCCACCCCGCGCCGGGCCGCCCAGCTGCTGAACCAGGGGTCGAAGTCCTGGTACGTGGGCATGCTGCACATCCCGGTGCTGCCGGAGCTCGCCTGGCGCGGGCCACTGGGCAACCGCTGGCCGAAGATCCTGGCCCGTCTGAAGGAGGTCCCGGCCGGCCCCGCCTATCCGACGGCCTCGCTGCGCTCGGACGCGGCGCACGGTGCCTGGCTGTACCGCGACAACGTCCGGCCGCGCCTGCGCCGGCCGCGTATCGACGCGTTCGCGCACGTGCCGGTGCAGCTGATCACCCCGACCGGCGATGCCTTCCTCTCCGAGCGTCTCTACGACGACCTGGAGCGGTGGGCCCCCGGCCTGGTGCGGCGCACCCTGCCGGCGAAGCACTGGATCCCCAGGACCCGGCCCGACCAGGTGGCCGCCTGGATCGGCGAGTTCGTCACCGCCCGGGAGGAGCCTACGGCGAAGGCGCCGGAGCGCAAGGCCCCGGGGAAGTACGCCGACCGGTTCGCGGGGCAGCTGGTCCTCGTCACCGGCGCCGCCAGCGGTATCGGGCGGGCCACCGCCTTCGCCTTCGCCGAGGCCGGGGCCCGGGTCGTGGCCGTGGACCGGGACGGCGAGGGGGCCGCCCGCACCGCCGGGATGGCCCGGCTCGTCGGTGCCGCCGACGCCTGGGGGGAGTGCGTCGACGTCAGCGACGAGCAGGCGATGGAGAAGCTCGCGGGGAAGGTGGCCGCCGAGTACGGCATCGTCGACGTGCTGGTGAACAACGCCGGCATCGGGCTGTCGGGTTCCTTCCTCGACACCTCTTCCGAGGACTGGAAGAGGGTCCTCGACGTGAACCTGTGGGGGGTCATCCACGGCTGCCGGATCTTCGGGAAGCAGATGGCCGACCGTGGTCAGGGCGGGCACATCGTCAACACCGCCTCCGCCGCCGCCTATCTCCCCTCGCGGACCCTGCCCGCTTACAGCACCTCCAAGGCCGCGGTGCTGATGCTGAGCGAGTGCCTGCGCGCGGAGCTCGCGTCCCGGTCGATCGGGGTCTCGGCGATATGCCCGGGCATCGTGAACACCAACATCACCGCCACCTCCCGGTTCGCGGGCGTGGACGCGGCCGAGGAGAAGCGCCGCCAGGAGCGGTCCTCGCGGCTGTACGGGCTGCGGAACTTCCCACCGGAGAAGGTCGCCGACGCGGTCCTGCGGGCGGTGGTGGAGAACCGGGCGGTGGTGCCGGTGACCCCCGAGTCCAAGGGCGCGCTGTGGATGTCCCGGTTCATGCCGAACACGCTGCGAAGGATCGCGAGGCTGGAACCCCGGCTGTGAACCGGGCTCCGGCCGGGCGGGCCCGGTCCCGGCCGGCCGGAGTCCGGGTCCGCCGCGCACCGGGCCCGGCACGGGCGTACCCCGCTCCATCCGGCGGTCGTACCATCCCTCGCAGGAGGGCTCGCTGCTCAACGCGGCCGAGTACCTGGCGGCGCCTCCTGCCGCCCGGACCGCGGCGGGCGCGGTCGGCCCAGCCGCCATGTCGTAGGGAGCCGGGATTGTCCGATCAGGCGCCAGCCGAGTACCGGATCGAGGATCTGGCCCACCACAGCGGGGCGACCGTGCGCACGATCCGTGCGTACCAGGACCGCGGCCTGCTGCCGAAGCCGGAGCGGAGGGGCCGGTCCAACGTGTACCGGGACACGCATCTGGCACGGCTGCGCCAGATCGCGGACCTGTTGGACCGCGGCTACACCCTGGCCTCCATCAAGGAGCTGCTGGAGGCGTGGGACGCCGGGCGCGGACTGGGCGGCGTACTCGGCCTGGTCGCCGAGGTGCACGGGCCGTGGACCGACGAGGAGGCCGACCGGATCAGCCGGGAGGACCTCGACGCGCGGTTCGGCGGCCTGCCCGACGAGGGCGCGGTGGACGAGGCCTGCGACCTCGGGGTGCTGGAGCGGATCCCGGGCCGCCCGGACGAGTTCCTGGTGCCCTCGCCGCAGGAACTGGCGGTCGCGGCCGAGCTGTACGCGGCCGGGGTGCCCCTCGGTGCGATCACCGGTCATCTGCGGGAACTGCGCGGGCAGGTCGAGCACATCGCCTCGCGCTTCCTGGAGTTCACCACCGAGCACGTCTTCGGCCGCTACCTCGGGCAGGTGCCGCCGACGGACTCGGACGCGGCGGAGGCGGCGACGATGGTGCGCAGGCTGCGGCCCCTGGCCCAGCAGACGGTCGACGCCGAACTGGCGCGGGCGATGCGGCTGTTCGCGACCCGGCACCTCCAGCGCCACCTGGGTGCCCCGGGCGCGCTCCAGCCGACGGGGCCCGCACCGGTGGCGCTGCCCGCGGAGACGGTGCGGGCGGTGCAGGAACTGGTGGGCCCGGAGCACGTGGCGGAGTTCGTCCGGGCCGCGACGGAACGCGAACTCCAGGCCCGGACGATGAACGACCTGGCCAACAGGGGCGGCCGGTAATGCTCGATCGGTAGTCCACAGGCGATCCCCAGGGCGAATCGCTCAGATGACAGCGAAACCCGCCGAAACGGCTGTGGACAACTCTCCTTTTCCTGTGGGCAACACGGAGGGCGCGTCAGACGATCGCCTCGAACCCGGCACCGGAGCGGGGCATATCGGCCAATGAGGTCTGCACGTCCGGCTGCCCGGAGGACGCCGGCCCGGACGCCAGCCGGCCGCGCTCGCGCCCGTAGAGGAGCGTGGCCAGGGCGAGGCCGAGGACGCCGCCGGCCAACTGTGCCGCGACGAACCCGGGCAGCGACTGCGGGGCGATGCCGGTGAAGGAGTCGCTGAAGGCGCGGCCGACCGTGCCGGCCGGGTTGGCGAAGGAACCCGACGAGGTGAACCAGATCGCGGCGGCGATGTACGCGGCGACCGCGACCGGGATGAGCCTCGGGCGGCCGATGCGGCCGAGCCCCTGGATGACCAGGACCAGTCCGGCGGTCGCGACGATCTCACCGAGCAGCAGATGGCCGCCGTCGCGGACCTGGGTGGAGAAGGTCCCGGGGGTGCGGCCGAACATCACCTCGGCCAGGACGGCGCCACCGACGGCCCCGGCGGTCTGAGCGACGGCGTAGGCGAAGGCCTCCCGGGCGTCAAGCCCCTCGCCGCCGGCACGCCGGGCCCACCACGCGGTGAGGGTGACGACGGGGTTGAGGTGGGCGCCGGACAGGGGGGCGAAGAGGGTGATGATCAGACCCAGGCCGATTGCGGAGGCCAGTGAGTTGGCGACGAGGGCGACACCGGTGTCGCGGCTGAGGGACCCGGCCCGGATGCCGGACCCGATCACCACCACGAGCAGGCTCGCGGTGCCGATGAGCTCGGCAGCCGTGCGCCGCAGCAGTGAAGCCTTATTTGTCATAGTCTCTCCCTCTGAATAGCCGTTCAGCGGAAAATATATTCCGCATCTTGGAATGGCGATAGGGGCGGTGGACGCCGGCGAGGGGGAAAATGCCTGTCGGCGACCCGATCAAGGCGGCACGCTGGGCACATGGACGAGAAACGTGCCGTGAAGGTGTCCAAGTACGTCTCGAAACACCTGCGGCATCAGCCGGAACGCATCGGACTGACGCTCGACCCACAGGGCTGGGTGGAGATCGACGACCTGCTGCGCGCGGCGGCGGCACACAGGTTCCCCTTCAGCCGGGCCGAACTGGACCACGTGGTCGCCGCCAACGACAAACAGCGGTTCGCCGTCGAGGGCACCCGGATCAGGGCCAGCCAGGGTCACACCGTCGCGGTGGACCTGGGCCTGCCGGAGGCCGAACCGCCGGCGTACCTGTACCACGGCACCGTCGCCCGGTCCCTGGACTCGATCCGCGCCGAGGGCCTGCGCCCGATGGCCCGCCACCACGTGCATCTGTCGCCCGATCGCGAGACGGCGACCCGCGTGGGGGCACGCCGGGGCCGCCCGGTGGTCCTCGCGGTGGACGCGGGTGCGATGCGCGCGGCCGGGCACATCTTCCGGGTCAGCGCCAACGGGGTATGGCTGGCGGACGCCGTACCGCCGGAGTTCCTGCGCTTCCAGTAGCGGCGAGGGAACCCCGGTCGGAGGGCCGGGGGCCGGGCGTCAGGCGCCCAGCTGGGAGAGCGCCTCGGTGGCGATCCGCTCGAAGACGCTCTCGTCGGCCGCGAAGTCGGAATCCGGGATCGGGGCGTGGACGACCAGCTCGGTGAAGCCGAGCTCGCGGTGGCGCCCGGCGAAGTCGACGAACGCGTCCACGGACTCCAGCATGCTGCTGCGCTCCGGAGTGAACCCGGTCAGCAGGACCCGCTCGATGGACGCGGGCTCCCGCCCGATCTCCGCCAGGGCCTTCTCCAGCTTGGCGACCTGACCGCGCAGGGCCTCCAGCGACTGCTCGGGCGTGCCCTCGAAGACCTTGGGGTCACCTGCGGTCACCCAGGCCTGGCCGTGCCTGGCCGCCAGCTTCACACCCCGCGGGCCGGTCGCGGCGACGGCGAACGGCAGACGCGGGCGCTGGACGCAGCCGGGGATGTTGCGGGCCTCCTCGGCGGAGTAGAAGGTGCCCTGGTGGGTCACGGCGGGCTCGGTCAGCAGCCGGTCCAGCAGCGGGACGAACTCGGCGAAGCGGTCCGCGCGCTCACGCGGGCTCCATTCCTCCTGCCCCAGGGCCGTCGCGTCGAAGCCGTTGCCGCCCGCACCGATACCGAGGGTGATCCGGCCGCCGGAGATGTCGTCCAGGGACATCAGCTCCTTGGCCAGGGTCACCGGGTGCCGGAAGTTCGGCGAGGTGACCAGCGTGCCCAGGCGGATCCGGTCGGTGACGGTCGCAGCGGCGGTCAGGGTGGGCATCGCGCCGAACCAGGGGCCGTCACGGAAGGTCCGCCAGGTCAGGTGGTCATAGGTGTAGGCAGTGTGGAACCCGAGCCGCTCGGCCCGCTCCCACTGGTCACGGCCGCCGTCGTGCCACGGACGGACCGGCAGGATCACGGTGCTCAAGCGAAGACTCATGGCGCCGAGCCTACGGTGCGATCCGCTCCTGCGCTGTGAGCCACGTTTCACGTGAAACATCTCCTCCCGATCATGGTGAACGGGTGGGAACTCATGGGCGAAGATGGAGCGGTGACCTTGGCTCCCCAGCGCCCGGACGGGCCCTTCCCCGCACCCCGGCTCATCGCCACCGACCTCGACGGCACCCTGCTGCGCGACGACAAGTCCGTCTCGCTGCGCACGGTGGCCGCGCTCGCCGCTGCCGAAGAGGCCGGAATCGAGGTCTTCTTCGTCACAGGCCGCCCGGCCCGCTGGATGGACGTGGTCAGCGACCACGTCCACGGACACGGCCTGGCGATCTGTGCGAACGGCGCCGCCGTGGTCGACCTGCACGCCGGACGGGAGTTCGTCCAGGTACGTGCCCTGCCCCGGGCCACCGCGCTCACGGTCGTCGACACCCTGCGTGCGGCCGTCCCCGGCACCTCCTTCGCGGTCGAGATGACCACCGGCATCAACTACGAGCCGGCCTACCCGCCCTTCTTCCAGGACCCGGGTGCCACCGTCGCCACCGCCGAGAAGCTGCTGCGGGAGGAGGCGGACGAAAGTTCCGCACCGGTGCTCAAGCTGCTCGCGCACCACGCCGAGCTGACCCCGGACGAGTTCCTCGCCCTGGCCCGCTCGGCCGCCGGAGCCTACGCCTCGATCACCCGCTCCAGCCCGACCGCCCTGCTGGAGATCAGTGCGCTCGGCGTGTCCAAGGCCAGCACCCTGGAGCTGTGCTGCGCCGAGCGCGGCATCTCCCCGGCCGAGGTCGTCGCCTTCGGCGACATGCCCAACGACGTCGAGATGCTCCGCTGGGCCGGGTCCTCGTACGCGATGGGCAACGCCCACCCGGACGTGATCGCGGCCGCCTCAGGCCGCACCGTGGACAACAACGAGGACGGGGTCGCCGTAGTCATCGAGCGCCTCCTCACCGAACGCGCCGCGCGCGCCTGATCGGACCGCCCGGATCGGGCACCGCGGCACGGACCTTCTAGAGCGGGGCCTCCCACACCAGGGCGGTCCCGCCGCCGTCCTCCGCGATCCCCGGCCCGTACCAGCTGGAGCCGCCCAGGGACTCGGCCCTGCGGCGCAGGTTGCGCAGACCGCTGCGGCGCCCACCCTCCGGGATGCCCACCCCGTCGTCAGCGACCTCCAGCCGCACCCCGGGCCGGCCGTCGGAGAGGCTGACGGTGGAGTCGACCACCACCTCGATCCGGGACGCGTCCGCGTGCCGGAACGCGTTCGACAGGGCCTCGCGCAGGGCGGCGATCAGGTTCTTGCCGACCAGCTCGCCAACAGCAGCGTCGACCGGCCCGACGAACCGGTGCGCGGGTTTGAAGCCCAGCGGGACGGCAGCCATGTTGATCTCCCGCAGCACACGGGTGCGCAGCCCCGACGGAGCCTCCGCCGGGCCCTGCTGGAGAGCGAAGATCGCGGTACGGATCTCCTGGATCGTCACGTCCAGCTCGTCCACGGCCTTCCCCACCCCGTCGCGGACCTCCGGGACGATGGAGCGGCGCTGCGCGCCCTCCAGCATCATCCCGGTGGCGAACAGCCGCTGGATGACCAGGTCGTGCAGATCGCGGGCGATCCGGTCACGGTCCTCGAACACCGCGAGCCGCTCCCGGTCGCGTTGAGCCTCGGCCATCATGAGCGCGAGGGCGGCTTGGGAGGCGAACTGCGTGGCCAGGGTCCGCTCCGCCTCGGTGAACGGCCTCCGACCCCGGGCCCGCGGGGTGACCAGCGCCCCCAGCACCCGCCCGCCGCTGTGCAGCGGGAGCATCATGCAGGGCCCGTACTGGCTGGTGAGCCTGCTGATCATGCGGGGATCGACGGATGCGTCCTCCACGAAGACCGGCTCGCCCCGCAAGAGCTGAACCACCACCGGGCTCTCGGCGGGGATCACCACGCCCAGCGAGGTCGCCGGGTCGTCGGCGGAGACGGCGACGATCTCCATCCCGCCCTCCTCCGCCGGCAGCATCACGATCCCGGCCGCCGAGTCGGCGAGGTGGCGGGCCTGCTCGGCGACCACCGCCAGGGCGTCATCCGCGTCCCCGCCCGACAGCAGGGCGGTGGTGACGGCCACCGAGCCGTCGATCCAGCGCTCCCGCTGGGTGGCGGCCTCGTACAGTCGGGCGTTGCCGACGGCGATGCCCGCCTCCGTGGCGAGAACCCGGACCATGTGGACGTCGTAGTCGTTGAACTCGCCGCCGCCGTTCTTCTCGGCGAGGTAGAGGTTGCCGAAGATCTCCCCCTGCACCCTGATCGGGACGCCGAGGAAGGTCTTCATGGGCGGGTGGTGCAGGGGAAAGCCCGCCGAGCGCGGATCCTTCGTCAGATCGGCGAGCCGCACCGTGTCGGGATGGGAGATCAGCGCGCCGAGCAAGCCCCGCTTGCCGTCCGGACGGTGGCCGATCCGCTGCGCCTGCTCGGCGCTGAGCCCGAAGGTCACGAAGTCGGAGAGCCCGGGGCCGTCCGTGTCGACGACGCCGATCGCCGCGTATCGGGCGTCCGCGAGCTCGGCGGCCGTCTCGCAGATGCGGTCGAGCGTGGAGTGTAGTTCGAGGCCGGTCCCGACGGAGCGCATGGCCTCCAGCAGTTGCGGAACCCGGGCGGTCAGCTCGGTGGACAGCCCCTGGAGGCTGCGGGTGGCCCGGGTGGCGGCCTCCATCGGGTCCTGCGCGTGACGGGCGGGCTCCGACGATTCCTGCGACTCCTGCACTGACATGCTCTTGAGCCTAGTTAGTCCCGTTTAGGAGAGAAAGTCAGCCCACGGAGTCGGCCGGAATCGCACCTGCCTGCCGCTCCCGCTCCAGCAGGCTCCGCAGCGGACCCTCAACGGCCGCCAGCTCTGCGTACGCCCCGCGCTGCACGACCGCGCCCCGGTCCAGCACGAGCACCTCGTCCACCGCGTCCAGCCCGGCGAGCCGGTGCGTGATCAGCACGGTGGCACGTCCCTCGGTCGCCGCCAGCAGGTCCGCCGTCAGGGCGTCCGCGGTCGCCAGGTCCAGATGCTCGGCCGGCTCGTCGAGGACGAGCACGGGGAAGTCCGCGAGCAGGGCCCGTGCCAGGGCGAGCCGCTGGCGCTGGCCGCCCGAGAGCCGCTGCCCGTGTTCGCCGACCAGGGTGTCGAGGCCGTCCGGCAGCCCGTCGGCCCACTCCAGCAGCCGGGCCGCGGCAAGCGCCTCCCTCAGCTGCGCCCCGTCCGCGCCGGGCCGGGCCAGCCTCAGGTTCTCGCGGACCGAGCTGTCGAAGAGGTGCGCGTCCTGGGCGCACAGGCCCACGAAGCGGCGTACGGCGTCGCCGTCGCAGGCGCGCGCGTCCGTCCCGCCCAGGGTGTACGCGCCCTCGCGCGGGTCCAGGAACCGCAGCAGGACCTGGGCCAGCGTGGTCTTGCCCGAGCCCGAGGGCCCGACGACCGCGATGCGCCGGCCGGCCTCCAGGGTCAGGTCCAGTCCGTGCAGCGCGTCCCGCTCCTGGCCCGCGTGGCGGGCGGCGAGTCCCGTGAGCCGCAACGGGAACGGCGAGGACGGCAGCTCCTGCGGCTCGGCCGGCTCGGCGACGGGCTCGGGCGCGTCGATGACCTCGTACACCCGCTCGGCGCTACGGCGCACCCGCTGCCGGTACTGGACGGCCGTCGGCAGCCCGCCGACCGCCTCGAACGCGGCGAGCGGGGTCAGGACCACCACCGCCATGGCCACGCCCGACAGCCGGCCGTCCGCGACGGCGCCGGCACCGGCGAACGCGGCGCACACCACGGTGAGCCCGCACACCAGGGCCGACAGCCCGCCGCCCAGTCCGGCGGCAGCGGCCCCGCGCGAGACGATCCGGGTGAGCGCCCCGTCGGCGTCCCGCGCCCTGGACTTCCGGTCGGCGAGGGCCCCGGCGACGGTGAGTTCGGCGGTGCCCGTCAGCAGGTCGGCCACCCGGGTGGCGAGCTCGCCCCGGGCGGGCGCGAGCCGCCGCTCGGCACTCCGCGAGCAGACCCCGCTGACCAGCGGAACCCCGATCCCCGCCACCAGCAGCCCCACCGCGAGCGCCACGCCCGCCCCGGGCAGCAGCCAGGCCGTGAAGGCCACCGATCCGGTACCGACGAGCACCGCGGTGCCCACCGGCAGCAGCCAGCGCAGCCAGTAGTCCTGGAGGGCGTCGGCATCGGCCACCAGCCGGGACAGCAGGTCACCGCGCCGCTGCTCGCGCAGTCCGGCGGGCGCGATCCGCTCCAGCCTCCGGTACACCGCGACCCGCAGGTCGGCCAGCATCCGCAGGACGGCGTCGTGCGACACCAGGCGCTCGGCGTAGCGGAAGACGGCCCGCCCCAGGCCGAAGGCCCGGGTCGCCGTGACGGCCACCATCAGGTACAGCACGGGCGGCTGCTCGGACGCCCGGGAGATCAGCCATCCGGACACGGCCATCAGCCCGACGCTGCACCCGACGGCCAGCGCCCCGAGCAACAGCCCGAGCCGGAACCGTCCCTGCCATGCCGCGGCCACGGCCCGCACCCGGCGCAGCGGGTCTCCGCCGCCGGTCTCCGCACCCCCGCCGCCGGCCCGTTCCCGGGCGGTCCCGAGGATCCACTCCCCGGGATCGGACATCCCGGCCGCGGCCTGCGGGGCCGCTGCGCTGCCCGGGACCGGGGACGTGCTCTCCGCCGCCGCGTCGGCGACACCCTCGCCCACCGCCACCACCCGGTCGGCGACCGCCAGCAGCGCCGGCCGGTGCACCACGAGGAGCACGGTCCGCCCGACCGCGAGACGCCGCACGGCATCCACGACCGCGGCCTCGGTCTCCCCGTCCAGGGCGGCCGTCGGCTCGTCCAGCAGCAGCACCGGCCGGTCCGCGAGGAACGCCCGCGCCAGGGCCAGCCGCTGGCGCTGCCCCGCGGACAGGCCGGTACCGCCCTCGCCGAGCAGGGTCCGCGTCCCGCGCGGCAGCGCGGAGACGAACTCCCAGGCCCCGGCGTCCCTCAGCGCCGCCTCCACCGCGTCGTCGTCGGCCCCGGGCCGTGCCAGGCGGACGTTCTCGGCGATGGTTCCGGCGAAGAAATGCGGCCGCTGCGGCACCCAGGCGATCCGCTCCCGCCACTGCGCGAGGGAGAGCCCGGCCAGGTCCGTGCCGCCGACCCGTACCCGCCCGGCCGTCGGCGTGACGAAGCCGAGCAGCACGTTCAGCAGCGTGGACTTGCCCGCGCCGCTCGGTCCGGTGAGGGCCACGCACTCGCCCGGCCCGACGACGAGCGACACCGGCCCGGGGGAGGAAGCGCTGCGGCCCTCGTGGCGGACCTCGACCGCGTCGAGCTCGATGACCGGTGCGGCGGCCGGCACGGCGGCCCCGGCGACCGGGCCGGGGACCGGCGACTCCAGGACCGTGAAGATCTCCTCCGCCGCGGCCAGCCCCTCGGCGGCCGCGTGGTACTGGGCCCCGACCTGCCGCAGCGGCAGATAGGCCTCCGGGGCCAGGATCAGGATGACGAGGCCCGTGTACAGGTCCAGCTCCCCGTGCACGAGCCGCATGCCGATGGTCACCGCGACGAGCGCCACCGACAGGGTGGCGAGCAGTTCGAGGGCGAAGGAGGAGAGGAAGGCGATGCGCAGCGTGCGCATCGCGGCCTGGCGGTAGTCATCGGTGATCTTGCGGATGGATTCGGCCTGCGCCTTGGCCCGCCCGAAGACCTTCAGCGTCGGGAGTCCCTCCACCACGTCGAGGAAGTGCCCCGAAAGCCGCGAGAGCAGCCGCCACTGGCGGTCCATCCGGCTCTGGGTGGCCATCCCGATGAGGATCATGAACAGCGGGATCAGCGGCAGCGTGACGACGATGATGGCCGCCGACACCCAGTCCTCGGTGACGATGCGGGCGAGGACCGCCACCGGCACCACCACCGCGAGCCCCAGCTGGGGCAGGTAGCGGGAGAAGTAGTCGTCGAGCGCGTCCACCCCCCGGGTGGCGAGGGACACCAGGGATCCGGTGCGCTGCCCGCCGAGCCAACTGGGCCCGAGGTCCGCGGCCCGGTCCAGCAGCCGGCCGCGCAGCTCCGACTTGACCGCCGCGCCGGCCCGGTGGGCGGCCAGCTCGGTGAGCCAGGCCACCAGCCCGCGTCCGAGCGCCACTGCCGCGAGCAGCAGCAGTGGCGTGCGCAGGTCCCCCGCGTCCCGTCCTCGTTCGAAGGCTCCGACCACGATCTCGGCGATGAGCATCGCCTGGCCGACGACCAGCCCCGCCCCGGCGAGCCCGAGAGCCACCACCGCCCCCAGGAAGAGGCGGGTGGAGCGGGCGTACCGGAGCAGGCGCGGGTCGATCGGTTTCACGTGAAACATCCCCTCGGCAGGGTCGGGCGGGGGTCGCGCACGGATCAGTGCGCGTCGGCGATGTGCTGCGTACCGATCCGCTTGCGGAACACCCAGTACGTCCAGCCCTGGTAGAGCATCACGAGCGGAGCGGCCACACCGGCGCACCAGGTCATGATCTTCAGGGTGTACGGGGTGGACGAGGCGTTGGTGACCGTGAGGCTCCACGCCTCGTTCAGCGAGGACGGCATGACGTTCGGGAACAGCGTCAGGAAGAGCATCGCGACGGCCGCCGCGATGGTGATCCCCGACAGGGCGAAGGACCAGCCCTCCCGGCCCGTCAGGTTGCAGCCGATGGCGGCGACCAGCGCGGCCACGGCGACGGCCATGGCGATCAGGCTCCGGCCGTCACCGCGCGAGACCTGGGTCCAGATGAGGAAGGCCAGGGCCAGCACGGCAGCCACCGCGCCCAGCCGGGTCGCCAGCGCACGCGAGCGGTCCCGGATGTCACCGACGGTCTTGAGCGAGGCGAACACGGCGCCGTGGAAGGTGAACAGGGTGAGGGTGACCAGTCCGCCGAGGAGCGCGTACACGTTGAGCAGGTCGAAGAGACTTCCGACGTACTCCATGTGCTGGTCGATCTTCACCCCGCGGACGATGTTCGCGAAGGCCACGCCCCAGAGGAAGGCGGGGATCAGCGAGGCCCAGAAGATGGCGTGTTCCCAGTTGGTCTGCCACCGCTCCCCGGACCGCTTGTGCCGGTACTCGAAGGCGACACCCCGGACGATCAGGCAGACCAGGATGAGCAGCAAAGGCAGGTAGAAGCCGGAGAAGAGGGTGGCGTACCACTCAGGGAAGGCGGCGAAGGTGGCACCGCCCGCCGTGAGCAGCCAGACCTCGTTGCCGTCCCAGACGGGTCCGATCGTGTTGATCAGCACCCGCTTCTCGGTGCGGTCGCGTGCGAGGAGCTTGGTGAGTACGCCGATGCCGAAGTCGAAGCCCTCCAGGAAGAAGTAGCCGGTCCACAGGACGGCGATGAGTACGAACCAGACGTCGTGAAGCTGCATGGTGTGCTCCCTCCTGCCTCAGTACGAGAAGGCCATCGGCCGGTCGGCGTTCTTGTCGTCCCCGCCGATCCTGGTGGGCGGGTCGAGGTCGGCCTCCGTCAGCTCGGGCGGGCCGGCCTTGACGTACTTCACGAGGAGTCTGACCTCGATCACGGCGAGGACGGCGTAGAGCAGCGTGAAGCCGATCATCGAGGTCAGCACCTCGCCCTGCGAGACGTTCGGCGAGACCGCGTCCCGGGTGCGCAGGACTCCGTAGACCACCCAGGGCTGACGGCCCATCTCCGTGAAGATCCAGCCCCAGGAGTTGGCGAGCAGCGGGAAGCACATGGTCCAGAGCGCGACGAGCCAGTAGAGCTGCGAGAACCTCGGGCTGAGCGCCTTCTTGAAGAGGACGAGATGGGGGACCTCGTCCTCTCCGGTGCGCAGCGCGGGCGGCAGCAGGAAGCGCTTGCGGGTCAGCCACAGCCCCAGCACGCCGATGCCGAGGGAGGCCATGCCGAAGCCGATCATCCAGCGGAAGCCCCAGTAGGCGACGGGGATGTTGGGCCGGTAGTCGCCAGGGCCGAACTTCTCCTGCTCGGCCTTGTTGACGTCGTTGATGCCGGGGACGAAGGAGTCGAAGTCGTTGTTGGCCAGGAACGACAGCAGACCCGGGATCTCGATGGCCACCTTGTTGTGGCCCTTGTCGACGTCGCCGTAGGCGAAGACGGAGAAGGGCGCGGGGGCCTCCCCGTCCCACAGGGCCTCGGCGGCGGCCATCTTCATGGGCTGCTGCTTGAACATCACCTTGCCGAGCATGTCCCCGCTGAGGGCGGTGCCCAGACCAGCGATGATCATGACCACCAGGCCGACCCGCAGCGAGCTGCGCATCACGGGGATGTGCTTCTTGCGGGCGAGGTGGAAGGCGGAGATGCCGACCATGAAGGCGCCGCCGACCAGGAAGGCGGCCGTGATGGTGTGGAAGAACTGGGTGAGCGCGGTGTCCTGCGTGAGGACGCGCCAGAAGTCGGTGAGCTCGGCCCGGCCCCGCTCCTCGTTGATGCGGTAGCCGACCGGGTGCTGCATCCAGGAGTTCGCCGCGAGGATGAAGTACGCGGACAGGACGGTGCCAAGCGAGACCATCCACATGCAGGCCAGGTGGATCTTCTTCGGCAGCTTGTCCCAGCCGAAGATCCACAGACCGATGAAGGTCGACTCGAAGAAGAAGGCGATCAGCGCCTCGAAGGCCAGCGGCGCTCCGAAGATGTCACCCACAAATCGCGAGTAGTCGGACCAGTTCATGCCGAACTGGAACTCCTGGACGATGCCGGTGACGACACCCATCGCGATATTGATCAAGAAAAGCTTGCCCCAGAACTTCGTGGCCCTGAGGTACTTCTCCTTCTCGGTACGCACCCAGGCGGTCTGCAGGCCGGCGGTCAGCGCGGCGAGCGAGATCGTGAGCGGAACGAAGAGGAAGTGATAGACGGTGGTGATGCCGAACTGCCAGCGCGCCAATGTCTCAGGCGCCAAAGCTAGGTCCACGTCGTCTGCTCCTTGTCGTCGCCGTGGTCACAGCGGGCAGTCTGCCTGGCGGGTTCCCTCCCATAACAGGAGGAAGCAGGACACGCTTGTGAACGCGTTCACATTCACAAGCAATTATGTCCTACAGGCTTTGGCCGGAAACAGGCGGGGTACCCCCCTCGACTCCCGGAGCCCGGAGCCCGGGTCCCCCTGGCGAAGAAATTCAACAGATTGTTGAATGTGCTCATGAAGATTCGCATCTCATGGCCTGCGGGCCTGCTCACCGCGACCCTCGACGAGACCCCGACCGGCAAGGCGCTGGTCGCGGCCCTTCCGATCTCCGCCTCCGCCCACACCTGGGGCGAGGAGGTCTACTTCGACACGGGCGTGTCCGTGGACCTGGAGCACGGCGCCCGCCAGGTCGTGGAGCCCGGCACGGTCTCCTTCTGGACCGAGGGCGACGCGCTCGCGCTGCCCTACGGCTCCACGCCCATCTCGCGCGGAGGCGAGAGCCGCCTGGCGAGCCCGTGCAACGTGCTCGGCTCGTTCGACGGCGACCCCCGCCTCCTGGCCACCGTCCGCGACGGCGACCCCATCTGCGTGGAACCGGTCTGAGGACTACAGCTCCTTGAAGAAGGCCTCCGCCGTGTGCAGGAAGAGGTCGTTCGCCTCGGTCTCACCGATCGTGACCCGCAGGCCCTCGCCCGCGAAGGGCCGGACCACCACACCGGCCTTCTCGCAGGCCGCCGCGAACTCGGCGGTCCGCTCCCCCAGCCTCATCCAGACGAAGTTCGCCTGCGTGTCCGGAACCGTCCAGCCCTGCGCGAGCAGCGTCTCGTGCACCCGGTTGCGCTCGCACACCAGCGCCCCGACCCGGCCCATCAGCTCGTCCTCGGCGCGCAGTGAGGCGACCGCCGCGTCCTGCGCCAGCTGGCTGACCCCGAAGGGCACCGCCGTCTTGCGCAGCGCCGCCGCGACCGGTTCGTGCGCCACCGCGAAGCCGACGCGAAGTCCGGCCAGGCCGTAGGCCTTGGAGAAGGTGCGCAGCACGGCGACGTTGGGGCGGTCGCGGTAGAGCTCGATGCCGTCCGGCACGTCGGTGTCGCGGACGAACTCGCGGTAGGCCTCGTCCAGCACGACCAGGACGTCCGAGGGCACGCGGTCCAGGAACCGCTCCAGCTCGGCGCGGCGCACGGCGGTGCCGGTCGGGTTGTTGGGGTTGCAAACGAAGATCAGCCGCGTCCGCTCGGTGATCGCGGCGGCCATCGCGTCCAGGTCGTGGACGTCCCCGTCGGTCAGCGGGACCCGCACGGACGTGGCGCCCGAGATCTGCGTGATGATCGGGTAGGCCTCGAAGGACCGCCAGGCGTACATGACCTCGTCACCCGGGCCGGCCGTCGACTGGATCAGCGACTGGGCCACGCCCACGGAGCCGGTGCCCGTGGCGATGTGCTCGGCCGACACCCCGAAGCGCTCGGCCAGCTCGTTCACCAGGCCGGTGCACGCCATGTCCGGGTAGCGGTTGAAGCGGCCGGCGGCCTCGACCGCCGTCTCCAGGACCCCCGGAAGCGGCGGGTAGGGGTTCTCGTTCGAGGACAGCTTGAAAGCCACGGCCCCGCCCTGTGCAGCGGGCTTGCCGGGCTTGTAGGTGGGGATGCCGTCCAGCTCGGCGCGCAGCTTCGGGCTCTTCTCGCTCACCGCAGGTCCTCCTCGACCGTCCCGTCGACGTCTCCGTCGACTCAATACTGCTCACCATATGAGGATTCCGCCGATCCGAGAATGGCGGGCGCCAGGAACACAGGGGGAGCGCGCGCATATATGCGCGCGCCGGTGGCCCGCGCCGTGGCGCGCGTCCCTCGTGCAGGTGAGTTGCCAGCGGCCAGTCGCCGCCGCTCTTTGGCATGCTCGTACCCGCCGACAAGCCTCACCCTTGGCCTAAATCACCAAATACCTTCAATTCCAAGGTCATTATGGGTGGCGAACCAAGCAGAAACGTGCCTGTCAACCCGTGCATATGCACCTGAACCACCCTGCCGTCCGAGCCCTACTATCGGCTCGCCATGACAGCAGCAGGGAAGCATCACGTGAGCCGGGCCGAGACCACCCGGCGGGTCGGCGGCCGACAGGGCCGGGCCGGGATCAGGGACGTGGCCGCCGCCGCGGGGGTGTCCATCACCACCGTCTCCGACGCGCTCAATGGCAAGGGACGGCTGCCGGACGCCACCCGCCGCCACGTCCGCGAGGTGGCCGACCGGCTGGGCTACCGCCCCTCCGCCGCCGCCCGCACCCTCCGTACCGGAAAGTCGGGCCTCATCGGCCTGACCGTGACGACGTACGGGGATGAACCTTTCACCTTCACCGAATTCGCGTACTTCGCGGAGATGGCGCGGGCCGCCACCTCCGCCGCGCTCGCCCGCGGCTACGCCCTCGTCATCCTGCCGGCCACCTCACGGCACGACGTCTGGTCCAACGTGGCCCTCGACGGCACCGTCGTCATCGACCCCTCGGACCACGACCCGGTCGTCAGCGAGCTCGTCCGCCAGGGCCTGCCCGTGGTCTCCGACGGCCGGCCCGCCGGCACCCTCCCCGTCACCGCCTGGGTCGACAACGACCACGAGGCGGCCGTACTGGGCCTGCTCGACCACCTCGCCGCCGCCGGCGCCCGCCGGATCGGGCTGCTGACCGGCACCACCACCGACACCTACACGCGGCTCTCCACGACCGCCTACCTCAGCTGGTGCGCGCGGGTCGGCCAGGACCCCGTCTACGAGTCCTACCCCGCGCACGACCCCTGCGCGGGCGCCGTCGCCGCCGACCGCCTCCTCGCCCGGCCCGACCGACCCGACGCCGTCTACGGTCTCTTCGACCCGAACGGCACCGACCTGCTCGCCGCCGCCCGGCGCTACGGGCTGCGGGTCCCCGAGGACCTGCTGCTCGTCTGCTGCAGCGAGTCCACCGTCTACGCGAACACCGAGCCGCCCATCACCACGCTCTCCCTCAAACCGCGCCGCATCGGAACCGCCGTCGTACAGCTGCTGATCGACGCGATCGAGGGGGTCGACACGGGACGCCCGGTCGAACAGGTCGTCCCGACCGAGCTGATCATCCGCACGTCCTCGCAGCGCAGAACCCCCCGGACCACCGTCAGCCCACCCCGCTCACCGGCTCAGGACTGATCGCCGGACCCCCGCATTCGGCGGGTTCGGCGGTTCCGCCGAGGATTTCAACAACCCTCATATCAGGCCAAAAGTGCAGGAAGGTTTGGTTCCGCCCAGGATTCACCACCCCTGGTGCGTCACAGAGCGCGAGCCGCATTCCTATGATGGGCGCACGACATCACGGACCCTCCGCCCCGGAGGTGAGCAGGGTCCGCAGGTGTACGGCAGCGCGACGGTGGTGGAGGGGTCGATGACTCAGGGGGCCGGTCAGGGACCCGCGATGCGGACGGACACGCTGCGGGACTTCCGGGTGCCGGTCAACGAACCCGCGCCGTACGCCGCGTCCGCCGGCCTGCCCGGCGACGCGCCCGCGTACGGCGAGCACCCCGCGTACTACGCACCGGAGAGCGTTCCGCAGCAGCGCACAGCCTCCGCCCACACCGAGGTCCCGGCCGCGCCCGAGGACGACCTCGACGGCTACACCCCGACCCAGCGCGACCTGCCCGTCATCGGGCGCGGTGCCACGGGCGGGCCCGGGGACACCGTCCAGGTCCAGTACGTCCCGCAGGAGGCCCCGGGCGCCGGCCCCGGCCCCCTCTACGTCGTGGGCGACGTCCATGGCTACCTCGACGAGCTCGTCCACGAGCTCCAGGCGCAGAACCTCATCGACGCCGACTGCCACTGGTCCGCCGGGAACGCCAGGATCTGGTTCCTCGGCGACTTCACCGACCGCGGCCCCGACGGCATCGGCGTCATCGACCTCGTCATGCGGCTGTCCGCCGAGGCCGCCGCCGCCGGCGGCTACTGCAAGGCCCTGATGGGCAATCACGAACTGCTGCTCATCGGCGCGAAGCGGTTCGGCGACACCCCCGTGAACTCCGGCGCCGGCACGGCCACCTTCCAGGCCGCCTGGCTCCTCAACGGGGGACAGCGCACCGACATGGAGCGCCTGGAGGACGTCCACCTGCAGTGGATGTCCCGGCTGGACGCGGCCACCCTGGCGGACGGGCACCTGCTGCTCCACTCCGACACCACGGCCTACCTGGACTACGGCGACTCCATCGAGGACGTCAACGACACCATCCACGAGCTGCTCAACCGCAACGACGCCGACACCACCTGGGACCTGTTCCGCAAGTTCACCAAGCGCTTCGCCTTCCGCGACGAGGAGACGGGCCCGCAGGCCGTGCGCCAGCTGCTGGCCACCTACGGCGGAGGCCGCGTCGTCCACGGCCACAGCCCCATCCCGTACCTGCTCGGCGAGGTCGGCACCGAGGACGGCGACGAGGCCCACGGGCCGGAGTCCGTCGACGGACCGCACGTGTACGCGGACGGACTGGCCATCGCGATGGACGGCGGCGTGACGATGGCGGGCAAACTGCTGGTCCAACAACTGCCTTTGCGGGACTGAGCGTTCACGGAGCGGGGTATTTCCCGAAAGTCCCTGTCACCCCATGGCCGGGGCGCTCTACCATCGCCCTGTCCGTAGCAGGCTCTCCTCCGTTTGGGCCGGCGCCCGGTTCTACGCGGGCATACCGGCTCGTACGGGGCATCGGGGGATGCACATGACCAGCGGTCCGCACCTGCTCATCGAAGACCGACCCGAATTCGACCGGCTCCTCGACGAGGCGCTGCGCACGGCGGACGAACGGCCCGAACTCGCCGGCCTCGGCGAACGGCTGAACGCCGAACAACTGCGCGCGATGGCCCTGAGCGCCATCGCGCTGCTGACCGCCGCGGCGGCCGCCGAGTACGCCCACTACGTGAAAGTACGGGAGGAACTGCGCGACGAGGCCCTGACGGGCCGCGGGAACACCGACGAGGAAGCCGACGGGGACGACGCCGAGCCAGGGGAGGGCGGCGCCGGCCTGAGCGCGGTGGTGGCCGTCCTCGCACCGGTCCTCGCGGGGACGGCCATGCTGATCTTCCTGCTGGTGGGCTACTGCCTGAAGGCGGTCGACCCCGCACCCGCCTTCGCACGGACGATGCTGACGGCGGGTTGGCTCTTCGGCGGGCTCACCGTGGTCGCGCTGGTCTTCACGGTGGTCTCGCTGCTGGTGGCGGCCCTGCGCAACAGTTCCACCGAGGTGGCCGCGGAGGAGAGCGTGCCGATACCCGACGAGCTCGCGCGGGCCCGGGAGGCCTGGCGCAACGCGCTGCTGGAGCGGGGCATCATGCCGTTCCTGCGCGACGCACTGGCCGATCCGACCGCCGGGACGGGCTACCCGGTGCCCCGTACGCCGGAGGCCGGGCGCATCCCCAACCTGGGATACACCCGTCCCGACTTCAGCAGCCCGTCCGACGGGACGCCCGGCCCGCGTCCGGGCTACTCCAGCCCGGACTTCACGAGCCCGGACTTCGGCGGCCCGGAGCACCGGCCGGACTGATCGCCTACCTGATGTCCGCCCCCGGGGCGGGAACGGGAGGCCACGCCAGGTTGCATGTGAGACACGGACCCCGCAGGCCGCGGCAGCCCTCGTCGTCCTGGCCACCGCCGGCGGGGCCCGGTCGGCCCGAGGGGCCTCCGGCCGGTCGTCGTCATCGTCCCCGTGGTGGTGCGTCTTCCGCTTGCGGTGGCCCTCGCCAACGCCCAGCGCAGGGCCGGCCGCGGCCACCGCCGGGCCGGCCTGCCGCGCCACCACGACCACGGGACTCCCCTCGGCCCTCTTCCGCGGAGCAGGGCCTGGCTGGTGGGAGGCGCCCTGGCCTCGCTCCCCCTCGGACTGGCGGGCTTTCCACACCGCCTGAGCCAATGCCCCAATCGGGCCAACTCGGGCTTTCCCGGCGCGCCGCCCGCCGACGCCCGGCACACCCTCCCTAGAGTCCCCGACGATCCATCCGACCCGGCCGGCCGCCAGAACGCACGGCCCACACCAGCGGACGGGACCCGTGAGACCAAAAGTCTGTCTGAACATGATCGTCAAGGACGAGGCCCCCACCATTCGGAAATGCCTCGACTCGGTACGTCCCCTGATCGACACGTGGGTGATCGTGGACACCGGCTCGACGGACGGCACCCAGGACGTCATCAGGGACTGCTTCGGCGACCTCCCCGGCACCCTCCACGAACGCCCCTGGAAGGGATTCGACGGCAGCCGGACCGAGGCGATCGAACTCGCCCGCGCCAGTGCCGACTACCTGCTGTTCATCGACGCCGACGACGCGATGGAGGTGGACCCCGGGTTCCGGATGCCGGAGCTGACCCTCGACGCGTACCGGATCGCCCTGCACGACGGGCCGATCGTCCACTACCGGGCGGCGCTCGTCTCCACCCGCCTGCCCTGGCGGTACGTCGGCGTGCTCCACGAGTACATCGACTGCGGCGGCGAGTACAGCCTCGGCACGCTCAACGGCGCCCACATCCTCAGCATCGGCGGGGGCGCCCGGCTCCGGGAGGGCGGCCAGCGGCAGAAGTACCTGCGCGATGCGGCCCTCCTCGAAGAGGGGCTGGCCAAGGAGCCCGACAACGCCCGCTACATGTTCTACCTCGGTCAGAGCTGGCGGGACGCGGGCGAGCAGGAGAAATCCCTCGCCGCCTACGACCGCCGGGCGGCCATGGTCGGCTTCCACGAGGAGACGTACCTCGCCCGGGTCTACGCCGCACGGGCCGCTGCGGGCCTGGGCCGGCCCGCGGCCGAGGTGATGGACCGCTACCTCCGCGCCTTCGAGAGCAGGCCCTCGCGCGCCGAGGCGATCGGGGACCTCGCGGGTCTCTGCCGCGTGGAGGAGCGGTGGCCGCTGGCCTATGTGTTCGCCAAGGAGGCGGCCCGCATCCCCTACCCGAAGGACGTCCTCTTCGTGGAGCACGCCTGGCACGAGTGGCGGGCGCTCGACGAACTCGCCATCGCCTCCTACTGGGTCGGCGAGTACCGCGAGTCACTGGAGTGCTGCGAGCGCCTGCTGCGCGAGGGGAGGCTGCCCGACGCGCACCGGGAACGGGTCGCCGGGAACCTGGACTTCGCGCGGAGAAAGCTGGAACCGGCGATGTTTCACGTGAAACGTCCGTCCACCCCTCTTCCGGCCACCACCCGGAGCCGCCCCCCGGCGAAACGCCGCGCCAAGCGCCGGGCCTGAGGCCGTCCTGCCGGAGGGGCAGCCTCAGCCTGCGGCCCGGTCACCGAGCGGGCGCCGCCGCTGGGTGGCATCCGTGAGGGCCGGCGGGCGCCAGACACCGTCCGGGTGGTAGAGGTTCACACCCGGCGGCACGACCTCGTCGATCCGGTCGAGCACCGCGTCGTCGAGGACCAGCCCGGCCCCCTTCACCAGGGACTCGAACTGGTCCATCGTGCGCGGCCCGATGATCACCGAGGTGACCGCCGGATGGGCGACGGGGAACGCCACGGCCAGCTCCGGCAACGTGCAACCCAGGTCGTCGGCGATCGCCACGAGCTTCTCCACGGCCTCCAGCTTGGCCACGTTGCCCGGAATCGCCGGGTCGAAGCGGGCCGGGTTCAGCTTCGCCCGCCCGGTGGTCAGGTCGACCGGGCCGCCGAGCCGCTGCTTCCCGCTCAGGAAGCCCGAGGCGAGGGGGCTCCAGGTCAGCACGCCCATCCCGTATCGCCGGGCGACGGGCAGCACGTCGGCCTCGATGCCGCGCGCGAGGATCGAGTACGGCGGCTGCTCGGTACGGAACCGGGGCAGGGCCCGGCGCTCGGCGACGTGATGGGCCTCGACGAGTTCCTCGGCGGGAAAGGCCGAGCAGCCGAAGGACCTGATCTTCCCGGCCCTGACGAGGTCGCCCAGGACGGACAGCGTCTCCTCTACATCGGTCGAGTGGTCGGGCCGATGCACCTGGTACAGGTCGATCCAGTCGGTGTCCAGCCGCCGCAGGCTGTCCTCGACCGCCCGCACGATCCAGCGCCGCGAGTTCCCGCTGCGGTTGCGGCCCTCTCCCATCTGGAAGTGGACCTTGGTGGCGAGCACCACGTCGTCACGCCGCCCCTTGAGCGCCCTGCCGACGATCACCTCGGACTCGCCCGCCGAGTACATGTCGGCTGTGTCCACGAAGTTGATGCCCTGGTCGAGGGCGGCGTGGATGATCCGCCCGCACTCCGCGTGATCCGGGTTCCCCACCGCCCCGAACATCATCGTGCCGAGGCAGTGGGCACTCACCTCTATGCCGGTCCCGCCCAGATTCCGGTATCGCATGGTCATGCGGCCGCACTCTAGGGGCTGGAGCGCACTCCAGCACAAGACCCCGTTCCTGGCAGTCGCCCGAACCGTCCCGCGACTCCCCCCTGAGGTCGCGGGCAGGTCCGTACGGTCGGCTCAGTCCGCCAGCGGGAGGTAGACGCGGTTGCCCGAGGCGGCGAACTCGGCGGACTTCTCCGCCATGCCCGCCTCGATCTCCTCCGCCTTCAGGTCGCCGCCGTGCTCACGGCGGATGTCCTGGGAGATCTTCATCGAGCAGAACTTCGGACCGCACATGGAGCAGAAGTGCGCGGTCTTGGCCGGCTCGGCCGGGAGCGTCTCGTCGTGGAACTCGCGGGCCGTGTCGGGGTCGAGGGCCAGGTTGAACTGGTCCTCCCAGCGGAACTCGAACCGCGCGTCCGAAAGGGCGTCGTCCCATTCCTGGGCACCCGGGTGGCCCTTGGCCAGGTCCGCCGCGTGGGCCGCGATCTTGTACGTGATGACGCCGGTCTTCACGTCGTCGCGGTTGGGCAGGCCCAGGTGCTCCTTGGGCGTCACGTAGCAGAGCATCGCGGTGCCCCACCAGGCGATCATCGCGGCACCGATACCCGAGGTGATGTGGTCGTACGCGGGCGCGACGTCCGTGGTCAGCGGGCCGAGCGTGTAGAACGGCGCCTCCTCGCAGATCTCCTGCTGGAGGTCGATGTTCTCCTTGATCTTGTGCATCGGGACGTGGCCCGGGCCCTCGATCATCGTCTGCACGTTGTGCCGCTTGGCGATCGTGTTCAGCTCGCCCAGCGTCTTCAGCTCCGCGAACTGCGCGGCGTCGTTGGCGTCAGCGATGGAGCCGGGGCGCAGGCCGTCGCCGAGCGAGTACGTGACGTCGTACGCCGCGAGGATCTCGCAGAGCTCCTCGAAGTTCGTGTAGAGGAAGTTCTCCTTGTGGTGCGCCAGGCACCAGGCGGCCATGATCGAGCCGCCGCGGGAGACGATGCCGGTCTTGCGGCGGGCCGTCAGCGGCACGTACGGCAGCAGCACGCCGGCGTGGACCGTCATGTAGTCGACGCCCTGCTCGGCCTGCTCGATGACGGTGTCCTTGTAGATCTCCCAGGTCAGGTCCTCGGCACGGCCGTCGACCTTCTCCAGCGCCTGGTAGAGCGGCACAGTGCCGATCGGCACGGGGGAGTTGCGCAGGACCCACTCGCGCGTGGTGTGGATGTTGCGGCCGGTCGAGAGGTCCATGACCGTGTCGGCGCCCCACTGGGTGGCCCAGGTCATCTTGTCGACCTCCTCCTCGATGGAGGAGGTGACGGCCGAGTTGCCGATGTTGGCGTTGACCTTCACCAGGAACCGCTTGCCGATGATCATCGGCTCGATCTCCGGGTGGTTCACGTTGGCCGGGAGCACCGCGCGGCCTGCGGCGATCTCCTCGCGGACGACCTCGGGGGAGACGTTCTCGCGGATCGCGACGTACTCCATCTCCGGGGTGATCTCGCCCCGGCGGGCATACGCGAGCTGCGTGACGGCCTGGCCGCCGCGGCCCCGGCGCGGGAGGCGCGGGCGGCCGGGGAAGACCGCGTCGAGGTTCTTGAGACCACCGCGGGGCGAGGTGTGCTTGATGCCGTCGTCCTCGGGGCGCACGGGACGGCCCGCGTACTCCTCGGTGTCACCGCGGCCGATGATCCAGTTCTCCCGCAGCGGCGGCAGGCCGCGGCGCACGTCGGTCTCGATCTGCGGGTCGGTGTACGGACCGGACGTGTCGTAGAGCGTCACGTCCTTGCCGTTGGTGAGGTGGACCTGGCGGACCGGCACCCGGATGTCCGGACGGGAACCCGCCAGGTATCCCTTGTGCCAGCCGGGCTGGCGCTCGGTCTGGCCGTCGGCGCCCTGGTCGACGGCAGGCGTGCGTGCGTCCTGAATGGTCATGAGACCTGATCTCCCTACGCCGGCATTACCCGGTAACAGGTTCGGCGGTCGACGCAGCCTCCTCCCGCACGCAATCTGCTGCGCGTACGGTGATCAGCGCCCTCTCAGCCCGGTGCTCCGAGCTCCCGCGTTGTGCAAAGTAGCCCCCACGCTAGCGTCATCTGTGGCGTGCTGAACAGTGGGCCCCCTCATCTCTTGCGATGATCTGCCGGTGACGACCTCGCCGCAGCCCCCCAACCAGCCCACAGAAACCTGGGGCCACACCGGCCACGAACATGCGTCCCCCGGGCACGCGGCCGACGGCCCACAGGAGCCTTCCCACGGCCACGGGCACTCCGATGGGCACGCGCACGGACACGGTCGGGATCACGGGCAGGCGCGCGGACACGACCATGGGCATGGCCACGGGCACGGGCACGGGCCGGCTGCCCCGGGATCCAAGCACCTGCGCAAGGTGATCTCCGCCGTGCTGATCCCCTTCGCCGTCGCCGTCTTCGCCGGCCTGGTGGTGCTCTGGCCCGGCGGCGCCCCCGGCCACGAGCGCACCGGGGTGGGCTTCGACCGTCAGACGCAGCAGGCGAAGGTGGTCGCGATCTCCGACGTCGACTGCAAGTCGGTGAACGCCTCGCAAGTCCCGTCAACCGGCAACGGCCCGGCCCCCGAGGGGCGCGAGGCACAGCCCGGCGCCTGCAAGAGGGCCACCGTCGAGGTCGGCACCGGGCCGGACAAGGGACGCGTCTTCTTCGAGATCGTCCAGCCCGGTGCGCCACGGCAGCTGGAGATGGGCCAGGAGGTGGTCGTCGCCTACGCGCCGAACGCGCCGCGCGACCTCCAGTACTCCGTGATCGACCTGAACCGCAAGTTCCCGATGATCCTGCTCGCGGCCGTCTTCGCGGTGGCGGTGGTCGTCGTCGGCCGGATGCGCGGACTGTTCGCGCTCATCGCGCTCGTCGTGAGCTTCGGGGTGCTGACCCTCTTCATCCTCCCGGCGATCCTCCAGGGCTCGAACCCCCTGCTCGTCGCGGTCGTCGGCGCCAGCGCGATCATGCTGATCGCCCTCTACATGTGCCACGGGCTCACCGCCCGCACCTCGGTCGCCGTCCTCGGCACCCTGGTCTCGCTGCTGCTGATCGGGCTGCTGGGTTCGCTGTTCATCGGCTGGGCGTTCCTGAGCGGGAACACGGACGACAACACCGGGCTGATCCACGGGCTCTATCCGAACATCGACATGAGCGGTCTGCTGCTCGCGGGCGTGATCATCGGATCGCTCGGCGTCCTCGACGACGTGACCGTCACCCAGACCTCCGCCGTCTGGGAACTGCACCAGGCGGACCCGGACATGGGTCCGCGCGCCCTGTACCGGGCGGCCATCCGGATCGGCCGGGACCACATCGCCTCCGTGGTCAACACCCTCGTCCTGGCCTACGCGGGCGCGGCGCTCCCCCTGCTGCTGCTGTTCTCCATCGCGAACAGCAGCATGGGCACGGTGGCCAACAGCGAGCTGGTGGCGGAGGAGATCGTACGGACCCTGGTGGGCTCGATCGGTCTCGTCGCCTCGGTCCCCGTGACCACGGCACTGGCCGCGCTGGTGGTGTCCGCGGACCGGCCCGCCCCCGCCCCCGCGGGCGCCGTCCCCGCCCAGGCCGCGACGCCCGCCCGCGGTGGGCGGGGACGGCGGCGCAAGCGCTGAGGAGGATGGGGACGGGCCCCGGAGAGCGGGTCCTCAGCCCGCGTTCTGCCCGTTCTGCTGCTGCGCCTGGGCGAGGATCCTGCCGAGCTCCTCGTCGAGGGTCTCCTCGAAGTCGCCGAGGCTGCGCTCCTGACCGAGCGGAACGAGCCGGTCGGTCCGGTCGAGGAACGCGACGAGAGGGGCCGCGCCGGCACGGAACAGGGCCCGGTCGCCGCCGACCTGGAGGCGGATGTGGACGTCGGAGAGCTCTCCCGGTTGGGTGGGAGCGATGTGCACATCACCGTCACCGCAGGGCCTGTTGATGCCGTCGAGAAGCAGCTCCCGGCCGAACGCCCAGGTCACCGGGGCGTCTCCGGGAAGGTGGAAGGTCAGGCGTACGGCGTAGGGGTCACGGGCGTCGTACCGGAGTTCCACCGGGATCCGGAACGCGAGCTCCTCGGAAACGAGGAAGCTCATCATGACCTCTGCCTGTACCGACTCGCGCATTGCCTACCCCGCTGTAGTGGAAGTGGCCAGGAATGATCCCCCAGGGCCCTCTTGACAAGGGTGGTGGAAGCGCCAGCAGATCACAAGGAGTGAGTTTTCAGATACTGATAGAGAAGGAGAGGGTGCTCAGCAGCGCGCCTACTTCACTCCGTAGTCGATCGACTACACACAGCAAGCGGAATTCCTGGTGCACAGGGAGAGAAATGGCCATGGCCGCAGCGGCGTCGCCGGCAGTGATCGGGATGGCCGCGCACACCGTGCCCAGTGCGTACTCCTGATGCTCGGTCACCGGCTGCATCCGCCGCAGGGAGCCGATCCGCTCCTCCAGCGTGCGCATGTCCCGCACGGTGTACGGCGTGATGCCCTCGACCGGACGACGGTCGTAGTAGTCCCTGCGCGTCTTCTCGTCCAACTGCCCCAGCAGACACTGACCGATGGCGTGCGCGTGCGCGGTGGCGCGGAAATCGGCCCATTCCTCGCAGGCGGGGTTGGCCGGGGTGTCCGAGACACCCATGACCTCGATCTCACCCTCGCGGTAGACCGCGAAGTAGACGGGGGCCCCGACCGCGTCGCGAAAGTGCGCGAGCGAGTCGAGGATCATGCTGCGACGTTTCTGCTGAAGTCCTCCGTCCGCCAGCCGGCCGGCCGCATCGCCGAGGACGAACACCCCGCCCTCCCGGCGCAGATAGCCCTCGTGCGTCAGGGTGCGCAGCAGGTGGTACGCGGTGGGAAGCGGGAGCCCCGCCTCGCGCGCCAGCTGCTTCGCCGGGGCTCCTTCGCAATGGGAGCTCGCCGCCTCCAGCAGCCGGAGGGCCCTCTGCACCGAGCCGATCAGCGTCGGCACACCGGCATTGCGATCCGGAGACACAGCTCACCCCCAGGCGTGGCGGCGGGCCCAGGGGGCCCGCCGGCGCCCAGGGAACGGCACGGATTGCCAGCCTATCCACCGATTGCCACAGGATGAGGGGTTTGCCGGGTCAGGTTCGCCCGCCTGGCGCAATGCCCGCACCCCTCGGGCCCGGCGGCCTACCAGTTGCCGGAGGAGCTCTTCGCCCCGCTGCCCGTAACCTTCTTGACGACGAAGACCAGGCCG
This sequence comes from Streptomyces sp. NPDC001373, assembly GCF_042895815.1. Taxonomy (NCBI): domain Bacteria; kingdom Bacillati; phylum Actinomycetota; class Actinomycetes; order Kitasatosporales; family Streptomycetaceae; genus Streptomyces; species Streptomyces sp. NPDC001373. Next base: position 115,033 of record NZ_JBIAWQ010000002.1, read on the forward strand.
CCGACCAGGGCCGCGAACAGCAGGACCTTGAAGGCGAAGCCGATCAGCGTGCCGATGATCGAGGTGATGATCCCGCCGAAGACGAAGAGCGCCAGCAGGGGAACGGCGACCCACTTGACCCACCACGGCGTGCCCGCGAACATCGCTCGGATCCCGTCCATGTCCCTACCTCTTCCTCGTCCTCGCCGGTGTCCCTGGCGTCGTCTTCCTTGGTCTCGAGCTTAGGAGCCGCGAGCACGGACCGGGGGCCCGCGAGCCCCCGGAACCCCCTGACCCGCCCCCTAGGGGGATCAGGGGGACGACCCCCAGACGGGCGGGGTCTCAGGCCTCCGGCGGCGAGAAGACGACCATCACCTTCAGCGGCTCGGTGATGTGGTGGAACTTGTGCGGCACCCCCGCAGGGACGTAGACCACGCTGCCGTTCGCCACCGTCGTCGTCTCCTCCCCGACCGTGATCGAGGCGCGGCCGCTCACCACGAAGTACACCTCGTCCTGGCGGTGCGGCTGTTGCGGGTCGCTCTGCCCCGCATCAAGCGAGTAGAGCCCGACCGACATGTTCCGCTCACGCAGGAACTGCAGGTAGGCGCCGTCGTTGGCGGCTCGTTCGGCTTCGAGCTCGTCAAGCCGGAAGGCCTTCATGTTCGCTGTGCCCCTTGCCCTTGCCCAGTGGTTCCCGGATCCGCACATCTGCCGATGCCCGGCCCGCGTGTTCTCTGCCACGATCAGACACATGACGAATTTCGTAGTCAAGACGCTCGCCAACGCGGGGGCCCTGGCCGTCGCAGTCTGGCTGCTCTCCGGCATCACGCTCGACGACGGCAGTTCGCTGGGCCGCCGGACGGTGTCGCTGATCCTGGTCGCGCTCCTCTTCGGCCTGGTCAACCTCATCGTCAAGCCCGTGGTGAAGCTGCTCTCGATCCCGCTCTTCATCCTCACCCTGGGACTGTTCACCTTCGTCGTGAACGCCCTGATGCTGCTGCTGACCTCCTGGCTGGCCGACCAGCTCGAGCTCAGCTTCCACGTCGACGACTTCTGGACCGCCCTCCTCGGCGGTCTCATCATCTCCGTCGTCTCCTGGGCCCTGAACCTGGCCCTGCCCGACAACGACTGAACGGGCCCGCCCATGTACCGCGTGTGCTTCGTATGCACCGGCAACATATGCCGGTCCCCCATGGCCGAGTCCGTCTTCCGCTCGCACGTGGCCGCGGCCGGACTCGACGGCCTGGTCGAGGTCGACAGCGCCGGCACCGGCGGCTGGCACGAGGGCGACGGCGCCGACCCCCGTACCGTGGCCGTGCTGGAGGCCGCCGGGTACGCACAGGGCCACCGCGCCCGGCAGTTCCGGACCTCCTGGTTCGACCGCCTCGACCTCGTCATCGCGCTCGACTCAGGCCACCTGCGCGACCTCCGCACCCTCGCCCCCACCCCGGAGGCGGCCGCCAAGGTCCGGCTCCTGCGCTCGTACGACCCCGCGGCAGCCGCGCACGGCTCGGGTGCCCTGGACGTACCCGACCCGTACTACGGCCCCTTCGACGGGTTCGAGGAGTGCCTCGCCCTGGTCGAGGCCGCGAGCCCCGGCCTGCTGGACGCCGTACGCGCCGCCGTGAAGGAGCACACCGTATGACCGAACACCCCGTGGCCGGGCACTCCGCCGGCGAGACGGCCCCGCAGGCCGCGTACGGTGACGGGACCCGGGCCGTACGCGCCGGGCTGCCCGAGCCCGTCAAGAACGAACCGCCGCTGCCCGGACCCGTCTTCGCCGCCCACTTCCACCTCCCCGGCGAGGTGGCGGGCCCGTACACCTACGGCCGCGACACCAACCCCACCTGGACCCTGCTGGAACGGGCGATCGGCGAACTGGAGGCACCGGGCCGCCGGGACGTGGACACGATCGTCTTCGCCTCCGGCATGGCCGCGGTCTCCGCCGTCCTCCTCTCCCAGGCCCGCGCCGGGGACACCGTCGTCCTGCCCGACGACGGGTACCAGGCGCTGCCCCTGGTCAGGGAACAGCTGGAGGCGTACGGAGTCCGGGTACGGACCGCGCCGACCGGCGGGGACGCCCAGCTCACCGCCCTCGACGGGGCCCGGCTGCTGTGGATCGAGACCCCCTCCAACCCCGGGCTCGACGTGTGCGACGTGCGCCGGCTCACCGCGGCCGCGCACACGGCGGGCGCCCTGGTGGCCGTCGACAACACCCTGGCCACCCCGATCGGGCAGCGGCCGCTGGAGCTGGGCGCGGACTTCTCCGTGGCCAGCGGCACCAAGGGGCTCACCGGCCACGGCGACCTGCTGCTCGGCTACGTCGTGTGCCACGACCCGGAGCTCGCCGCCGACGTCCGGCGCTGGCGCAAGATCGTCGGCGCCGTCCCCGGCCCCATGGAGGCCTGGCTCGCGCACCGTTCCCTGGCCACCATCCAGCTGCGGACCGAACGGCAGTGGGCCAACGCGCTGGCGGTCGCCGAGGCGCTGGCCGACCGCACCGAGGTGAGCGGACTGCGCTACCCCGGGCTCCCCTCGGACCCCTCCCACAAGACGGCGGCCCTGCAGATGAGCGGCTTCGGGACGGTGGTCTCCTTCACCCTGCCCGACAAGGCGCACGCGGAGCGCTTCATGTCCGCCCTGCACCTGGTCGAGGACGCCACGAGTTTCGGCGGGGTGCGCTCCACCGCGGAGCGGCGCGGACGGTGGGGCGGTGACGCCGTGCCGGAGGGGTTCATCCGCTTCTCCGCCGGTGCCGAGGACCCCCGGGACCTGGTCTCGGACGTGCTCAGGGCCCTGGACGAAGCGGCTTCCGGGGCCTGAGCCCGTGGGAGGGCGGTCCGAGCCTCCCCCCTGGTGGCTCGGACCGCATCGGGTTCCCTGCCCACAAGAACCACGTCGACAAGGCTAGTTGACTCAGCGTCAGAGTCCAATCACGGTAACGACAGGAACCTATCGGCACATTTATAGTTGAAGGCCCCCACTGAGAGGGGCCGCCATGGACCTGGCCCTGCTGCGTACCTTCGTCGCCGTGCACCGGGCCGGTTCGTTCACCCGGGCCGCGACGCTCCTCGGGCTGTCCCAGCCCGCGGTCACCTCCCAGATCCGCACCCTGGAGCGCCAGCTCGGGCGCCCCTTGTTCCACCGCCGGGCCCGCGGTGTCACCCCCACCGCCGTCGGTGACGAGCTGGCCCACAAGGCGGCCCCGCACCTGGACGCCCTGCTGCGGATCGCCGAGACCGAGCGGCAGGCCGCCGGGGCCCTGCGCACCCTGCACCTGGCCGGGCCGCCCGAGTTCCTGAGCCTGCGGGTGCTGCCCGCCCTCGCGCCCCTCGTCGGCCACGGCCAGACCCTGCGCACGGCCTTCGCGGCCGACACGGAGGAGAACCTCGCCGGACTCGCCGCCGGACAGCACGACCTGGTCGTCACTACCGCCCGGCCCCGGGGCGGGCCCTTCACCGCGGGCCCCCTCTGCGACGAGGAACAGGTGCTGGTCGCCGCGCCCTACTGGGCCGCCCTCGCCGGCCCCGGCGAGCTGCTCGCCAAAGGCCCCGAGGCGCTCGACGGGATCCCGGTCGTGGAGGTCCACGAGAGCCTGCCGCTGGTCACCCGCTACTGGGCCGCCGTGTTCGACGCCGTGCCCGGCCCGGCGTCCGACACGGCCGCCACCGTCGTGGCGCCCGACCTGCGGGCCGTGCTGGAGTGCGTCCGGGCCGGCGCCGGGCTCGCCGTCCTGCCTCGCTACCTGTGCCAGGACGCCCTCGACCGCGGCCAGGTCGTGGCCCTGCTGGAGCCCGACCTGCCGCCTCTGCGCACCTGGTTCCTCGTCGTACGGACCGGCAGCCTGGCCCTCGCCCACCTGGCCCGCGCCCATGACCGCCTGCTGCGCGCCGCCGTGCACTGGTGAGCGGCTCGGGTTTCGGACGATGGCGCGTTTCAGATGCGCGGACGTGGGCCACTCTTCTCCCATGACCGAACGCCCCGTGGTCAAACGCACCGCCCGCGCGATCCTGCTCGACGGTGACGACCTGATCCTCATCAAGCGCACCAAGCCCGGCGTCGACCCGTACTGGCTCACCCCGGGCGGCGGTGTGGAACCCTCCGACGCCACCGTCGTGGACGCCCTCCACAGAGAACTCGACGAGGAACTCGGCGCCAAGATCACCGATGTGGTGCCCTGTTTCGTCGACACCGTCGAACACATCGCCTCGGGGGGAGTGACCGGGGTGAAGGTGCAGCACTTCTTCGTCTGCCACCTCGCATCCATGGACCCCGGACGCCGGCACGGCCCCGAAGTCGACGAACCCCAGGGCGAGTACGAGATCGTCCGCGTGCCCTTCAGCCGCGTCGGCATCGCCGCGGTCCACCTCGTCCCGCTGTCGCTGCGGCACTACCTCGACGGGAACATCGAGGGGGTGCGCGCCATGCACGCCCCCGACCTGGGCTGAGTACGCCGGGGAGCGGGCGGGCCCGTGCCGGTCCTCAGCCGGCCACGCCCGCCAGTTCCTCCAGCGCGTCGTAGCGGATGCGCTCACCGGGGATCCCGATCCGCCTGAGCGCGTCCACACCGCTGCGGATCATCGCGGGCGGGCCCGAGATGAAGGCGTCGTACGAGCTCCAGGGGCCGTGCTCGCCGACCGCGTGCGGCAGCTGGCCCGCCATCCCCTCCCCGATCACCGGGCGCACCGACAGCCACGGATGGGAGCGCTGGAGCCCCAGCAGGGTGTCCTTGTCGTAGAGGTCGTCATCGCTGCGCGCACCGAAGAAAACCTCCACCGGCCGGCGTTCGCCGTGCTCGGCCACGTCCTCGATCAGCGCCTTGATGGGGGCGATGCCGGTCCCCCCGCCCAGGCACAGCATTCCGTTGTCGGTGCTGTGGTCCACCACCATCGACCCGGCCGGCGGACCCAGCCGCAGGACGTCGCCCGGGCGGGCGCGCCGCACCAGGGCGTTGGAGACCCAGCCGGCCGGCACGGCCTTGACGTGGAAGGAGAGCAGCCCGTCGGCGCGCGGTGCCGAGGCGAAGGAGTAGTGCCGCCAGACACGTGGCCACCACGGGGTCTCCAGGCTCGTGTACTGGCCCGCCACGAACGGGTACGGCTGGTCGGGGCGGACGGTCAGAACGGCGATGTCCGAGGTGCGCAGATCGTGGGAGACCACTTCGGCGTGCCACCACGCCGGCGCCCGCGCCTCGTCCTCGGCCGCGGCGTCGATCATGGTCTGCGAGATCGCGATGTACGCGCGCACCCAGGCGGCCTCGGCCTCCGGTCCCCAGGTGAGCTCCGCGTACCGGGCCAGCGCCCCGATCAACGCCTCCCCGACCGCCGGATAGTGCGAGGCCATGGTGCCGTACTTGCGGTGCCCGGTGCCGAGCCGGCGCAGGTAGGGGGTGAGCACCGCCGGATCGTCGATGTGCTCGGCGGCGGTCAGCAGTGCCTTCAGCAGCCGGTTGCGCTGGGTGTCCATGGCTGCGGGGAACAGCTCCCGCACCTCCGGGTGCCCCGTGAAGACCAGGGCGTAGAAGTACGAGGTGACCCTGTCGGCGACGGGCGCGATCTCCGCGAGGGTCCGGCGGATGAGGACGGCGTCCGGGGAGGGTTCGGTCGCACCGACCCCGGACGGTATCCAGCCCGCGGGTCTCGCCGATCTGGTGGGCGGAAGGTCCATGCGGTGCCTCGCTTCGAGCATCTCGGTCGGGTCTCACACGCCACGGCCTCGAATCCGTGGTTCCGGGTTTCACAGCGTGCCAGCCGACCGGGGGCCCTGCGGGGGAATGGGGAAAACCCGCGCTCCGAACCCACGATCCCCTTAAGATGCTTCGACTCCCGGGCGCGTCTACCCCAGGAGCTGATATGCCTCCCGCAGGTCACGGCCCTCGTAGACATGGGTGGCCCGCTCCGCCAGGTACGGCCGCGCGTTCACCGCCACCGACCGCGGAAGGGCCTCGAAGAGAAACGCATCGGTCATCGAGTCTCCGTACGCGACGCAGTCGGCCCGGGTCACCCCGAACCGCTCGCACAGCCCGTCCGCGACCCTCAGCTTGCCCTCCGGCGTGAGGATCCCCGCCCTGTCGACGGGGCGAGTGAAGGGCACCTCGGGGAAGACCGAGCCGTGCGCGGCATGTGCGCCCCACTCCAGCAGCAGCTCGACGAAGAACGAAGGGGACAGGGAGATCACCGCGCAGTAGTCCCCGCGCTCCCGGACCTCCCGCCAGACGTCCCGGATCCCGGCCAGCCACGGAGCCCCGTCGAACGCCGCCCGGACATGCGCGGGCGTCAGATCGGCCCACAGTTCGCGCACCGCCTGCGAGAAGTCCTGCGGACCGATCTCCCGGGCGCCGAAGGCCCGCTCCAGCTTCGCGATCTCGGTCTCCAGACCGAGCTGACGGGAGATCTCGACCGGCGCGGCCGAGCCGTACATCAGGGTCCCATCAAGGTCGAACAAGTGCAGCAGCGTCATAGCCGTCGAGGCTAGCCCCTGCGTTCGGCGGCACACACCTTGATCCAAGGGCCCTACCCGCTGTGGCCGGAGGTGAGGGACCGGCTGTTTCACGTGAAACAAGGCAACGTTTCACGTGAAACATCGACCGCCCGGATCCTGGAATTCCCTGGACGCCCCCGACCCGATGATCCACTCTTGGCCGGTGACACCACCACTGCTCACCGATCTGCCGATCCGCGCACTGACCCCGGACGACCTCCGTCACTGCGCCGACCTGTCCCAGGACCGCGGCTGGCCGCGCGAGGACCACAAGTGGGGGCTGCTCCTCACCGCCGGAACCGGCTACGGCGTCGACGCCCCGGACCGGCAGGGCCTCGCCGCCGCCTGTGTCGTCACCTCCTACGGGGACTCCCGGGACAAGCCGGACCTCGCCGCCATCGGGATGGTCCTCGTCGCCGACCGCTTCGCCCGCCAGGGCCTGGGCCGCCGGCTCATGGAGTACGTCTGCGACGACGTTCTCGCCGGCGTACCGCTCACCCTGCACGCCACCCCGTACGGCCGCCCGCTCTACGAAGAGCTCGGCTTCGACACCACGGGCCGGGCGGAGATGCTCCGCGGCGCCTTCGTCCCCGATCCCCGGCGGGCCGCTTCCGGCGTCCCGGTCCGGCCGGCCACCGCCGAGGACCTCCCGGGGATCGTCCGGCTGGACACGGACGTGTTCGGCACCGACCGGACCCACGTGATCACGCGCCTGCCGGCCTTCACGGACCGGCTGCTCGTCGCCGAGGACGCCTCCGGCACGCTCATCGGCTATGCCGCGCTCTGGCCCAACATGGAGACCCATGTCGTCGGCCCGCTGATCGCCCGGGACGCCGACACCGCTCAGGCACTGGTGACGGCCCTGGCCGCGAGCACCGAGCGCCCGCTGCGCACCGATGTCGACGTACGCCACGAGGAGCTCGTCTCCTGGCTCAAGGAACGCGGCCTGCAGTCCCTGGCCTTCCACGCCGTCATGACCCGGAACATCCCCGACCTGCCCGGCGACTGGACCCGACGCTGGGCCCCGCTGACCGTCGCCGCCGGCTGAAGAGAGGACGCCCGACCATGACCGATGCCCCCGACCTGGTCATCCGGCCCGCCACCGAGGCCGATCTGACCGCCATCGTGGCCATGCTCGCCGACGACCCCCTGGGCGCCACCCGTGAGTCCCCGGACGACCTGGCCCCGTACGTCGCGGCCCTCGGGCGGCTGACCGACGACCCCCATCAGCACGTCGTGGTCGCCGTCCGCGGCGAACGCGTCGTGGGCACCCTCCAGTTGACGATCGTGCCCGGCCTGTCCCGCAAGGGCTCCACGCGCTCGATCATCGAAGGGGTCCGGGTCCACGCCGACGAGCGCGGCAGCGGCCTGGGCACCCGCTTCATCGAATGGGCCGTCGACCGGTCCCGCGAGGAGAACTGCCAACTGGTGCAGCTCACCTCGGACGTGTCCCGCACCGACGCCCACCGCTTCTACGAGCGGCTCGGCTTCACCCCCTCCCACGTGGGGTTCAAGCTCCAGCTCTGAGCGGGCCCGCGGCGGGCCGGGCCGCTGTCGGCGGCCCGGCCTACGATCGGGAGGATGAGCACCGGGCTGCCCCTCGTCACCACCGCCGACCGCCGCCACCGGCTCGGCCACCGCCACCGCCTGGCCCCCTCGGCCCGCGCCACCACCACGAGCGGGGCCGCGGACGCGGTCGTCGCCCTGCACGCCACGGACGCGGCGACCGTCTACCTCTCCGCCCGCGCCCGCCTGGCCGAGGGCCACGACACCGCAGCGGTCGAACGTGCCCTGTACGAGGACGTGAGCGTCGTCCGGATGCTCAGCATGCGCAACACGCTCTTCGCCGTGTCCACCGAACTCGCGCCCCACGTGGACGCCTCCACCGCCCGCGCGATCGCGGTGAAGGAGCGCCGGACCTTCCTCAAGCACCTCGCCGAGGACGGCCAGGGGCTGGACGCGGACTGGCTGGCACGGGCCGAGGCCGCCGCACTCGACGCCCTCGACTCCCAGGGACCTTCGACCGGGGCCCAGCTCTCCGCGGCGGTGCCCGCCCTGCGGCAGAAGATCACCATCGGCCGGGGCAAGAAGTACGAGGCCGAGACGGGCGTGGCCACCCGCGTCATCCGCCTGCTCGCCGCGGACGGCCGGATCCGCCGGGACCGGCCGCGCGGCTCGTGGACCTCCAGCCAGTTCCGGTGGGCGCACACACAGCCGTGGCCCGCCGTACCCGCCGCCGAGGCGCGCGCCGAGATCGCCCGCCGCTGGCTCCGGGCCTACGGTCCCGCCACCGAGGCCGACCTCAAGTGGTGGACCGGCTGGACCCTGACCGACGTGCGCAGGGCCCTGGCCGCAGTGGGCCCCGAACAGGTCCGCCTGGACGACGACGGCACTGCCCTCGTCTGCCCCGGGGACACCGCGCCCGAACCGGCCCCCGAACCCTGGGCCGCACTGCTGCCGGCGCTCGACCCCAGCGGTATGGGCTGGGCCGACCGCAGCTTCCACCTCGACCCCGCCCACCGGCCCGCCCTCTTCGACTACGCGGGCAACATCGGCCCGACCGTCTGGTGGAACGGCGAGATCGTCGGCGGCTGGGCCCAGCGCCCGGACGGGGAGATCGTCTGGCGGCTGCTGGGCAGCCCCGGCCGCGAGGCCGAAGAGGCGATCGGGGCCGAGGCCGCACGGCTCGCCGCCTGGGTGGGCGACGCCCGGGTCACCCCGCGCTTCCGCACCCCGCTGGAACGCGAACTGGTCTCCTGACCGCCCTCGTCGCTTGTCCCAGCCCGTCTCCCGACCGGGCGGGGAGCCTCAGCCGATGCCGCGCCAGCCCTCCGGGTCCACCCCGCCGGGCACCGGGGCCTGGGGGTCATAGGGCTCGCGCGTGAACACGAACGAGGCCAGGTCGAGGTGGCTGACGGAGCCGTCCTCCCGCCGAACGGCCCGCAGGGTCTCGCCCGCGTAGTAGCCCGTCAGGCCCGTCCACGTCCCGTCGGACCCGGCACGGAACCGGGCCGACCGGCCCAGCACGCCCACCGGGCCCAGTTCCAGCGAGCCGTCCGCCTTCAGCCGCAGCGCATGGGGTGCGGTACCCCAGTACCAGACACCGCAGAGCTCCAGCGGAACAGGGTCGGCCTCCGCGAACGGCCGCCACGGCGCGGGGAACGGTGGCTCCGCGTCCGCCACGATGCCGATCAGGTCGGCGGCCACCGTCGAGGCCGCCAGACCCGAGGTGCAGTTCGACAGGACCACGGCCGCCACGTCGTCGGCCTCGCTCAGCCAGAGTCCGGCGACGAAACCGGGGAGCGAACCGCTGTGCCCGACGAGTCGGCGCCCGCGCTGCTCCGTCAGCTGGAGCCCCAGTCCGTACCCGAGATCGGCGAACCCGGGCTCCGGAGGCGCCACCGACCTGCGCATCTCCCGTACGCTCTCCGCGCTCAGCACCCGCTCGTCGCCCCGCGCCAGCAGGGCCGCAAAGCGCGCCAGATCGCGGGTCGTGGACCACAGCTGACCCGCAGGGGCCATCAGTCCCAGGTCCTCGGCCGGCTCCGTCATCATCACGTCCGCCCAGGGGTGCACCGCCCAGCCTCCCGCGTGCGGGGCCTGCGGCTGCGCACTCGTCCGGTGCAGCCCCAGCGGCTCCAGCACTTCGGCCCGCAGCACCTCCTCCCACGGCTTCCCGCGCAGCGCCTCGACGAGCGAACCCAGCAGGGTGTAACCGGGGTTGGAGTAGTGGTGCCTGGTTCCCGGCACATGCTTGAACGGCTCGTCGCCCAGCACGTCGGCAAGCCCGGACCGCTGTGCACCCGGAGTGCGCTCCCACCACTCACCGGGCGTCTCCGCCGCCAGTCCCGCGCTGTGGGACAGCAGTTGACCGATGGTCACCTCGTCGGCGCCGCTCCCGGGCAGGTGCCGGCCCAGCGGGTCCGAGAGCGCCAGCAGCCCCTCGTCCCGCAGCCGCAGTACGAGGACCGCCGTGAACGTCTTCGTGATCGACCCGACGCGGTACTGCACGTCCCCGTCGGGACCGTGGCCCACGACGGAGGTCCGCGCGCCCTCCCAGACCACCTCTCCGCCGCGTACGACGGCCGCCACCACCGACGGAGCCCTGCCCTCGCTCTGTGCGACGGCGATCCGGCGGCTCAGCGCGCGCCGGGTGGAGGGCAGGAGTTCCAGGTCTTCAGAGAGCGCATCCATGATCGGATGCTACGTGTTGGCCATGTCCACGAACCGCGAATAATGGCCCTGGAAGGCCACGGTGATGGTGGCCGTCGGACCGTTTCGATGCTTGGCGACGATCAGGTCCGCCTCGCCCGCGCGGGGGGACTCCTTCTCGTACGCGTCCTCGCGGTGCAGCAGGATCACCATGTCCGCGTCCTGCTCGATGGAACCGGACTCTCGCAGGTCGGAGACCATGGGCTTCTTGTCGGTGCGCTGCTCGGGACCACGGTTCAGCTGGGAGAGCGCGATCACCGGCACCTCAAGCTCCTTGGCCAGCAGCTTGAGGTTTCGGGACATGTCCGAGACCTCCTGCTGGCGGCTCTCGGGGCGGCGCGAGCCGCCCGACTGCATCAGCTGGAGGTAGTCGATGACCACGAGCGAGAGGTCGTTGCGCTGCTTGAGCCGGCGGCACTTGGCCCGGATCTCCATCATCGACAGGTTCGGGGAGTCGTCGATGTACAGCGGGGCGGCCGAGACGTCGGGCATGCGGCGGGCGAGCCGGGTCCAGTCGTCGTCGGTCATGGTGCCGGAGCGCATGTGGTGCAGCGCGACCCGGGCCTCCGCCGAGAGCAGGCGCATCGCGATCTCGTTGCGGCCCATTTCGAGGGAGAAGATGACGCTCGGCAGGTTGCTCTTGATGGAGCAGGCGCGGGCGAAGTCCAGGGCGAGGGTCGACTTGCCCATGGCGGGTCGGGCGGCGATGACGATCATCTGGCCCGGGTGCAGGCCGTTGGTCAGGGAGTCCAGGTCGGTGAACCCGGTCGGGACGCCCGACATCTGGCCGGAGCGCGATCCGATGGCCTCGATCTCGTCGAGCGCGCCCTCCATGATGTCGCCGAGGGGCAGGTAGTCCTCGGAGGTCCGCTGTTCGGTGACGGCGTAGATCTCGGCCTGGGCGCTGTTGACGATCTCGTCGACGTCGCCGTCGGCCGCGTACCCCATCTGCGTGATCTTCGTACCGGCGGCGACGAGGCGGCGCAGGACGGCCCTCTCGTGGACGATCTCCGCGTAGTACTCGGCGTTCGCCGCGGTCGGCACGGACTGCACCAGGGTGTGCAGGTAGGAGGCGCCGCCGACCTTGCTGATCTCGCCGCGCCGGGTGAGCTCCGCGCCGACGGTGATGGGGTCGGCCGGCTCGCCCTTCGCGTACAGGTCGAGGATGGCCTGGTAGATCGTCTCGTGCGACGGACGGTAGAAGTCGTGGCCCTTGAGGACCTCGACCACGTCGGCGATCGCGTCCTTGGACAGCAGCATGCCGCCGAGCACGGACTGCTCGGCGTCCAGGTCCTGGGGCGGGACACGCTCGAAGCCGCCGCCACCGCCGTCCCAGGAACCGCCCTCGCGGCCCCGGTCGCGCTCCTCGTCCCCGCCGCGGCCGCGGCCGTCGCCGCTCCGGCGCGAACGGGCGGGCAGACGGTCACTGGGACCGCTGTCGGCCCAGGGGTCGTCCATGGGCTCGGGCATGCTCACCGGGCCGCCTCCTCCCGTCCGCAGCGCGGACCTCGCCGTGTCACTCTTTCTACGACACGGCTCTGACATTTGGGACGCCCGGATCGGCTCTCGGCGCGTCGGGCAACGCACAACGGTAGGGCCGCGAGCGACGTCAGCCAATCTTGTTATCCACAGGCTGTGTGGATGACATGTGGACGACGGACCCAATGCTGTGGGTAAGTCCCCCGAAGCTGTGCACAGACCGGGGGACGACGCTGTGGACAAAATCACCCGGCCCACCCCTACACCGCCACTGACCTGCGATTTCCTTCTCCACCGCCGACTGCAGAGAAAATTCTTGGCCACTGTCCCAAGATCGCCCCGGACGGTGCGCCGAGAACTCCCAAGTCAGCGACCGCGTAAGAGCCACAAGGCGATTGCATCTATTACCTGTGGAAGATTAGATTGAGCACATGACACAGGCCCCCCCGGCTGAGAAGGCCGCCCCGAGGCGGCACGACCGCGAGATACTCGCCCTCGCCCTCCCCGCCTTCGGCGCCCTCGTCGCCGAGCCGCTCTTCGTGATGGCCGACAGCGCCATCGTGGGCCATCTCGGCACCCCCCAGCTGGCTGGTCTCGGAGTCGCCGCCGCCCTGCTCACGACCGCCGTGAGCATTTTCGTCTTCCTCGCCTACGCCACCACCGCGGCCGTGGCCCGCCGGGTGGGCGCCGGCGACCTCCGCGCGGCCATCCGGCAGGGCATGGACGGCATCTGGCTCGCCCTGCTGCTCGGGGCGGCGGTCGTCGTCCTCGTCCTGGCCGCCGCGCCGACGCTGATCTCACTCTTCGGCGCCTCGGACACCGTCGCCCCGTACGCGGTCACGTACCTGCGCGTCTCCGCGCTCGGCATCCCGGCCATGCTCATGGTGCTCGCGGCCACCGGGGTCATCCGCGGCCTCCAGGACACCCGGACGCCGCTCTACGTGGCCGTCGGGGGCTTCGCCCTCAACGGCGCCCTGAACGTGGCCCTCGTCTACGGCGCCGGGCTCGGCATCGCAGGGTCCGCCTGGGGCACGGTCGTCGCCCAGTGCGCCATGGCCGTCGCCTACCTCTGGGTGGTGATCCGGGGCGCCCGCCGGCACGGAGCCTCCCTGCGGCCCGACCGGGCCGGCATCCGCGCCAGCGCCCAGGCAGGCGTGCCACTGCTGGTGCGCACACTGTCCCTGCGCGCCATCCTGATGATCGCGACCGCGGTGGCGGCCCGGCTCGGGGATGCCGACATCGCCGCCCACCAGATCGCGCTCTCCCTGTGGAGCCTGCTCGCCTTCGCCCTGGACGCGATCGCCATCGCGGGGCAGGCCATCATCGGCCTCTACCTGGGCGCCGGCGACACGGAGGGCGCCCGGGACGTCTGCCGCCGCATGGTGCGGTGGGGCATCGGCTCGGGCCTCGTCCTGGGCCTGCTGGTCGTCCTGGCCCGCCCCCTGCTCATCCCGCTCTTCACCACCGACCCGGTGGTCGAGGAGGCCCTGCTCCCGGCGCTCCTGGTCGTGGCCCTGGCCCAGCCGGTCTGCGGGGTCGTGTTCATCCTCGACGGGGTGCTGATGGGCGCCGGTGACGGCCCCTACCTCGCCCGGGCCATGCTGCTGACCCTCGTGGTGTTCGCCCCGGCCGCACTGCTCGTCCCCGTCATGGGCGGCGGCCTGACGGCGCTCTGGTTCGCCATGACGCTGATGATGCTGGTCCGGATGGCCACCCTCCAGTGGCGCGCCCGCTCGGGACGGTGGCTGGTGGCGGGCGCCACCCGGTAACCGGGCGGTGCCGTGCAGGGACACTCCCGCTCGTGTTTCACGTGAAACATGCCGGGGCGTCCGGCGTCCACCGCGGGACGCCCGGTGGACGCCGACCCGGGAACGACGAAGGGCCGCACCCCGGAGGGTGCGGCCCTTCATGCGCTGCCCTTAGGCGGCGACGACCTCGATGCCCACGTTCGCGGCGACCTCGGCGTGCAGACGCACGGAGACCTGGTACGAACCGAGGGTCTTGATCGGGGAGCCCAGCTCCACGCGGCGCTTGTCGACCTTCGGGCCACCGGAAGCCTCGATCGCCGTGGCGATGTCGGCCGGGGTGACGGAACCGAAGAGGCGACCGGCGTCACCCGCGCGGGTGGCCAGACGGACCTTCACGCCCTCGAGCTTGGCCTTGACCTCGTTGGCCTGCTCGATGGTCGCGATCTCGTGGATCTTGCGGGCGCGGCGGATCTGCGCCACGTCCTTCTCGCCACCCTTGGTCCAGCGGATCGCGAAACCACGCGGGACCAGGTAGTTGCGAGCGTAACCGTCCTTGACGTCGACGACATCGCCGGCGGTACCGAGGCCAGAAACCTCGTGGGTCAGGATGATCTTCATTGGTCGGTCACCCTTTCCTTAGCGCGCGGTGGACGTGTAGGGCAGCAGCGCCATCTCACGGCTGTTCTTCACGGCCGTGGCGACGTCACGCTGGTGCTGCGTGCAGTTGCCGGTAACGCGGCGGGCACGGATCTTGCCGCGGTCGGAAATGAACTTCCGCAGCATGTTCGTGTCCTTGTAGTCCACGTACGCGGTCTTGTCCTTGCAGAACGCGCAGACCTTCTTCTTAGGCTTGCGCACAGGCGGCTTCGCCATGGTGTCTCTCCTGTGTGATCAAGAAGTGGGGTTACGAGCTGCCCTAGAAGGGAGGCTCGTCCGAGTAGCCGCCGCCGGAGCCGCCGGAGCTTCCGCCCCAGCCGCCCCCGCCGCCGCCCTGCTGCTGGCCACCGGCCGGCGCGCTGGACGCCCACGGGTCGTCGGAGGGAGCTCCGCCACCCTGGGGACCGCCGCTGGGGGCTCCCCAGCCGCCGCCGCCCTGCTGCTGACCGCCGCCGCCGTATCCACCCTGGCCACCGCGACCGGTGGTCTTGGCGACCTTGGCCGTGGCGTTCTTCAGGCTGGGGCCGACTTCCTCGACGTCCAGCTCGTAGACCGTGCGCTTGACACCCTCACGGTCCTCGTACGACCGCTGCCTCAGCCGGCCCTGCACGATGACGCGCATGCCCCGCTGGAGGGACTCGGCGACGTTCTCGGCCGCCTGCCGCCACACCGAGCAGGTCAGGAACAGGCTCTCGCCGTCCTTCCACTCGTTGGTCTGACGGTCGAAGGTGCGGGGGGTGGACGCGACACGGAACTTCGCGACCGCCGCACCCGAGGGGGTGAAGCGCAGCTCGGGGTCGTCGACGAGATTGCCGACGACCGTGATGACGGTCTCGCCTGCCATGGATGAACCTCTCGGCGGGGATTGCTGCTGGGCTGCTGTGCTACTCGATCCCGATTACCGCTGAACCGGAGTTCAGTGGGTCTCGGGGCGAAGGACCTTGGTCCGGAGAACCGACTCGTTCAGGTTCATCTGGCGGTCGAGCTCCTTGACGACCGCAGGCTCGGCCTGCAGGTCGATGACCGAGTAGATGCCCTCGGGCTTCTTCTTGATCTCGTAAGCGAGACGACGACGGCCCCAGGTGTCGACCTTCTCGACCTTTCCGTTGCCCTCACGGACGACGGAGAGGAAGTTCTCGATCAGCGGGGAGACAGCGCGCTCCTCGAGATCGGGGTCGAGGATGACCATCACTTCGTAGTGACGCATGTGGAACCCACCTCCTTTGGACTCAGCGGCCACGGTCGATCCGTGGCAGGAGGGTCGTGATGCGTGCCGCACGATGCCTGAGAGCAGACACCGCGCAGACCGTACAGACTACCTGCTCGACTCCTTCCGGTTGAAATCCGGCAGGAGGGGGCCACAATCTGTAGGCAACGGGTGTGCTCGGTGCTACGCCCCCGGCGCAGGCCGGCGGCCGCACCGCCACACCACTCCGCTCCAGCCAGGAGGTGCCTTCCGATGGCACAGGCAATGGATCGTCCGCCCATCTCCCTGCTCGCGACCGACGGCAAGCCCCACCCGCTCCAGGACACCCTGATGGCGGTCACCCTGGTCCTCGGCGCCGTGGCGTTCGTCACTGCGTTCTTCCACAATCTGCACCTGCTCAGCTCCTGGACGGGACTGATCGGGATCGTGACCGGCGCCTACGGGCAGTTCATCTCCGAGACGACACGCGAGCGCTTCGCACTGATCATCGGCCTTGGTGCGTCTGGCATCGGCTTCTTCCTCGGTATGGCGCACGGCGGCCTCTTCGGCGGCCTGATGGGCTGACCGGGGGATCTCCTCGACAGGGCGCCGGCCGGACACCGGCCCGGACTACGGCCCGTCCCCCAGATGGGTGGCGCCCCCGTCGCAGTAGGCTTCGCGCCATAGCCAGCGAAGCCGCCGGAGGAGACACCCCGCATGAGCCTGTCCCTGAGCACCATCAGCCGAGAGCAGCATCTGGCGTACCTCCAGAGCCTGCCCTCGGCTAGCCACTGCCAGGTCCCGGCATGGGCCGACGTCAAGAACGAGTGGCGCTCGGAGAACCTCGGATGGTTCGACAAGTCCGGCCAACTCGTCGGTGCGGCACTCGTCCTGTACCGCCAGCTGCCCAAGGTGAAGCGGTACCTCGCCTACCTCCCCGAGGGCCCGGTCATCAACTGGTACGCCCCCAACCTGGAGGAGTGGCTCCAGCCGATGCTGGCGCACCTCAAGCAGCAGGGCGCCTTCACCGTGAAGATGGGCCCGCCCGTCGTCATCCGCCGCTGGAACTCCGCCGCCATCAAGGCCGGCATCCAGGACCCCGAGGTCAAGCGCCTGCGCGACGTGGAGGCCTCGTACATCGAGCCCCGCGCCTTCGAGGTGTCCGACAAGCTGCGCCGCATGGGCTGGCAGCAGGGCGAGGACGGCGGCGCCGGATTCGGCGACGTCCAGCCCCGCTACGTCTTCCAGGTGCCGCTGGCCAACCGCTCGCTGGACGACGTCCTCAAGGGCTTCAACCAGCTGTGGCGCCGCAACATCAAGAAGGCCGAGAAGGCCGGCGTCGAGGTCGTCCAGGGCGGCTACGAGGACCTGCCCACCTGGCAGTACCTCTACGAGATCACGGCCGAGCGCGACAAGTTCCGCCCGCGACCGCTCAGCTACTTCCAGCGCCAGTGGACGGCCCTCAACTCCGAGGACCCCAACCGCATGCGGCTGTACATCGCCAAGCACGAGGGCGAACCGCTCGCGGCCGCCACGATGCTGACGGTCGGCCAGCACGTCTGGTACTCCTACGGCGCCTCCGCCAACCACAAGCGCGAGGTCCGCCCCTCGAACGCCATGCAGTGGCGCATGCTGCGCGACTCGTACGCGCTCGGCGCCAGCGTCTACGACCTGCGCGGCATCAGTGACACCCTGGACGAGAACGACCACCTGTTCGGCCTGATCCAGTTCAAGGTCGGTACGGGCGGCGAGGCGGTCGAGTACGTCGGCGAGTGGGACTTCCCGCTCAACAAGGTCCTCCACAAGGCGCTCGACATGTATATGTCGCGTCGCTGACCCCGCCCCTTCCCCACACACCGCACAGCTGCACCACGCAGCTTTCCCAGAGAGGCTCCGGACGGGCATGGCGCTCACGCTCTACGTCGACACCGCGCGCTGGCGTGCGCACCAGAAGACGGTCACCGACCAGTTCCCCGGTCTGATCCCCGTCTGCAAGGGCAACGGCTACGGCTTCGGCCACGAGCGGCTGTGCGAGGAGGCGACCCGGATGGGCGCCGACATCCTGGCCGTCGGGACGACGTACGAGGCCGCGAGCATCAAGGACTGGTTCGGCGGAGACCTGCTCGTCCTCACCCCCTTCCGGCGGGGTGAGGAGCCGGTGCCGCTGCCGGACCGGGTGATCCGTTCGGTGTCCTCCGTGGACGGGGTCCGCGGCCTGGTCGGCGCCCGCGTGGTCATCGAGTGCATGAGCTCGATGCGCCGCCACGGCATCTCCGAGCAGGACCTGGGTCTTCTCCAGTCGGCGATCGAGGACGTCCGGCTGGAGGGCTTCGCCCTGCACCTGCCGCTGGACCGCCCGGACGGCTCGGACGCCGTCGAGGAGGTCATCGGCTGGATGGACCGGCTGCGTGCGGCCGGTCTGCCGCTGCACACCATGTTCGTCAGCCACCTGCGCGCCGAGGAGCTCGCCCGGCTCCAGCAGCAGTTCCCGCAGACCCGCTTCCGCGCCCGCATCGGCACCCGGCTGTGGCTGGGCGACCACGACGCCACCCAGTACCGGGGCGCGGTCCTGGACGTCACGCGCGTGGTCAAGGGGGACCGTTTCGGCTACCGCCAGCAGAAGGCCGCCTCCGACGGCTGGCTGGTCGTGGTCGCGGGCGGCACCTCGCACGGGGTGGGCCTGGAGGCCCCCAAGGCCCTGCACGGGGTCATGCCGCGCGCCAAGGGCGTCGCCCGGGCGGGCCTGGCCACCGTCAACCGCAACCTCTCGCCCTTCGTCTGGGCGGGCAAGCAGCGCTGGTTCGCCGAGCCCCCGCACATGCAGGTGTCGATCCTGTTCGTGCCCTCGGACGCGACCGAGCCGAAGGTGGGCGACGAGCTGGTGGCCCACCTGCGCCACACCACGACGCAGTTCGACCGGGTGCTCGACGCCTGATCCGGACCCCGCGGGCACGCCCCGCGGGGTGGTCAGTGCCCTTGGTCCGGGTCCATGCCCCAGGCGACCCGCTGTCCTTCCGAAGGCGCCGCGTACCGCGGCGCCTTCGCCCTTTCCCCGAGCACGAAGACGTCCTCGGCCCCGTCCAGGACGCCGCCGGACGGGTCGTCCGAGCCGTCGCGCCGTACGACGTCGCGCTCGGGCAGCAGGACGTCCCGTACGACGACCGCGCACAGGTAGAGCGTGGCCGCCAGGTGGACGGCGATGGCCAGCTGGTAGCCCTCCAGCGGCAGCCCCTGGTGCTTGTCTCCGCTGGTCGTGTAGGCGAGGTAGAACCAGATGCCCAGGAAGTAGGCGATCTCGCCGGCCTGCCAGATCAGGAAGTCGCGCCAGCGCGGCCGGGCCAGCGCGGCGAGCGGGACGAGCCAGAGGACGTACTGCGGCGAGTAGACCTTGTTGGCCAGGATGAAGGCGGCGACGACCAGGAAGGCCAGCTGGGCGAACCGGGGCCGCCTGGGAGCCGTCAGCGCGAGCAGGCCGATGCCCAGGCACAGCAGCAGGGTCAGCCCGGTCGCGTACGTGTTGGCCCCCTCCAGCGGGTTGCCGGTGCGCTGGGAGATCAGCAGCCAGACGGAGCCGAAGTCGATCGGGCGTTCCTGGCTGAACTCGTAGAACCGCTTCCAGCCGTCCCAGGCGTAGAGCATGACCGGCAGGTTGACCACGAGCCACGAGACGACCGCGCCCGCCGCGGCGGCGCCGAAGGCCCGCCACTTCCCGGCCCGCCAGCACAGGACGAACAGCACGCCGAGCAGCAGCACGGGATAGAGCTTGGCCGCGGTCGCCAGGCCGATGAGGACGCCGCTCAGCAGCGGACGGCCGCGCGACCACATCAGCATCGCGGCGGCGGCGAGGGCGACGGCCGGCAGGTCCCAGTTGATGGTCGCGTTGAGCGCGAAGGCGGGGGCCAGGGCGAGCAGCAGGGCGTCCCAGGGGCGGCGCCGGTGGGTCCGGGCGACGCAGACGGCGATGACCGCGGCGCAGGCCATCAGCATGCCCGCGTTGACCATCCAGTACATCTGCTCGCGGTGCTGGATGGCCCCGGACGAGGGGGTCAGCCAGGAGGCCACCTGCATGAAGGCCCCGGTGAGCACCGGGTACTCCAGGTACTGCATGCCCCCGTACTTCGGGTCGACCGCCAGGTCCGGGAACCGGTCGCGGTAGGGCACGAGGCCGTCGGCGAAGCCGCGGGCGGAGTACAGGTGCGGGATGTCGGAGTAGCAGGCGTGGGTGTACTGCGAGCCCGCTCCCTGGAACCAGGCCCAGTCGTAGCAGGGCAGCTTCTGCACCATGCCGAGCGCGAACATGCCGAGGGCCACGAGAACCACGACGCGGACGGGGGTCAGCCAGTGGCCGCCCAGCCGGGCGTACCGGCCGGCCGGCCCGCCGATGAGTTCGCTGCCGGCGGCGGCCACCTCGTCCTGCTGCGTGGGCAGGACGGGCGACTGGTCCTCGTGCACCTTGGTCATGGGCTCATCCTGCCGTACCGGCCCGGACACGGGGGAGGGCCGCCGCACGGTGTGCGACGGCCCTCGGTGGTGCGGGCGGGGCGGGGTCAGCCCTGGGTGCCCATGATGCTGCCCCAGGTGGTCGTACCGCCCTGGCGTCCGGGGCGGCCCGTTGCGGGCGGGGAGGGCTGGTCGGTGGTCCCTCCCGTGTCACCGCCCGCTCCGGTGCTCGTACCGGCCGCGGTCTGCGGGTCGCACAGGTTCCAGGGCCTGGGCTTGCAGGGCTTGCCCCCCTGGGACGGGGAGGGCGACACGGACGTGGACGGGGAGGTCGACGGCGAGGCCGACGGCGATCCGGACGGCGACACGGACGCCGAGGGGGTCGGCGAGGGGGCGCCGGCGGCGTCGGCGACGACGCCCAGGTCCTGGGCCTCCGGGAAGTCCTTGACCGGGGTGCCCTTGAGGGCCTCGCGCATGTACTCGGTCCAGATCACCGTGGGGATGTCACCACCGTGGATGGAGTCGACACCGCCCACGTGGTTCATGGACATGAGCTTCTTGTCCTTGGAGTTCGGGTCGTTGCGGAAGAGCGTGACCGAGGTGGACAGCTCCGGGGTGTAGCCGACGAACCAGGCCGACTTGTTCTGGTCGGTGGTACCGGTCTTGCCCGCGGCGGGCCGGCCCAGCTTCTTGGCCTTGGTGCCGGTGCCGTTCTCCACGACGTTCCGCAGGACCTTGGTGATGTTGTCCGCGACGGAGTTGTCCATGGCCCGGGACTCCTTGGGGGCCTGGAACCCCGGCACGTCCTTGCCGTCCTTCTTGACCTGGAGCACGGAGAAGGGCTCGTGGTGCGTCCCGGACGCGGCGAAGGTGGCGTAGGAGTCGGCCATGCGGATGGCGCTGGGCGTCGAGGTGCCGAGGGCGAAAGACGCGTTGTTGTTCTCGTCCATCGACTCCTCCAGGATGCCGGTGGACTTCGCGACCTGGCGGACCTTGCTGTGGCCGACGTCGAAGACGAGCTGGGCGAACGGGACGTTGATGGACTTCTCCATCGCCTCGTTCAGGGTCACGTAGCCGTACGGGTACTCGCTCTCGTTCTTCTGCTTGAACGGCTGGCCGTCGGGGCCGAGCAGCGGCTTGCCCGAGCGGTCGTTGATCACCGTGAGGTCGTTGGCGTTGTACTTGCTCATCGCCGAGATGCCGGAGCCCTTGGAGTTCTGCGTGCCGTACTCCATGGCCGCGGCCAGCACGTACGGCTTCCAGGTCGAGCCGACGGGGACGCCGGAGGTGTTGGCGTTGTTGGCGAAGTACTTGTGGTCCCAGCCGGGGCCGCCGTAGAGGGCGACGATCGCGCCGGTCTTCACGTCGACGGAGGCGGCCCCGAACTGCACGAAGGTGTCGTACTCCGGCCGCTTCTTCTCGTCGAGGAAGTCGTTGCGGGTGTCCTCGACCGCCTTGGACAGGGCGTCCACCTTGGGCTTCTGGAAGGTGGTGCGGATGGTGTAGCCGCCGAGGGCCATCTTCTCGGCGCTGATGTCGGCCGTCTTCATCACGTACGACTTGGCCACCTCGACGAGGTAGCCGGTCTGGCCGGACATGCCGCTCGCCTGGGCGAGGTCGACCCGGGCGGGGAATTCCTTGTACTTGTCCCGCTCGGACTGCTCCATGCGGTGCACGGCGACCTCGCGGTCGAGCACCCACGCCCAGCGCGCCCGGGCGCGCTTCTCGTTGGCCTCGGGGGTGGCCGCGGAGCCGATGCCGCCGTCCGGGTTGTAGAGGTTGGGGCCCTTGAGCAGGGAGGCGAGGAAGGCGCTCTCGGACGGGTTGAGGTCCTTGGCGTCCTTGCCGAAGTAGGCACGGGCGGCGGCCTGGATGCCGTAGGCGTCACGGCCGAAGTAGGCCGTGTTCAGGTAGCCCGCGAGGACGTTGTCCTTCTCCTCGGTGGCACCCAGCTTGATCGCGATGAAGAGCTCGGTGACCTTGCGCTTGAGCGTCTGCTCGGAGTCGAGGTAGGTGTTCTTGACGTACTGCTGGGTGATGGTGGAGCCACCCTGGGTCGAACCACCCGTGGCCATGTTCACCACGGCGCGGGCGATACCCATCGGGTCGACGCCTTTGTCCGTTTCGAAGGACTCGTTCTCCGCCGCGATCACGGCATTCCGCATGGAGACCGGAATCTGGTCTATCGGGATGATCTGCCGGTTCGTGGACCCGCCGGTGGCGACCATCTGAGAGCCGTCGGCCCACTGGAAGACGTTGTTCTGTGCCTTGGCCGCCTTGTTCGCGTCCGGGGTGCCGACCATGGCGATGCCGACGCCGGCCCCGGCGATGACGACGGCGAAGAAGCCGAGGATGCTGCCGGTCACCAGCTTCCAGGAGGGCACGAACCGCTTCCACCCGGCCTTTCCGGCACGGGGGTAGTCGATGAGCCGCGTGCGGCCGTCTCCCCCCTTCCCACCTGGGCGTCCTCGGCCGGGGGCGGGGCGCTGGGCACCCCGGCGGGCGTCGGTGCGGCTGCTGTGGGCACTCTGGTCCGCGTAGGGTCCGCCCGGCGGTGCGGCGGGGAGGTCCCGTCCGGGACCGGGGCCCCGGCCGGGGCGCGGCTGGGCAGCCCGGCGGGACGCGGCGCGGCCGCCGCCCTGGGGCTGCGGCGGTTTGCGGCGGTGCTCGCTCATCGAACGACTACTCCTCGGGCAGGCGAGTGGCCTGGAAGCGGCAGGTGATTCCGGTTCCCCCCGGTGGTCCTTCCGCACAGCCTACGCACGGCCAAAACCCAATGAGTGCCGAAGTTCACCCCAAATCAGGCAACTTGCATCGTATGAATTGGTGATGTGACGCCGGTCACCATGTCTTGGCTTGTCGCCGGGAGCGCCCCGATCTATGGTCTGGATGTATCGAGCCGATACATCAGCTCGACATAAACTCCGAGGCAGAGAGGAGCAGGCGGATGAGCAGACGCTCCGGCATCCTCGAGTTCGCCGTGCTCGGCCTGCTTCGCGAATCCCCCATGCACGGCTACGAGCTCCGCAAGCGGCTCAACACCTCGCTGGGGGTATTCAGGGCGTTCAGCTACGGGACTCTCTACCCCTGCCTGAAGACGCTGGTCGCCAACGGCTGGTTGATCGAAGAACCGGGGCACGCCCCGGAAGACGCTCTCGCCGCTTCACTCGCAGGGCGCCGCGCCAAGATCGTCTATCGGTTGACGGCAGCAGGTAAGGAGCACTTCGAAGAGCTCCTCTCCCACACCGGCCCCGACACATGGGAGGACGAGTCCTTCGCCGCCCGCTTCGCCTTCTTCGGCCAGACCGAACGGGAAGTGCGGATGCGCGTGCTGGAGGGCCGTCGCAGCCGGCTGGAGGAGCGCCTGGAGAAGATGCGCGCCTCGCTCGCCCGTACGCGGGAGCGCCTGGACGACTACACGCTCGAGCTGCAGCGGCACGGAATGGAATCCGTCGAGCGTGAAGTGCGCTGGCTGAACGAGCTCATCGAGAGCGAGAGGGCGGGACGGGACCAGAGACGACCCGGTCCGCCCGACGAAACAGCAAAGTGAGACCTGCATCTCGCAGGCCTCGTTCCGAGAATAAACAGGGAGCAACCGGAATGGGTTCGGTTCGCGTAGCCATCGTCGGCGTGGGCAACTGCGCCGCCTCGCTGGTGCAGGGCGTCGAGTACTACAAGGACGCCGACCCGGCCACCAAGGTCCCGGGTCTGATGCACGTCCAGTTCGGCGACTACCACGTCCGTGACGTCGAGTTCGTCGCTGCCTTCGACGTCGACGCGAAGAAGGTCGGCCTGGACCTCTCGGACGCCATCGGCGCCAGCGAGAACAACACCATCAAGATCTGCGACGTCCCGAACAAGGGCGTCACGGTCCAGCGCGGCCACACCCTCGACGGTCTCGGCAAGTACTACCGCCTGACGATCGAGGAGTCCTCCGAGGCCCCGGTCGACGTCGTCCAGGTCCTCAAGGACCGCGAGGTCGACGTCCTGGTCTGCTACCTCCCGGTCGGTTCCGAGGAAGCGGCCAAGTTCTACGCCCAGTGCGCCATCGACGCCAAGGTCGCCTTCGTCAACGCCCTCCCGGTCTTCATCGCCGGCACCAAGGAGTGGGCCGACAAGTTCACCGAGGCCGGTGTCCCGATCGTCGGCGACGACATCAAGTCCCAGGTCGGCGCGACCATCACGCACCGCGTGATGGCCAAGCTGTTCGAAGACCGCGGCGTCCGCCTCGAGCGCACCATGCAGCTCAACGTCGGCGGCAACATGGACTTCAAGAACATGCTCGAGCGCGACCGCCTCGAGTCGAAGAAGATCTCCAAGACGCAGGCCGTCACCTCGCAGATCCCCGATCGCGAGCTCGGCGAGAAGAACGTCCACATCGGCCCGTCCGACTACGTCGCGTGGCTCGACGACCGCAAGTGGGCCTACGTCCGCCTCGAGGGCCGCGCCTTCGGCGACGTCCCGCTGAACCTCGAGTACAAGCTCGAGGTGTGGGACTCCCCGAACTCCGCCGGTGTCATCATCGACGCCCTGCGCGCTGCGAAGATCGCCAAGGACCGCGGCATCGGCGGCCCGATCCTGTCGGCCTCCAGCTACTTCATGAAGTCCCCGCCGGTCCAGTACTTCGACGACGAGGCCCTGGCCAACGTCGAGAAGTTCATCAAGGGCGAGGTCGAGCGCTAGTCGCGCCGCCGGTCGGGTCCAGGGTCCCCCGGGACACCTGCTCTTCGACGGTTCTTCCACCGAGGGTCTCCGGGCTATGTGTCCGGAGACCCTCGGTGTATGTGACCCTTGCCCACATGCCCGTCGTACGTGATCTGCGCGTACTCCTGCGCCGGAGGGACTTCCGCAACCTGCTCGCCGTACGGCTGCTGTCCCAGGCCGCCGACGGGACGTACCAGGTCGCGCTGGCCACCTATGTGGTCTTCTCCCCGGAGAAGCAGACCTCAGCCGCGGCCATCGCCTCCGCGATGGCCGTACTCCTGTTGCCCTACTCCTTCATCGGCCCCTTCGCCGGAGTGCTGCTCGACCGGTGGCGCCGCCGCCAGGTCTTCCTCTACGGCAACCTGCTGCGGTCCCTGCTCGCCTGCGGTACCGCCGTACTGATCGTCGCGCACGTCCCCGACTGGCTCTTCTACGGCTCGGCCCTGTCCGTGACGGCCGTCAACCGCTTCGTCCTCGCCGGACTCGCGGCCTCCCTGCCCCATGTCGTGGACTCCGACCAGTTGGTCACCGCGAACGCCCTCTCGCCCACCGCCGGAACGCTCGCGGCCGTGGCCGGCGGAGGGCTGGCCTTCCTCGTCCAGCTGCTCGGCTCGGGGTCCAACGCGCTCGTCGTCCTGGTCGGGGCCGGCCTGTACCTGTGCGCGGGGCTGGTGGCGCTACGGCTGGCCATCGGCCTCCTGGGGCCGGACCACCCTCCCGGCCGCACGCGCCCGTCGATCGCCGAAGGGGTCGCCCTCACCGTCCGCGGCATGGTCGAGGGCTTGCGGCATCTGGCCGGGCGGCGGGAGGCGGCCCGGGCCCTCACCGCCATGACGCTGATGCGCTTCGCGTACGGGGCCCTCACCGTGATGCTCCTGATGCTCTGCCGCTACGCGTGGTCGGAGAACGAGTCGGACGGCCTGGCCCTGCTGGGGATCGCCGTCGGGGTCTCCGGGGCGGGCTTCTTCGCGGCCGCCGTGGTCACCCCCTGGATGGTCGGCCGACTGGGACCGCTGCGCTGGATCACCGTCTGCGCGGCCGGCGCCGCCGTCCTCGTACCGGCCCTCGGCCTCTTCTTCGCCCCGGAGCCCATGCTCGTCGCGGCCTTCGCCCTCGGTGTCGCCACGCAGGGGGCCAAGATCTCCACGGACACCGTGGTGCAGTCCCGGGTGGACGACGACTACCGGGGCCGGGTCTTCTCCGTCTACGACGTGCTGTTCAACGTGGCGTTCGTCGGGGCGGCCGCGGTGTCCTCACTGATGCTCCCCGCCGACGGCCGGTCCGCGGCCCTGCTCCTGGCCACGGCCCTGATCTACGCCGCCACGGCGGTGTTCCTCCACCTGAAGCGGTGACGGGGTCTGTTTCACGTGAAACGGTCCCTGTGTTTCACGTGAAACATCGACCCCTCCCGGCCGCCGCGACCGTCAGCCCTGGGCAGCCTGCTCGGCCCACCACTGCCTGAGGGCCGCCACCGCCGCCTCGCGCTCCATCGGGCCGTTCTCCAGCCTGAGGTCCAGCAGGAAGGCGTAGGCCTTGCCCACGGCCGGCCCCGGAGCGATCTCCAGGATCTGCTGGATCTCGTTGCCGTTCAGGTCCGGGCGGATCGCGTCCAGCTCCTCCTGCTCCTGGAGCTGCGCGATCCGCTCCTCCAGCCCGTCATAGGTGCGGGAGAGCGCGTTGGCCTTGCGCTTGTTGCGGGTGGTGCAGTCGGACCGGGTCAGCTTGTGCAGCCGGTCCAGGAGCGGCCCCGCGTCGCGGACGTAGCGCCGCACCGCCGAGTCGGTCCATTCGCCGTCACCGTAGCCGTGGAAGCGCAGGTGCAGCTCCACCAGCCGGGACACGTCCTTGACCATGTCGTTCGAGTACTTCAGCGCCGTCATGCGCTTCTTGGTCATCTTCGCGCCCACCACCTCGTGGTGGTGGAAGGAGACCCGACCGTCGCTCTCGAAGCGGCGCGTGCGGGGCTTGCCGATGTCGTGCAGCAGGGCGGCGAGACGCAGGACCAGGTCCGGGCCCTCCTCCTCCAGCGCCATCGCCTGCTCCAGGACGATCAGCGAGTGGTCGTAGACGTCCTTGTGCCGGTGGTGTTCGTCACTCTCCAGCCGCAGCGCGGGCAGCTCCGGCAGGACCCGGTCGGCGAGACCGGTATCCACCAGGAGGGCCAGGCCCTTGCGCGGGTGGGCGGAGAGCAGCAGCTTGTTCAGCTCGGCCTGCACCCGCTCAGCCGAGACGATCTCGATCCGGTCGGCCATCGCCTTCATGGCCGCCACGACCTCGGGGGCGACCTCGAAGTCCAGCTGCGCCGCGAACCGGGCCGCGCGCAGCATGCGCAGCGGGTCGTCGGAGAAGGAGTCCTCCGGGGTCCCGGGCGTCCGCAGCACGCCGGAGGCCAGGTCCTCCAGACCGCCGTGCGGGTCGACGAACTCCTGCTCCGGCAGGGCCAGCGCCATGGCGTTGACCGCGAAGTCCCGGCGGACCAGGTCCTCCTCGATCGAGTCGCCGTAGGAGACCTCGGGCTTGCGGGAGGTGCGGTCGTACGCCTCGGAGCGGTACGTCGTCACCTCGATCTGGAAGCCTTCCTTCTGGGCACCGACCGTACCGAAGGCGATGCCGACGTCCCAGACCGAGTCGGCCCACGGCCGCACGATCTTCAGTACGTCCTGGGGACGCGCGTCGGTGGTGAAGTCGAGGTCGTTGCCGAGACGCCCGAGCAGCGCGTCGCGTACGGACCCTCCGACCAGGGCGAGGCGGAAGCCCGCCTCCTGGAACCGGCGGCCGAGCTCGTCGGCGACGGGAGCGACCCGCAGCAGTTCACTGACCGCGCGGCGCTGCACCTGACTCAGGGCACTGGGGTTGTCTTCATTGGCGTTCGGCACAACAGAAAAGGGTACGTGGCCCGCCCGGCCGGGGCCGCCCGGTTTCGCCCGGGAAGCAGCGCTGCGGCCCGGGAACCGGAACGGATCCGGAACCGATCTTGTGGAGCAAGGCGCGGCACTCGCGCACAGCGCGCCTCGTTACCATGCGAGGACGCAGAACCGACGACCACTGACACTTCGAGGGACTGGTGAGCGCGTGGCCGAGGCGGCAGACATCCAGGGGGCGGCCCCCGCCCCCGCCCGGCGCCGATGGCTGCGGCGGGCGGTCGTCCTGCTGAGCGGGACGCCGGTGCTGGCTGCCCTCGTCTACGCCCCCGCCCCCACCGCGCAGGCCGCCGATTCCCCCGTCGACGTGCAGCTTTCCGAGGTGTCGCCGAGCGCTCCGGTCAAGAGCGACACGCTGACCATCCAGGGGACCGTGGTCAACAACGGCCGCGAGACGATCAAGGGAGCCCACGTCGGGCTGCGCGTCGGCCCCATGGTGGGCGACCGATCGGCCATCGACGAGGTGGCGGACCGCAAGGGCTTCCGGCCCGGGGCCGACCCGGGGGAGATCGACCCGGCCTTCGCCGTGAAGATCGACTCCCTGCCCTCGAAGGTGGGTCAGCCCTTCACGATCAAGGTGCCGGTGAACAAGCTGGACCTGGGCGCCGACGGCGTCTACCAGCTGGGCGTCTCCGTGTCCGGGACCACCGACAGCCGCCCGTCCGAGCAGGTGCTCGGCATCCAGCGGACCTTCCTGCCCTGGCAGCCGGACCCGGCCGCCAAACGGTCCTCCCTCACCTACGTCTGGCCGCTGGTCTCCACGACCCGTGTCACCGCCGAGACCGGCTCGGACGAGGTCCAGACCCCGGTCTTCAAGGACGACTCCCTGGCCGACGAGCTGCGGCCGGGCGGACGGCTGGAGCGGATGGTCTCGCTCGGCAAGGACCTGCCCGTCACCTGGGTCATCGACCCCGACCTGCTGGCCACCGTGGACGCGATGACCAAGGGCTACCGGGTGCGCAGCGCCGACCCGGACGGCAAGCCCGTCCAGGGCCGGAACAAGGCCGTGGCCGAGCAGTGGCTGAGCTCCCTGGAGAGCGCCGTACAGAGCAAGAAGGTCGTCGCCCTGCCGTTCGCCGACCCCGACATCGCCTCCCTCGCCCACCACGGCAAGGACGTCTCCGGCACACTGGGCCAGCTGCGGCCCGCCACCGACAAGGCGAAGCAGGCCGTCGAGACCGTGCTGCACGTCACCCCCTCCACCGACTTCTCCTGGCCCGTGGACGGCGCGATCGACCCGTCGATCGTGAACGTGGCCACCTCGGCCGGCGCCCACAATGTGCTGACCCGCAGCGACAGCCTCCAGGAGACCGGCGCCCTCGGCTACACCCCGAGCGCCGCCCGTCCCATCGGCGCGGGTACCACCGCCGTGGTCGCCGACGCCGACCTGTCCACCGCCTTCGAGGGCGACATGGCGAGCGCCGGGAACTCCACGCTCGCAGTGCAGCGGTTCCTCGCCCACAGCCTGGCGCTCAACCTCCAGCGCGGCGACGAGCCGCGTAGCTACGTGGTCGCGCCCCAGCGCCGGCCCTCCACCACCCAGGCGGAGTCGATGGCCACCGCACTGCGCGGGCTCCAGGCCGCACGCTGGACCCAGCCCTCCGACCTGGAGGCGGCGGCCGCCGCCAAGCCCGACCCCGGAGCCGCGACCCAGGTCCCCGGCGCGGGCCAGTACCCCGAGGCCCTGAGCCGGCAGGAGCTCCCGGTGTCGGCGTTCGAGAAGATCCGCACCACCCAGAGCACCCTCGACCGGTTCAAGGTCATCCTCACGGCACCGGACCGGGTCGAGATCCCCTTCGGCAACACCACCAACCGAGAGATGTCCACGTCCTGGCGCGGCCGCCCCGAGGAGGCCGACCGCTACCGCGACGAGGTCCAGTCCTACCTGCTCGGGCTGACCGACAAGGTCAAGGTCATCCCCAAGTCCGACGCCACCTTGTCCGGACATAGCGCGACGATCCCGGTCAGCGTCCAGAACAGCCTCGTCCAGGACGTACACAACCTTGTACTGAGGGTGAAGTCCGCCAACCCGACCCGCCTGATGTTCGGCGACAGCGGCGAATCGGAACAGGAAGTCACCGTTCAGGGCGGCCACAGCCAGACGGTAAAGTTCACCGCCAACGCCACCGCAAGTGGTCCGGTCGAGGTCACCGCGCGCCTGTTCACCAAGGACGGCGTGCCATACGGCAAGGAACGCAAGTTCACCGTCGAGGCCACCGAGATCACCCCCACCGTCATGCTCGTCATCGCCGGCGGTGTGCTCCTCCTGGTCCTGGCCGGCATCAAGATGTACGCCAGCCGCAAGCGGGTCGCCGCCCGCGCGGCCGCCGAGGAGAGCACGCAGCCGAGTGACGGGACCGCGGACACCGGACCGCAAAGCACAGAGGGGTCCGGAACGGGTGAGACAGTGGACCGTTGAGCGATGCCGTGGCCGGTCGGCCTGGGGACGATGAGGTGGGGTTGCGATGAACGCGCCGTACGACGGTGACCGCGCGCAGGGCGCGGGCGGGCCTGGGCCCGCCCAGGGCACTGCCCCCGGCACTCCGGTGCCCGGGCAGGTTCCGCCGCCCGCGGCCGCGCCGGAGCACGACCCGTACGTCCAGGACGCCTACGACCGCGACCCGTACCGGTCGCAGGACCTGTCGGCCCAGGACCCCGTCGCCGAGGTCCTCTACGACCGCGCCTCGCACCCCCCGCCGCCGCCGGGCACCTACCAGGAGCCGGGTCCGCTGTACGCCGCGCCCCAGGCGCCCTCGCACGGTCCCGACCCGCGCGTCTGGGCCCAGACCCCGCCGCCCGAGCCGGACGGCCCGTCCCGCCACCTGCCGTACGGCGACCACGCCTCGACGACGCAGTTCGTCGGGGTGGACTCGCTCGTGACCAGCGCCTCCGACGAGCAGCCCGAGCCCGACGCCTTCACGCACCTCTACCGCGACCAGCAGGCAGCCCCCGGCGCCCCCGCCGAGGAGGCCCCCGTCGCGGCCCCGGCCCCGAGCAAGCCCGCCGGCAAGGCCGCCAGCCTCCTCAAGTCCAGCGCCCTGATGGCGGCCGGCACGATCGTCTCCCGCATCACCGGCTTCGCCCGCACCCTGATCACCGCGGGCGCCATCGGCGTCGCCTCCCTCAACGACTCCTTCCAGGTCGCCAACACCCTGCCGACGATGATCTACGTCCTCGTCGGCGGCGGCGCCCTCAACGCGGTCTTCATCCCGCAGCTCGTGCGCGCCATGAAGAACGACGACGACGGCGGCGAGGCCTACGCCAACCGCCTGCTCACCCTCGTCATCACGCTGCTCGGCTCGGTCACCGTCGTCTGCGTCCTCGCCGCCCCGATCTTCATCCGCATGATGTCGCCGACCATCGCCGGCGATCCGAAGCGCCTCGACGTCGCCGTGGCCTTCGCCCACTACTGCCTGCCCACGATGTTCTTCATGGGCGTCCACGTGGTGCTCGGTCAGATCCTCAACGCCCGGGGCCGGTTCGGCGCGATGATGTGGACCCCGGTCCTCAACAACATCGTCATCATCGCCACCTTCGGCGCCTTCATCTGGGCCTTCGGCGGGTTCACCACCTCCGGGGTCTCCGAGGCGACCATCACCCCCGAAGGCGTCCGCCTCCTGGGCATCGGCACCCTGCTCGGCCTCGCCGTCCAGGCCCTCGCGATGCTGCCCTACCTGCGCGAGACGGGCTTCAAGCCGCGCCTGCGCTTCGACTGGAAGGGCCACGGCCTCGGCAAGGCGGTCGGCCTGGCGAAGTGGACCTTCTTCTTCGTCCTCGCCAACCAGATCGGCTTCGTCGTCGTCACCCAGCTCGCCACCGCGGCCGGCACGGCCGCGGAGAAGCTCGGCCACGGCGGTACCGGCATCACCGCCTACCAATACGCGCTCCTGCTGTGGCAGATGCCGCAGGCCATCATCACCGTGTCCGTCATGACCGCCGTCCTGCCCCGGATCTCCCGGTCCGCCCACGACGGCGACGCCGCCGCGGTCCGCGACGACATCTCCTACGGCCTGCGCACCTCGGCCGTCGCCATCGTGCCCTGCGCCTTCGCCTTCCTCGCGCTCGGCGTCCCGATCGCCACCCTGCTCTACGCCAGCGCCGGCAAGGACGCCGTGAACATCGGCTACATGCTGATGGCCTTCGGCCTCGGCCTGATCCCGTACTCCGTCCAGTACGTGGTCCTGCGCGGGTTCTACGCCTACGAGGACACCCGGACCCCCTTCTACAACACCGTCATCGTCGCGGCCGTCAACGCCGCCGTCTCGGCCCTCGCCTACTTCGTCCTGCCCGCACGCTGGGCTGTCGTCGGCATGGCCGCCGCCTACGGCCTCGGCTACCTGGTCGGCGTCGGCGTGGCCTGGCGCCGCCTCAAGGCCCGCCTCGGCGGGGACCTCGACGGCGCCCACGTGATGCGCACCTACACCCGCCTGATCGGCGCGTGCGTCCCGGCCGCCGCGGTGGCCGGCGCCGCCGCCTACGGGGTCATGCAGGTCCTGGGCAGCGGAGCCCTCGGTTCCGTCGCCGCCCTGGTCGCCGGAGGCATCGCGCTGGGGGCCGTGTTCCTCCTCGCCGCCAAGCGCATGCGCATCGAAGAGCTCAACTCCATGGTCGGAATGGTCCGCGGCCGACTGGGTCGCTGATGCGCACAACCGTCGGGCCCCATCGTGTGTCGTGCATAGCGCCGGACTGTGGGCACAATTGGCATGGCTTCGCAGACTGGCCGACAGCGCGCAACGGATGGGGAGGCAGGGACGACGGTGGCGGAACGTAGCACAGCTGCCGTCGACGTGGCCGACAACAGCGGCGACCAGCCGCTGGCCGCAGATGCGGCCAAGGCCACGGCCGACGGGGTGGACACCCAGAACGGACGAGCCGCGGACGAGCCCATGCCCGAGAAGGACGGCGAACGCAGAAGCGCGGCACCCGTGGCCGCGCCCGAACTCCACAGCGGCCACAAGCTCGCGCGGCGCTACCGCCTCGAGGAGTGCGTCACCCGTCTGGACGGATTCAGCAGCTGGCGCGCGATGGACGAGAAGCTGCGCCGCGCCGTCGGGGTCCACCTCCTGCCCGCCGACCACCCCCGGGCTCGCACCGTCCTGGCGGCGGCCCGCTCCTCCGCCCTGCTCGGCGACCCCCGGTTCGTCCAGGTCCTCGACGCCGTCGAGGAGAACGACCTCGTCTACGTCGTCCACGAGTGGCTGCCGGACGCCACCGAGCTCACGGCCGTCCTCGCCGCCGGCACCCTGGAGCCCCACGAGGCCTACCAGCTGGTCAGCCAGGTCTCCCAGGCCATGGCCGCCGCGCACCGCGAGGGCCTGGCCCACCTGCGCCTGACCCCCAGCGCGATACTGCGGACCTCCACGGGCCAGTACCGCATCCGCGGCCTCGCCGTGAACGCCGCCCTGCGCGGCATCACCAGTGACACCCCGCAGCGGGCGGACACCGAGGCCATCGGCGCACTGCTGTACGCCGCCCTTACCCAGCGCTGGCCGTACGAGAACGACGCCTACGGCCTGCGCGGGCTGCCCAAGGGCGTCGGCCTGCTCGCCCCCGACCAGGTCCGCGCCGGCGTCCACCGGGGCCTCGGCGAGCTCGCCATGCGCGCCCTCGCCAACGACGGGGCCACCGCCTCCCGCCAGGAGCCGGCCTGCACCACTCCGGAGGAGCTGGCCAAGGCCGTCGCGGCGATGCCCCGCATCAAGCCGCCGGAGCCCGCCTTCACGGCGCCGCCGGAGTACCAGCACACCACCTACCAGCAGGGCAGCTACGGCCGCCCGGCTCCCGTCGGCATGCCCACGACGCCGATCACGGTCCCGGTGCCCCCGCCGCCCCCGCTGCAGAGCCGTACGGGCCGCGCCCTGAAGTGGGGTGTCGCCGCCCTCCTGATCGCCGCCCTGGGTCTGGGCAGCTGGCAGCTTGCCGACGCCCTCCTGGGCCACGGCAAGCAGAACAACAACGAGACGACCCAGCCACAGCAGCAGGGCCCCGCCCCGGAGAAGAAGGACCCCGCTCCGCTCGCCGTCAAGGACGCGAAGGAGTACGCCCCGGACGGCGTCCCGCAGAACGCCGCTGACGTCGGCAAGACGTACGACGGGGACACCTCCAGCTACTGGCGGACCAAGAGCTTCTCCGACGGCCCGAAGATCGTGATCAAGGAAGGCGTCGGCATCGTCTACGACCTCGGCTCCGAGCAGGAGGTCAGCGAAGCCTCGATAGGGCTCAGGCACGCGGGCGACCACACCACCCTGACGCTGTACGCGGTCGACGGTCTGCAGCCCAAGACCAGGCTCGCGTCGATGAAGAAGATCGCGGGCACGACCACCAAGGTCAACAGCGCCAAGCTGACCACGGACAAGCCGGTCAAGACGCGCTACGTGCTCCTGTGGATCACCGAGATGCCATACGCGGGCTACGACGACTACAGCGGCGCCGGCTACAAGCAGGGCATCACGGACGTGAAGTTCAAGGGCTGACGCACGGCAGGGGAGGGGCTCACCGTTGGACGAAGCCGCAGCCGGCGACCGCAGCGACCAGGAACTCCTGGCCCTGCACGTCGCCGGGGATCCGGAAGCCTTCGGTGAGCTGGTGCGGCGGCACCGCGACCGGCTGTGGGCCGTCGCCCTGCGGACCCTCGGCGACCGGGAGGAGGCGGCCGACGCCGTCCAGGACGCCCTGGTCTCCGCCTACCGGGCCGCCCACACCTTCCGCGGGAACTCCGCGGTGACCACCTGGCTGCACCGGATCACCGTCAACGCCTGTCTGGACCGTGCCCGCAGGGCCGCCTCCCGCCGGACCGCGCCCCTGGACGACACGGAGCGCCTGGAGCGCCTCCTGGAGCCGCACGAGTCCGCCGAGGCCCCCGCCGAACGCCACGACCTCCACCGCCAGCTCCTGGCCGCCCTCGCCACCCTCCCGGCCGACCAGCGTGCCGCCCTCGTCCTCGTCGACATGCAGGGATACCCCGTCGCCGAAGCCGCCGCAGTCCTCGACGTCCCCGTCGGAACGGTCAAGAGCCGGTGCGCGCGCGGCCGGGCGAAACTCCTCCCGCTCCTCACTCATCTGCGCACGAATGCCGGGGATAACACCGCCACCGAGCGGGCAAGGAACCGGACGCCGGGGGCACCCGTCCCATCTGCGGCAGACCCCAGGCATCCCGAACCGGACCCAGACCCTGTGAAGGGCGGAGGTGGACGACCGTGACCCCGACAACCGGCACCGCCGGCACGATCCGGCACCCGGAGGTCTCGGAGATCTCCGACCTGACCGAAGGGCTCCTCTCCCCCTCCCGCACCGCCGAGGTCCGCCGCCACCTCGCGGACTGCGCCCTGTGCGCCGACGTCCTGGCCTCCCTGGAGGAGATCCGCTCCCTGCTGGGCACCCTGCCCGGACCGCCGCGAATGCCCTCCGAGATCGCCGGACGCATCGACGCGGCCCTCGCCGCCGAGGCCCTGCTCGACTCCACCTCGTCCCGGGCCGAGGCCCCCTCCGCCCCCGAACCGCGCGCCTCGGACGATGTTTCACGTGAAACAACGCCCGGCACCCCGGGCCGGACCGAGGCCCGCCGGCCGGCCGGTCACCCGTCCGGCTCAACCGGGCCCGGCCGTCGCCGCGCCCGCCGCCGGATCGCCGTCCTCGCCGGCCTGGCCGGGGCGGCCGCCTGCGCACTCGGCGTCCTCCTCTTCAACGGGCTCACCGGAACCGGCGCCCACGACACCGCCACGAGCAACAACACCGTGCGGGCCGCCGGCTCGGCCGCCCCCGGCGAGTACACCGCCCAGGGACTCCGGCAGAACGTCCACCGGCTCCTGGCCGCCGGCCCTGCCGCGAACGCTCCCGAGACGGCACCCGGGGACACGAACCGGACCATGCAGCTGGACAACCCCTCTCCCGGGCTCGCCCCCGCCGAGCGGCCGGGCTCGCCGGAGCCGGCCCCGGCCGCGGTCCCTGCGTGCGTCCAACGGGCGACCGGCCGCACCGAGGCCCCCCTCGCCGCCGAACCGGGCCGCTACCAGGGCACACCGGTCTACCTCGTCGTCCTGCCCCATACCCAGGACCCCGCCCTGGTGGACGCCTACCTCGTGGCCTCCGGCTGTGCGGACAACCCCTCCGCGACCCTGGAAAAGCCACTTCTCACCCAGACCTATCCCCGCAGCTGAAGGACTTCGCGCGCGGCGCATTCCTAGGCAGAGGGTGACGGCAGGGGAATGCACGCGCCGTAGGATCCGTTGGGTGGGGTGAGAGTCCGCACCGGCCCCCGGTAGGCAGCACGAAGTCCGCAGAGACGAGGAAAGAACCCGTGAGCGACGTACGAAACGTGATCATCATCGGCTCCGGGCCGGCCGGTTACACGGCCGCCCTGTACACCGCACGCGCTTCGCTCAACCCCCTGGTCTTCGAGGGTGCCGTCACCGCCGGCGGCGCGCTGATGAACACCACCGAGGTCGAGAACTTCCCCGGCTTCCGCGAGGGCATCATGGGCCCGGACCTCATGGACAACATGCGTGCGCAGGCCGAGCGCTTCGGCGCGGAGCTCGTCCCGGACGACGTCGTCTCCGTGGACCTCACCGGTGAGATCAAGACCGTCACCGACACCGCCGGCACGGTCCACCGCGCCAAGGCCGTCATCGTCACCACAGGCTCCCAGCACCGCAAGCTCGGCCTGCCCAACGAGGACGCGCTCTCCGGACGCGGCGTCTCCTGGTGCGCGACCTGCGACGGGTTCTTCTTCAAGGACCAGGACATCGCCGTGGTCGGCGGCGGCGACACCGCGATGGAGGAGGCGACCTTCCTCTCCCGGTTCGCCAAGTCCGTCACGATCGTCCACCGCCGTGACACCCTGCGCGCCTCCAAGGCCATGCAGGACCGCGCCTTCGCCGACCCGAAGATCAGCTTCGCCTGGGACAGCGAGGTCGCCGAGATCCACGGTGAGCAGAAGCTCTCCGGTCTGACCCTGCGCAACACCAAGACCGGCGAGACCTCCGAGCTCCCCGTGACCGGCCTGTTCATCGCCGTCGGACACGACCCGCGCACCGAGCTGTTCACCGGCCAGCTCGACCTGGACGACGAGGGCTACCTGAAGGTCGACGCCCCCTCGACGCGCACCAACGTCACCGGTGTCTTCGGCGCCGGCGACGTCGTGGACCACACCTACCGCCAGGCGATCACCGCCGCCGGCACCGGCTGCTCCGCCGCTCTCGACGCGGAGCGCTTCCTGGCCGCCCTCTCGGACGCCGAGCCCGCCGCCGCGACCGTCTGACCCCGCACCACCCCCCCTACACCCCACCCGCAGGAAAAAAGGAGGCCGCTGTGGCCGGCACCCTCAAGAACGTGACTGACGCAGACTTCGACGCCGAGGTCCTGGGCAGCGACAAGCCCGTGCTCGTGGACTTCTGGGCCGAGTGGTGCGGTCCGTGCCGCCAGATCGCCCCGTCGCTGGAGGCGATCGCGGCCGAGTACGGCGACCAGATCGAGATCGTCAAGCTCAACATCGACCAGAACCCCGCCACGGCCGCCAAGTACGGCGTCATGTCCATCCCGACGCTGAACGTCTACCAGGGCGGCGAGGTCGCCAAGACCATCGTCGGCGCCAAGCCGAAGGCCGCCATCCTGCGCGACCTGGACGGCTTCATCCAGGTCAAGGCCTAAGAGCCGGCCCCGGTGCAGCCGGGGAGCACGTGAAGAACGGGGCCGCCCCTCCGGAGGGGCGGCCCCGTTCTCGTGTCCTGCGATCCTCACAGGGGCCGCAGCACCGGTTCCTTCCGCGCCCTCGCGCCGCCCAGCAGCCGGTCCAGAGCCAGCTCCACGTCCTCCTTCCACGACAGCGTCGTGCGCAGCTCCAGCCGCAGCCGCGGATGGGCCGGATGGGGACGGACGGTCTTGAAGCCGACCGACAGCAGATGATCGGCCGGCAGCAGGCACGCCGGCCGCTCCCAGCGGGCGTCACCGAAAGCCTCGATCGCCTTGAAGCCCCGCCGCAGCAGGTCCTTGGCCACCGTCTGGACCATCACCCGCCCCAGACCCTGCCCCTGATAGCCCGGCATGATCCAGGCGGTGATCAGCTGCACTGCGTCGGGCGAGACCGGGCTCGTCGGGAACGAGGCGGCACGCGGGACATAGGCGGGCGGCGCGTAGAGGACGAACCCGACCGGAACCTCGTCCACGTAGACCACCCGGCCGCAGGAGCCCCAGTCCAGGAGGACGGCGGAGATCCAGGCCTCCTTCTCCAGCTCCGCGGTGCCCGCTTTCACAGCGGCCCCGCCGGTGACGGGATCCAGCTCCCAGAACACGCAGCCCCGGCAACGCCTGGGCAGGTCCTGGAGGTTGTCCAGCGTGAGCGGTACGAGCCGACGACCCATGACGGCATCGTAACCACTGCCCCCCGCTTCTTCGAGGGTGGCTCGAGAAGCAGGGGGCAGCGGCGACGACAGGAGACGAGGGGCTACTCCCCGGAGAGGCCCTGCTCCAGCACCCGGCCCTCGCCCGGCGCCAGGGTCCCCAGGATCCGTTCCAGATCCTCCATCGACGCGAACTCGACGGTGATCTTTCCCTTCTTCTGGCCCAGATCCACCTTCACCCGCGTCTCGAACCGGTCCGACAGGCGCGTCGCCAGCTCGCTGAGCGCGGGCGACACCCGGCCGCCGGCCCGAGGGCCCTTGGGCTTCACGGTGCTCGCGGTGCCCGACGGCTCGGAGCCCATCAGCTGCACGATCTCCTCGACCGAACGCACCGACAGGCCCTCGGCCACGATCCGCTGGGCGAGACGGAACTGCTCCTCGGCGTTCTCCACGCCCAGCAGGGCCCGCGCATGACCCGCCAGCAGCACACCGGCGGCCACCTTCTTCTGCACCTCCGGCGTGAGCCGCAGCAGCCGCAGGGTGTTGGTGACCTGCGGACGCGAGCGTCCGATCCGGTCCGCCAGCTGGTCGTGCGTGCAGTTGAACTCC
This sequence comes from Streptomyces sp. NPDC001373, assembly GCF_042895815.1. Taxonomy (NCBI): domain Bacteria; kingdom Bacillati; phylum Actinomycetota; class Actinomycetes; order Kitasatosporales; family Streptomycetaceae; genus Streptomyces; species Streptomyces sp. NPDC001373. The sequence goes on from NZ_JBIAWQ010000002.1 coordinate 153,782, forward strand.
CGCAGCAGCTGGTCGTACGCGGCCGCCTCCTCCAGCGGGTTCAGCTGGACCCGGTGCAGGTTCTCCAGCAGGGCGTCCAGCAGGAGCTTGTCGTCGTCCGTCGCCCGGATGATCGCCGGGATCCGCTCCAGCCCCGCCTGACCGCAGGCGCGGAAGCGCCGCTCGCCCATGATCAGTTCATAGCGCCCGGGCTCGGCCTCCCGGACCACCACGGGCTGGAGCAGGCCCACCGTCTGGATCGAGGTCACCAACTCGGCGAGCGCATCCTCGTCGAGGTGCTCCATGTTGCGCGGCTGGCGCGGGTTCGGCGTGATGGCGTCCAGCGGGAGTTCCGCGAACGTCGCCCCCGCCACCTCCTCCTCCGGCCGGGCCGGTGCGGGCACGGCCGCCGGCTCACCCGGGGCCGATCCTCCACGTGGAACATCGGTCTGCGTCAGCACGGCGAGCTTCGCCGCGGCGACGCCCCGCTCCGACGTCAGTACCGGCACCGCCGAAGGAGAGGTGGACCCGCCGCCCGTCACCGGCGTCTTCTCCTGGGGAGCGGCCGGGATCAGCGCGCCGAGCCCCCGCCCCAGACCCCTACGTCGCTCGCTCACTGGATCCCCTCCGCCATACTCTGCGTGCTGTTCATGCCCGTGCCCATGGGGGCGCTCGGGGCGTCGTAATGGATTCCGGCTCCCCGGAGCGCGATCTCCCGCGCCGCCTCCCGGTAGGAGAGGGCGCCGCTGGAACCCGGGTCGTACGTGAGGACGGTCTGCCCGTAGCTCGGAGCCTCCGAGATGCGCACCGACCGCGGGATGCTCGTGCGCAGCACCTCCTCGCCGAAGTGGGTGCGCACCTCCTCCGCCACCTGCGAGGCGAGCCGGGTCCTGCCGTCGTACATCGTCAGCAGGATCGTGGACACGTGCAGGGTCGGGTTCAGGTGGGCCCGCACCAGGTCGACGTTGCGCAGGAGCTGGCCCAGCCCCTCCAGCGCGTAGTACTCGCACTGGATCGGGATCAGCACCTCCGCGCCCGCCACGAGGGCGTTCACGGTCAGCAGGCCCAGGGACGGCGGGCAGTCGATCAGGATGTAGTCGAGCGGCTGCTCGTACGCCTGGATCGCACGCTGGAGCCGGCTCTCGCGGGCCACCAGGGACACGAGCTCGATCTCCGCACCCGCGAGGTCGATGGTGGCGGGGGCGCAGAAGAGGCCCTCCACGTCCACCACCGGCTGGACGACCTCCAGCAGCGGCCGGCTGTCGACGAGCACGTCGTAGATGGAGGGCACGTCCGCGTGGTGGTCGATCCCGAGTGCCGTCGAGGCGTTGCCCTGCGGGTCCAGGTCGATCACGAGCACGCGGGCACCGTGCTGGGCCAGGGAGGCCGCCAGGTTCACGGTCGTCGTGGTCTTGCCCACGCCGCCCTTCTGGTTGGCGACCACCATGATCCGCGTCTGCGCCGGCCGGGGCAGCGGGACACCGGAACGCCCGATGGACTCCACCGCCAGCTGCGCGGCGCGCTCGATGGGGGTGTCCTCGGTGTCGTCGTTGTCCACGAGGGGCAACGAGGTCTCTCCCCCGGCCACCACCGGGGGCGCCTCGGGCGAGACATCGCCTGGCGGTTCAGAGCGGGGACCGGGGACCGGATCGGTCATCGGCCCCGCGAGGTTGGCGTCGGACCGCACGGTGTCACTCTCCTCGGCAGCGGGCTCGCGATGAACAGAGCCTGCCATGCCACCCGGGTCGCGAACCAGCGGGGCCCGTGCTCCTGTGGATGAATCCGCCGTTGTGGACAGCTCCGTCACCCCCGCGTCCTGGCGGGGACGGGGGGCGGCAGCAGCCCGGCCGCGGCTGATGATTCCGTGCAGCAGAGAGCGATGTTTCACGTGAAACACGATGCCGGGGCGGAGACTTCAGCCCTCTACGACACTCCGAAATCCGCACCTATAGGGCCCAACCCGCCCCAAAACCCACCTACGGCACGAAGATCAACGGCGCCTGCGCGTCCGGCCGACCCGCGCGGCCTTCGCCCGCTTGGCCGCGAAACGCACCCCGCCGGGGCTCTCCCCGACCTCCACCCGGACCACCGTGGACAGGGGATCGACCACGCCCTCGCCGACCTGGAGCACTGAGGTCTTCACCACACCCAGCTTGCTGAGGGCCACCTTCGCCGAGACCAGCTCCTCCTCGGCCGTGTCGCCCTTGAGCGCGAGCATCTCGCCGTAGGGACGCAGCAGCGGCACGCCCCAGCCCGCCAGCCGGTCCAGCGGGGCCACCGCGCGTGCCGTCACCACGTGCACCGGCTGGACCTTGCCGAGCACTTCCTCGGCCCGGCCGCGCACCACCGTGACATGGTCCAGTCCCAGCAGCTCGACGGCCTCCTGGAGGAAGGTCGTCCGGCGCAGCAGCGGCTCCAGCAGGGTGATCTTCAGGTCCCGCCGGACCAGGGCCAGCGGGATACCGGGCAGGCCGGCGCCCGAACCCACGTCGCACACGGTGACGCCGGCGGGCACCACCTCGGAGAGCACCGCGCAGTTCAGCAGGTGCCGCTCCCACAGCCGGGGAACCTCACGGGGCCCGATGAGGCCTCGTTTGACGCCCGCGTCCGCGAGCAGCTCCGCATACCGCACAGCTTCCGGGAAAAACTCACCGAACACCGCGCGCGCCTCTTCAGGCGCCGGGGGAAGCTCCGCTGCCTCCGTCACGGGGACCGTCCTTCCGTACAGAACCGCTCACGTCAAACCGTGGTCGTTCAACTGCCAGGCTTACAAACATCGGCCCCGCCTGCGACACAGGCGGGGCCGACTCACACCATTCCGGGTCAGGCCGGAAGCACAACGACGAAGCGCTGCGGCTCCTCGCCCTCGGACTCGCTCTTGAGACCGGCGGCCGCCACGGCGTCGTGGACGACCTTGCGCTCGAACGGGGTCATCGGAGCGAGCTTCAGCGGCTCGCCCGAGACCTTCACGTCCGCCGCGGCCTTGGCGCCCAGGGCCGCCAGCTCCGCACGCTTCTTCGCCCGGAAGCCCGCGATGTCCAGCATCAGCCGGCTGCGGTCCCCGGTCTCCCGGTGCACCGCGAGGCGGGTCAGCTCCTGGAGAGCCTCCAGGACCTCACCGTCGCGGCCCACGAGCTTCTGCAGGTCGCGGCTGCTCGAGTCGCTGACGATCGACACCGAGGCGCGGTCGGCCTCGACGTCCATGTCGATGTCGCCGTCCAGGTCGGCGATGTCCAGCAGACCCTCGAGGTAGTCGGCCGCGATCTCACCCTCCTGCTCGAGGCGGGTGAGGGTGTCGCCACTCTCAGCGGCGGCGGTGGTGGTGCCTTCCGTCACGGGAGGGACTCCTTCTACTTCTTCGAGGGCTTACTGGGGGGCGTCTGGCGCTTCGACTTCGACTGGCGCTTGGGCTGCTGCCGCTTCGTCGCGACGCCACCGCTCGCCGAGTCCGCGTCCGCAGTGGCCTCGGAACTCCTGATCACGGAACCGTCCGCCTGCGCGGCCATGCCCTGCTTCGACAGCGCGGTGATGAACTTGCGCTCGTTGTCGTTGCGGTCCGGGCCCTTGGCCACGATCGCCGCGACGATCTTCTTCTTGCCCCGGCCCTTGACGTTCCCGTGCGTGGAGACGTGCTTCAGCAGACGGGTCAGGTACTGGTCCTGCGCCTTGCTGCCCGGGGTCGGGTTCTGGTTGATCACGTACATCTGCTGGCCCATGGTCCACACGTTGGTGGTCAGCCAGTAGACGAGGACACCGACGGGGAAGTTGATGCCCATGAAGGCGAAGATCAGCGGGAAGATGTACATGAGCATCTTCTGCTGCTGCATGAACGGCGTCTTGACCGAGAGGTCCACGTTCTTCTGCATCAGCTGGCGCTGCGTGTAGAACTGCGACAGCGACATCATGACGATCATGACCGCGGTCACGATCCGGACGTCGGTCAGGGAGGCGCCGAGGGCGGCGACCTTCTCCTCGCTGTCCGTGAACTTCGCCGCCAGCGGGGCACCGAAGATGTGCGCCTGGCGCGCGCTCTCCAGGAGCGACTGGTTGATGACGCCGATGGTCTGGCCGTTGGCGATGGCCGAGAGCACGTGGTACAGCGCGAAGAAGAACGGGGACTGCGCCAGGATGGGAAGGCACGAGGAGAGCGGGTTGGTACCCGTCTCCTTGTACAGCTTCATCATCTCTTCGGACTGGCGCTGTTTGTCGTTCTTGTAGCGCTCCTGGATCGCCTTCATCTTCGGCTGGAGCGCCTGCATGCCACGCGTCGCCTTGATCTGCTTCACGAAGAGCGGGATCAGGCAGATGCGGATCAAGACCACCAGGGACACGATGGACAGGCCCCAGGCCCAACCGCTGTCCGGCCCGAAGAGCGCGCCGTACAGGCTGTGGAACTGGACGATGACCCACGAGACTGGCGTGGTGATAAAGCTGAACAGACTGGCAATCGTGTCCACTAATCAGGCTCCTTGAGCATTGCGAGGTCGACGCAACGCACTGCGCAGCTGCTCGTGCCAACGCGGGCGTTTACGAGGTGGGACATGGTCGACACCGCCGGGGGACCACGGGTTGCACCGCAGGATCCGCCAGGCGGTCAGGACCGATCCCTTCACCGCACCATGCCGGTCGATGGCCGTGAACCCGTAGTGCGAGCACGAGGGGTAATAGCGGCACACCGGCCCGAGCAGCGGACTGATCGTCCACTGGTACAGCTTGATCAAAGCGAGCAGCGGGTACTTCATCGAGCCGCGCCTCCGAGGAGCCGCACCAGAGCGGCATCCAGGTCCCGGGCCAATTCGTCGACGCCGGCCTCACCCGCTCCGGGCAACGCCCGCACCACCACCAGGCTACCGGCGGGCAGCACGGAGAGCCGATCCCGTACGAGGTGACGCAGACGACGCTTGACCCGGTTACGGATCACCGCGCCGCCTACGGCCTTGCTGACGACGAAACCCGCACGCGTCGAGGGATCAGTCTCCCCCGGCCCGTGCGGGTCCGTTGCACCGCTTGTACGTAGGTGGACGACGAGGAGCGGGCGACCGGCCCGACGGCCTCGGCGCACCGCGCTCGCGAAGTCCTCGCGCCGCCTCAGCCGATTTTCGGGAGACAGCACGACGTCACGACCTGCGCGTTGTTACGCGGAGAGGGCGGCGCGGCCCTTGCTGCGGCGGTTCGCCAGGATGGCGCGACCGGCGCGGGTACGCATACGCAGACGGAAGCCGTGGGTCTTGGCACGACGGCGGTTGTTCGGCTGGAAGGTGCGCTTGCTCACTCGGGGGCTCCAGAAAATGAATCGTTGTGGCGGTACATCGCCTGGCTGTCACCGTGCGCCCACGAGGAACTCGCGTGTTCGCCCGAGTGGACACCGCTAAATGATCACAATCAGTGACCTTCGCCCATCGGTAGGCAGGCGGCAGCAGCCATCGACAACTCGACCTCGCTACGGTACGCGGGGCTACGCCATCCGGTCAAACCGAGCGCCCTCTGCCCCACACTGTGCACAGGCTGTGGACAACGACTTGAACCGCAGCCACCGGCCTGACTACCGTGGTCTGATCCCTGTTTTTTGTCCCGACCGTCCCAAAGAACCACACATTCGTGGGACGAGGGACCTGTGAGAGAGCGTGCTCTGTGGCTGACGTACCTGCCGATCTTGCCGCAGTGTGGCCACGCGTGCTCGAGAAGCTGCTCGGCGAGGGTCAGCAGGGGATCGAGCCGAAGGACAAGCAGTGGGTGGAGCGCTGCCAGCCGCTGGCCCTGGTCGCGGACACCGCCCTGCTCGCCGTCCCCAACGAATGGGGCAAGCGGGTCCTGGAGGGCCGTCTCGCGCCGCTGATCAGCGACGCCCTCAGCCGCGAGTGTGGCCGCCCGATCCGCATCGCCATCACGGTGGACGACTCCGCCGGCGAGCCCGCGCCCCCCGCCGCGCCCGCCCCCTCCTCCCGCGAGGCCTACGAGCCGTACGGCGGCCCGCGCCCGGGCCCCGGCGAGGAGCAGCTGCCCACCGCCCGCCCCGCCTACCCGGACTACCAGCAGCCGCGCCCCGAGCCCGGCGCCTGGCCCCGCGGCGGCCAGGACGACTACGGCTGGCAGCAGCAGCGCTTCCCCGAGCGGGACCCGTACGCCTCCCCGCAGCCCGGCTACCTCCAGCAGCCCGAGGCCGGCGGCTACGACCAGGGCGGCTACGAGCAGCAGAAGTACGAACCCCCGCAGTACGAGCCGCAGCAGTACGACCAGCCGTCGTACGAGCAGCCCGCGCCGCGTCCGGCCCCCGGCCGGCCCACGCCCGCACCGCCGCCGTCGGCCCCCTCCGGCGGTTCCACCTCGGGCCCGCTGGAGCCGACCGCCCGGCTGAACCCCAAGTACCTCTTCGACACCTTCGTCATCGGTGCCTCCAACCGCTTCGCGCACGCTGCCGCGGTGGCCGTCGCCGAGGCGCCCGCGAAGGCCTACAACCCCCTCTTCATCTACGGGGAGTCGGGCCTCGGCAAGACGCACCTGCTGCATGCCATCGGGCACTACGCGCGGAGCCTCTACCCGGGCACCCGGGTGCGGTACGTGAGCTCGGAGGAGTTCACCAACGAGTTCATCAACTCCATCCGCGACGGCAAGGGCGACGCGTTCCGCAAGCGCTACCGCGAGATGGACATCCTGCTCGTCGACGACATCCAGTTCCTGGCGAGCAAGGAGTCGACGCAGGAGGAGTTCTTCCACACCTTCAACACGCTCCACAACGCCAACAAGCAGATCGTGCTGTCCTCCGACCGGCCGCCCAAGCAGCTGGTCACGCTGGAGGACCGGCTCCGCAACCGCTTCGAGTGGGGCCTGATCACCGACGTCCAGCCGCCCGAGCTGGAGACCCGGATCGCGATCCTGCGCAAGAAGGCGGTCCAGGAGCAGCTCAACGCCCCTCCGGAGGTGCTGGAGTTCATCGCCTCCCGCATCTCGCGCAACATCCGCGAGCTGGAGGGGGCGCTGATCCGGGTCACGGCGTTCGCGAGCCTCAACCGGCAGCCGGTGGACCTGGGTCTGACGGAGGACGTCCTCAAGAACCTGATCCCGGGCGGCGAGGACAGCGCGCCCGAGATCACCGCCGCCGACATCATGGCGGCCACCGCGGACTACTTCGGGCTGACCGTGGACGACCTGTGCGGATCCTCGCGCAGCCGGGTGCTGGTGACGGCGCGGCAGATCGCCATGTACCTGTGCCGGGAGCTGACCGACCTGTCCCTGCCGAAGATCGGGGCCCAGTTCGGCGGCCGCGACCACACCACCGTCATGCACGCGGACCGCAAGATCCGCGCCCTGATGGCGGAGCGGCGTTCCATCTACAACCAGGTCACGGAGCTCACCAACCGCATCAAGAACGGCTGACGACGGGCCTCGGTCGGCGCGTCGGGGGCCTCTCAGACCCCGGCACAGGGCGCCCTCGGAACGAACCGGGGGCGCCCTTTGTCGTTCGTGCGCCCCTGCTCTGTTCGAATACGCCCCCTGGAGAGGCAGTTGTCCACAGATTCCCCAACTTTCTCCTGTCCACAGGCTGAGGACAGTGCTGCTCACCCACAATCTGTCCACAGGGGTGCGGGTTGAGGGATCATCAGCCCAGGTCAGGGACGTGTGGAATTGTGCGCAAGCCTCATCCACAGCCTGTGGACAGAAAAATCATCCACAGGCTCGTCCACTCCTCTGTCCACCGCCGACTCACAGGTTCGCGCATCCTGTGCACAGGTTCCCGACGGTTCTCCACACGGTTGTCCACTGTTCGGCAACCGGCCCCCTCCCATCACCGGCACGAGTGAAAGCCGTCACACGGATGTCGACGTTTGGGCTGTGGACTTCTGGGGAAAAACTGGGGACACACCTGTGGAGTAGTGGGGGCCCCCTGGGGACGGCCTGTGCAGAACTTTCCTTTCTCCACAGAGACACCGTGTTGTCCACCGGTGCCACCCACAGGGTGTGGGGATAAAAAACTGGGTCTGACCTGCGAAGACGAGCTTTTCCACCGTTTCCACAGGCCCTACTACTACCCCCATAGACAGTTGGCGTGGATTCGGTTTTCAAGCAGGTCCTGTGCACAACTCGCCGGACGGCCGTCCCGCCGCCTCGCTCCCGACTTGACCGCCAGCCGCAACGACTGTCGGCGCCGTACGTCAGACTGGTCACCGGCATCGGTCGAGGCATCGACGACCGACGACGAAGGCCGGCAGACGAGCGAGCAACAGCAGGAGGCGGTTCCGGTGAAGATCCGGGTGGAGCGCGACGTACTCGCGGAGGCGGTGGCCTGGGCCGCACGCAGCCTCCCGGCCCGGCCGCCGGTGCCCGTGCTCGCGGGCCTGCTGCTCAAGGCCGAGGACGGGACCCTGTCCCTCTCCGGCTTCGACTACGAGGTCTCGGCCCGCGTCTCCGTCGAGGCGGACGTGGAGGAGGACGGCACCGTCCTCGTCTCCGGCCGGCTCCTCGCCGACATCTGCCGCGCCCTCCCCAACCGCCCGGTGGAGATTTCCACAGACGGTGTACGGGCGACCGTGGTCTGCGGCTCCTCGCGGTTCACACTCCACACCCTGCCTGTGGAGGAGTACCCGGCCCTGCCGCAGATGCCCACCGCCACCGGCACCGTCCCCGGCGAGGTCTTCGCCTCCGCCGCCGCCCAGGTGGCCATCGCCGCCGGCCGCGACGACACGCTGCCCGTGCTGACCGGTGTCCGCATCGAGATCGAGGGCGACCGCGTCACCCTGGCCTCCACCGACCGCTACCGCTTCGCGGTCCGCGAGTTCCTGTGGAAGCCGGAGAACCCGGACGCCTCGGCCGTGGCCCTGGTGCCCGCCAAGACCCTCCTCGACACCGCCAAGTCCCTCACCAGCGGCGACACCGTCACCCTGGCGCTCTCCGGCTCCGGCCAGGGCGAGGGCCTCATCGGCTTCGAGGGTGCGGGCCGCCGCACCACCACCCGCCTGCTCGAGGGCGACCTGCCGAAGTACCGCACGCTCTTCCCGACGGAGTTCAACTCGGTCGCGGTGATCGAGACCGCCCCCTTCGTCGAGGCCGTGAAGCGCGTGGCCCTGGTCGCCGAGCGCAACACCCCGGTCCGCCTCAGCTTCGAGCAGGGCGTCCTCATCCTGGAGGCCGGCTCCAGCGACGATGCACAGGCTGTGGAGCGCGTCGACGCGACGCTGGAGGGTGACGACATCTCGATCGCCTTCAACCCGACCTTCCTGCTCGACGGCCTGAGCGCGATCGACTCGCCGGCCGCCCAGCTCAGCTTCACCACCTCGACGAAGCCCGCCCTGCTCAGCGGCCGTCCGGCGGTCGACGCGGAGGCTGACGAGGCCTACAAGTACCTGATCATGCCGGTCCGCCTCTCCGGCTGACGCCCCTGCGCGCACCGGTACCGGGCCCGGACCCGCAGCAGCGGGCGCCGGGCCCGGCGCCGTGCGGAGCGGCCCCGCGCCACCGCCCGGCGTAGGCTCGGACCCGGCGGGCGACCCAGGAGAAAACGGCCGGAAACCACCGGTCCCCGGGGAGCCCCGATACAGACGGCCCCAACGCTTAAGGAACCCACCTGATGGAGCTCGGTCTCGTCGGTCTCGGCAAGATGGGCGGCAACATGCGCGAGCGCATCCGCCGCGCAGGCCACACCGTCATCGGATACGACCGCAATCCGGACCTCGCCGATGTCCACAGCCTGCGGGAGCTTGTGGACAGCCTCCAGGCCCCCCGCGTGGTGTGGGTCATGGTCCCGGCAGGCGCCGCGACGCAGTCCACCGTGGACGAGCTGGCGGAGCTGCTCTCCCCCGGCGACATCGTCGTGGACGGCGGCAACTCCCGCTGGACGGACGACGAGAAGCACGCCAAGGAGCTCGAGGCCAAGGGCATCGGCTTCGTCGACTGCGGCGTCTCCGGCGGCGTCTGGGGCCTGGAGAACGGCTACGCGCTGATGTACGGCGGCGACGAGAAGCACGTCGCCGCGGTCCAGCCGGTCTTCGACGCCCTCAAGCCCGAGGGTGACTTCGGCTCCGTCCACGCGGGCAAGGTCGGCGCCGGCCACTTCGCGAAGATGGTCCACAACGGCATCGAGTACGCCATGATGCAGGCCTACGCCGAGGGCTGGGAGCTCCTGGAGAAGGTGGACTCGGTCACCGACGTCCGCGAGGTGTTCCGGTCCTGGCAGGAGGGCACGGTCATCCGCTCCTGGCTGCTGGACCTGGCCGTGAACGCCCTGGACGAGGACGAGCACCTCGAGGGCCTCAAGGGCTTCGCCCAGGACTCGGGCGAGGGCCGCTGGACCGTCGAGGCGGCGATCGACAACGCGGTGCCGCTGCCGGCGATCACCGCCTCGCTCTTCGCCCGCTTCGCGTCCCGCCAGGACGACTCGCCGCAGATGAAGATGATCGCGGCGCTGCGCAACCAGTTCGGCGGCCACGCGGTCGAGAAGAAGTAACCGCACCACAGCACCACAGAGCACAGCAGCAGGAAGCCGGGGGAGGTCGGCGCCGTATGCACGTCTCGCATCTCTCGTTGGCCGACTTCCGCTCGTACGCCCGGGCCGAGGTCCCCCTCGCCCCGGGCGTCACGGCTTTCGTGGGCCCCAACGGCCAGGGGAAGACGAACCTCGTCGAGGCCGTCGGCTACCTGGCCACCCTGGGCAGCCACCGGGTGTCCTCCGACGCCCCCCTGGTGCGGATGGGCGCCGACCGCGCCGTCGTCCGCGCCGCCGTGACCCAGGGCGAGCGCCAGCAGCTGGTCGAACTGGAGCTCAACCCGGGGCGCGCCAACCGGGCGCGCATCAACCGGTCCTCGCAGGTCAGGCCGCGGGACGTGCTGGGCATCGTACGGACCGTGCTGTTCGCCCCCGAGGACCTGGCCCTGGTCAAGGGCGACCCGGGCGAGCGGCGCCGGTTCCTGGACGAGCTGGTCACCGCCCGCTCCCCGCGCATGGCGGCCGTCCGCTCCGACTACGAGCGGGTGCTCAAGCAGCGCAACACCCTGCTGAAGTCGGCGGCGATGGCCCGCCGGCACGGCGGCCGCTCCATGGACCTGTCCACCCTCGACGTGTGGGACCAGCACCTCGCCCGCGCGGGCGCCGAGCTGCTCGCCCACCGGCTCGACCTGATCGCGACCCTGCTGCCGCTGGCCGACAAGGCATACGAGCAGCTCGCGCCCGGCGGCGGCCCGCTCGGGCTCGCCTACAGGGCCTCCGTCGGCGAGGGCGTCGACAGCGGCGGGCCCCGGACCCGCGAGGCGCTCTACGAGGTGCTCCTGGCGGGTCTGTCCGAGGTGCGCAAGCAGGAGATCGAGCGCGGCGTGACCCTCGTCGGGCCGCACCGCGACGACGTGCTCCTGCACCTCGGCGACCTCCCGGCCAAGGGGTACGCCAGCCACGGCGAGTCCTGGTCGTACGCGCTGGCACTGCGGCTGGCCTCGTACGAGCTGCTGCGCTCGGAGGGCAACGAGCCGGTGCTGATCCTGGACGACGTCTTCGCGGAGCTCGACGCCCGCCGCCGTGAGCGGCTCGCGGAACTGGTGGCCCCGGGCGAGCAGGTCCTGGTGACGGCGGCGGTGGACGACGACGTGCCGGGCGTGCTGACGGGGACGCGGTTCGCGGTGTCCGGCGGTGAGGTGACCCGGCTGTGAACGGCGGCTCCGACACCGGCGGCTCCGGCAGCGTCCCCCGCGGCGACGGCACCGGCGTCCCCCGCGGCGACGGCACCGGGGGGGACCGGGAGCGGCGCCGGGCCGCCGAGCCCTCCGGCGTGGACCTGGCCCGCCAGGCCCTGGCCGCCGCGCGCGAGCAGGCCCGGGCGCGGGGCAACGCGGCCACCGGGAGGAAGAACCGGCAGCAGCCCGGGCTGCGCTCCGGCGCCCGCGCCGACGCCCGGGATCCGATGCCGCTGATGGCGGCGCTGGACCGGCTGCGCACCGAGCGCGGCTGGGAGATGCCGATCGCGGTCGCCGGGGTGATGGAGCGCTGGGCGGACATCGTCGGTCCGGAGATCGCCGCGCACTGCGAACCGGAACGCTACGAGGACCGTGAGCTCCTGGTCCGCTGCGACTCCTCGGCCTGGGCCGCCCAGCTGAAGCTGCTGGCCCCGCAGCTGGTGGCCCGGCTCAACGCGGAGCTCGGCCAGGGCACCGTCCGGATGATCAAGGTCCAGGGGCCCGGCGCCCGCCCCAAGCGGTACGGGCCGCTGCGCGCCCCGGGCAGTTCCGGCCCCGGCGATACCTACGGGTAGCCCTCTGCGGGGCCCCGCGCCCCGCCCCTCGGAGTCCGACGGGACGGGGCGCCGAATGCGGCGTCCCTCACGGTAGCCGTGGGTTGACAGGCCGAAGCGCTGGACGCCCGTGTGAGCCTCTTTGGGCCCCTCCCTGGATATGGGGAGTCGGAGAGAGGAGGTTCAGGGCGGCACATGCGGACTCAGGCACCGGCAAACCCCCACTCATGTCAGTGGTACCGGTAGACTGGAGACAATCCCGCCCGATTGGCGGGGAGACACCCGACAACGCAGACAACGCAGATCGACGCGGCCGCTCCCGCCGGTGCACATGCTGGTCCGGAGTACGGGCTGCGCTGTGCCAGAAAGGGCGCTTCGTGGCCGATTCCGGCGACTCCAACGAGAAGAATTACGACGCCAGTGCGATCCAGGTCCTCGAGGGCCTGGACGCGGTCCGCAAGCGGCCGGGTATGTACATCGGCTCGACGGGTGAGCGTGGGCTGCACCACCTCGTCTACGAGGTCGTCGACAACTCGGTCGACGAGGCGCTGGCCGGGCACGCGGACACCATCGACGTGACGATCCTCGCCGACGGCGGGGTGCGCGTGATCGACAACGGCCGAGGCATCCCGGTCGGCATCGTGCCGTCCGAGGGGAAGCCGGCCGTCGAGGTCGTCCTGACGGTCCTGCACGCCGGCGGCAAGTTCGGCGGCGGCGGCTACGCCGTCTCCGGCGGTCTGCACGGCGTCGGCGTGTCCGTCGTGAACGCCCTGTCCACGAAGGTCGCGGTCGAGGTCAAGACGGACGGCCACCGCTGGACCCAGGACTACAAGCTGGGCGTGCCGACGGCCCCGCTGGCCAAGAACGAGGAGACCGGCGAGCACGGCACGTCGGTGACGTTCTGGGCCGACGGGGACATCTTCGAGACCACCGAGTACTCCTTCGAGACGCTGTCGCGGCGCTTCCAGGAGATGGCCTTCCTCAACAAGGGCCTGACCCTGACGCTGACCGACGAGCGCGAGTCGGCGAAGGCCACGGCGGGCGCGGACGACCCGGACGCGGACATCACCGAGCCGCAGGCGCGCACGGTGAAGTACCACTACGAGGGCGGCATCGTCGACTTCGTGAAGTACCTCAACTCGCGCAAGGGCGAGCTGATCCACCCCACCGTCATCGACGTCGAGGCCGAGGACAAGGAGCGCATGCTCTCGGTCGAGATCGCCATGCAGTGGAACTCGCAGTACACCGAGGGCGTCTACTCCTTCGCGAACACGATCCACACGCACGAGGGCGGCACCCACGAGGAGGGCTTCCGCGCTGCGCTGACGGGTCTGGTGAACCGTTACGCGCGTGACAAGAAGCTGCTCCGCGAGAAGGACGACAACCTCGCCGGCGAGGACATCCGCGAGGGTCTGACGGCGATCATCTCGGTCAAGCTGGGCGAGCCCCAGTTCGAGGGCCAGACCAAGACCAAGCTGGGCAACACCGAGGCCAAGACCTTCGTGCAGAAGGTCGTCCACGAGCACCTCAGCGACTGGTTCGACCGCAACCCGGTCGAGGCCGCGGACATCGTCCGCAAGGCCATCCAGGCGGCCACGGCCCGCGTCGCGGCCCGCAAGGCCCGCGACCTGACCCGCCGCAAGGGCCTCCTGGAGAGCGCCTCGCTGCCGGGCAAGCTCTCGGACTGCCAGTCGAACGACCCGACCAAGTGCGAGATCTTCATCGTCGAGGGTGACTCCGCCGGCGGTTCCGCGAAGTCCGGCCGCAACCCGATGTACCAGGCCATCCTGCCCATCCGCGGCAAGATCCTGAACGTCGAGAAGGCCCGTATCGACAAGATCCTCCAGAACACCGAGGTCCAGGCGCTGATCAGCGCCTTCGGCACCGGTGTGCACGAGGACTTCGACATCGAGAAGCTCCGCTATCACAAGATCATCCTGATGGCGGACGCCGACGTCGACGGCCAGCACATCAACACCCTGCTGCTGACCTTCCTGTTCCGCTTCATGCGTCCGCTGGTCGAGGCCGGGCACGTCTACCTGTCCCGCCCGCCGCTCTACAAGATCAAGTGGGGCCGCGACGACTTCGAGTACGCGTACTCGGACCGTGAGCGCGACGCCCTGGTCGAGCTCGGCAAGCAGAACGGCAAGCGGATCAAGGAAGACTCGATCCAGCGCTTCAAGGGTCTGGGCGAGATGAACGCCGAGGAGCTGCGCGTCACCACCATGGACGTGGACCACCGTGTGCTCGGCCAGGTCACGCTGGACGACGCGGCGCAGGCCGACGACCTGTTCTCGGTGCTGATGGGTGAGGACGTCGAGGCGCGGCGCTCCTTCATCCAGCGCAACGCCAAGGACGTCCGCTTCCTCGACATCTGAGTCGGCCTCCGCTGACCGCCTGAAAGGACTTCTGACCAGCAATGGCCGACGAAACCACCCCCACCGCAGAGAATCCCGCGGAGGAGCAGCCCGTGCTGCGCATCGAGCCCGTCGGGCTCGAGACGGAGATGCAGCGCTCCTACCTCGACTACGCGATGTCCGTCATCGTCTCCCGCGCGCTGCCCGACGTGCGGGACGGCCTCAAGCCCGTCCACCGGCGCGTGCTGTACGCGATGTACGACGGCGGCTACCGGCCCGAGAAGGGCTTCTACAAGTGCGCCCGCGTCGTCGGCGACGTCATGGGCACCTACCACCCGCACGGCGACAGCTCCATCTACGACGCCCTGGTCCGCCTGGCCCAGCCGTGGTCGATGCGCATGCCGCTGGTGGACTCCAACGGCAACTTCGGCTCCCCGGGCAACGACCCGGCGGCCGCCATGCGCTACACCGAGTGCAAGCTCATGCCGCTGGCCATGGAGATGCTCCGGGACATCGACGAGGAGACCGTCGACTTCCAGGACAACTACGACGGCCGCAACCAGGAGCCGACCGTCCTGCCGGCGCGGTTCCCGAACCTGCTCGTCAACGGCTCCGCCGGCATCGCCGTCGGCATGGCCACCAACATCCCGCCGCACAACCTGCGCGAGGTCGCGGCCGGCGCCCAGTGGGCGCTGGAGCACCCGGACGCCACGCACGAGGAGCTCCAGGACGCGCTCATCGAGCGCATCAAGGGCCCGGACTTCCCGACCGGCGCCCTGGTCGTGGGCTGCAAGGGCATCGAGGAGGCGTACCGGACCGGTCGCGGCTCCATCACGATGCGCGCCGTGGTCGAGGTCGAGGAGATCCAGAACCGCCAGTGCCTGGTGGTCACGGAGCTCCCGTACCAGACCAACCCCGACAACCTGGCGCAGAAGATCGCCGACCTGGTGAAGGACGGCAAGATCGGCGGCATCGCCGACGTCCGCGACGAGACCTCGTCCCGGACCGGCCAGCGCCTGGTGATCGTGCTCAAGCGGGACGCCGTCGCCAAGGTCGTGCTGAACAACCTGTACAAGCACACCGACCTGCAGACGAACTTCGGCGCGAACATGCTGGCGCTGGTGGACGGGGTGCCGCGCACCCTGTCGATCGACGCGTTCATCCGCCACTGGGTGCAGCACCAGATCGAGGTCATCGTCCGCCGTACGCGCTTCCGCCTGCGCAAGGCGGAGGAGCGGGCGCACATCCTGCGCGGCCTGCTCAAGGCGCTGGACGCCATCGACGAGGTCATCGCCCTCATCCGGCGCAGCAACACCGTCGAGATCGCGCGTGAGGGCCTGATGGGCCTCCTGGAGATCGACGAGATCCAGGCGAACGCCATCCTGGAGATGCAGCTGCGCCGCCTGGCGGCCCTGGAGCGCCAGAAGATCGTCGCCGAGCACGACGAGCTCCAGGCGAAGATCAACGAGTACAACGCGATCCTGGCCTCGCCGGAGAAGCAGCGCTCGATCGTCAGCGAGGAACTGGCCGCGATCGTCGAGAAGTACGGCGACGACCGGCGCTCCAAGCTGGTGCCCTTCGACGGTGACATGTCCATCGAGGACCTGATCGCCGAAGAGGACATCGTCGTCACCATCACGCACGGCGGCTACGTCAAGCGCACCAAGACCGAGGACTACCGCTCGCAGAAGCGCGGCGGCAAGGGCGTGCGCGGCACGAAGCTGAAGCAGGACGACCTGGTCGACCACTTCTTCGTGTCCACCACGCACCACTGGCTGCTGTTCTTCACCAACAAGGGCCGCGTCTACCGGTCCAAGGCGTACGAGCTGCCGGACGCCGGCCGTGACGCCCGCGGGCAGCACGTGGCGAACCTGCTGGCCTTCCAGCCGGACGAGAAGATCGCCCAGATCCTCGCGATCCGCGACTACGAGGCGGCGCCCTACCTGATCCTGGCCACCAAGGCCGGCCTGGTGAAGAAGACGGCGCTGAAGGACTACGACTCGCCGCGTTCCGGTGGCGTCATCGCCATCAACCTCCGGGAGACCGAGGACGGGGGCGACGACGAGCTGATCGGCGCCGAGCTGGTGTCCGCCGAGGACGATCTGCTGCTGATCAGCAAGAAGGCGCAGTCGATCCGCTTCACGGCGACGGACGAGGCGCTGCGCCCGATGGGGCGCGCCACCTCGGGCGTGAAGGGCATGAGCTTCCGCGAGGGTGACGAACTGCTGTCCATGAGCGTGGTGCGTCCGGGCACGTTCGTGTTCACCGCGACCGACGGCGGCTACGCCAAGCGGACCGCGGTGGACGAGTACCGCGTCCAGGGCCGCGGCGGTCTGGGCATCAAGGCCGCCAAGATCGTCGAGGACCGCGGGTCGCTCGTGGGCGCGCTGGTCGTGGACGAATCGGACGAGATCCTCGCGATCACGCTCAGCGGCGGTGTGATCCGCACGCGAGTCAACGAAGTCCGGGAGACGGGCCGTGACACCATGGGCGTCCAGCTGATCAACCTGGGCAAGCGGGATGCCGTGGTGGGTATCGCCCGCAACGCCGAGGCCGGTCAGGAAGCTGACGAGGTCGACGAGACCGAGACAGGGATCGAGACCGCGGCAGCCGAGGCAACGGCCGTCGAGGCCGCCGGGGGCGAAGGGTCCTCGGATCGGGAGCACGAGGAGTAAGTCGTGAGTGGAGCCACGGGCGCCGGACCGGCCAAGACTGGAGCGAACGGTGCCCGTGGCCCCGCCGCGGAATCCCAGGGCGGGGGTACCCCCGCCGAAGGCAGGGGGGGAACCGTGACGGACACCCGAGGACCGCAGTCGGAGCCGCAGGCGAAGCCGCAGTCCCAGTCCAAGCAGAAGCAGAAGTCCGGCGCGGCCAAGGACGCCGCCGAGCAGCCCTACCACCCCCCGCAGGCCTACGCGGCGCCCGCGGGGCCGGGCAAGCAGCGGGCGCCCCGTCCGGGGACCCGTACGACGCCCAGGACGCGCAAGGCGCGGCTGCGGGTGGCCAAGGCCGACCCGTGGTCGGTGATGAAGGTCAGCTTCCTGCTGTCCATCGCGCTCGGTGTCTGCACGATCGTGGCGTCCGCGGTGCTGTGGATGGTCATGGACGCCATGGGCATCTTCTCGACCGTCGGCGGCACGATCAGCGAGGCCACCGGTTCGAACGAGGGCAACGGGTTCGACCTCCAGTCGTTCCTGTCGCTGCCGCGCGTACTGATCTTCACCTCGGTCATCGCGGTGATCGACGTCGTGCTGATGACCGCCCTGGCGACGCTGGGCGCGTTCATCTACAACCTGTCGGCGGGCTTCGTGGGCGGCGTGGAGCTCACGCTGGCCGAGGACGAATGACCCGATGACTGACCTGCGGGAAAGCCCCGCGGGAGCGGATTTGGGTTCCACTGCGTCTGTGCGCTAATCTTCAGGAGTCAGCGCGCAGGCGCGGAGGGGCTATAGCTCAGTTGGTTAGAGCGCATCCCTGATAAGGATGAGGCCACAGGTTCAAATCCTGTTAGCCCCACAGAGTCGAAGACCCCCAGTCCTCAGGACTGGGGGTCTTCGCCGTTGGGCCGTCCAGGGCCCCCTAGATAACCGATCGGTATCGGTCGGTGTGTATTGTTGGCGCCCAGAAGTCCCCAACGTCAACGAAAGACGAGGTCGCGCGGTGAAGAAGCTGCTCCTGGTCGCACTGGCCGCCATCGGCGGGCTCCTCGTGTACCGCCAGATCCAGGCGGACCGCGCCGAGCAGGACCTGTGGACGGAGGCAACCGACTCCGTGCCTTCCGGTTCCGGCGTGTGAGCCCCACGTTTGATCTCATGAAGCCCCGGCTGCCGCTGCAGTCGGGGCTTCGTGCTGTTCAGGGGGCTCTGGCGCTGGGGGCCTGGGGGCCGGCGCGCCGAGGCGGGCCGTCGGGATGGCGTGATCATGTGGCGCAGGCCAGAGGGGTGTTGGGGGCCCTGTGGGGTGAAGCCGGGCGGGAGCGGGGCCAGTTGGTCGAAGGCCTTGACCCGTTCCTCGTCCTCGACCGGGAAGGGGAACGGCCGGTCGGCCTCGGCAAGGGCCTTGCGCGCCCCTGTGGCGCTGCGGAACCGGTTCTGGGGCTCCGGGTGCAGGAGGTGCGCGACGGCGTCCCACAGCGGCGCCGAGACCCCTTCAGGGATGTCGGGGAGACCGTGGCCGGAGAACTGTTCGACCAGTGACCGGGATTCGGGCTTGCGGCCCGTCGGCACGTACAGGGCGAGCGGCCCGACGGCGTAGCGGTAGTCGGACGGCCGGGTGCGGCCGCCCCCTTCCCGGTGGCCTCCGGCAGGATGCCGGCCGGCGTGACGTCGCGGTGGACGACGCCCTCCGCGTGCACCGCCGCCGGCCCCGACACGAGCTGGTCGGGCAGGACGCACGCGAGGCGGGGCGGCAGCGGCCCGCAGTCCGCGACCACCTGGGCCGGGGTGCCGCCGCCGACCAGGTCCCTGGTGAGCGGACCTCGCCGTCGTCGGCCGCCCAGCCGGAGGGGGCGAGTACGTGCGGGTGGCCGATGCGCAGGGCCTGCTCGCGCACGAACCCCGGGAGCGTGCGGGCGTCGCCCCGGAGGAGCACCTTCACCGCGACGTACCGGTTCCGGCGTCGGTCCCAGGCCCGCCAGACGGCACCCGCGCCGCCCCGGCCCGCCCGGTCGACCAGCTCGTACCGGCCGGCGAAGACCTCACGCGTCGCCGCGCCCGTCCCCCCGTTCCGCCCCCGTCCGCCCCCGGTGCGTCAGTTCTGGTGGGCCTCGTAGTGGGCCACCGCCTCGGCCGTGCGCCCGGCGCCGTACACCCGCAGGAACTCGGCCAGTTCGGGGTGGCTCGGGGCGAGGGCGTTCGCCGCGTCGATGATGTCGCCCGCCGCCGAGACAGACCGCAGCAGCGACTGGATCTCCCGGACCACCCGCTTGACGGTGGGGGCGCCGGAACTCGTCGTGGTCTGGCCGCTGTTGCTGAGGACGGACCCTCCCTGGGTGTTCTTGATCTCGTCCATCCGGTCGGTGGCCTCGCCGGCGCTGACGCTGCCGTCCGCCACCTGCCCGGCGAGGTCCTGGAGGGCCTGGACCCGCTGGACGACGGCCGGGTTGCCGATCTTGGCGCGCTGCCCGCTCATCAGCTGGGACAGCATGGGCGCCGACAGTCCGAGGACAGCAGCGAGGCGAGCCTGGTTCAGGCCGAGGTCATCTATGAGCCGCCGGAACAGGGCGCCCAGCGGCTCCCCGTACCAACTGCGCTGAAGCTCCCGGGCTCTGGCGGTTGCCTCTTGCTGTACTGCGTCCACTCTTCCTACTCCCCTTCGCTGGTGCGAACCTCGCGAGCATCTTACGGAGCGTGGTCGCGGGGCGGGAGTCCCTATCATTTTGCGGGATGAGGGGGTGCACCGGGTACTCTGTCCTGCGGAACGGACACTCCCTCCCGGGGGAGGACCCGCGTCCGGACGCACGGGGCCTTAGCTCAGTTGGTAGAGCGCTGCTTTTGCAAGGCAGATGTCAGGAGTTCGAATCTCCTAGGCTCCACTTCAAGAGACCCCCTGACCTGCGGAAACGTCGGTCAGGGGGTCTTCTGTCATCCCCCTTTCCCGTCGTCTCCCCGGAACTCCGGCAAGGGACACGGTGAGTGACAGCCGGACGGCACGGGGGGCGGCCGGCCGGCGGGGTCCCCCGGACGGCCCGGCCACAGGGCCCCGGCGCTCCCCGTGGCCGACAGTGGGTGGAGGCAGGCACGCAGGGGGCACACCCACACCACGCCGGAGGCACACGCAGATGGGGCTCTTCGATTTCCTGAAGCACGACAAGAAGAAGCAGGCGGAGCAGAAGGAGCAGCAGGCCGCCGAGCGCGGCGCGGGAGCCGCCCCGCCGACGCCGTCCGACATGGGGTCGAAGTACGCCGACGCGTCCGGGGCCGGCAAGGCGGCGGCCGAGCGGGCGGCCGGCGCGCCGAAGGCCGCCATGCCGAGGACCGCGGCGGGGCAGGCCCGGCCGCACCCGGCGCCGGCCGAGCCCAGCGACCTGTCGGCCGCGCACAAGGCCGTGCCCGTGCCGCCGAGGCCGCCGGCCGCCGCCAAGAAGCGTACGTACACCGTCAGGGCGGGGGACTCGCTCGCCGCGATCGCCCGCCGCGAGCTCGGCAACGAGGCCCGCTGGCGCGAGCTGTACGCGATGAACCGGGGCGTGATCGGCGCCAACCCCGACCTCATCCAGCCGGGGCAGGTGCTGACCCTGCCCGGCTGAGCGGGCGTCCCGCATGACGGCGGGGGCCCGGATCCACCAGGATCCGGGCCCCCGCCGTCATGCGCGGGTCCGCTCAGGGCGACCCGTTCTCCTTCTCCTTGGCGGCCTGCGCCTCGTCGAAGGCCGCGGCGTCCTGCGCCGACGGCTCGGTGGCGGCCGGGGGCTCCACGAGCCAGTCCGGGTTGGACTGCTGGTCCCACCACCGCCAGGCCGCGTAGGCCGCGCCGGCGAGCACGGCGGCCAGTGCGACGCCCTTGAACAGCCGCCCGCACTTCGCCCGCCGCTCGTGGCGTCGTACCAGCTGCCGCACCTCCTCGGCCGTGACCTGCCCGCGCAGCGCGGCCAGCGCCGCCATCGAGCGGTTCGAGGCCTCCTCGGCCACCGGCCGGCCCGCGGCGATGGCGCTCTCCAGGCGCGGTGCCGTGTACTCGACGGCGTGCCGGCACGCCTGCCGCGTCTGGTGGACGGCCTTCGTGGCGGCCCGGTCCACGTGCGGCGGGAGATGCGTGCGCGCCGCGGTCATCCGTGGGTACAGATGGGTGTCGTAGGCGGCGCGGGCCTGTTGGGACGCCTGGTTGGCGGCGTGGGAGACCTTGGGGGCCAGCCGTGCGTTCGCCTCTTGGGCGTAGTGGACGGCCGCGTCCCGGGCGGTCTCCGCATAGGGGGCCACCGCCTCCGCCGCGTGCCTCACGGCGTCCCTGGCGTTCTCGGCGGCCAGGCTCACGCTGTCCTTGCGGGTCACGGGATCCTCCTCCTCGGTGGCGGACACAGTTCACCTTTCCACCCTTTGTCGGATCATGCCTGCCACAGCGCCGTGCGGCATGCGTGACAGGGCATCCGGGTGGGGGAATTTCCTCCGGGTACTCCCCTCCGTGGGAGGATCGGGACCGACAGTGATGACTATGGAAGGCAGATCCGTGGCCGAGAAGCTCTACGCCACCCTGAAGACCAACCACGGCGACATCGAGATCGAGCTGCTGGAGAACTTCGCGCCGAAGACCGTCCGGAACTTCGTGGAGCTCGCCACGGGCGCCCGCGAGTGGACCCGTCCCACGGACGGCCAGAAGACCACGTCCCCGCTCTACGACGGCACCGTCTTCCACCGCGTCATCAGCGGCTTCATGATCCAGGGCGGCGACCCGCTGGGCAACGGCACCGGCGGCCCCGGCTACCGGTTCGCCGACGAGTTCCACCCCGACCTGGCCTTCACCAAGCCCTACCTGCTCGCCATGGCCAACGCCGGCCCGGGCACCAACGGCTCGCAGTTCTTCATCACCGTGGCGCCCACCGCCTGGCTGACCCGCAAGCACACCATCTTCGGCGAGGTCACCGACAAGGACAGCCAGAAGGTCGTGGACGCCATCGCGTCCGGCCCGACCAACCCGCGCACCGAGCGGCCGCTGGACGACGTGATCATCCAGTCCGTGTCCGTCGAGCGCCGCGGGGCCGGGCACTGACGGCTCCGCCGTCCGCCAGTTCCCGGGGCGCCCCGGGAACCAACGGGACCCGCCCGTCCGTACTGCATGTGTACGGATCCGCGGGGACGCGCACGGCCCGCCCCGCCGCCGACCGAGGGGACCGATGGACACCGACCGTCTGCCGGGCTGCTACCGCCACCCGGACCGCGACACCGGCATCAGCTGCACCCGCTGTGACCGGCCCATCTGCCCGGAGTGCATGATCAGCGCCTCGGTCGGCTACCAGTGCCCCGAGTGCGTCCGGGGCGGTTCCGGCACCGGGCACGCCCCGGCGGCCAACGCTCCGCGCACGGTCACGGGCGGGCTGGTCGCCGCCGACCCCCAGCTGATCACCAAGATCCTCATCGGGGTCAACGTGGCGGTGTTCCTCGCCGTGTACGCCGTACCGGGCCTGGCCGTCCAGCTGGAGCTGCTGGGCCGGTACGTGGAGTACTACGGGGCGCCCGTCGAGGGCGTCTCGACCGGGCAGTACCACCGGCTGCTGACCTCGATGTTCCTGCATGTCGAGTGGTGGCACATCTTCGGCAACATGGTCGCCTTGTGGGTGATCGGCGGCCCGCTGGAGGCGGCCCTGGGCCGCTCCCGCTACCTGGCCCTCTACCTGCTGTCGGGCCTGGGCGGCAGCGCCCTGGTCTACCTGCTGACCGCGCCCAACACCCCGACGCTCGGCGCCTCCGGCGCCATCTGCGGGCTGCTGGGCGCCACCGTCGTCCTCGCCCGCCGGCTGCGGTACGAGATGCGGCCGGTGCTGGTCACCCTCGGGCTGATGCTGCTGGTGACCTTCGTGCCCCTGGGGGGCGCCTGGTCGGTGTCCTGGCAGGCGCACATCGGCGGCCTGGTGACGGGCGCGCTGGTCGCGCTGGGCATGCTCGCCCCCGCCACGGGCAGGAGGCGCACACTGGTTCAGGGAGGCACCTGTGTGGTGGTCCTCCTGCTGACAGCGGCCCTGATCATGGTGCGCACGGCCGCGCTCACCTGATCACACCGGCGTCAACTCTCCACAGAGTTATCCACAGATCTTCTGTCTTTTCCTCAGGTGTGGATGACGCTGTGGATAACTCCTGGGGAGAGGTTGCGCCGCTCGGCTATCCGTGTACTACTTCCACTGGGTGGAGACGCCGAATCCGGCAGCGATGAATCCGAAACCGACCACGATGTTCCAGTTGCCCAGAGCCTCGATCGGCAGCTGGGTGTCGGTCACGTAGAAGACGACGATCCACGCGAGACCGATCAGGAAGAAGGCCAGCATGACCGGGGCGACCCAGCCGCGGCTCCCCAGCCTGATCTGCTGCGCCTGCTTCGCCGGCGGAGGCGTGTAGTCGTCCTTCTTGCGGATACGTGACTTCGGCACGAGGGGCTCTCCTGTCGATGCGCTGGGGACCTTGCCTGCCCCGGGCGTCCGTTAGCGTAGTGGACCTGTGGCGTTGAAGGAGAAGGGTACGTTGAGCGATTCCGGCGACTCCTCCGCGGGTCCCCGCCGCCGGGCCAGGGCGATGGGGCTGCTGACGGCCGCCGTGTTCGCCCTGGCGGGCCTCATCTTCGTCACCAGCTTCAACACGTCCAAGGGTACGAACATCCGCACGGACGCCTCCCTGCTCAAGCTCTCCGACCTGATCCACGAGCGCAGCTCCAACAACGCCGAGCTGGAGAAGACCGCCGCCGCCGTCCGCACACAGGTCGACGCCCTCGCCGACCGCGACAACGGCAGCACCAAGGCCGAGGACGCCAAGCTCGCCGCCCTGCGCAAGGCCTCCGGCACCGAGGAGCTGACCGGCAAGGGCCTCAGCGTCACCCTCAACGACGCCCCGCCCAACGCCACCGCCCGCGTCCCGGGCGTGCCCGAGCCCCAGCCCAACGACCTCGTGATCCACCAGCAGGACCTCCAGGCCGTGGTGAACGCGCTGTGGCAGGGCGGCGCCGAGGGCATCGAGGTCATGGGCCAGCGGCTGATCGCCACCAGCGCCGTCCGCTGCGTCGGCAACACCCTGATCCTCCAGGGCCGGGTGTACTCGCCCCCGTACAAGGTGTCGGCGGTCGGCGACCCGGGCGCGTTGCGCAAGGCCCTCAATGCCTCCCCCGCCATCCAGAACTACCAGCTGTACGTCAACGCGTACGGGCTCGGCTGGAAAGTGGACGAGGACAAGAGGCTGACACTTCCCGGCTACTCCGGCACAGTGGACCTCCACTATGCGAAGCCGCTGGAGTCCGCCTCGCCCTGACGCCGTACTGCGCCTCGCCGTACGGACGTTGAGCGAGCTGTGCCTGACGGCCGGGACGCTGATCGTGCTGTTCGTCGCGTACGTGCTGCTGTGGACCGGGGTCAAGGCCGACCAGGCCATGGACGGCGAACGGGCCCGGCTGCGCGACCGCTGGGCGGCGGCGGCCCCCGCCCCCGCGCCCCAGCAGGCCTCCCCCGCCCAGCCGGCCTCCCCCGGCCCGTCGGCCCCCGCGGCCCCGTCCGATCCGCCCCCGCCGCAGCCCTACCCCGCCGGACAGGCCTTCGCCGAGATGTACGTCCCCCGCTTCGGCGCGGACTGGAGCAAGCCGGTCCTGGAGGGCACGGACACCGACCTGCTCAAGAAGGGCCTCGGCCACTACGCCGGCACCGCCCGCCCCGGCGGGGAGGGCAACTTCGCCGTCGCAGGCCACCGGCGCACCTACGGCGACCCCTTCAAGGACCTGGACGAGCTGCGCCCCGGCGACACCGTGATCGTCCGCGACGCCGTGAACCGCTACACCTACACCGTCCGCGCCGACCCGCTGCGCACTCTGCCCACCGAGACCGGAGTGGTCGAGCCCGTCCCGCGCCGCTCGCCCTTCGCCACTCCCGGCAGGTACCTGACCCTCACCACCTGCGACCCCGAATGGGGCCACAGCCACCGCCTGATCGTCTGGGCGGAGCTCACCGGAACCCGTCCCGCCGATCGCGGGGGATTGTCCGGGTGACCCCCGCCGCGGGGGCCCCGGCCCGTAGTCTGGTGCGGTACCGCCCCCGCGGTGCGTGAGTGAATCGTGGACGACGAAGGAAACGGACGGAATGTACGGCTGGATCTGGCGGCATCTGCCGGGCAACGCGTGGGTGCGGGCGCTGATCTCTCTCGTACTGGTCCTCGCGGTGGTGTTCGTACTGTTCCAGTACGTCTTCCCCTGGGCCGAGCCGCTCCTTCCCTTCAACGATGTGACGGTGGACGAGGGATCGGGAGCGACTCCGTGAGCGCGCGCATTCTGGTTGTCGACAACTACGACAGCTTTGTCTTCAATCTGGTCCAGTACCTCTACCAGCTCGGCGCCGAATGCGAGGTGCTGCGCAACGACGAGGTCGAGCTCGCCCACGCCCAGGACGGCTTCGACGGCGTCCTCCTCTCCCCCGGTCCGGGCACGCCCGAGGAGGCCGGCGTCTGCGTCGACATGGTCCGGCACTGCGCCGACACCGGAGTCCCCGTCTTCGGCGTCTGCCTCGGCATGCAGTCCATGGCCGTCGCCTACGGCGGTGTCGTGGACCGCGCCCCCGAGCTGCTGCACGGAAAGACCTCCCCCGTGGTCCACGAGGGGCTGGGCGTCTTCTCCGGACTCCCCTCGCCGTTCACGGCGACCCGCTACCACTCCCTCGCCGCGGAGCCGCAGACCCTGCCCGACGTGCTGGAGGTCACCGCGCGCACCGAGGACGGGATCATCATGGGCCTGCGGCACCGGGAACACGACGTGGAGGGCGTCCAGTTCCACCCCGAGTCGGTGCTGACCGAGTGGGGCCACCGGATGCTCGCCAACTGGCTCGTGCGCTGCGGTGACGCCGGCGCCCTCGCACGGTCGGAAGGCCTGGCCCCGGTGGTGGGCAAGGCCGTCGCGTGACGACGGTCGCGCCGTCCGCGCCCAGCGAGGGCCGGGCCGCGCGGCGCAGGGCAGCGCAGGAGGCCGCGAAGCGCTCGCACGCGCGGGCCCGCAGACGGGGCGGGCGGGGCCGCAGGCGCGCCCGCCCGCGCTCCGGGGGGCCCGTGGTGGTGCTCAGCCGGGCCGTCGGCGAACTGTTCATCACCCTCGGCGTGGTGATGCTGCTGTTCGTCGCCTACCAGCTCTGGTACACGAACCTGCTGGCGGAGCGGGAGGCGAACGGGGCCGCCGGCTCGCTGCGGCAGAACTGGGAGAACCCCCCGGCGGCCGCCGCGCCGCCCGTGGCGGCCTTCGAACCCGGGCAGGGCTTCGCGATCCTCCACATCCCCAGACTGGACCTGAAGGTGCCGGTGGCCGAGGGCGTCAGCAAGGCGAAGGTGCTCGACAAGGGGATGGTCGGCCACTACGGCGAGGGCGCGCTGAAGACGGCGATGCCCGCCGACAAGCAGGGCAACTTCGCGGTCGCCGGACACCGCAACACCCACGGCGAACCGTTCCGGTACATCAATCAGCTGGTGCCGGGCGACCCGATCGTGGTCGAGACCCGCGACGCCTACTACACGTACCGGATGACCTCGTCCCTGCCGCAGACCTCCCCGGCGAACGTGTCCGTCATCAAGCCGGTGCCGGAGGGCTCCGGATTCACCGGCCCCGGCCGGTACATCACGCTGACGACCTGCACCCCGGAGTTCACGAGCACCTACCGGATGATCGTATGGGGCAGGATGGTCGACGAACGCCCGCGCAGCCAGGGTGCTCCGCCCGCGCTGAACAGCCGCTGAACAGCCTGTAAGGACGATCCGCAGTGTCTCGTGCCCGCCGCCGCTCCGCACCGCCGCCCGCCGACCGCAGTGTGGTCGCCGGGGCCCTGAGCCTGCTGGGGGAGCTCCTGATCACGGTGGGGCTGGTCCTGGGCCTGTTCGTGGCGTACTCGCTGTGGTGGACCAACGTGCTCGCCGACCGGCAGGCCTCGGCCCGGGGCGACCAGATCCGCCGGCAGTGGCAGCAGGCTCCCGGCCCCGCCGCGGGCTCGGCCGCGCAGCCGGGGGCCCTCGACACCCAGGGCGGGGTCGGCTTCCTGCATGTGCCGTCGATGAGGAACGGCGAGGTGCTGGTCAAGACCGGCACCTCCCCGGACGTCCTCAACGACGGCGTGGCCGGCTACTACACGGACCCGGTGAAGGCGGCGCTGCCCTGGGAGGCCGAGGGCAACTTCGCGCTGGCCGCGCACCGCGACGGGCACGGGGCGAAGTTCCACAACATCGACAAGGTGAAGAAGGGCGACGCGGTCGTCTTCGAGACCAAAGACACCTGGTACGTGTACAAGGTCTTCGCCGAGCTCGCCCAGACGTCGAAGTACAACACGGACGTGATCAACCCGGTCCCGAAGGAGTCGGGCAAGACCGCCCCCGGCCGCTACATCACGCTGACGACCTGCACCCCGGTCTACACCTCGAAGTACCGCTACATCGTCTGGGGCGAGCTGGTGCGCACGGAGAAGGTGGACGCGAACCGCACCCCGCCGGCCGAGCTGCGCTGATCGCGCGCCGCATGCGGAACAGGCCCGGCCCCCACGAGGGGCCGGGCCTGTTTCACGTGAAACCGGGCGGTGTCGCCGGCCGGCTACCGTCGGCCGCCGGTCAGGCCGCCGAAGAAGCCTCCGCCGCCCTGCCCGCCGTCCTGCGGCTGGCTCGGGTTCGCCATGGTGCGGACGTTGACGACTGTGCCGCCCGGGACCGGGGTACCGGCGGCCGGGTCGGAGGCCACCACGATGGCGTTGTCGTCGGTCGGACCGCCCAGGACGGCCCCGAAGCTCAGGTTGGCCTGCTTGAGGACGTTCTTGGCCTGGGCCACGGTCTGCCCGGTCAGCACCGGAACGGCGGCCGGCTGCGAGGACGCCTTGGTGATGCTGACGTTGACCGGGGTGTCCTTGGGGAGCTGCTGGCCGGGCGCGTACTGCTGCGCCACGATCGTCTTCGGCGCGGCTCCGGGCTGATCGACCTCGGTGGTGCTGCCGAGCTTGAGCTTGGCGTCCTGGAGGGCCTTCACCGCGGCCTCCTTGGTCATGCCGGTGAGGTCCGGGACGATGCCCTTCGCGACCTCCTTGGCGACCTGGAGGGTGACCACCGACCCCTGCTCGGCCTGGGTGCCTGCCTTGGGGTTCTGGTCCAGGACGGTGCCGGGGTTGGCGCCGTCGGACTCGACGAGCTTCTTCTCGACCTGGAAGTTGCTCTTCTTCAGCAGGGCCTCGGCGTCCTCGAACTTCAGCCGCGCGACGTCGGGGACCGCCGCCTTGGGCGCTCCCGAGGAGACCTTGACCTTGACCGACGAGCCCTTGTCGACCTTGGTGCCCTCGGCCGGGTTCTGCGAGCAGACGTTGCCCTTGGGCTGGTCCGCGCAGGGCTCCTCGGCCTCCTTCTCCACCGTGAGGCCCATGTTCTTGGCGCTGCCCTGCGCCGACTCGAAGGTCTGGCCGACGAGCTTGGGGACGGCGGGGCGGTTGTCCGCGGTGTTGAAGAGGGACTTGCCGATCAGGATCGCGCCGACCAGGACGAGCACACCGGCGACGGCCAGCAGGACCGTCGAGGCGCGGCTCTTCTTCTGCTGGCGCCGGCCGTGACCCTGGTCGTAGCCGCCGTGCCCCTGGTCCTGGTACCCGTATCCGCCGTCGCCCCCGGGGGGCATCGGCGGCATCATCGAGGTCTGGCCCGAGTCCGGGGAGCGCAGGGCGGTGGTGGGCTGGTCGTAGCCCTGGTGCCCGTAGCCGCCCTGGTCGGGGTAGCCGTAGCCGGCGCCGCCCATGGTCGCGGTCGCGGCGACGGGCTGGCCCTCCAGGCAGGCCTCGATGTCCGCGCGCATCTCGTCGGCGGACTGGTAGCGGTAGTCGGGGTCCTTGACCAGGGCCTTGAGGACGATGGCGTCCATCACGGGCGTGATCTCGGGGTCGAAGTTCGACGGCGGCTGCGGCTCTTCCCGTACGTGCTGGTAGGCGACCGCCACGGGGGAGTCGCCGACGAACGGGGGTCGCACGCAGAGCAGCTCGTAGAGCAGGCAGCCCGCGGAGTAGAGGTCGGAGCGCGCGTCGACCTGCTCGCCCTTGGCCTGCTCCGGGGAGAGGTACTGGGCGGTGCCGATCACGGCGGCGGTCTGCGTCATGGTCATCCCGGAGTCGCCCATGGCGCGGGCGATGCCGAAGTCCATGACCTTGACCTGGCCGGTCCGGGTGAGCATGACATTGGCGGGCTTGATGTCGCGGTGCACGATGCCGGCGCGGTGCGAGTACTCCAGCGCCTGGAGGATGCCGATGCACATCTCCAGGGTCCGCTCGGGCAGCAGCTTGCGGCCGGAGTGCAGCAGCTCGCGCAGGGTGGAGCCGTCGACGTACTCCATCACGATGTACGGGATGGAGATGTTGTCGACGTAGTCCTCGCCGGTGTCGTAGACAGCGACGATGGCCGGGTGGTTGAGGGACGCGGCCGACTGGGCCTCGCGGCGGAACCGGGCCTGGAAGGACGGGTCACGGGCGAGGTCGGCGCGCAGGGTCTTGACGGCGACGGTACGGCCGAGCCGGGTGTCGTGCCCGAGGTAGACCTCGGCCATGCCACCGCGGCCGAGCACGTGGCTCAGCTCGTACCGGCCGCCGAGGCGACGCGGCTCTTCCATAACGTTCCAGCCCTCTCCGTCAGTCCCGACCGCACCTGTGTGTGGTCCGGCGGTGTGCTGTCCGCGGCAAGGCTACCGGCCGATCGTCGGTGATCGGTTCGTGACCACAGGCTGATATCGGACCGGTACCGAGCGCTCGGATCCTGTCTGCGGGACTCATCCCTTGTTCTTCAGCACGGCTTCCATGACGGCCTTGGCGACCGGCGCGGCCAGGCCGCCGCCGGTGATGTCCTCGCGGTCCTTGACGTCGCTGTCCTCGATGACGACGGCGACGGCCACGGGGGAGGAGCCGTCGGGCAGCTCCGCGTAGGAGATGAACCAGGCGTAGGGGCGCTTGGCGTTCTTCTCGCCGTGCTGGGCCGTACCGGTCTTGCCGCCGACCTTGACGTTCTTGATCTTGGCCGAGGTGCCCGTGCCGTTCTCGACGACGTTCACCATCATCTGCTGGACCTTCTGCGCGTTCGCCGCGCTGAGGGGCCGGCTCATCTCCTGCGGCTCGTGCTTCTCGATCGTGTCGAGGTTGGGCGCGGTGAGCTGCTCGACCATGTACGGCTTCATCAGCTTGCCGTCGTTGGCGATGGCCGCGGTGACCATGGCCATCTGCAGCGGGGTGGCCGCCGTGTTGAACTGGCCGATCGAGCTCAGCGCGTTGCCGTCCTTGCCCATCGTCTTGTCGTAGACGCTGGCGAAGGCGCGGACCGGGGTGTCGATGGTGCTGTTGAAGCCGAACTTCTGGGCGGTCTCGACCATGCCGTCGCGGCCGACCTTGTCGCCGATGTGTGCGAAGACCGAGTTGCAGGAGACCTTGAGCGCGTCGTTCAGGCTCGCCTTCTCGCAGCCGCTGGCGTGGTTGACCATCGGGGTCCGCGTGCCCGGCAGGATGTACGGCTCGGGGGTGTCGGTCGGGGCGTTGATGTCGCTGACCACCCCGTGCTCCAGCGCGGCCGCGGCGGTGACCACCTTGAAGGTGGAGCCGGGCGGGTAGGTCTCGCGCAGGGCGCGGTTGACCAGGTTCTTGTCGGCACTGTCGTTCAGCGTCCGCCAGGCCTTCTCGTCGTTCTTCGAGTTGCCCGCGAAGGTCGACGGGTCGTACGAGGGCGTGCTGGCCAGGGCCAGGATGGCGCCGGTGCGCGGGTCGATGGCGGCGACCGCGCCCTTCTTGTCGCCGAGCTGCTGGAAGGCGGCCTTCTGGGCGTCGGCGTTCAGGGTGGTGATGACGTTGCCGCCCTGCTTCTTCTCACCGGTGAACATGCCGATCGTCCGGTCGAAGAACAGCCGGTCGTCGTTGCCGGTGAGGATGCCGTCGTCGATCTTCTCCAGCTGGGTGGAGCCGAAGGCCTGCGAGGCGTAGCCGGTGACCGGCGCCCACAGCGGGCCGTCGATGTAGGTCCGCTTGAACTTGAAGTCGCTGCCGTCGGTGACCGCGGACCCGGTGATCGGCTGGCCGCCGACGATGATGTTGCCGCGCTCCGTGGCGTACTGGGCGATCTGGACCCGGCGGTTCTCCTTGCGGGTGCTGAGGTCCTCGGCCTGGACGTACTGCAGCCAGTTGGTTCGGATCAGCAGGGCGAGGACGAGGAGCCCGCAGAACAGCGAGATGCGGCGCAGGGGCTTGTTCATGACGGGCGGACCACCTGGGTCATCTCGGAGTCGGGGGACGGAGCGGGGGCCGGGGCGGGTCGGCGTGCGGTGTCGCTGATCCGGATGAGGATGGCGATGAGCACCCAGTTCGCCAGGACGGAAGAACCGCCGGAGGCGAGGAAGGGCATGGTCATGCCGGTGAGGGGGATGAGGCCCATGACTCCGCCGGCGACGACGAAGATCTGGAGGGAGAAGGCGCCGGAGAGTCCGATGGCGAAGAGCTTGCCGAAGGGGTCGCGGGCGGCGAGGGCGGTGCGCACGCCCCGCTCGATGATCAGGCCGTAGAGCAGGAGGAAGGCCATGACGCCGGTCAGGCCGAGCTCCTCGCCGACGGTCGAGAAGATGAAGTCGGAGTTGGCGGCGAAGCCGATGAGGTCCGAGTTGCCCTGGCCCCAGCCGGTGCCGAGGACGCCGCCGGAGCCGAAGCTCATGATCGACTGGCCGACCTGCTCACAGGCGCCCGAGGTGGTGTAGCAGGCGAAGGGGTCGAGCCAGGCGGTGACGCGGACCTTGACGTGGCTGGCGGTCATGCCGACGACCGTGGCGCCGCCGACCGACATGAGCAGGCCGATGACGATCCAGCTGGTCCGCTCGGTGGCCACGTACAGCATGATCACGAACATGCCGAAGAACAGCAGCGAGGTGCCGAGGTCGTTCTCGAAGACGAGGACGAGCAGGCTCATCGCCCAGATCATCAGGATCGGGCCGAGGTCGCGGCCGCGCGGCAGGTAGAGGCCCATGAAGCGGCGGCTGGCCAGGGCCAGGGCGTCGCGCTTCACCATCAGGTAGCCGGCGAAGAAGATCGCGATGACGATCTTGGCGAACTCGCCGGGCTGGATGGAGAACCCGCCGACGCTGATCCAGATCTTCGCGCCGAAGACGTCCGCGCCCAGACCCGGGACGACGGGCAGGATCAGCAGGACGAGGGCGCCGGCCATCGAGATGTACGTGAACCGCTGGAGCACGCGGTGGTCCTTGAGGACCAGCAGCACGACGGAGAACAGGGCAATGGCGAGCCCCGTGTACATCATCTGCCGCGGCGCGGACTCCGAGAAGGTGCCGAAGCTGCGCTTGGCGAGGGTCCGCAGCCGCTCGGACTGGTCGAGCCGCCAGATCAGGACGACGCCGAGCCCGTTGAGCAGCGTCGCGATCGGCAGCAGCAGCGGGTCGGCGTACTTGGCGTAGCGGCGTACGACGAGGTGCGCGATGCCGGAGAGCACGGCGAAGCCGAGCCCGTAGACCAGCATGCCCGGGGGCAGCTCGCCGTGGATCGACAGGCCCACGTTGGCGTAGGCGAAGATCGGGATGACCACGGCGAAGGCGAGCAGCAGGAGCTCGGTGTTCCGCCGGCTCGGCGCCTCGATGGCGCCGATGGTGGTCGTGTTGGTGACAACGCTCATGGTGTGGCGGGCCCCCTGTGCCCGCGTATCTCTACTGCTTCTCGCACTGGCCGACGACAGCCTGCTCCGCGGGAGTCAGGCTGGGTCCGGGCGTCTGGCTGCCCTGCGCTTCGGCGGCGCGGCGGGCCTCTTCCTGCTTGCAGGCGGAGACCTGGGTGCCGAGCTCGTCGATCTTCTTGCGCGCCCCGTCGAGGTTGTCTTCGCTGATGGTGGCCTCGACCTGCTTCCGCTTGAAGGACGGCAGGTACTTCAGTTCGATCTCGGGATGATCCGTCTCGACCTGAGAGAGGTGGATCCAGGCCAGGTTCTGGCTGATGCCGCGGTACAGCGCGACGTGGTCACCCTTGACGCCCACGTAGTACTGGGTCTGCGTCCAGCGGTGCGCGGCGTACAGGCCCCCGCCGACGACGCCGGCGACGAGGAGCAGGATCAGGGTGCGGGTGGTCCACTTGCGCCCTTTGCTGCGCCGCTTGCGCGGGTGGTCGTACGAGTCGTCGTACTGGCCGTCGGCGTCGTAGGCCTCGGGTTCGCCGAAGGTTCCGTACGGGGCGCCGCCGCCCTGGCTCTGGTCGGGGTAGCCGTAGCCGGCGGCTTCACCGCTGCCCGGGGGGCCGAAGGCGCCCTGGGGAGGCGGGGTCTGGCGGCCGAGGCCCGAGGCCCGGCCGGCCGGGGTCTGCATGGCGTTGCCGTCGAAGAGCTGGTGAGGGTTCTCGGCGACCGCGCCGACGACCACCGGGGTGTCGTTCGGCTGGGCGGCCATGGTGTCGCCGCTGTCGGTGTCGAGGACGTCCGCGACGATGCAGGTGATGTTGTCCGGACCGCCGCCGCGCAGGGCGAGCTGGATCAGGGACTGCACCGTCTCGTGCGGGCCGTGGTAGTCGGCGAGGGTCTCCTCCAGGGTCTGGTGGGAGACCACGCCCGACAGGCCGTCGGAGCAGATCAGGTAGCGGTCGCCGGCCCGGACCTCGCGGATGGAGAGGTCGGGCTCCACGACGTCGCCGCTGCCGAGCGCCCGCATCAGGAGCGAGCGCTGCGGGTGGGTGGTGGCCTCTTCCTCGGTGATCCGGCCCTCGTCGACGAGCCGCTGGACCCAGGTGTGGTCCTGGGTGATCTGGGTGAGGACGCCGTCGCGGAGCAGGTAGGCGCGCGAGTCGCCGACGTGGACGAGGCCGAGCCGCTGGCCGGTCCACAGCAGGGCGGTGAGCGTGGTGCCCATGCCCTCCAGCTGGCTGTCCTCCTCGACCATGACGCGCAGCTGGTCGTTGGCCCGCTGCACGGCGATACCGAGGGCCGTCAGGATGTCGGAGCCCGGGATGTCGTCGTCGAGCTGGACGAGCGAGGAGATGACCTCGGAGCTGGCTACCTCGCCGGCGGCCTGGCCGCCCATGCCGTCGGCGACGGCGAGGAGCCGGGGACCGGCGTAGCCGGAGTCCTCGTTGCCCTCGCGGATCATCCCCTTGTGCGATCCGGCGGCGAAACGCAGGGACAGACTCATGCGCACCTGCCCTGTCGACGACGCTTCGGGGTACAACCGGTCTCGAGCCACACTGCCCACCCTCCGGTCGGGAGCGCGCTCGGGCCCGTGTCCCCGGTGGGACGGACCGCTGCGGCTCGCTCGCTCCGCTCGCTCATTCTCGTACTACTTCCGCAGCTCGATGACGGTCTTGCCGATGCGGATCGGGGCGCCCGGCGGAATGGGCGTCGGGGTGGTGAGTCGGGTCCGGTCGAGATACGTGCCGTTGGTGGACCCGAGATCCTCGACGATCCACTGGCCGTCACGGTCGGGGTAGATCCTGGCATGGCGGCTGGAGGCGTAGTCGTCGTCCAGCACGATCGTGGAGTCGTGGGCGCGGCCCAGCGTGATCGTCTGGCCGGCGAGGGTCACGGTGGTGCCCGTGAGGGTTCCCTCGGAGACGACGAGCTTGGTCGGCGCGCCCCGGCGCTGGCGCTGCTGCGGCGGGGCGGCCTGCCGCCCGGTCTGCTGCGGCGCGGCCGCCGCGCCGCCGCCGCGGCGCGAGCCGCGCTGCGTGACGCGCGTACCGAACAGGTCGCTGCGGATGACCTGAACGGCCACGATGACGAACAGCCACAGAACGGCCAGGAAACCCAACCGCATGACCGTCAGGGTCAGCTCTGACATTGCCCCCGCTTCACCCTTCGGCTTGCCGGTAAATGATGGTGGTGCTGCCCACGACGATCCGCGAGCCGTCGCGGAGCGTAGCGCGGGTGGTGTGCTGTCCGTCCACCACGATGCCGTTGGTGGACCCGAGATCCTGGATCGTCGGGGGTGTTCCGGTCCGGATCTCACAGTGCCGGCGGGATACGCCGGGGTCGTCGATCCGCACATCGGCCTCGGTGCTGCGGCCGAGTACGAGCGTGGGACGCGAGATCTGGTGGCGGGTGCCGTTGATCTCGATCCAGCGGCGCATGGTGCCCGGAGCGCCGGAAGTCGCAGGGGCGCCGCCGGGGCGGCCGCCGGGTGCGCCCGGGGGAGGACCCGCGGGCATGGGAGGGGCGGCGACCGGCGGGTAGCCGTAACCGCCCGGCCGGCCCTGGGGGGCCTGGGAGGGGTCCTGGGAGGTGCTGGAGGCCAGGGTGCGGCTGCGGACGCGGTAGAGGCCCGTGTCCAGGTCCTCGGC
Source organism: Streptomyces sp. NPDC001373 (assembly GCF_042895815.1). Lineage (NCBI taxonomy): Bacteria > Bacillati > Actinomycetota > Actinomycetes > Kitasatosporales > Streptomycetaceae > Streptomyces > Streptomyces sp. NPDC001373. Next base: position 189,283 of record NZ_JBIAWQ010000002.1, read on the forward strand.
CTTCTCCAGGTGGACCTTGATGGGGCCCATGAAGCTGTAGCGCTGCTGCTTGGCGTAGTCGCGGACGAGACCCGCGAGCTCGTCGCCGAGCTGCCCGGAGTAGGGGCTCAGGCGCTCGTAGTCGCCGGAGCTCAGCTCCACGATGAAGTCGTTGGGGACGACGGTCCGCTCGCGGTTCCAGATGGTGGCGTTGTTGTCGCACTCCCGCTGGAGGGCGCCGGCGATCTCCACCGGCTGGACCTCGGACTTGAACACCTTGGCGAAGGTGCCGTTCACCAGACCTTCGAGACGCTGCTCGAACCGCTTCAGGACTCCCATCGGGCACCTCCTCCGTCGCTGTCGCCCTGTACTGCTTACTGATCGTATCCACGCGTGGCGGATTCGGGTGGTTCCCCTTCGCTCCTGTCCACAGGAGTGTTGGTACTCACAAGGGATCGTAGGGGTGCTCCAAGGACAGTGTCCCGCACCCGGAGGGGGCTGCGGGAGGGGCCGTCGGGAGGTCCACCGGGGGTGACGGGAAAGCGATTTCAATCCACCCCTTCTGACGTGCTACTGTTTCGACGTCGCCAGGGGAACGGGCCGAAAGGCAAGATCCACTGGAGAGCTGCTCGGGCGAGTGGCGGAACGGCAGACGCGCTGGCTTCAGGTGCCAGTGTCCTTCGGGACGTGGGGGTTCAAATCCCCCCTCGCCCACATCGGGGAAGCCCCGGTCCGGACTCCGGATCGGGGCTTCTCGCTGTTTCCGGCCGTTCGTGCGGCCGCCGTCGTGCGTCGCCGACGATCGTCCGACTTTCGTCGTGCCGGGCGCGACGAAAGAGGGCGGCCCGCGTGGTGTGCCGCTGTCTAGGGTCGGTCGCGTGGATGTCAAGGCGAGGGTGCGTGCGGGCCGGGAGTGGCTGGAGGGGCCGGAGACCTGGTCCCGGCGGATGCTGGCGGGGGACCTGGCCCTCGCGGGGCTGCTGGCCCTGCTGGGCCTCGGCGTCGACGAACTCGGCAACAGCTGGGGCCTGAAGACGGCCCTGGGGGCCGTGGCCGTGGTGGCGCTGGTGCTGCTGCGCAGGCGGCTGCCGGCGGCCACGCTGGTGGCGGGCGCCGCGGCGAGCGCGTTCCTGCCCGCCGTGTTCCTCGTGACGATCGTGCTGGGCTGGTCCGCGGGACGCAGGATCGTCGGCGTGGGCCGGGCGCTCGGGGCGTTCGTGCTGGCCTTCGTCGCGTCGGTCGGCCTCACGCTCGTCGACCAGTGGGCGCAGATGCGGCCCTTCCTGGTGATCGTGTTCGCCACCCTGCTCTTCCTCGCCGCCACCGTCATGCCCGGCCTGGCCAGCCGGTACTGGCACCAGCGCCGGACCCTGCTGAGCGCCCTCCAGGAGCGCAACGACCGGCTCGTGCGGGAGCGGACGATGGTCGCCGGGCAGGCCCGGCTGCGGGAGCGGCAGCGGATCGCCCAGGACATGCACGACAGCCTCGGCCACCAACTGGCGCTGATCTCCGTGCACACGGGGGCGCTGGAGGTGGACCCCGCGCTGACCGACCGCCAGCGCGAGGCGGTCGGGGTGCTGCGGCAGGCCTCGGTGGCGGCGATGCACGAGCTGCGCGAGGTCGTCGGGATCCTGCGGGACGGGGTGGAGGCCCCCGCCCCCGCGGACGAGGCGCAGCCGGCCGCGCGCGGGGTGGCCGGGATCGCGGGCATCGTGGAGGCGGCGCGGGCCGCGGGGACCGACGTGCGGTTCGGCACGGCGGGGCGGCCCCGGCAGCTGGTCGCGGCCTGCGACCACGCCGCGTACCGGATCGTGCAGGAGGCGCTGACCAACGCCTACAAGCACGCCCCGGGGTCGTCGATCGCCGTGGAACTCCGTTACGAGGACGACTCGTTGGTGGTGGAGATCGCCAACGGACCGGCCCCGGAAAGGGGTTCGGGCGAGGTGGTCTCCGGCGGACAGGGCCTGACGGGGCTGCGGGAGCGGGCCCGGCTGGTCGGCGGCATGGTGCACGCGGGCGCCACCGGGGACGGCGGGTTCCGGGTGGCCGGGGTGCTGCCGTACGGGACGGAGCCGGCCGGGGCGGCCGACGACGTCGCCACAGACTTCGCCGACGACTTCGGCCAGCGGTCGCAGGCGCTGTCGCTGGCACGGGAGGGGGCCGCCAGGACGGCCCCGCCGATGGACTGGGCGGCGCTGGACCGCGAGCTGTCCGTGCCCCTCCGCAGCCGGGCCGGGGGCGTCGCGACGGGCTGCGGGATCGCGGTGGCGGCCGTGGTGCTGCTCGTCATCGTGCTGGGCGCCGGGGTGGTCCTGCTGGTGGGCACCGCGGACCAGGCGATGATCAGCAAGGACCAGTACGACGCGGTGCACGTGGGCGAGTCCGAGGAGTCCGTGCGCAAGCGGCTGCCGGACGGGGACAGCGTCCTGACGATGGGCGTGGACCGCAAGGGCCCGCCGCCGCCGGCGGGGTCGGACTGCCTGGCGTTGCTGGCCGTGGACTCCTCGGAGCTCACGAAGGACACCGTTTTCCGGTTCTGCTTCCTGGACGGCAAGCTCGTGGAGAAGCAGGCGTACGAGGTCGAGCAGTAGGAGCGCGGGTGACAGCCAAGGTGATCCGAGTGGTGATCGCTGACGACGAGCCGCTGATCCGGGCCGGGATCAGGATGATCCTGACCTCGGCGCCGGACATCGAGGTCGTGGCGGAGGGTGCCGACGGGCGGGAGGCGGTCGAGCTGGCCCGCTCCCACGCCCCGGACGTGGTGCTGCTGGACATCCAGATGCCGGTGATGGACGGGCTGACCGCGCTGGGCGAGCTGGGGCGGGCGGTGCCGGGCGCGCGGGCGCTGATCCTGACCACCTTCGGGGAGCGGGAGAACGTGCTGCGGGCGCTGAGCCAGGGCGGCGCGGGGTTCCTGCTGAAGGACTCGGCGCCCGGCGAACTGATCGGCGCGGTCCGGGCGGCCGCGGCCGGCGACGCCTATCTGTCCCCCGCCGCGACCCGGCACGTGGTGGACCAGCTGGCCGGCGGGCAGGCCGCGGGCCGCGGCGAGGAGGCCCGGCGGCGGGTGGCGGGGCTGAGCGAGCGGGAGCGCGGGGTGCTGGCGCTGCTCGGGGAGGGCCTGTCCAACGCGGACGCCGGCCGCAGGCTCCACATGAGCGAGGCGACGGTGAAGACGTACGTGAGCCGGATTCTCGCGAAGCTGGGGTGCGAGAACCGGGTGCAGGCGGCGCTGCTGGCGCGGGACGCCGGTTTGTAGCAGGGCTGTGGCAGCCCTGTGGCGGTGCCGTCCGGGGGACTTGGGGTACCGTCGGGCCGATCTGACCGGCGGAGAAGCCGCCGGTGGGGCATGACGAGGCGGGGGGCGGCGCACATGGCGACGGCATCGGGACGGTACGCGGTGGGCGCGGCGGACGCGGCGGAAGCCGCCGACGCGGGACGGTCCGGCGGGCGCGTCCCGCGCGTCCCGGGCTTCGCCCCGAGGACCGTGGCCGGCTCCCCCAAGGAGGCCGGCCGGGCGCTGCGGCTGCGCGTGCCGCGCTCCGCCCACGCCGGCTTCGAGATACCCGCCGACCGCCCGGACGCCGTGCGCGCGGTGGAGGAGTCCAACGTCGGGCGGGTCGCCGAGCTCACCCCGATACGCGTGGGCCGGATGGCCGCCAATCCCTTCGCCTTCCTGCGGGGAGCCGCCGGCCTGATGGCGCACGACCTGTCCGGCGGACCCGTGACCGGGGTGGGCGCGCAGATCTGCGGTGACGCCCACGCCGCCAACTTCGGCCTCTACGGTGACGCGCGCGGCCGGCTCGTGATCGACCTCAACGACTTCGACGAGACCGTCTTCGGCCCGTGGGAGTGGGACGTCAAGCGCCTCGCCACCTCGCTGGTGCTGGCCGGACGCGTCGCCGGCGCCGACGAGGACACCTGCCGGGCGGCGGCGCGGGACGCCGTGGGCGCCTACCGGCGCACCATGCGGCTGCTGGCCAAGCTCCCCGCGCTCGACGCCTGGAACGCCATCGCCGACGAGGAGCTCGTCTCCCACACCGACGCCCGCGACCTGCTGGGCACGCTGGAGCGGGTCTCGGCGAAGGCCCGCAACAACACCTCCGCCCGGTTCGCCGCCAAGTCGACCGAGGCGGTCGACGACGGGAGCCGCCGCTTCGTGGACGCGCTGCCCGTGCTGCGCCGCGTCGGCGACCAGGAGGCCGCCGCCGTGGCCGCCTCGCTGGGCCCCTACCTGGGGACGCTGTCGGGGGACCGGCTGCCGCTGCTGGCCCGCTACGCGATCCACGACGTGGCCTTCCGCGTCGTCGGCACCGGCAGCGTGGGCACCCGCTCGTACGTGGTGCTGCTGCTGGACCACCGGGGCGAGCCCCTGGTGCTCCAGGTCAAGGAGGCCCGGCCCTCCGCGCTGCTGCCGCACCTGCCCGCGCTGGGCTTCCACTCCCCGGAGGAGGAGCACGAGGGCCGCCGGGTCGTGCTCGGGCAGAAGCGGATGCAGGTGGTCTCCGACATCCTGCTGGGCTGGACCACCGTCGAGGGGCGCCCGTACCAGGTCCGCCAGTTCCGCAACCGCAAGGGCAGCGTGGACCCGGCGGCGCTGACCGCCGACCAGCTCGACGACTACGGGCGGATGACCGGCGCCCTGCTGGCCCGTGCGCACGCCCACAGCGCCGACCCGCGGCTGCTGGCCGGGTACTGCGGCAAGAACGAGGAGCTGGACGAGGCGGTGGCCGCCTTCGCCGTCGCCTACGCCGACCGCAGCGAGGCCGACCACGCGGACCTGGTGGCGGCGGTGCGCTCCGGCCGGATCGCGGCCGAGTTCGGGGTCTGACCGGCGGTCCGCGGGGCCGGGGGAGGAACGGCTCCCCCGGTCGGGCCGTAGGCTGGCCGGGTGAGCGAGCAGAGCGGACAGACAGCCCCCGAAGAGCAGGCCGCCTCCGGTGACGAGCGCCCCGAGGCCCGCCTGGAGCGTGCCGTGCGGGCCGCCGAGCAGGCACTGATCGAGTTCGAGATCGCGGTGGAGACCTTCCGGGTGGAGGTCGAGAACTTCTCCCGGCTCCACCACCAGAAGCTCGGGCCGATGTACGCGCGGCTCGACGAGCTCGACGCGCTGATCGCGGAGGCGAAGGCCGCCCGCAGCGGCGATCCCGAGGACCTGCGGCGGGCCCGTGAGGCCCGCTCGCTGGTCATGCCGATGCCCGGGGTGGACGAGCTGTTCCACGACTGGCTGGGCTCGGACGGGATCTCCGACGACGCGGCCGCGATGCTCACCGACCGGCCGGTGCGCCCGCCGGAGCGGGTGCGCCCCTCGGAGGAGGTCCGCCGGCTCTACCGCGAGCTGGTCCGCCGGGCCCACCCGGACCTGGCTCAGGACGAGACGGAGCGGGCGCGGCGCGACGCGTTCATCGCCCGGGTCAACGCCGCCTACGGGCGCGGCGAGGAGCAGCTGCTGCGCGAGCTGGCCGAGGAGTGGGACGCGGGCCCGGTGCCGCAGGCCGCGGCGCCGGGCGAGAGCGAGGAGCTGTACGCCCGGCTGGAGTGGCTGTCGCAGCGCAAGGAGCTGCTGTCGATGGTGGCCAAGGAGCTGGAGGACAGCGCGATCGGCGCGATGCTGAGGATGGCCCCCGACGACCCGGACCGGCTGCTGGAGGAGATCGCCGAGCAGCTGCTGGCCCAGGTCTCCGAGCGCGAGGCGGAATTGGCGTCCTTCGCGACTCCGTGAGCCCGGGTGCCGGGGTCGGATAGGTTGGCAGGCCAGATCCGTGAAGAGAGAAGGCTGTCATGAACTTCGGACCGCTCCCCTCGGTGGAGGCCGCCGCGGTGCCCGCCGAAGGCCTTGTCCTGGACGTCCGTGAGGACGACGAATGGGCGGCCGGTCATGTCGAGGGCGCGCTGCACGTCCCGATGAGCGACTTCGTCGCGCGCTTCGGCGAGGTGACGGAGGCGGTCGCGGACGGCCGCACGGCGTACGTGATGTGCCGCGTGGGCGGGCGCAGCGCCCAGGTCACCCAGTACCTCGTGGGCCAGGGCATCGACGCCGTCAACGTGTCCGGCGGGATGCAGGCCTGGGACGGCGCCGGGCGGCCGATGGTGGCGGAGAACGGGAACCCGGCCTTCGTCCTCTAGCCTCCGCCCTCCGGGGCCGACGCGCGCCGGGGTCGACGTGTGCCGGGCTGACGTGCGCCGGCGCGGGCCCGGCGCGGGCCCGCCGACCGGTTCCGGCACCCGCCCGGCTCCGGCCTCAGCCGAGGGGGTGGGCGGCCAGCAGGTCGCCCAGGGCCTCCTCGTGCGCGGCGGCCGGGCCGAGCTGGAGCTCCAGCTGTTTGGCCCAGGCGTGGTAGCGGTGCAGCGGGTAGTCCGTGTCGGCGCCGAAGCCGCCGTGCAGGTGCTGCGCGGTCTGCACGACCCGGCGCACGCCCTCGGAGGCCCAGATCTTGGCGACGGCCACGTCCCCGGAGGCGGGCAGCGGACCGCCCGCCGCTCCGGTCGCGGCGTCGAGCCGCCAGGCCGCCTGCCAGAGGGTGACCTCCATGGCGCGCAGGTCGATGTAGCGGTCGGCGGCCTGGACCGCGACGGCCTGGAAGGTGGCCACGGGGAAGCCGAACTGCTCCCGCTTGCCCGTGTAGTCGCTGGTCATGGCGAGGACGCGTTCGCCGAGGCCGAGCGCGAGGGCGCAGGTCCCGGTGGTCAGGACCTGGCGCAGCCGCTCCCAGGCGCCGGGGGCGTCGATCAGGTGGGCGGCGGGGACCCGGACCCCGTCCAGGGTGAGCTCGGCGAGCTTCTCCCCGCTGGTGGAGTACTGGTCGGCGAGGGTGAGGCCCTCGGTGGCGCGGGGGATCAGCGCGAGGACGGCCCCGCCGTCGCCGGTGTGCGCGGGGACGGCGATCCAGTCGCTGCAGTGCGCCCAGGGGACGGCGGTCTGCACCCCGTCCAGGATCCAGGAGCCGTCCTCGCGGCGTGCGGTGACGGCCAGTTCGGCGGGGTCGTGGCCGGTGCGGCCCTGCGCGGCGGCGGTGAGGACGAGCGTGCCGCGCGCGGCGCCGGGCAGCAGGGCGGCGGCCAGCTCGGGGCCGCCGTGGGACTGGACGGCCATGGCGGTCGCGCAGTGCTCCAGCAGCGGCACCCGGGCCAGCGCCCCGGCCGCCTCGCGCAGCACCAGGCAGAGCGCGACGGTGTCCAGGCCTGCCCCGCCGTGCTCCTCGGCGAGCACGAGGCCCAGCAGGTCGGAGCGGGCGAGCGTGGCCCACAGGGGCCGGTCGAACTCCTCGGCGACGGCCCCCGGCGTGAGCGCGGGGCTGGGGACGCCGTCGGGGGCGACGTCGGCGAACACCGCCTTCGCCGCTTCGACGGCCGCCCGCTGTTCCTCGGTGAAGGTGAAGTCCACTGCCTGTCCTCCCGCGCGCACCGGTGCTGTGGTCCAGCGGGCTCGGCCACTGGACCTGACGGGGCGTCAAGATAGAGCAGGAGGCGGCAGAAACACAGCCCGCCGGGGCGGCTCAGCGGTCGAAGTCGATCTCCACTTCCTCCGTCACGGGGTGGGACTGGCAGGCCAGCACGAACCCGGCCTCCGTCTCCTCCTCCTCCAGCGCGAAGTTGCGGTCCATGCGCACCTCGCCCGAGACCACGAACGCCCGGCAGGTTCCGCAGACCCCGCCCTTGCAGGCGTACGGGGCGTCCGCGCGGTTGCGCAGCACGGCGTCCAGCAGGGACTCCCCGGCCTGCACCGGCCAGGTGCCCGAGCGGCCGTCGAGCCGGGCGGTGACCCGCCCGTGGGCCGCGACCGGCGTCGAGGACCGCACGGGGTCCAGCGGGGCGGTCTCCTCGACGTGGAAGACCTCCTCGTGCACCCGGGTCCGTACGACGCCCAGCGCGGCCAGGGCCCGCTCCGCACCCGTCACCAGCCCGTACGGGCCGCACAGGAACCAGCCCGAGACCTCGCCGACCGGCAGCAGCGCGGGCAGCAGGGACGTGAGGCGGGCCTCGTCGAGCCGCCCGGACGGCAGCCCGGCCTCCTGCTCCTCGCGGGAGAGGACGGTGACCAGCTGGAAGCGGTCCGGGTAGCGGTCCTTGAGGTCGGCCACCTCCTCCAGGAACATCGTGGAGGCCGCCGTGCGGTCGCTGCGCACCAGGCAGAACCGGGCGTCGGGGCGGGCCGCGAGCAGGGTGGCCGCGATCGACAGGACCGGGGTGATGCCGCTGCCGCCGACGATCGCCGCGTAGTGCGCCGAGGCCGGGGCGGCCGCCGGGTCCAGGGTGAACCGCCCGGCCGGGACCATCACGTCCAGCACGTCGCCGGTGCCGATCTCCTTGTGGGCGAAGGTGGAGAACTCGCCGCCCTCCACCAGGCGCACCCCCACGCGCAGCTCGGCCGGGCCCGGGCCGTCGGCGGACGGGGCGGGGGAGCAGATCGAGTAGGTCCGGCGGACCTCGGCGCCCTCGGCGGGCCTGCGGCGGAGCGTCAGGTGCTGGCCGGGGGCGTGCCGGTACTCGGTGCGCAGCTCCTCGGGCACCGACAGGGTCAGCGCCACCGAGTCGTCCGTGAGCCGGTCGACCGCCGCCACCGTCAGGGGGTGGAACGCGCCGTGGCGGGGTGCGGCCATCTACAGCTCCTTGAAGTGGTCGAACGGTTCGCGGCAGGCGACGCACCGGCGCAGCGCCTTGCAGGCCGTGGAGGAGAACCGGCTGAGCAGCTCGGTGTCGGTGGAGCCGCAGTTCGGGCAGCGCACCGACAGGGTGAGCGGGACCGGTCCGCCGGCGGAGTGCGGGCGGGGCGGGGCGATGCCGAACGCGGCGAGCTTGCGGCGGCCTTCGGCGCTGATGTCGTCGGTGGACCAGGCGGGGGCGAGCACGGTGGTGACCCGCACCCGGGGTATGCCGTGGTCGGTGAGGACGCGCTCGATGTCGGCGGACATCGCCTCGATGGCAGGGCAGCCGGTGTAGGTGGGAGTCAGGAGCACCTCGGCGTACCCCTCGTCATGCATCCGCACGCCGCGCAGGACGCCCAGCTCGGCGAGGGTCAGGACGGGCAGCTCCGGATCCGGGACGGTGCCGGCCAGCTCGGCCAGCTCCGCCTCCAGGCGGCTCGCCCCGGCGGCGGCGGTCACCACGACGCTCCGGGGTGGCTGCGGTGCAGGTGCTGCATCTCCGCGAGCAGCCGGCCGAAGGACTCGGTGTGCAGGCCCTGGCGGCCGGCTCCGGCGGTCCAGGCGCCCGTGCGCGGGCCCTCGGGCAGGTCCAGTCCGGCCCGCTCCAGGACGCCGCCCAGCGCGGCCAGCCAGCGGGCCTCCAGGGCGGCGGGGTCCACGTCGAGGCCCTCGACGGGGCGGAACATCTCCCCGGTGTACTTCCACAGCCCGTCCAGGGCCGCGCGCATGCGCCGGCGGCTCTCCTCCGTGCCGTCGCCGAGCCGCAGCGTCCACTGCTCGGCGTGGTCGCGGTGGTAGGCGGTCTCCTTGACGGCCTTGGCCGCCAGCGGGGCGAACGGGCCGTCGCCTGCGGCCAGTTCCGTGTACAGCTCGTGCTGGTACAGGGAGAAGTACAGCTGGCGGGCGATGGTGTGGGCGAAGTCCCCGTTGGGCTGTTCGACCAGTTGGAGGTTGCGGAAGGCGCGCTCCTCGCGCAGGAAGGCCAGCTCGTCCTCGTCGCCCGCCATGGAGAGCAGGACGCGGGCCTGGCCGAGCAGGTCGAGCGCGATGTTCGCGAGGGCGACCTCCTCCTCCAGGACGGGGGCGTGGCCGGCCCATTCGCCGAGGCGGTGGGAGAGGATCAGAGCATCGTCCGCGAGGGCGAGGACGGCTGCCGTGACCGCCGGCTGGGTGGTGGTGTCGGTGCTCACAGGTGGCGCACCCCCTCGGGGATCTCGTAGAAGGTCGGGTGGCGGTAGGGCTTGTCGGCGGACGGGGCGAAGAACGGGTCCCGCTCGTCCGGGGAGGAGGCCGTGATCTCCGCGGAGGGAACGACCCAGATGGAGACGCCTTCGCTGCGCCGCGTGTAGAGGTCGCGTGCGTTGCGCAGGGCCATCTCGGCGTCGGGGGCGTGCAGGCTGCCCGCGTGCGTGTGCGAGAGGCCGCGGCGCGAGCGCACGAACACCTCCCACAGGGGCCAGTTCTGCGTCATGCCTGTACCTCTCGTCCGGTGCCGGTGTGCTTCTGCGCGTACGCCGTGGCCGCTTCGCGGACCCAGGCGCCTTCCTCGTGGGCCTTGCGCCGCTGGCTGATGCGCTGCTCGTTGCAGGGGCCGTTGCCCTTGAGCACGTCCCAGAACTCGGCCCAGTCGATGGCGCCGAAGTCGTGGTGCCCGCGCTCCTCGTTCCACCGGATGTCCGGGTCGGGCAGGGTCAGGCCCAGGGACTCGGCCTGCGGGACGGCGATGTCGACGAAGCGCTGGCGCAGCTCGTCGTTGGAGTGGCGCTTGATCCGCCAGGCCATCGCCTGGGCGCTGTGGACCGACTCGTCGTCCGGCGGGCCGAACATCATCAGGGACGGCCACCACCAGCGGTTCACGGCGTCCTGGGCCATGGCGTGCTGGGCCTCGGTGCCCTGGGAGAGGGCGAGGAGCAGCTCGTAGCCCTGGCGCTGGTGGAAGGACTCCTCCTTGCAGATCCGGACCATCGCGCGGGCGTAGGGGCCGTAGGAGCAGCGGCAGATCGGCACCTGGTTGGTGATCGCCGCGCCGTCCACGAGCCAGCCGATGGCGCCGACGTCCGCCCAGGTCAGAGTCGGGTAGTTGAAGATCGAGGAGTACTTCTGCCTGCCGGAGTGGAGCTTGTCGAGCAGCTCGTCCCGGCTGGTGCCGAGGGTTTCGGCGGCGCTGTAGAGGTAGAGGCCGTGCCCCGCCTCGTCCTGGACCTTGGCCATCAGGATCGCCTTGCGGCGCAGCGAGGGCGCGCGGGTGATCCAGTTGGCCTCGGGCTGCATGCCGATGATCTCGGAGTGGGCGTGCTGTGCCATCTGCCGGACCAGGGAGGCGCGGTACTCCTCGGGCATCCAGTCGCGCGGCTCCACGCGCTCCTCCGCCGCGACGGCGGCGTCGAAGTCCGCCCTCAGCTGCGCGCCGAGGCCGGCGGACCCTCCGTCCACCCCGCCCGACGTCCCCGTCTCCGGAGTCACTGCGACCATCACGGCTCCCTGTCCGAATCTGCGTCCGAGTCTGCCGTCCGCCCGACCGACCGATCGTTCGGTTCATCCTCTTCAATGGTGAGACGGCGGCCCGTAGGGTGTCAACCTCTGTGGGCAAGCCTGTGGACGCCGGATGATCGGGGCGGGATGGACGCGAACGAGCGCGAGCGCGGGGACGGGCCCGGCACGGCCCCTCCCCGGGCGCCCGGGATCGCCGGGCTGTCCCTCCCGTACCGGGTTCTCGCGGCGCTGGTCACCGGCGCGCTGGCCGTCGCCGCCTGCCTGCACCTGGGGCTGGTCTTCCTGCACGTCGCCCCCTCCAACACGCTGAGCAAGCGGCACGCGGGCCTGGTCGACGGCTGGATCTACCCCGAGTTCGAGCAGAACTGGAGGCTCTTCGCCCCCAACCCGCTCCAGCAGAACATCGCCGTGGAGGCCCGCGCCCAGGTCCGCACCGCCGCCGGCGCCCTCGTCACCACGGACTGGCGGGACCTGTCCGCCGAGGACGCCGCCGCCATCCGGCACAGCCCGCTGCCGAGCCACACCCGGCAGAACGAGCTACGCCGGGCCTGGGACTTCTTCACCGGCTCCCACGACGACGACAACAAGGCGACCAACGCCGACCGCGGCGAGCTGTCCGAGGCCTACCTGAAGCGGATCGCCGGCGGCCGGCTGGGGGCGGGACTCCCCGGCGGGGACCGGATCGTACGGGTCCAGCTGCGCTCGGCGACGCGCTCGGTGGCCGCGCCTGCCTGGAGCGGGGAGAAGACGGACACCCAGACGTACTACCGGGAGCTGCCGTGGTGGACCGTCTGAGGCGGGCGCTCGCGCAGGTCAGCGGCCAGGCCCTCGGCCCGTACCAGAGCGCCGTCGTACGCATCGGCTTCGCCGGGACCTGGCTGTTCTTCCTGCTGCGCGAGTTCCCGCACCGCCAGGAGCTGTACGGGCCCGACGGGCCGTGGAGCTGGCAGCTCGCCGAGCGGCTGCTCGCCGGCAACCACGCCTTCACGGTGCTGCTGTGGTCCGCGTCCGGGTGGTGGTTCGAGCTCGTCTACGGCCTCGCCGTGGCCGCGAGCGCGCTGCTGGCGCTGGGCTGGCGGACCCGGGCGACGTCCGTGCTGTTCATGGTCGGGGTGCTGTCGCTGCAGAACCGCAGCGTGTTCATGGGCGACGGCGGCGACAACGTCATCCACCTGATGGCCGTCTACCTGGTGCTCACGCGCTGCGCGCAGGTCTGGTCGCTGGACGCGCGGCGGGCCCGGCTGCGCGGCAGCGCCGCGGCGGGGCCGGCCGGACCGGCGCTGTGGGGCGTGCTGGGCGCGCTCCTCGCCTGGGCGGTGCTCGGCGGGCGGCTGAGCGACGGCTGGGCGGCCGTGTTCGCGGCGCTGTGGGCGGGGGCCCTGCTGTGGTGGCTGGCCGAGCGGTACGAGCCTGAGGGCGAGCGGCGGGCCGCCCTGGACGTGCTCGCCAATCTGCTGCACAACGCCGGGATGCTCGTGATCACGGCGGAGGTGTGCCTGATCTACGCGACTGCGGGCTGGTACAAGATCCAGGGCTCACGCTGGCAGGACGGGACCGCGCTGTACTACCCGCTGCGGCTGGACTACTTCTCCCCGTGGCCGGGGCTGTCGGGGGTGCTGGCGGGCAGCGGGGTGGCGGTGATGCTGCTGACCTACGGGACCGTGGTGGTGCAGGTCGCGTTCCCGTTCACGCTGTTCAACCGGCGGGTCAAGAACGTGCTGCTGGCGGTGATGATGCTGGAGCACGCGGGGATCGCGGTGCTGCTGGGGCTGCCGTTCTTCTCCTTGGCGATGATCGCCGCCGATGCGGTGTTCCTGCCGACCGGGTTCCTGGTGTGGGTGGGGGCGCGGGCCTGCGCGCTGCGGGTGCCGCTGCGCGGAGCGGCTTCCCGCCCCGCCCTTCCTCCGCTTCCCGGGGCTCCGCCCCGGCCCCCGCTTCTGGTGGTTCCGCCCCCGGACCCCCGCGCCCCCAACGCCGGCGAGGCCGGATAGCCGCTGCGACTCCAGCCCCGTCGGCGTTCGGGCGACGGGCGCGGAGCACCCGGAACGGGTCCGGGCGGAGCCCGGAGAACGGTGGAAGGCCGGGTAGGGGGGCGCTCCGCGCAGCGGCGGCCCGGCGCCGCCCGGCCGGGCCTTAGGGTCGGGGGTATGAGTGTGGTGCGGGAGTGGGCCGGGGCGGCCGGGCGGGACGATGTCGTGTTGCTGGACGGGTTCCATGCGCTGAAGCACGCGCTGCGGTTCGGGGCCGAGGTGGTGGCCGTCGTCGCCGACGAGCCCGAGCGGGTGCGGGCGCTCGCCGCCGAGCTCGCGCCCGACGTGGAGGAGGCGGTGGCGCGGCTGCTGCGCCAGGGGCCGCTCAAGGAGCTGCTGCCCCGCGTGCACCCCACCGGCGTCGCGGCCCTCGCCGTCCGGCCCGACCGGGACGCCGGGCGGGCCGCCCTGGCGCGCATGCCCCGGCCCGCGCCGATCGTCCTGCTCGACAACCCACGCAACCTCGGCAACGTCGGCGCCGTCGTCCGCCTCGCCGCGGGCTTCGGCGCCACCGGCGTGGTGACCCGGGGCGACCTCGACCCCTGGCACCCCAACGTGGTCCGTGCCGGGGCCGGGCTGCACTACGCGACCACCGTGGACCGGCTGGAGCTGGAGGAGCTGCCGCCCGGGCCCGTGTACGCGCTGGACCCGGAGGGCGAGGACATCCGCGCCCTCACCCTCCCGGACGACGCCCTGCTGGCCTTCGGCTCCGAGCGCCACGGGATCTCGCCCGAGCTGCGTGCCCGGGCGGACCACCTGGTGTCCCTCCCGATGCGGCCCCAGGTCTCCAGCTACAACCTGGCCACCAGCGTGGCGATGACCCTCTTCCACTGGGGAGGGCCCCGGTCCTGAGGGCTACGCCTGGCGGCGGACCTCCACCACGCGGAAGCGGTTGGAGACGAACGCCCCGTCGCACAGCGCGGCGTTCGCCGCCGGGTTGCCGCCCGAGCCGTGGAAGTCGGAGAAGGCCGCGGTCTGGTTCACGTAGACCCCGCCCGTCAGGTTCAGCGACAGCTGCGCCGACTCCTCCAGGCAGACCTCCTCGATCGCCCGCTCGGTGTCCGCCGAGGTGGTGTAGGCGCCCACCGTCATCGCGCCCTTCTCCCGCACCGTGCGGCGCAGCAGCTCCAGGGCGTCGGCGGTGGAGTCCACCGCCACCGCGAAGGAGACCGGGCCGAAGCACTCCGACAGGTACGCCGCCTCCGGGTCCGGCTTGCCGGCGTCCAGCTTCACGATCACCGGGGTGCGCACGACCGCGTCCGGGAACTCGGGGTTGGCCACCTCGCGGGAGGCCAGCGCGACCTCGCCCAGACCCGCCGCGGCCTCCAGGCGCGCCTTGACGTCCGGGTTGACCAGCGCGCCCAGCAGAGCGTTGGCCCGGGCGTCGTCGCCCAGCAGGCCGCCGACCGAGGCGGCGAGGTCGGCGACGACCTCGTCGTACGACTTGTGGCCGGCGTCCGTCTCGATGCCCTCGCGCGGGATCAGCAGGTTCTGCGGGGTGGTGCACATCTGGCCGCTGTAGAGGGACAGCGAGAAGGCCAGGTTGGACAGCATGCCCTTGTAGTCGGAGGTCGAGTCGACGACGACCGTGTTGACGCCGGCCTTCTCCGTGTAGACCTGCGCCTGGCGGGCGTTGGCCTCCAGCCAGTCGCCGAACTCCGTCGAACCCGTGTAGTCGATCAGCTTGATCTCGGGGCGGACCGCGAGGGTCTTGGCGATGCCCTCGCCCGGCCGCTCGACGGCCAGCGCGACCAGGTTCGGGTCGAAGCCCGCCTCGGCGAGCACCTCGCGGGCCACCTTGACGGTCAGCGCCAGCGGGAGGACGGCGCGCGGGTGCGGCTTGACCAGGACGGCGTTGCCGGTGGCCAGGGAGGCGAACAGGCCGGGGTAGCCGTTCCAGGTGGGGAACGTGTTGCAGCCGATCATCAGCGCGACGCCGCGCGGCACCGCCGTGAAGGTCTTGCCGAGCTCCAGCGGGTCGCGCTTGCCCTGCGGCTTGGACCAGTCCGCCTGGCCGGGGACCCGGGTCTGCTCCTCGTACGCGTAGGCGACGGCCTCCAGGCCGCGGTCCTGCGCGTGGGGGCCGCCCGCCTGGAACGCCATCATGAACGCCTGGCCGCTGGTGTGCATCACCGCGTGCGCGAACTCGTGGGTGCGGGCGGAGATGCGGGAGAGGATCTCGATGCAGACCGCGGCGCGGGCCGCGGGTCCGGCGTCGCGCCAGGCGCCCATGCCGGCCTTCATGGCGGGCAGCAGGACGTCCACGTCGGCGTGCGGGTACTCCACGCCCAGCTCCGGGCCGTACGGCGAGACCTCGCCGCCGGTCCAGCCGTCGGTGCCGGGCTGGTCGAGGTCGAAGCGGGTGCCGCGGACGGCCTCGAAGGCGGCGAGCCCGTCGGCCGGGGCGGTCTCCCCGTAGGCCTTGGGGTGCTCGGGGTGCGGGGACCAGTAGGCGCGGCTGCGGATGGCAGCCAGCGCCTGGTCCAGCGTGGGCCGGTGCTTCTCGGTGAGCTGGGAGAGGGTGAGCTCGGCGGCCATCAGGGACCAACTCCTCGTTGAGCCGGGCAGGATCAGGCTGGTTCTCAGCGTGAGATCAGGCAGGGGCGGGTGAAGAAGAGCAGACTGGAGTTAGAGTAACCGAACGATCGGTCGGGACAAGAGGGCCCGGCAGGACCTGTGGACAACCCGGTGCGGGAGGATCAGGACATGACAGCAATCGAGCGGTCCCGCACTGTGGCGGTCGTCGGCGCCGGCACCATGGGTCAGGGCATCGCCCAGGTGGCCCTCCTCGCAGGCCACCGCGTGCTGATCCACGACATCGACGCCGCCCTCGCCGCCACCGGGGCCGCCCTCGTGCGCGACCGCGTCGAGCGGATGGCCGCCAAGGGCCGCCTCGACCGCGCCGAGGCCGAGGAGGCCGCCGGCCGGATCGGGGCGGCCGAGGGCCTGGCCGACCTCGCCGACGCCGCCCTGGTCATCGAGGCCGTCGTCGAGGACGTCACCGTCAAGCACGCCCTCTTCGCCGCACTCGAAGAGGTGGTTTCGCCGGACGCCCTGCTGGCCACCAACACCTCCTCCCTCTCCGTCACCGAACTCGCCGCCGGTCTGGCGCACCCCGGCCGCTTCCTCGGCCTGCACTTCTTCAACCCGGCCCCGCTGCTCCCCCTCGTCGAGGTGGTGAGCGGCTCCGCCACGGACCCGGCCGCCGCCGAACGCGCGTACCGCACGGTCCTGGGCTGGGGGAAGACCCCGGTCCGCTGCGCCGACACCCCCGGATTCATCGTCAACCGGATCGCCCGCCCCTTCTACGCGGAAGCCTTCGCCGTGTACGAGGAGCAGGGCGCCGACCCCGCGACCATCGACGCCGTCCTGCGCGAGAGCGGCGGTTTCAAGATGGGCCCGTTCGCCCTGACCGACCTGATCGGCCAGGACGTCAACGAGGCCGTCACCCGCTCGGTGTGGGAGTCCTTCTTCCGCAGCCCCAAGTTCACCCCCTCGCTCGCGCAGCGCCGGCTGGTCCAGTCGGGCCGCCTCGGCCGCAAGTCCGGGCACGGCTGGTACCCGTACGGCGAGGGCGCCCAGCCGCCCGCCCCGCGCAACGCCGAGCCGCAGAAGGCGCCGGAGAAGGTGTCCGTCGTCGGCGACCTCGGACCGGCCGCCGCCCTGGCGGGGCTCATCGAGGAGGCCGGCATCGCGGTGACCTCCACCGCGCACGGCGGCCCGTACATCCAGCTGCCCGGCGAGGGCCAGCTGGTGCTCGCCGACGGCAGGACCGCGGTCGAGTTCACCGACGTCGTCTACTTCGACCTCGCGCTGGACTACCGCGAGGCCACCCGGATCGCCCTGTCGGTCAGCGAGGACACCAGCGAGCGCACCCTCGCCGAGGCCGTCGGCCTCTTCCAGCGGCTTGGCAAGGAGGTCTCCGTCATCGGGGACGTCCCCGGCATGATCGTCGCCCGGACCGTGGCCATGCTGATCGACCTCACCGCCGACGCCGTGGCGCGCGGGGTGGCCTCCGCCGAGGACATCGACACCGCGATGCGGCTCGGCGTCAACTACCCGCTGGGCCCCTCCGAATGGCACGCGCGGGTCGGCCGGGACTGGGCGTACGACCTCCTGCACCACCTCGACGAGCGCTGCCCCGGCGGCCGCTACGCCCCCTCGCTGGCCCTCTTCAAACTGGGCTACGCGGACGACGGCGAAGCGGAGGAGGCCGCCGCAGAGGCGGCGGAGGAGGTCGCCGGATGACCACGGCCAGGCGCGACACCTACACCCCCGAGACGCTGCTGTCGGTGGCGGTGCAGGTCTTCAACGAGCGCGGCTACGACGGCACCTCCATGGAGCACCTCTCCAAGGCCGCCGGGATCTCCAAGTCCTCGATCTACCACCACGTGGCGGGCAAGGAGGAGCTGCTGCACCGGGCCGTCAGCCGGGCGCTGGACGAGCTCTTCGCGGTCCTGGAGGAGCCGGGCGCCCTGCGCGGTCGCGCGGTCGCGCGCGTCGAGTACGTCACCCGCCGCACGGTCGAGGTCCTGGTCGCGGAGCTCCCGTACGTCACCCTCCTGCTGCGGGTGCGGGGCAACACCCGCACCGAGCGCTGGGCCCTGGAGCGCCGCCGCGAGTTCGACCACCAGGTCGCCGAGCTGCTCAAGGCCGCCGCCGCGGACGGGGACCTGCGGGCGGACGTGGACATCCGGCTGGCCACCCGCCTGCTCTTCGGCATGGTCAACTCACTGGTCGAGTGGTACCGCCCGCACCCGGGCACGACCCCCGACCAGCTCGCGGACGCCGTGGTCAGCATGGCCCTGGACGGCCTGCGCGCGAAGTCCTAGCGGGAGCGGCGGGGGAAGGGGGGTCCGGATTCCGGCCCCCTTTCCCCTTCCCCCCTCCCCCCTTTCCGGCCCTCCGCGGGCGTCCTCAGTCCTCCGTGAGCGCCGGGCCGCCGGCGGGGCCCGGGTCCAGCAGGTCCGTCTCCTCGAAGACCAGCAGCGTGCGGGTGGACAGCACCTCAGGGATGGACTGCAGACGCGTCAGCACCAGCTCCCGCAGCGTGCGGTTGTCCGCCGTGTGGACCAGCAGCAGGACGTCGAAATCCCCGCTCACGAGGGCGATGTGGGCGGCCCCCGGCAGCTCGCGCAGCTTTTCGCGCACCGTCCGCCAAGAGTTCTGGACGATCTTCAGGGTGATATAGGCCGATGCCCCCTGACCTGCCCGTTCGTGGTTCACCCGGGCTGTGAACCCGCGGATCACCCCGTCGTCGATCAGCCGGTTGATCCGGGCGTACGCGTTCGCGCGCGAGACGTGCACCTGCTCGGCCACCGACCGTATCGACGCCCGGCCGTCCGCCTGGAGCAGGCGCATGATCGACCGGTCGATCGGGTCGAGGGGGCGGGGCGGCACGGGCGGCGCCGGTACCACCGGCGGGACGGGAACCGGCGGTGCCGCCGGAGCGGCCGGGGCACCCCCCGGTGAAGCCGGTACGGAGCCCGTTCCGGCCATTTGTTCATCCGGCATTGCCCACTGCCTCCCTCTCCTGGACGTCCTGCACCCATCCCAGGGCCCCGTCGCCAGTTTGTCCACAGCCTGAAGGCGCCTGTAGCCAAATTGCGCCGACGACCGAACAATCGGTAGGTGAGGCACCCCACAACCGGGGGCCCGCCCTGCCCGCTTCCCACGAGGAGGTGTACGCCGCCATGACGGTCCAAGAGCTGCCCGGTGCCGGTGCGTCCCACCGAGTCACCCCGCCGCCCGCCTGGAGGCCCCGCACGGAGGCCGCTCCGCTGCTTCCGGACCCGGAGCCCTACCGGGTCCTGGGCACCGCGGCGGCCGAGCACCTCGACCCCGCGCTGATGCGCCGCTACTACGCCGAGCTGGTGCGGGGCCGCCGCTACAACGCCCAGGCCACCGCGCTGACCCGGCAGGGCCGTCTCGCCGTGTACCCCTCCACCGTCGGGCAGGAGGCCGCAGAGATCGCGGCCGCGCTGGTCCTGGAGGAGCAGGACTGGCTCTTCCCGAGCTACCGCGACACCCTCGCGGCCGTGGCGCGCGGACTGGACCCCGTCCAGGCGCTCACGCTGCTGCGTGGCGACTGGCACACCGGCTACGACCCGCGCGAGCTGCGCATAGCCCCGCTGTGCACCCCGCTCGCCACCCAGCTCCCGCACGCGGTCGGCGTGGCGCACGCCGCGCGGCTGCGCGGGGACGAGGTCGTCGCGCTCGCCATGGTCGGCGACGGCGGCACCAGCGAGGGCGACTTCCACGAGGCGCTGAACTTCGCGGCCGTCTGGCAGGCCCCGGTGGTCTTCCTGGTCCAGAACAACGGCTTCGCCATCTCCGTCCCGCTCGCCAAGCAGACGGCCGCCCCGACCCTGGCCCACAAGGCCGTGGGGTACGGGATGCCCGGCCGGCTGGTCGACGGGAACGACGCCGCCGCGCTGCACGAGGTCCTCACCGAGGCCGTGAAGCGGGCGCGCTCGGGCGGCGGCCCGACCCTGATCGAGGCCGTCACCTACCGGATGGAGGCCCACACGAACGCCGACGACGCGACCCGCTACCGGTCCGACTCCGAGGTCGAGGCCTGGAAGGCGCACGACCCGGTGGAGCTGCTGGAGCGCGAGCTCACGGCGCGCGGCTGGCTCGACGAGTCCGGCGTCCGGGAGGCGCGCGACGCGGCCGAGGCGATGGCGGCGGACCTCCGCGAGCGGATGAACGCCGAGCCCGTACTGGACCCGATGGACCTCTTCGCGCACGTCTACGCCGAGCAGACCGGCCGGCTGCGCGAGCAGGCGGCCATGCTGCGCGCCGAACTGGAAGCGGAAGGTGACGCATGACCACGGTGGCTCAGCAGGGGGTCAAGCCCGCGACGATGGCGCAGGCGCTGACCCGGGCCATGCGGGACGCGATGGCCGAGGACCCGACGGTCCACGTGATGGGCGAGGACGTCGGGACGCTCGGCGGGGTCTTCCGGATCACCGACGGGCTCGCGAAGGAGTTCGGCGAGGACCGGGTCACGGACACCCCGCTCGCGGAGGCCGGCATCCTCGGCACCGCGGTCGGCATGGCCATGTACGGGCTGCGGCCGGTCGTGGAGATGCAGTTCGACGCGTTCGCCTACCCGGCGTTCGAGCAGCTCATCTCGCACGTGGCGAAGATGCGCAACCGCACGCGGGGCGCCATGCCGCTGCCGATCACCATCCGCGTGCCGTACGGCGGCGGCATCGGCGGCGTCGAGCACCACTGCGACTCCTCCGAGGCGTACTACACGGCCACGCCGGGCCTGACGGTCGTCACCCCGGCGACCGTCGAGGACGCGTACGGGCTGCTGCGCGCCTCCATCGCCAGTGACGACCCCGTGGTCTTCCTGGAGCCGAAGCGGCTCTACTGGTCCAAGTCGCAGTGGTCGCCGGAGGCGCCCGCGCCCGTGCCGGGCATCGGCGAGGCCCTGGTCCGCCGGGCCGGTACGAGCGCCACCCTGATCACCTACGGGCCCTCGCTGCCGGTCTGCCTGGAGGCGGCCGAGGCGGCCCGTGAGGAGGGCTGGGACCTGGAGGTCGTGGACCTGCGCTCCCTCGTCCCCTTCGACGAGGAGACGGTCGTCGCCTCCGTGCGCCGCACCGGGCGCGCGGTCGTGGTCCACGAGGCCGGCGGCTTCGGCGGCCCGGGTGCGGAGATCGCGGCCCGGGTGACCGAGCGCTGCTTCCACCACCTGGAGGCGCCGGTGCTGCGCGTGACGGGCTTCGACATCCCGTACCCGCCGCCGATGCTGGAGAAGCACCACCTGCCCGGTGTGGAGCGGATCCTGGACGCGGTGGCCCGCCTGCAGTGGGAGAACTGATGGCGCAGGTCATGGAATTCAAGCTGCCCGACCTCGGCGAGGGGCTGACCGAGGCCGAGATCGTGCGGTGGCTGGTGGCGGTGGGCGACGTCGTCGCCATCGACCAGCCGGTCGTCGAGGTCGAGACGGCCAAGGCGATGGTGGAGGTGCCCTGCCCGTACGGCGGTGTGGTCACCGCCCGGTTCGGCGAGGAGGGCGAGGAGCTGCCGGTCGGCGCCCCGCTGATCACCGTGGCGGTGGGTGCGGAGTCGGCGCCCGCCGGGGCTCCGCAGGCCCCGGTCGCCGAGGCGGATGCCGAAGGCTCCGCCAACGCGCCCCGGCCTCTGATCGGGTACGGCTCGGACCACTCGCGCCCGGCGCGTCGGCGGCGGGTGCGACCCGTCACCAGCGCGGTGTCGGCGCCCGCCGCGGCCCCGGTCGCTGCACCGGTCCCTGTCCCGGTCGCGGCCCCGGCCCCGGCGGCTCCCGCCGGGCCGGTGCCCGTCATCTCGCCGCTGGTGCGCAAGCTGGCCCGGGACAACGGCGTCGACCTTCGGGCGCTGCGCGGATCCGGGCCGGAGGGCCTGATCCTGCGGGCCGACGTGGAAGCCGCGCTCCGGGCCCCCGTGGCCGCACCCGCGCCCGTGGCCGCACCCGCGCCCGTGGCCGCCCCCGTGGCGGTGGCCGCGCGGGGCGAGCGCATCCCGCTCAAGGGGCTGCGCGGCGCCGTGGCGGAGAAGCTCTCGCGCAGCCGGCGCGAGATCCCCGAGGCCACCTGCTGGGTCGACGCGGACGCCACCGAGCTGATGGCGGCGCGGGCCGCGATGAACGCGGTGGACGGCCCGAAGATCTCGGTGCTCGCGCTGCTGGCCCGGATCTGCACGGCCGCGCTGGCGCGGTATCCGGAGCTCAACTCCACGGTGGACCTCGCGGCGAACGAGATCGTCCGGCTCCCCGCGGTCCACCTGGGCTTCGCCGCCCAGACCGAGCGCGGGCTGATGGTCCCGGTCGTCCGGGACGCCCACACGCGCAGCCCCGAGTCCCTGTCGGCGGAGTTCGCCCGGCTGACGGAGCTGGCCCGGGCCGGGAAACTGGCCCCGTCCGACCTGACGGGCGGGACGTTCACCCTGAACAACTACGGGGTCTTCGGGGTGGACGGCTCCACGCCGATCATCAACCACCCGGAGGCGGCCATGCTGGGCGTCGGGCGGATCGTCCCGAAGCCGTGGGTGCACCGCGGCGAGCTGGCCGTCCGTCAGGTCGTCCAGCTGTCGCTGACGTTCGACCACCGGGTCTGCGACGGGGGCGCGGCGGGGGGCTTCCTCCGCTACGTCGCGGACTGCGTGGAGAACCCGGCGGTCCTGCTGCGCGGTCTGTAGCCGGGCGCGGGCGGGCGGCCCGCCCGTCGGGCAAGGGGCAGGGGCGGCGGGGTCCAGGCCGCCGGGCGGAGGACGGCCCGGACGGTGGCCCTCCCCGCCTCCGGAGGGGCTGGCCGCCGCCGTTCTCCGCCGACCGTGCCGGACCGTCGGGCCGAGGGCTCCCGGGAGCCTCCCGTGGGCCTCGGGAGGCCCTCAGACCGTCAGGAGGATCTTGCCCACGTGCGAGCTCGACTCCAGGACCCGGTGGGCCTCCGCCGCTTCCGTGATCGGATACGTCGCGTGGACCACCGGCCGGACGCGGCCCGCGCCGATCAGGGGCCACACGTGCTCCCGCACCGCCGCGATGATGGCCGCCTTCTCCTCCAGCGGGCGGGCGCGCAGCGAGGTCGCCGTGATGGCCCCCCGCTTCGCCAGGAGCTTGCGCAGGTCGAGTTCCGCCGTCACCCCGCCCTGGAAGCCGATCACGGCCAGCCGGCCGTTCACGGCCAGGGCCTCCAGGTTCCGGTCCAGGTACTTCGCGCCCATGATGTCCAGGATCACGTCCGCCCCGGCGCCGCCCGTCGCGGTCCGCAGCTCCTCCACGAAGTCCTGCTCGCGATAGTCGATCAGGATGTCCGCGCCCAGCTCCGCGCAGCGCTCCAGTTTCTCCTTGCCGCCCGCCGTCACCGCCACCCGCGCGCCCACGGCCTTGCCCAGCTGGACCGCCATGGTGCCGATGCCGCTCGAACCGCCGTGCACGAGCAGGGTCTCGCCCGGCCGCAGCCCCGCGACCATGAACACGTTGGACCACACCGTCGCGACCACCTCCGGCAGCGCGGCCGCCGCCACCAGGTCCACGCCCTGCGGGACCGGCAGCAGCTGGCCCGCCGGCACGGCGACCTTCTGCGCGTACCCGCCGCCCGACAGCAGTGCGCACACCTCGTCGCCCACCGCCCAGCCGGACACTCCCGGCCCCACGGCGGCGACGCGTCCGGAGCACTCCAGGCCGGGATAGGGCGAGGCCCCCGGCGGCGGATCGTAGAAGCCCTGCCGCTGCAGGACGTCGGCGCGGTTCACGGCGCTCGCCGCGACCTCGACGAGCACCTCGCCCTCGCCCGCCACCGGATCGGGTACGTCGGCCCAGACGAGGGCCTCGGGGCCGCCCGGCTGCTCGATGGTGATCGCATGCATGGCCCGGAATCTACCGCGCCCGCTACTCCGCCGGGCCGAGGGTGACCTGAGGGGTCGTCTGCGGGGTCGCCCGCACGATGGTGATCACCCGGTCGGTCAGCCGGAGCGGGCTCGCCTGCGGATCGTCGTAGGCGAGCAGCCGGTGCCCGCGCACCACGCTGACCACCAGGTCCCCCGTCTCCCGCACGCCCAGCCCGGCCTCGGACCGGTTGACGGGCCGTTCGATCAGGTCCAGGCCGCTGCCCTGGTGGATGAGGTCCTCCATCACCGCGCCCGCCCTCGGGCTCAGCACGGACAGTCCCAGCAGCCGCCCGGCGGCGCTCGCGCTCGTGATGACGGCGTCGGCGCCGGACTGCTTCAGCAGCGGCGCGTTCTCCTCCTCACGGACCGCGGTCACGATCCGCGCGCCCCGGTTGAGCTGCCGGGCCGTCAGCGTGACGAGGACCGCGGTGTCGTCCCGCTGGGTGGCGATGATGATCTGACGGGCCTTCTGGAGCTCGGCGCGCAGCAGGACGTCCGAGCGGGTGGCATCGCCGACGACCCCCGTGAACCCCTCCGCGTTGGCCATGTCGACGACCTTGGCGCTGGGGTCGACGATGACGACCTGCTCCTTCTGGAGGCCGGTCGCCAACAGCGTCTGGAGCGCCGAGCGGCCCTTGGTGCCGAAGCCGACGACGACCGTGTGCTCGCGCAAGTTCTTCCTCCAGCGGTTCAACCGCCATTCTTCCCGGGTGCGTTCGGTCAGGACCTCCAGGGTGGTGCCGACCAGGATGATCAGGAACAGCACGCGCAGCGGGGTGATCAGCAGGATGTTGACCAGCCGCGCGCTGTCGCTGTACGGGACGATGTCGCCGTATCCGGTCGTCGACAGGGTGACCGTCGCGTAGTAGACGCAGTCGAGGAGGTCGACCTCGTCGTTGGCGTTGTCGTGGTAGCCGTCCCGGTCGAGCCAGACGATCAGGACCGTCAGGCAGAGCACGAACAGCGCCATCAGCAGCCGTTTGGCGACCTGGCGCAGCGGTCTTTCCACCACC
The DNA here is from genome assembly GCF_042895815.1 of Streptomyces sp. NPDC001373. Lineage (NCBI taxonomy): Bacteria > Bacillati > Actinomycetota > Actinomycetes > Kitasatosporales > Streptomycetaceae > Streptomyces > Streptomyces sp. NPDC001373. The sequence continues at coordinate 213,826 of NZ_JBIAWQ010000002.1, forward strand.
CGCTTGGGCAGTTTGATGCGGCGTGAGACGAGCCTCTCGTCGGCGCCGCGCGCCATCGCGTCCTGACCGTGCAGTTTCACGTGAAACATCCCCCGGCGGCCCACGGCAGGTCGAGGACCTCCAGTTCCTGCCCGTTCCGCGCGCCGTGCGGCGGTACGACGGCCAGCGCGTCGGCGGCGGCCACCCCGCGCAGCATCGCCGGGCCGTTGTAGCGCAGCGGTACCGCGTGCTCGTCGGTCAGCAGGACCGGCACCAGCCGGGTGTCGTACGGGTGCCCCGGCACGTCGCCCTGCACCGGTACGGCGTAGCGCGGGCGCTGGCGGCGGCCGGCGAGGGCGCGCAGCAGCGGCTCGGCGAGGGTCAGCAGGCCGGACACGGCCGCGAGGGGGTTGCCGGGCAGGCCGACCACGTGGCGGCCGTCCGTCCGGTCGCCGAGGCGGGCCAGCAGCATCGGGTGTCCGGGGCGCACGGCGACCCCGTCCACGAGCAGCTCGGCGCCGGCCCGCTCCAGTACGGGGTGGACGTGGTCGACGGGGCCGGAGGCGGTGCCGCCGGTCGTGACGACCAGGTCGGCGGTGGAGCCGGTGATCGCCTCGAAGAGGGCCTCGGCCCCGGCCGGGTCGTCCCCGAGCCGGCGGGTGGAGACCACCTCGGCCCCGATGCGGGTGATCCAGGGGCCCAGCATGGGGCTGAGCGCGTCGCGGATCAGCCCGTTGTGCGGGAGGCCCTCCGTGAGCAGCTCGTCCCCGAGGACGAGGATCTCCACGCGCGGCCGGGGCCGGGTGACCAGCTCGTCGTACCCGGCGGCCGCGGCCAGGCCCAGGACGGCGGGGGTCACCAGGGAGCCGGCCGGGAGCAGCGGGTCGCCGGAGCGGCACTCCTGGCCGCGCGGGCGGATGTCCTGGCCGGTGCCGACGGGGCGGGTGGCGTGCAGCTGGGTGCCGGACTCGCGGGCGTGTTCGCTGCGGATCACCGCGGTGGTGTCGGCGGGGATGCGGGCGCCGGTGGCGATCCGGACGGCCTCGCCGTCGGCGAGGGGTGCGGGGGACGCGTCTGCGGTCCCCCCGGCCAGGATCCCGTCGCCGGGGCGGATCACCCAGGGGCCGGGCCCGGCGACCGCCCAGCCGTCCATGGCGGAGGTGTCGAAGGACGGCAGGTCGCCGAGGGCGTCCAGGGACCCGGTCAGTACCTCGCCGAGCGCGTCCGCGAGGGCCACCCGGTGGCTGCGGGCCCGGACGGTCGTGCCCGCCAGGGCGGCGGTCTCCCGGGCGCGCTGCCAGGCACTGGCGCGGTGCCCGCCGGTCCCGCCGTCGGCGGCGGAGGTACGGCTGACCAGGGCGAGCGCCTCGTCCAGGGCGCCGTCGGCATCGGTACGGGTCATGGAGAGCCGCTCCCCTCGGGGTCGGTGGGCCGGGCGTCGGGGGATTCGGCCTCCGCCGCCCAGCGCAGAGCCAGGGCGGCTGCCTTCCGGGAGGCCTCGGCGACGGCCTCGGCGGGGTCCGCGCCGGCGGCCTCGGCGCGTGCGGCCGCGTAGCCGACCAGGAAGGTCGTCAGCGGGGCCGCGGGCCGGGCGACACCGTGCGCGGCGTCACGGGCGAGGTCGAGCAGGGTCTTGGTGTCGACGTCCACGTCGATGCCGAGCTCGTTCTTGGCGGCGTTGATCCATTGATCCAGCACGTTCCCATGCTCCCTGATCCGGGCACGGGCCGTCGCCAGGTCCTCCCAGGTGTCGCAGTCGAAGGAGGCGAGTGGCGCGGCGGCGGTGACCCTGGCCAGGTCCAGCTCGGAGGTGAGCGCGCGCAGGGGGAGGCCGTGAAGGGTGCCGTGCTCGGTCGCGAGCAGGGCGATCTCGCGGCGCAGGGGTTCGGTGCGGTAGGCGGCGACGAGCGGCTGGTCGCGGCCCTCGGAGTCTCTGAGCAGGGCCCCGTCCCCGGAGCCGGCGGCGGCCGACGAGAGGAGGGACCGGACGGTGTCCCCGTCGAGGAAGGGCAGGTCGGCGGAGAGTACGAGGACCAGCCCGGCGGTCGTCCGCCGCAGCCCGGCCTGGAGCGCGGCCACCGGGCCGCCGCCGGGCGGGGCTTCCAGGGTCCAGTCGACGGGGCGGGCGGTGGGCCTGCGGCCGCCGACGACGACGGTGGCGGCGGCGTCCTGGCAGGCCGCCAGGACGCGGTCGAGGAGGGTGCGGCCGCCCACCGGGAGGGTGGGCTTGTCGGCCCCGCCGAGGCGCCGGGCGGCGCCGCCGGCGAGGACGATGGCGTCGTAGCTCATGCCCCTGAGTATGCGGGGGCCATATGGGTTCCGTCGGACCCCGCTTACCCCCCGCTTACGCCGGGGCCGGTCCGGCGGTGGCTGCGGGTGTGCCGCTGCGCGGAACCTTCTCCCCGCCCCGCCCTTTCGGCGTGTCCTGGAAGCCCCCGCCCCCAGGCCCTCCCCCGGCTGCCGTCGGCCCCCGACGCCTCACACGCCGGCGGGGCTGTGAACAGCCCCGCCGGAGGCTAGAGATACGGGCCCGAGCGGATGGCGCCGTGGGGGCCTCCCTCGTCGTCGTCGTGGGGGCCGCCGGGGGGCAAGGCGCGGCGCATCTGCTCCAGTTGGGCCCGCGCCGCCATCTGCTGCGCGAACAGGGCCGTCTGGATGCCGTGGAAGAGGCCTTCCAGCCACCCCACCAACTGCGCCTGGGCGATCCGTAGTTCGGCCTCGGACGGAACCGCCTCCTCCGTGAACGGCAGGGAGAGGCGCTCCAGTTCCTCGACCAGCTCCGGGGCCAGGCCGTCTTCCAGTTCCTTCACCGACGCCGCGTGGATGTCCTTGAGACGGACCCGGCTGGCCTCGTCCAGAGGTGCGGCGCGGACCTCTTCCAGAAGTTGCTTGATCATGCTGCCGATCCGCATGACCTTGGCGGGCTGTTCGACCATCTCCGTCACCGGGACCTCGCGCGACTCGTCATCGGCGCCGCCGACCGCCGACCCGTCCTGTCCCACGATCAGGACGTGCGGGGGACTGTCCTGCGACCGTTCACTCCTCGGCATCTCCATGCCGCCATTCTCTCGCACACCTTCGTTCTCACACGGTGTGCCCCCGCACGGGCGTGATCCACCCTGTGCGGGGGCGGCGACGTCATCCCGCGGCCCGGCGGGCCAGGGCGCCGCTCGACTTCGTGACCAGTGCGGCCAGTACGGCCGCGCCCAGGGGGACGAGGACCAGGAGCCCGGCCAGGGTGTCCCAGGGGACGGCGATCGGCACGTAGAGGGACTCGTCCGGAGTGGAGTGGCCCATCTCGACGGCGCGCTGGAGCAGGCTCCGCTGCTCGCGCTCCTGGGTGAGGCGAAGGCCGACCGCGGGCAGGATGCCCGCCGCCGAGCCGAGGACGACGCCCATCAGGGCGACCACCCCGCACTGGAAGCCGCTGAGGGTGCGCCGCACCCGCGGGGCCGCTCCCACCGCCGCCAGGGTCTTCAGATCGGCCTCGGAGTCCGCCTGGGCCAGGCCCGTCGCGATGCCGGCCGCGCCGATGGTGACCAGGCCCGCGAACACGGCGAGGGCCAGCATGCCGATGGTGCTGTCCTCCTGGTAGCCGCGTTCGATCGAGACGCGGACGTCGGCGCCCGTGCGGTCGATCTCCCCGTCCAGGCGCTGGCGCTGCTCGGTGGTGGCGGCCCGCTCCAGGCTGAAGTACGCCCCGACCGGGGCCGTGGCGATACCGGCGGCCTTCACGGCGGCGGGCGGCAGGACGACCCGCACACCCCAGGAGTCGACGCCCTCGGGCGCCTGGTGGACGGCGAAGACCTTGTCCTGGCCGGGGAGTTCGGCGTGAACCGCTTCGGCCTTCTGCGCGGCGACGGGGTCGGTGACGAGCCGGAGGGTGATCTTCCCGTCCTTGACGACGCGGCGGTCGAAGGCGACCGGCCGCCCCGCCTTGAGTGCCGCCACCGAACCCGGGTCCGTGACCTCCAGGACCTGGAGGAGCTTCTCGTCCGCCACGATCGTGTCGAAGGTGGAGCCCGGGCGGCGCGGGACCGCGCAGCGGGGGTCCTGGCGCAGCTTCTTCACCTCCTCCTTCGGGAAGTCGGCGGGGCCGTGCTCGGATTCGTACAGCGGGCAGCGCTGTTCCTTCGGGACGATGAGCGCGACCCGTCCGCAGCCCGGTTCCCTGCTGTACTGCTCGCAGTTGGGGTTGCCGATCGACAGGCGGTCCACATCGGCGCGTACCGCCACCGGCAGGGTGCGGGTGAGGGTCTCGCGAGCCGTCGGCACGTCCTTGTGGGAGCTGTTGCCGTTGGCGCTGAGCAGGCCGGCGCCGGCGGGGAGTTCGGCGACGTACTCGTGGCGGGCCTGGACGTCCCGGCTGTGCTGGTACGTGGAGACCGCCACCGTTCCGGCGACGGCGGCCAGTACGGCGGCCACGGCCGGGGCCGTACGCCCCCGGTTGCGGACGGCGTCGCGCAGCGCGAGCCGCGGCGACAGCGGCAGCCACCGCCCCAGCCGCCCGAACAGGCCGACCAGCACCGGAGTGAGGGCGACGACGCCCAGCTCGGCGAGGGCGCTGCCGCCCATGACGACGGTCGGGCTGACCCGGTAGCGGGTCCCGTAGAGGGCCAGCGCGGCGCCGACGGCGACGGCGAGCAGCCCGACCAGAGGCAGGACGCGGTTGGCGCGCCGGATGCCGCGGCGGCCGGTGAGGGAGGCCAGCACGGTCTGCCGGGAGGCGGTGACGGCCGGGACGAACGCGGCCAGCAGACCGGTCAGCACGGCGAGCAGGGCGATGCCGAGCAGTTCCAGGGGGCGGAAGTCGAGGGCGCCGAAGCGGCTGCCGATCTTCTCCTCCAGGAGCGGCCGCAGCCCGATCGTGAGGCCCACGCCGAGGGCGCAGCCGGTGACGGCGGCCACGGCGCCGACGACCAGGCCGCCCGAGAGGACGATGGCCCGGATGTGCCGGCGGTCGCCGCCGTTGGCGCCGACCAGGCCGAGCTGGCGGCGCGAGCGCCGGGCGCCGACCGCGAAGGCGGGTCCGGCGAGCAGGCAGACCTCCAGCAGGGCCAGGCCCACGACGGTGGCCATGACGGCCTTCTCGGTGATCCGGCCGCCGTCCGGGCCCGGCCTGGCGTAGCGCTGGTCGGGTTCCTGGGCGTAGAGCGGCACCGCGGAGTCTGCGGGCGGGTGTTCGGCCACGGCGCGGGAGCGTACGAGGCCGCCCTTGGCGTTGGCCTCCTTGACCATGTTCCACGTGAAACCATCGCCGCCGACCTTCACGAGGAAGGAGTCGGTGGGGTGGAGTCCGGGCGCCCCGGCCGCCGTCAGGTCCCGGTCGAGCGGGCCGAGCAGGGTGCCCGGCAGGGCCAGTAGTTCGTCCCGGGCCAGCTCGGAGGGCAGTTCGTAGGCCCCCGTGATCCGGTACGGGGCCTTCGAGCCGCGCGGGGTCACCGAGGAGCCCACGTACAGCCCGGAGTGCTCCAGGAAGGCGGCGGTGGCGATGACCTCGCCCGGTCCCTGGGGCAGCCGGCCGCGCAGGGGGGTGAACAGGCCCCCGGTGAGCGGGTGGTGGACGTCCAGCTCGCGCAGCTGGGTGTCGAGGAGGCCGTGCCGGGTGTGCACCTTGACGCCGGCGCTGCTTTCCCGGACGGCTTCGGCGCCCGCCGGGACCGCGTTCTTGAGCGGGTCGGGCTCCTTCTCCGGGTCGGGCCGGTACGTGGCGTAGCCGCCGACGGGCGCGTAGCGCTCGCCGTCGGGGCTCTGGAGGATCGGGCCGGACAGGCCGGTCCACTCGATCCGGGCGTCGGCGGCTCCGACCCGGCGGGACAGCGTCTGCCCGGGGGTGAGTTCGGCGCTGCGCAGGGTGAGGTCGACGGCGCTGACCCCGACGACCGGCAGGGCGATCATCGCGAGGACGAGGGCGCTGCGGCCCTTGGCGCGCCAGGCGTCGCGGCGGGCGATGCGCAGGGCCGCGACCCAGGAGTGGTACCAGGAGGCGAGCGGGGAGGTCACAGGCCGGCCGCCCGCCCGGAGAGCAGCGAGTCGGCGTGGCTGCGCAGGGTCTCGTCGACGACGCTGCCGTCGCGCAGGAACACCACCCGGTCCGCCCAGGCGGCGAAGCGGGGCTCGTGCGTGACCAGGATCCCCGCGGCGCCGGCGTCGCAGCGCAGCCGCAGCAGGGCGAGCACGGACTCCCCGGTCTCCGAGTCGAGGGCACCGGTGGGTTCGTCGGCCAGGACCAGGCGGCGGTCGCCCACGAGGGCGCGGGCGATGGCCACGCGCTGCTGCTGGCCGCCGGACATCTCGTCGGGGAACCGGTCGGCGAGGGCGCGCAGGCCGATCTCCTCCAGGGCGGCGAGGGCGGCGGTGCGGGCCCTGCGGGCGGAGGTCCCGTCGAGTTCGAGGGGCAGGGCCACGTTCTCGGCCGCCGTGAGGGCCGGTATGAGGTTGTAGTCCTGGAAGACGTAGCCGATGCTGCGGCGGCGCAGGGCGGCCAGTTTGCGGCGTCCGGCGGTGGTGAGGTCGACGCCCTCGACGACGACCCGGCCGCCGGTGGGGGTGTCGAGCCCGCCCGCGAGCGTGAGGAGGGTGGACTTCCCGGAGCCGGAGGGGCCCATGACGGCGACGAGTTCGCCGGGGTGGACGGCGAGGTCGATCCCGCGCAGGGCGTGCACCTCGGTGGCGCCGCTGCCGTGCGTGCGGACGAGGTTCTCCAGCCGGAGCACGGGCGCGGAGGGCTGGGAGTCGCGCCCCGGGTGGCTCGCGTGGCTCGCGTGGTTCGGGTGGTTCGGGTGGTTCGCGTGGTTCGGGTGGGAGCTGTGCTGCTGGTCGGGCATGAAAAATCCCCCTTGGAAGGGCTGTTCAGCCCCGCCGCGTACGGGCGGCAGGGCCGGTGGTGCCGGTGGTCGGGCCGGTGGCGGCCGCCGGGGGCGGCGTGGCGGTGCCGGCGGACGGGGCGGCCGGTGCGCCGCCGGTGGTGGTGCCGAGCGCGGCCAGCCGGACCAGGCGGGCCTCGGAGTGGTCGAGCCAGCGGGCCTCGGCCTCGGTCTGGAAGATCAGCTGCTCCAGCACCAGCAGCCAGGCCACGTCGTCGCGTTCGTGTGCCTGCCCGGTCTCGATGGCGGACAGGGCCTGGGCCTTGAGCCGGGTGTAGTCCTGCATCGCCCTGACCGTGGCGTGCCGCTGGGACTGGATGACGGCGCGGATGTCCACACCGGGGGCCCCGACGGCCATGGCGAGCTTGATGGCCAGCTCGTCGCGGGGCGGGTTGGCCCGGTCCACCGGGCGCTCGTACCAGTCGCGCAGCTCGCCGCGCCCGGTGTCGGTGATGGCGTAGAGGGTGTGCCCGGCGGCGTCCTCTCCGCCGGGCGCGACGAGTCCGTCGCGCTCCAGGCGGGCGAGGGTGGTGTACACCTGCCCGACGTTGAGGGGCCAGGTGGAGCCGGTGCGGGATTCGAACTCGGTGCGCAGCTGGGAGCCGTAGCGGGGGCCCCGTTCCAGCAGCGCGAGAAGGCCGTGGCGGATTGACATACTTGGTATGTATACACGGGCATACTCGGTATGTATACCGAGTATGCCCGTACCGGGGTACGCGCCGGTGCCCCGTCCGCCGCTAGCGGCCCCGCCGCAGCCGGACGCCCATGTACCCCAGTCCGACGCCCATCAGGGCCAGTCCGGTGCCCAGCGGCAGCAGGTGCGCGGCCAGGTCGGCGATCCGCTCGTTCGGCTCCGTGCCCAGTGCCGAGGCCGGGGTGGAGCCGCTCGGCGCGGGGCTGGGCACGGGGCTCGCCGGGGTGGTGGGCCGCCGGGTGGCGGGCCGCTGGGTGGCGGGGCGCTGGCGCTCCGGGCGCGGGGCCGGGCGGACCGGGTGCAGGGGCCGGGAGACGGTGGTGACCTCGGGGTCGGCGGGGGCGTCCGCGGGCCGCCCCGGGTGCTCCCGCCCGACGCCTCCGGGGCTCCCCGCAAGCTCCTCGTACGCTTCTTCGGGGACCTCCTCGTCCGCCGCCGGGAGCTGCCCCGGGTTCCCGGGGCCGGGGCTCTCGCGCACCGCGGCGGCGGGGAAGCGGGCGGAGGTCGCGCAGGCGGGCGCGGTGGCCAGCAGGGCGGCGGCCGCCAGTGCGGCTCCGACCGTCCAGTGCGGGGCGCGGAGGCGTTGGACCACGGGTGGCCCCTCCCGTTCCGTGCGGCCTGGACGCCGGGAGCCGAGGCGTCGGACTCAGGTTGGCACAGGGGGATAAAACGGGCATCCCGGGACACCCGTCAGGGTGCCCCGGGATGCCCGGGCGTCAGTCCGCGGTCCGCGGCGGGTGGTCCGCTACTGCGGATTTCCGGTCGACACGATCAGCGTGAACTCCGTGCCCTCCTTGGGCACGTCGGCCCCGGCCTCGGGCAGCTGCTCCAGCACCGTGTCCTGGCCGTAGACGGTCTCGTCGCGTTCCGTGATCTTGTACTTCCAGCCGGCCGCCTGGATGCACTGCTTGATCGACATCAGGTTCTTGTACCGGAAGTCCGGGGCCATGACCTTCGTCGAGTCCTTGTAGGACTTCGTGGGGCTCTTGCACTTCTCGGCGTCGATCGTGCGCGAGATGTCCGGCCCCTTGTGCCCCGCCTTGGCCGAGGCCGACGCGGACGCCGAGGCGGCGGGGCCCGCGGTGTTGTTCTCGTCCTTGTCGCCGTCGTCCATGTTCAGCACGGCGATCAGCCCGCCGATGGCCAGCAGGGCCACCACGATCGCGCCGACCACCACCGGCGTGTTCTTCTTCCCGCCCGAGGGCGCCGGAGCGGGCGCCGGAGCCGGGGAGATGGTGAACGGCGGCGGGGTCTGCGGCGCGTACTGCTGCTGCTGCGGCGCCTGCGCCGTGTGCGGGTACGCGTAGCCGCCCGGCTGCTGCTGCGTCGGGGCCGGCTGCGCGTACGGGCCCGGCGGCGGGGTCTGCGGGGCCTGGTACGGCTGCTGGAGCGAGTGCGCCGGGGGCGGCTGGAAGCCCGCGTCCACCGGCGGGAACACCGTCGAGCCCACACCCGCGCCGCTGCCGCCCGTGGCCGCGCCCGGGACGATCGCCGGGGCACCGGTGTGGCCGGCCGACATGATCCGCATGATCTCGTCCCGCATGGCCGCGGCCGTCGGGAAGCGCTCGTTCGGGTTCTTCTTCAGGGCCCGCGCCACCAGCGCGTCCATCGCCGGCGTGATCGACCGGTTGATGGAGGACGGGGCCACCGGCTCCTCCTGGACGTGCGCGTACGCGATCGCCAGCGGGGAGTCGGCCTCGAACGGGATGCGGCCCGTCAGCAGCTGGAACAGCATGATGCCGACCGAGTACAGGTCCGAGCGGGCGTCCACACCGCGCCCCAGCGCCTGCTCCGGGGACAGGTACTGCGGGGTGCCGACCACCATGCCGGTCTGCGTCATCGAGGTGACCCCCGACTGCATGGCCCGGGCGATGCCGAAGTCCATGACCTTGACCACGCCGCGCTTGGTCATCATCACGTTGCCGGGCTTGATGTCGCGGTGGACCAGGCCCATCTCGTGGCTGGTCTCCAGCGCGGCCAGCACGTCGGCCGTCACCTTCAGCGCCTTGTCCGCCGGCATGGCCCCGTACTGGTGCACGTCCGCGTCGAGTACCGAGCCCAGCGGCTGGCCCTCCACGTACTCCATGACGATGTACGGCATGACCGCCTCGTCGCCGCCGCCGGCACCGAAGGTGACGGTCCCCTCGCCCGTGTCGAAGACCGAGACGATGTTGGTGTGCGACAGTTTCGCAACAGCCTGCGCCTCGCGCCGGAAGCGCTCGCGGAAGGAAGCCTCGCGGCCCAGTTCGCTGTGGAGCGTCTTGATGGCGACCTGGCGGTCGAGCGCGGAGTCGTACGCGAGGTAGACCGAGGCCATGCCCCCCTCGCCCAGCAAATCCCTTAGCTGGTAACGGCCACCGGCCAGGGAGCCGCCTGCGTACCGGCCCTGTGTGCCGTCCTGGCTCATGACTGTTGCTTCCCCTCGGGCTGTGTTGCTACGCGTCTGGCTGAGCGCATGTCGCGCCCAGTCTGCCGGAGGGCAAGCACACGTCAAGCCGGTGCCCGCTGCGTGACCACGGGCCTACGGGGTGTCTGTAGCCGAACGGTGACGGGTTCAGAGGCTGTAGCGTTCACCGGAGCACCCGAAGAGGCCCCACCGCTAGAGCGGACGAGAGAGACGACGGCGAGGACTGATGGCACCCGAACCCGAGGGAAACGGAGCCGGGATGGCCGACGGTCCTGAGCACTGGGGCGCGGGCGGCCTCGTGGGGGACGGCCGTTACCGGCTGACCCACCGCCTGGGCCGCGGCGGCATGGCCGAGGTCTTCGCGGCCGAGGACGTCCGGCTGGGCCGCACCGTGGCCGTGAAGCTGCTGCGCCCCGACCTCGCCGAGGACCCGGTGTCCAAGGCCCGCTTCACCCGTGAGGCACAGTCGGTCGCCGGCCTCAACCACCACGCCGTCGTCGCCGTGTACGACTCCGGCGAGGACCGGGTCGGCCCGAGCGTGGTCCCGTACATCGTGATGGAGCTGGTCGAGGGCCGTACCATCCGCGACCTGCTGATCAGCGCCGAGGCCCCCGGGCCGGAGCAGGCGCTCATCATCGTGTCGGGCGTCCTGGAGGCGCTGGCCTACTCGCACCAGCACGGCATCGTGCACCGCGACATCAAGCCCGCCAACGTCATCATCACCAACACCGGTGCGGTGAAGGTGATGGACTTCGGCATCGCCCGCGCCCTGCACGGCGCCCAGTCCACGATGACCCAGACCGGCATGGTCATGGGCACCCCGCAGTACCTGTCGCCGGAACAGGCCCTCGGCAAGGCCGTGGACCACCGCAGCGACCTGTACGCCACCGGCTGCCTGCTCTACGAACTGCTCGCGCTGCGGCCCCCCTTCACCGGCGAGACCCCGCTGTCGGTGGTCTACCAGCACGTCCAGGACGCCCCGGTGCCGCCCTCGCAACTGCCCGAGGGCCACCACATCCCGCAGGAACTCGACGGCCTCGTCATGCGGTCGCTCGCCAAGGACCCGGACGACCGGTTCCAGAGCGCCGAGGAGATGCGCGGGCTCGTCCAGTACGCGCTCCAGATGCTCCAGGACCAGGGCCCGAACACCGGCACCTGGAACACCGGCCCGGTCGTCATGGCGCTGCCGCACGGCCACCCCGGCGGCGCGCCGACCTCGCAGATGCCCGCGAACGGCAACGGCGGCCCCCGGCCCCCGTACAACTCGCACGCCACCACCTCGCAGTTCCAGCAGCCGATGGTGCCCCCGCTGAACCCGGACGACGGCACGGCCTTCCCCGGAGGCGGCCGCGGCCACGCCGGCGGTCAAGGCGGCCACGGCGGGTATGACGGCTACGACGGCTACGACGGGTACGACAACCGCTCCGGCGGCGGGAAGTGGAAGGTCTGGCTCTTCGCGCTGCTCGCGGTGCTGGCCATCGCCGGCGGTGTTGCGTACGCGATCAAGACCGGCGGTCTCACCGGCGGCGGCGGCGCCAAGCCGAAGACCAGCGTGAGCACGCCCGGTACGGCGCAGAGCAGCGGCGGCACCCAGGAGTCCCCGTCGGCCCCGTCGAGCCCCGAGACGGGCCGCTCGCACGAGGACGACACCTTCACGCCCGCCCCGAGCCGCAGCAAGTTCACGCCGAACCCCACCCCGTCGGCCTCGTCGGGCAGCTCGACGACGCCGGAGACCAAGAACCCGACGACCCCGCCGCCGAAGACCACCCCGGTGGAGCCGCCGACCACGAAGCCGACGCCGCCCAGCGGCGGCGGCAGCCCGGCCGGCGCCGACGCGGCCGACTAGCCGCGGCGGCCGAAGGGTCGGCCGAACGGCCGAAGGGCAGCGCAAACGGGTGGAGGCCCGGCGGAATTCCCATTCCGCCGGGCCTCTTTCGTGCGCATTCCCGCTTTCTCCGCGTCACGGCGCGTTCCGGTGGCGCCCGTCGGTATTTCCCGGACCGAGTGTGTGCACGGTGACGAGCTGGGGATCGATGCGCATGTAGACCGGGTCGAACACCTCGCCGTCCGCGAAATGCGGCCCCGGACCGAATAGTTCCAGTTCTGCGGTGGTCGGCTCGGCGATCTCTGCCATGCCCGTGACCTGCACGGACCACAGTCGCGAGGCACCGGAATTGAAGTTGTCGGCCCCGTAGGAGACCACGCTGCCGTTGCAGGCGTGGTGATGTCCGAAACCGGCGTGCATTCTCAGCCCGATCCGGCCGCCCACCACGATGTGGCGGGCGACGGCGAGGAAGGGAAGGGCGCGCATGCTGGTGGCGACCCGGCCGTATGGAACGCGGCGCAGCATTTCGACGGCGTGCATCTCCTCCGGTGACATGCGACCACTCTCGGGCCCCGGCCGCCGCTCGGGAAAGGGGATCCCGCCCCCACGGCCGGGGACGTTGGTCCCGAATCGGACGGCGTGTCCCGGGGCACCGCACGCCCGCTCGCGCCTCGCCGGAAAGTCCGTCCACGTCCACTCGGCTCCCCCTCGGGACGCGCTCGAACGGGGTTGCGTACCGCTCGGTCGCGGGTGGAGTGCGCCAGGGGCGCGCTCGGCGCCGGGTCGAGCGCGGCTAGCGCCTCTGCGCCTGGAGCCGGGCGACGTACGCGGCGGCCTGGGAGCGGCGCTCCATGCCCAGCTTCGACAGCAGGCTGGAGACGTAGTTCTTGATGGTCTTCTCGGCGAGGTGCAGCCGCTCGCCGATGACCCGGTTCGTCAGCCCCTCGCCGATCAGGTCGAGGATCTTGCGCTCCTGCTCGGTGAGGTTCGCGAGACGGTCGTCGCCCTTGCCGTTCTTGCCGTCGCGCAGCCGCTCCAGCACCCGCGCGGTCGCCACCGGGTCCAGCAGTGACCTGCCGGCCGCCACGTCGCGCACCGCGCTGAGCAGCTCGTTCCCGCGGATGGCCTTGAGGACGTAGCCCGAGGCACCCGCCATGATGGCGTCGAACAGCGCCTCGTCGTCGGCGAACGAGGTGAGCATCAGGCACTTGATGTCCTCGTCCAGGGAGCGGACCTCGCGGCACACCTCGACACCGCTGCCGTCCGGCAGGCGCACGTCGAGGATGGCGACGTCGGGGCGGGTCGCCGGGATGCGCACCAGGGCGTCCGCGGCGGTACCGGCCTCGCCGACGATCTCGATGTCCTCTTCGACCGACAAAAGCTCATGAACGCCCCGACGTACTACTTCGTGGTCGTCCAGGAGAAATACTTTGATTTTTCCGTTTTCGCGCACAAGCTCATCTTCACACACTCACCTCTTCCCTGCCGGAGTTACCCGGGATAACGTGCCGTTGTTCCGGCCCCCTGCAAGGCTGTGACCAGTGGATGTTCCCGCTGCGGCCGATTTACTTGGATATCCAAGCAAAATCGCAGGTCAAACGGGGTTTCGCAGTTATGCGTCGCACTGGGTAACGTGCTGTGCGCAGGGCACTCGCCGGGGCACCTGTCACGCCTGAATCCGTTACGCGCCGTGCACCCACCCCGTGTGCGGGTACGGATACAGGTGAGCCGCACTGGTCCCCGGAGAACCCGGGTGCCGGACCGACGGAGGAGCACACGTGACCGTGGAGAGCACTGCCGCGCGCAAGCCGCGACGCAGCAGCGGCACCAAGCGGGCGGCAGGCGCGGCGAGCGCCCGCAAGACCGCCGCTGCCACCGCACAGCCGCACGACGCCGAGCCTCAGCTCGTACAACTGCTGACGCCCGAGGGTGAACGGGTCGAGGCCGAGGGCCACCCCGACGTCGCGGAGATCGCGGCGTTCGTCGCCGACATCACCACCGAGGACCTGCGCGGTCTCTACCGCGACATGGTGCTGACCCGCCGCTTCGACGGCGAGGCGACCGCCCTCCAGCGCCAGGGCGAGCTGGGCCTGTGGGCCTCGCTGCTGGGCCAGGAGGCCGCCCAGATCGGCTCCGGCCGGGCGCTCCGCGACGACGACTACGTCTTCCCGACCTACCGCGAGCACGGCGTGGCCTGGTGCCGCGGGGTCGACCCGACGAACCTGCTCGGCATGTTCCGCGGTGTGAACCACGGCGGATGGGACCCGAACACCAACAACTTCCACCTGTACACGATCGTCATCGGCTCGCAGACGCTGCACGCGACCGGTTACGCCATGGGTGTGGCCAAGGACGGCGCCGACTCCGCCGTCATCGCCTACTTCGGCGACGGCGCGTCCAGCCAGGGCGACGTGATGGAGGCCTTCAACTTCGCCGCCGTCTACAACTCCCCCGTGGTGTTCTTCTGCCAGAACAACCAGTGGGCGATCTCCGAGCCGACCGAGCGCCAGATGCGCGTGCCGCTGTACCAGCGCGCCCAGGGCTTCGGCTTCCCGGGGATCCGCGTCGACGGCAACGACGTCCTCGCCTGCCTCGCGGTCACCCGCTGGGCCCTGGACCGCGCCCGCCGCGGCGAGGGTCCGTCCCTGATCGAGGCGTTCACGTACCGCATGGGCGCCCACACCACCTCCGACGACCCGACGAAGTACCGTGCGGACGAGGAGACGGCCGCCTGGGAGGCGAAGGACCCGATCCTGCGCCTGAAGGCCCACCTGCTGGCCTCCGGAGGCGCCGACGAGGCGTTCTTCGAGGAGCTGGAGGCGGAGAGCGAGGCCCTCGGCAAGCGGGTCCGCGAGGTCGTGCGCGCGATGCCCGACCCCGACACCATGGCGATCTTCGAGAACGTCTACGCGGACGGGCACGCGCTCGTCGACGAGGAGCGCGCCCAGTTCGCCGCCTACCTCGCTTCCTTCGAGCCGGCCGAGGAGGGTCACTGATGGCTGTCGAGAAGATGTCGATCGCGAAGGCGCTCAACGAGTCGCTCCGCAAGGCCATGGAGAACGACCCCAAGGTCCTGATCATGGGCGAGGACGTCGGCAAGCTGGGCGGTGTCTTCCGCATCACCGACGGGCTCCAGAAGGACTTCGGCGAGGAGCGGGTCATCGACACCCCGCTCGCCGAGTCGGGCATCGTCGGCACCGCCATCGGGCTGGCCCTGCGCGGCTACCGGCCGGTCGTGGAGATCCAGTTCGACGGGTTCGTCTTCCCCGCGTACGACCAGATCGTCACGCAGCTCGCGAAGATGCACGCGCGCGCCCTCGGCAAGATCAAGCTGCCGGTCGTCATCCGCATCCCCTACGGCGGCGCGATCGGCGCGGTCGAGCACCACAGCGAGTCCCCGGAGGCGCTCTTCGCGCACGTCCCGGGCCTGAAGGTGGTCTCCCCGTCCAACGCCAGCGACGCCTACTGGATGCTCCAGCAGTCGATCCTCAGCGACGACCCGGTGATCTTCTTCGAGCCGAAGCGCCGCTACTGGGACAAGGGCGAGGTCGACACCGACGCCATCCCCGGCGAGCTGCACAAGGCGCGGGTGGCCCGCGAGGGCGCCGACCTCACCCTGGCCGCCTACGGCCCGATGGTGAAGGTCTGCCTGGAGGCGGCCGCCGCGGCCGCCGAGGAGGGGAAGTCGGTCGAGGTCCTGGACCTGCGCTCGATGTCCCCGATCGACTTCGACGGGATCCAGGCCTCGGTGGAGAAGACCCGCCGCCTGGTCGTGGTCCACGAGGCCCCGGTCTTCCTCGGCACGGGCTCCGAGATCGCCGCCCGCATCACGGAGCGGTGCTTCTACCACCTGGAGGCGCCGGTGCTGCGCGTCGGCGGCTTCCACGCCCCGTACCCGCCGGCCCGCCTGGAGGACGAGTACCTGCCCGGCCTGGACCGGGTGCTCGACGCCGTCGACCGCTCGCTGGCGTTCTAGAGGAGACCCGCGCCATGACGATCCGCGAATTCAAGATGCCCGACGTGGGCGAGGGCCTGACCGAGGCCGAGATCCTCAAGTGGTACGTCCAGCCGGGTGACACGGTCACCGACGGGCAGGTCGTCTGCGAGGTGGAGACGGCGAAGGCGGCCGTCGAGCTGCCGATCCCCTTCGACGGCGTGGTGCACGCGCTGCTCTTCGAAGAGGGTGTGACGGTCGACGTCGGCCAGGTGATCATCTCCGTGGAGACCGCCGGCGCCGCCGGGGCGGAGGCCCCCGCGACGGCCACCGCTGCCGCCCCGGCCGCCCCGGAGGCAGCCGAGGAGCCGGCGCCCGAGGGCCGCCAGCCCGTGCTGGTGGGCTACGGCGTCTCCCAGTCCTCCACGAAGCGCCGCCCGCGCAAGGCACCGGCCGCCGCGGCCGCCGCCCCGGTCGCCGCGGCCGTCGTGCCGGCGCCTGCCGCGCCCGCTCCGGCGGCGCAGAACGGCACCGCGTACGCCAACGGCAACGGCGCGGCCACGGCCGACCGGCCGCTGGCCAAGCCGCCGGTGCGCAAGCTCGCCAAGGACCTCGGCATCGACCTGGCCTCGGTGGTCCCGACCGGCGACGGCGGTGTCGTGACCCGCGAGGACGTGCACGCCGCCGCCGCGGCCGCGCTGCCCCCGCAGGCCCCCGTCCAGGTCCCGTCCCCCGCCGCGGCCCCCGCGCCCGTGCAGGCCCCCGTGGCGGCCCCCGCCGAGGCGGCCTCGGCCGCCCCGGCGCCGGGCGCGCGGGAGACCCGCATCCCGGTCAAGGGCGTCCGCAAGATCACCGCCCAGGCCATGGTCGGCTCCGCCTTCACCGCGCCGCACGTCACCGAGTTCGTCACCCTCGACGTGACCCGCACGATGAAGCTGGTCCAGGAGCTCAAGGAGGACCCGGACCTCGCGGGGCTCCGGATCAACCCGCTGCTCCTGATCGCCAAGGCGGTCCTCGTCGCCATCCGCCGCAACCCGGACGTCAACGCGTCCTGGGACGAGGCGGCCCAGGAGATCGTGCTCAAGCACTACGTCAACCTGGGCATCGCGGCGGCCACCCCGCGCGGCCTGATCGTCCCGAACATCAAGGACGCCCACGCCAAGACCCTGGCGGAGCTGTCGACCTCGCTGTCGGACCTGGTGGGCACCGCCCGCGAGGGCAAGACCTCCCCGGCCGACATGCAGAACGGCACCATCACCATCACCAACGTCGGCATCTTCGGCGTCGACACCGGTACGCCCATCCTGAACCCCGGCGAGTCCGCGATCCTCGCGGTCGGCGCGATCAAGCTCCAGCCGTGGGTCCACAAGGGCAAGGTGAAGCCCCGCCAGGTCACCACCCTGGCCCTGTCGTTCGACCACCGCCTGGTCGACGGCGAGCTGGGCTCGAAGTTCCTCGCCGACATCGCGGCGGTCCTGGAGCACCCGCGCCGACTGGTCACCTGGTCGTAGCGGCCCGGCAGCCGGCACCCGCCGACGGCCGGCCCCCTTCCACGGGGGGCCGGCCGTCGGCGTTTTTCGGGGCGGCCGTCCGGCCACCGGGATCCGCCCCGTCCGGAAACTCCCCGCCCGGTTACCGGGGCGGGTAGCCTCCCGGCCATGCCGATCGCCGAGTTGCAGGTGTATGCCGTGGAGGAGGCCGACGTCGCCGGCGGGGTGTGCCTCGTGCGGTGCGTCGGCGGTACGGCCCGGTCCGGGCAGGTGTACGCGGCGGGGGAGTCGCGGGTCTGGCTGCGGGGGATCGAGCGGTACGGGCGCACGGTGGACTCCTTCGCCGCCGGCCACACCGCCCGGGTCCGCCTCGCGGGGGCGGTGGTCGCGCTGCTCAGCCGGGGGCAGGTGCTGACCTCCGTACCGCCCGACGGGCACGGCCTCGCGGAACTGGAGGCCTGGCTGGCCACCGGCCCCCCGCTCGCGGACGAGCCCCTTCCGCGAACCCTGCGCGCCCTGGCCGTAGGCGGGATGCAGGACGAGCGGCTGCCGGACGGGGTGCGGCTGCGCTGGGGCCGGGTCGCGCTGGAAGCGGCGTACCGCTGCGCGGCGGCCGAGGGGGCGTCGGACCTGGTGCGGGGGATCGAGCTGGCCTTCGTACGGGGCTACCTGGTCCGGGAGTTCGGGCCCGGGCGGGGCGGGGACCCGGCCGCCCTGTGCCGGGAGGCCCTCGCACTGATCGACCTCACCCCGGCGGAGGCGGCCGAGCGGGCCCGGGACTGGCGGGAGCTGCCCCGGGAGCGGATCGTGCACCTGAGGCTGATCAGGAACCTCCTGCGCTGGACCGGCGCGGCCCGGCCGTACCTGGCGCCGGGGGATCCGTCGGCGGAGGTGCTGGAGGCCTGGTGGCGGGTGGTCGGGCTGTTGCCCTGAGGTCCCCGGGGGCCGCGGAGGGCGGTCAGCGGGCCCCGTAGGCGCGCAGGAAGGCCGAGGCGCCGCCCCGGACGACGCGGTCGGTCTCGGCCTCCGGCAGGGGCAGGACCCCGTAGTGGGAGAGCTGCGCGACGGAGGTGGAGGTCAGCGCCGTGAACTGGGCGCCGGCCAGCTCCGCGTCGCCGTGCAGGTCGAGCAGCCCGGCCCGCTCCAGGCCCGCCAGGGCGCCGGCGAGGGCGTCGGCGACCGGGCCGGGCCCCGCGGCCTTCCAGGCCGCCAGCACCTCGGGCGGCACGTGGTCGGCCTCGGCGTGGATGTGGCGCACGAGCGCGAAGTGGTCGGGGTGCTCCACCATCACGTCGATCAGGGCCCGGGCGAGGGCGGCCAGGTCCCGTTCCAGGTCGTCCGGGTGCGGCGGGCGCGCGGGGTCCAGCCGGGCGCGCACGGTGGCCACGTGGGCGTCGCGGACCTCGCCCGAGCTCCAGGTGACGACGGCCCGGAAGAGCTCCGACTTGCCCCCGGGGAAGTGGTTGTAGAGCGTCCGCGTCGAGACTCCGGCCGCGGCGGCCAGGCCGTCGACGGAGGCGCGCGCGTACCCCTCGCGGCCGAAGACCGCGCAGGTCGCGCGGGCGAGGGCGATCCGCTTGGCCAGCTTCCGGGGCGGGAGCGGGATGCCCGCCGCCCCCTCGGGTCCGCGGCTCGCGCCGTCCCCCTCCATCACGCCTCCAGTGTCTCTCCGGTCGCTCTCCGCAACGGCCGTTGTGCGGATTACAACGGTCGTTGTACTTTACCGGAAGGCCGCCAAAACCAACCATCCGGTCCGGTTTTCCGGGGAGGGACGTGGCACGATGCCGACCGCACCCACCGCCGAGGACACCCCGGCGGCGTTAGCGACCGCGCCCGGGCAGCTGGGGCGCATCCTCACCGTCGTGATCACCGGCGCCGTCATGTCCGTCCTCGACATGACGATCGTCAACGTGGCGCTCGGCCGGCTCTCCGCGTCCTTCGGAGCGCCGCTGGAGACCATCCAGTGGACCGCCACCGCCTACACCCTGGCCCTCGCCGCCGTCATCCCGGCGGCGGCCTGGGCGATGGGACGGATCGGCGCCAAGCGCACCTACCTCGCGGCCCTGACCCTCTTCACCCTCGGCTCCCTGCTCGCCGCGTGCGCGTGGAGCGCCGGCAGCCTGATCGCCTTCCGCGCCGTCCAGGGGCTCGGCGGCGGACTGCTGATGCCGGTCGGCATGACGATGGTGATGCGGGCCGCCGACCGCGGCCGGCTGGGGCGGGCGATGGCCCTGCTGGGGCTGCCCGTGCTCGTCGGGCCGGTGGCCGGGCCGATGCTGGGCGGCTGGCTGATCGACACCGCCTCCTGGCAGTGGATCTTCCTCGTCAACCTGCCCGTCGGAGCGGCCGCCCTGGTACTCGCGGCGAAGCTGCTGCGCCCGGATTCCCCCCGGGGCACGGCGGCTTCGCCGCGGCTCGACCTCCCGGGGCTGCTGAGCCTCTCCCCGGGCCTCGCGCTGCTGCTGTACGGGCTCTCCCGGGGCGGCGAGCGCGGCGCGTTCCTCTCCCCGGGCGTGCTGCTGCCCCTGCTGGGCGGCGCCGTCCTCGTCGCGGCCTTCGTCCGGCGGGCGCTGCGGGTCCCGGAGCCGCTGCTCGACCTGCGGCTGCTCGGCGACCGTACGTTCGCCGCCGCCATCGGCACCCTCGCCCCGTTCACCTGCGGCTACTTCGGCTCCATGGTGCTGGCCCCGGTGTACTGGCAGCAGGCGCGCGGGCTGAGCGCGAGCGCGGCGGGGCTGCTGGTGGCGCCCGTCGGACTGGCGGTCGGGGTGACCATGCAGATCGCCTCCCGGCGCGTGGACGAGGTCGCCCCGCGCCGGCTGATCCCCGCCGGGGTGGCGGTGGCGGCCCTCGGGATGCTGCTCGCCGGGCTGCGGACCGGCGCCGAGGGGGTGCCGGGCTGGCAGGTCGTGGGCTCGCTGATGCTGATGGGCGTCGGCGCCGGGACGGTGCTGATGCCGACGATGACCACCGCAGGCCGGGACCTTCCCGCCGCGCGCATGGCGGCGGCGAGCACGGCCCTCAGCATCAACTCCCAGCTGTGCGCCTCCGTCGGGACGGCCCTGACGTCCGTGGTCCTGGGCGCGTCGGGCACCACCCCGGCGGGCTTCCGCACCGCGTACGCGGTCGCGGCGGGCCTGATCGCCCTCTCCCTGGTCGCGGCCCTGCGCCTGCCGGGGCGGAGGCGGGCGCAGGCCGGACCGCAGGGACTGCGGGCACCGTCCCGTCCGCCCTCCGGGCGACGACGGGACGGTGACGCCGGCCCCTAGAGCCGGTGGGAGCGGAGCAGCCGCTCCAGGCCGGGCGTGAGGCGGGGCGGGCGGTGGCCGGCGGGGGCCGCGTGCCGCGCGGGAGCCGGGAGCGTCGTGTGCCCGGTCCCGCGTCCCGGACGGGCCTGGACGCGGCCGACGGCGCCGGCCAGCAGCTCCGTGAACCAGATGTTCCGGTCGGGCCCGGCCGTGATGTTGAAGGGCACCTTGTCCGCCCCGCCCGGGACCGCGTACTCGGTGATGGCCCCGTTGCGCCCGATCCGGCCGATGCGGCCGGACTGCTCCGTGTACCACATGTGCCCGTCCGGACCGCGGGTGATGTCGTAGACCTGGTAGTCGGCGACGGGCACCGGGAAGAGCTTGATCTCGCCGCGCGGGCTGATGCGCCCGACCGCGTTCAGCCCGCTCGCCGTGAACCACACCCCGCCCGGTCCGGCCGCGATGCCCGAGGGGTACGTGGAGTCGTTGGCCAGTGGGTACTCGGTGATCCGGCCGTTCAGGCCGATCCGGCCGATCTTTCCTCCGTACAGCTCGGTGAACCACAGGGAGCCGTCGGCCGCGGCGGTGATGTAGTACGGGACGCTGTCCGGCGTGGGGACCGGGTACTCGGTCACCCTGCCGTCGGCCGTCATCCGCCCGATCGAGTTCGTCCCCGGTTCGGTGAACCACAGGGCGCGGTCGCCGCCGACCGCGATGCCCACGGGGAAGCGGTCCGGGCCGGGCAGCGGGAACTCGGTGATCCGGCCTCCGGTCGTGATCCGGCCGATTCTGTCCCCGGTCCCCTCGGTGAACCACAGCGCCCGGCCGGGGCCCTGGGTGATGCCCTGGGGGAAGCTGTCCGCGGTCGGCAGCGGGTACTCGGTGACGGCGCCGCCGGTCGTGACCCGGGCGATCCGGTTGACCCCGGACTCGGCGACCCACAGGGCCCGGTCCGGGCCGGCCGTGATGCCGGCGGGGTAGCTGTCGGGGGTCGTGAGCGGGTACTCCGTCACGTCCCCCACCTGTGCCGTGCCGGCCCGGGCCGGCACGGTGGCGGCGGTGACGGCGAGGAGTGCGCCCAGGGCGGCGGTGAGCGCCCTGCGCAGGCGTCGTCGGATCTTCGGCGTGTGCGGCATGGACCGGGCCCCTCTCGATGGGCGGAAGGCAGGCGCCGTATGACGGGATATCAGGCTCGGTCCGGCCACGCCCCGACCGCGCGCCCGGGTCGCCGTTCGAACCGCCCGCCTGCCGTACCCCGGAGCCCGCCCGTACCCCCGGCTGCCGTAACGCGACGCCGCCCCCGGGCCGGCGGGGCCCGGGGGCGGCGGGGGAGAGGCGCGGCGGCGCCGGCTCAGGCCTTGGCGGCGTTGCCGAGCACCCTGGACGGGGTGATCCGCACGACGACCCGTACCGCCCCGTCGGAGGCGTCCGCGTACTCCTTGCCGGCGCCCGGCCCCAGGTACTGCTCGGCGATCCGCACGGCGACGGCCCGGCCGGCGTCCTCGCTGACGGTGGCGGTGCCGCGGACCTCGGCGTACAGGTAGGGGTTGGCCAGGTCGAACACGGTCAGCCCGACCCGCGCGTCCCGGGACAGGTTCCGTTCCTTGCGGCGGCCGCGCTCGGTGGAGACCAGCAGGTCGTCGCCGTCGCGGATCACCCAGACCACGGAACTCTGCGGACTTCCGTCGGGGTTGAGGGTCGAGAGCACGGCGGGGTGGGGGGAGTCGAGCAGCTGTCGCACGGTGTCGTTCAGCGTAATCGTCATGTGGCCGAGGCTAGTTGTGCGATGCCGGGGACGCCGGTGGAATGCACCGTCGTGCGCTGACTAGCCGAAGTCGCGTCACTCCCAGGGGATGTTGAGGAAGGGGCTGGCCGGGTCGGTGGTCAGCGTGAGGTGGGTGGCGAGGGAGGAGGCGTACCAGCTGCCGAACTCCTCCTCGTCGAAGTGCAGGCACCGGGCGAGGCAGTACCCGGCGGAGAACTCCGTCCACGAGCGGTACGCCCCCCGGGCCTTCTCGCCCGCGCGGATCACGGCGCGCTCGGCGTCCTGGAGGGTGCCGTAGCGGGTGGCGACGCCCCAGCGGGCCATCTGGGAGGCCCGCCCGTAGTCCCACGCCTCGACCGACCGCACCCAGCCCCCGTCGGGCAGCAGCCCGTCGGCACGGAAACGCTGCTCGTAGCGGGTGATCCGGCCGATGAGCCGCCGGACCCCGGCGATCTCCCCCTCGACCTCGGCGGCGGGGCGCGGCTGGGCGACGGTGACCCCGTCGGGGGTCAGGCGCGGCTCGGCGGCCCGCTCGGCGCTGCGGCGCAGCCCGGACTCGGCGGCGTGGCGCCAGTGCTCGACGTCGACCGGTCCGGCGAAGTCGGAGGCGAGGACGCGGCGCACCCGGAGCGCGAACTCCCAGACGGGGCTGACGACGTCGGCCTCCAGCATCCGCTGGAGCACGCCGAACCAGCCGGCGGTGTCGGTGATCTCCCACATCGTGCGCAGGCGTTCGCGCTCGCGGGTGTAGCCGTTGCCGTGGTAGGCGAGGGCGTTCCAGAACTCCCCGTTGGCGACGGCCAGATGAGCCCCGACGGCCAGTCCGCGGGCCACCGGCCCGTGCAGCGGGCCGCCGGAGTGCAGGGCGTGCACGGCGCCGGGGGCCAGGCCCCAGGAGGGCGCGGCGTCCCAGTGGGCCCGCCAGCGGGCGAGGTCGGCGGGGGTGGTGGTGAGGTACGCCTCCACCGGGCTGCCGGGGTTCACGGCCAGGTGGGAGGGGTCCCGGGCGTCCCAGGCGTTGGCGAACCAGGCCAGGCTCTGGCGCAGGTAGACGGTGTGGGCGTCGGGGGCGGGCAGCATGCCCCGCGTGTAGACGGCCAGGGTGCCGTTCCCGGCCGGGTGGAACCTGGCCGCGCGGGGGTCCGCGTCGATCTGGGCGCGGTGCTGCGGCAGGAACAGCTCGGCCCGGGCGAGGGCGCCCAGGTAGCCGTCCCAGTCCCCGCGCGCCTTCGCCTCGTACAGCTCGCGCTCGATCGCACTCGGCGCCGTCCACTCGTCCACACCGGGACCCTATACGGGGCCCGGGCCCGCCCGGTCGGGCCCCGGAAGGGCGCACTCGGCCCCCACGGTCTTCCCCACCACCAGCCGCGGCGCCCCCCACCGCTGCGCGACGGCGCCCACCACGGCCAGCCCCCGCCCGTACCGCCCGTCCTCGCCGGCCGCCCGCACCTCGGGCCACCGCTCTCCCTTCGGATCGGTGACCGCGACACGGAGCACCGCTCCGTCGAGCCGCCCCCCGACCCGCAGGTACCGGTCCCGCACCGCTCCGTGGAGCAGCGCTTTGGTGGAAATCCCGTCACAGCGAAGGCAAGGCCGACTCGGAACGCGTCGAGGCGGCGCGAACGTGACGGGTGCGGCCGCCATCCGGGACGGCAGGCGGCGGCCCGACGCCCCCGTCATCCAGGTCACCGACACCGCGTGGGCGGGGTTCACGAGGACGTGCCGGGCGGTGTGCGCCGGTTGACGCGGTGGACGTCCGGGACGCACAGGTTGAGGGCGGCCGCGGCGGCGATCAGTGCCGCGCAGGCCAGGAGTGTCGTCCGGGTGTTCCAGGTGTGGGCCGCGAGGGCGGTGACGAGGTAGCCGAGCGGGATGGCGAGGCGTTCGCCGAGGCCGTTGAAGGCGCTCATGCGGCCCTGCTCCGCCTGGGGCACGTGCTGCTGGAACGCGGTACTCCAGGCGACGATCGCCACGTCGAGCCCCACCCCCGCCAGCAGGGCCGCCGCCAGGACGAGGGGCAGCGGCAGGACGGCGGCCATCGCGGCCAGGGGGAGGGCGAGGGCGCCGGACGAGGCCACCGCGACCGCGAGCAGCCGGTACGGCTTCCACCGCAGGCACACGAGGGTTCCGGCGAGCAGCCCGCAGGAGAACGCCGCCTGGACCAGGCCCCAGTCGCGGGCCCCGGCGTACTGCCGGGCGGCGACGAGGGGGCCGAGGAGCTGGTAGCCCGCCAGCCAGGCGGCGACGAGGACGGTGCCGGCGGCCGTGTACGTCCACAGCCAGGTGCGGGCCCGGAAGCCCGCCCAGCCGGCCCGCAGGTCGGCCAGGACGCCGTCGGCCGGGGCCGGCGGGGCCGCCAGGGGCAGGCCGAGGAGGAGGAAGGCCGCCACCACGAAGGTGAGGGCGTCCCACGCCAGGGCCCAGGCGGCCCCGCTCGCGGCGACGGCGAACCCGCCGACGACCGGGGCCAGTACCTTGACCGCGTTGCCCGGGAGCCGGAGCAGCGCGTTGGCCTCCTGGAGGTGCTCCGCGGGGACGATCTGCGCGACGGCGCCCTGGAGGGCCGGGAGGATGAACGAGGCCGCCGCGCCGGAGACGAGGCCGCAGGCGGCGATGGACGCCGTCGTCGCGTGTCCCGTGGCCACGGTGACGGCCAGCACCCCCTGTGCGGCGGCCGCGAGGAGGTTGCCGAGGAAGAGGATCCGGCTCCGGGACAGGCGGTCGGCGTAGACGCCGCCCACGACGAGGAACACGATGGTGGGGAGGGTGTTCGCGGCCAGGACCAGGCCGAGGGATCCGGCGCCCCCGCCCCGCTCGATGACGGAGTAGGCCAGGGCGAGGGGGGCCATCGCGGACCCCGCGGCCGAGACGAGGCTGGCCGACACGAACCGCCGGAAGGCCGCGATCCTCCACGGCGTGCGGATGCTCTCCAGCGGCTGGTCGACGACCTTCATGATCTTCCTCGGGCTCGGCGCGGCGAGCAGCCTAGCGCCAGCCGGGTGCCGATGGCCCGGGGTTTTCGCGCCGAACCGCGGGGGGCGGGAAGGGCCTGGCGCCGGGCGCCCGCGGGGTCAGACCGGGCCCACCTGGGCGGTGAGGTGGACCGCGACCTCGAAGACCGGGTCGGCGCTCCGGCCCCGGCGGCCCGGGGGGCGCCGAGGGGCGGGCGGCCGGATCCGTCGCGTCGCCCCGGCGCGGGCTGTCCGCGTCAGTAGGCTGGCCGGCCAGTCAACTGGGCGACGGGTGGAGGCGGTTGTGCGCGGTGGATCGGTCGTGGTGGTCGGGGGGAGCATCGCCGGGTGCGCGTTCGCCTCGGCCGCGGTGAGGGCGGGGGCCGGGGAGGTCGTCGTGCTGGAGCGTACGGGCGGGCGGCTCGCGGACCGGGGGGTCGGGCTGTGCGTCCACGACGACCGGGCCGCGGAGCTGGCGGCCGCCGGGGCGCTGCCCCCGGGGATCCCGGCGCACCGGCTGGAGCGGCGGCGGTGGGTGGTGCGGGACGCCTCGGAGGGACCCGGCGGGCGGCTCATCTGGGAGCAGCCGTTCCCCTTCCACTCCTACCACTGGGGGCTGCTGTGGCGCGGGCTGCGGGAGGCAGTGCCGGGGGCGGTGGACTACCGGCAGGGGGTGGCGGTCGAGGGCGTGGACGGCTTCGGGGACGGCGCCGGAGTGCGGCTCGGGGGCGGGGGCGTCGAGCGGTTCGACCTCGTCGTCGGGGCCGACGGGTACCGGTCGGTGGTGCGGGAGGCGGTGAGCCCCGGGGCGAGCCCGCACTACGCCGGGTACGTGTGCTGGCGGGGGAACGTCGACGCCGCGCCGGTGGAGGGGCTGGAGGGGGCGCCGTCGCATCCCGAGGCCGTCACCACCGTCTGCTTCCCCGGGGGCAGTTGCGTGATCTACCGGATCCCCGGGCCGGAGGGGCCGCGGGTGAACTGGGTGCTGTACGCGGCGCCGCCGGAGGGCGCGGGGCTGCGGTTCGACGATCCGACCAGCTTCCCGCCGGGAGCGCTGGGCGGGGAACTCGCCGGGCACCTGCGGGCGTTGCTGGAGCGGGAGTTCCCGGAGTACTGGGGGCGGGCGCTGTCGCTGACCGCGCCCGCGGATACGTTCGTGCAGCCCATCTACGACCTGGTGACCGAACCCGCCGCGGCGGGACGGCTGGTGCTGGCCGGGGACGCGGCGAGCGTGGTACGCCCGCACAACACCAGCGGGGCGGCGAAGGCCCTCCAGGACGCCACCGCCTTCGGCGCCGCCTGGGCGCGGGCGGGGTCCTGGGAGGACCTCGTCGCCGGCTACCAGGCGTCGCGGGGGGCGGCCGGGCGGGAACTGGTCGCGCTGGCGCGGCGGCTCGGGCGGGCGCAGGTGGAGGAGACGCCCGCGTGGACGGCGATGAGCGCCGCCGACGTCGCCGGATGGTGGCAGGCACAACTGGCGGGGGCCGCCGGGATCGGGGGCCAGGCCCTGTCCTCGTAGGGACGGTTCCGGGCGCACGGCCGGGGGAGCGTGCGGCCTGCCCGTGCGTTCGCGTGGCCGTGGTCGTGGCGGCGGCCCGGGGGTGCGCGGCCGGGCGGACCGTACGACCCCCCGTGCGTCCGCGCGACCGCGCGGCCCCCCTTGACGGGGTCCGGTGGCGGGGAGACGCTCCGGGGGCTCACGACGAGTGCAGCTGGGGGGGCCGGGATGCCGGAGGAGTCTGTCCAGACGGTGGGGGAGCTGCGGGCGCAGCTCGTGGCGCGGGGGGCGCGGTGGTCGGTCGTCGAGCACCTCGCCGACGCGGACCCCGTACCGAGGCCCTCGCTGGGTCTGGAGCCGGGGCCGAACCTGACGCCCGCCGCCGAGGCGGGGGCGGTCGACCTGCGGGCCCTCGTGGGGAGGGAGAGCGGGAACCCGCACCTCAGCCGGCGCAGGGCCGCCCACGGACTGCTGCCGGGGACGGTCGCGGGCGCCGGGCGGCCCGTGGCCGTGGACTGGCGCAGCCGGTGGGGGTGGTCGTGGCTGACCAAGGTCAAGGACCAGAACCCCTGCGGTTCCTGCTGGGCGTTCGGGGCGGCCGGGCTGGTCGAGTCGATGGCCCGGATCGAGCACGACGTGTGGGCGGAGCGCTCCGAGGGGGACGTCCACGACGGTCTCAAGTGCACCTGCGGACAGACCGGCAACCCCGAGACCGCCCTCGACTGGATCAAGGACAACGGAGGCCTCGCCGACCCCGGCTGCTGGCCGTACACCACCCCGCCCCCCGGCCTGCCCGCCGAGCGGCGCGACGCCTGGCGGGCCGAGTACACGCCCAGCTGGGACCGTTCGGGGCGGACCGTGCGGATCACCGACTACGTGCGCCTCGGCGACGTCGAGCAGCAGAAGGTCTGGCTGGACACGGTGGGCCCGCTGACCGCCTGCTTCGACGTGTACGACGACTTCTTCGGCCTGGGCGCGGGCGTGTACCACCGCACCAGCGACCGGCTCGCCGGCGGGCACTGCGTGCTGGTCGTCGGCTACGACGACGCGGCTGGCTGCTGGCTGTTCAAGAACTCCTGGGGCACCGGCTACCACGTCGGCGGTTACGGCCGGATCGCGTACGGCGAGGTCAACATCGACTACTGGGCCAAGTGCGGCCTGCGCGGCACCAACATCGACCCCTGGAGCAAGCGCCGCCTGCACGCGGGCAGCGTCTACGAGAGCGGCAACGGCCGGGCCCACCGCAACTTCGAGATGGCCGCGACCGCCGGCGGCGGCCACCTCCGGCACTGGTGGCGCGAGGGCGACCCCCCCTTCGCCTGGGCCCGCGCCGAGACCTTCGCCGGGGACGCCTCCGGCCAGCCCGCCTTCACCGGCAGCACCTACAACCGGAACATGGAGTCCCTGCACGTCACCACCGGCGGCCGGCTCCGCCACTGGTACTACGAGCAGGCCGTCGGCGTCTGGCGCGACGGCGGCGCCTTCGGGCCCGGCGACGCCGCCATCGGCTCCACGCCCGCGTTCATCCAGAGCGACTACGGCCAGCCGGGCAACTTCGAGGTGGTCGTCCGCACCGCCGACGGCCGCCTCAACCACTGGTGGCGGATCAACGGCGCCCCCTGGACCTGGAACGACGGCGGCCGCTTCGGCTCCGGCATCGCCCACTACGGGCCGGCCCTCGTCCAGACCCGCGCCCGCACCCTCGACCTGGTCGCCGCCCGCACCGACGGCCGGATGCAGCTGTGGTGGCGCGACGACCCGAACGGCTTCGCCTGGAAGGCCGGGGAGGTCTTCGGCGGCGGGGTGACCTCCGCGCCCTGCCTGATCGAGGGGCAGTACGGGGCCCTCGACGAGGACACCGCCGGGAACTACGAGCTGTGCGTGGCGGTCGCCGACGGGCGGATCGAGCACTGGTGGCGGGGCAACGCCGCCGGCGCCCCCTGGACCCGCAGCGCCGTCTTCGGGCACGACGTGCTGACCGTCACCGGGATGCTCCAGGGCAGCTTCGGGTTCAACCTGGAAGTCGTCGTCCTGCGCACCGACCGCCTGCTCCAGCACTACTGGCGCGACGGCGCGGGCTGGCACGAGGGGGACGTCATCGGCCCGGCGTGAACAGGAGGCCCCACGGGTGGAGGTGCGCAGGGTGGTCCTCGCCTCCGGTGAGTCGTACGAGCTGCGGCTGACCGGGCGCGGGGCGCGCGGCTACGTCTGGACCTGGCAGGTCTCCGGGGACGGCGACGCCGTTTCCGTGAGCGAGGCCGCGCCCGGGCGGGCGGCGCGGGCCCTGCCCGGGGAGACGGTGGAGCGGACGTACGTGGTGCGGGGCCGCCGCCCGGGCGGGCGGGCCCGGATCCGGTTCGCGCAGGTCCGCCCGCCCTACCCGCAGGAGGCCCCGTACGACGAGTTCCTGCTGGACGTGGAGGTCACCGGCGGGGCCTGAGCGCCCAGTGCTGCACGGCCTCCAGCGGGCCCCTCCCGAAGCGGCGCAGCCACAGCCCCGACGCGGCGACGAGGAACAGGGCGACCGCCGCCCACAGGCCCATCACCCACCAGGGGCCGGACCCGGCCATCCGGCCGGCGAGGCCGAGCCCGAACCCGTAGCAGAGCAGGACGCACAGCAGGTTCTGGCCGACGTAGCAGGACAGGGCGGTCCGCCCGACGGAGCCGAGGGCGCCGACGCCGGGCACGGTGAAGCGGTCCAGGGCCCAGCCGATCAGCCCGGCGTACCCGAGGGCGATCAGCGGGGCGACGGCGTAGCGGCCGAGGAGGAAGAAGTCGGGGCCGCCGAGCGCGGCGGCGACGCCCAGCGGCAGGCCGAGGCCGAGCCCCCAGGAGGCCATCCGGACCCGGATCCGGCGCCCGGCGGCGGTCGGGGCGAAGGCACCGGCGCGGTGGAGGCGGACGCCGAGGAGGAAGAGGAAGAGCAGCAGCCCGAAGGAGAAGACGGGCTCGATGCGCAGCGCGAGGACGTGGTCGAGCCGGAAGGCGACCTGCTCGGCCCAGCCGCCGTGCGCGTACAGCCGGACGGACTCCGGGTCGGGCGACGCGGGCCCGGAGTCGGGGGTGACCAGCTGCCCCAGCGTCACCAGGGCGATCAGGGACAGGTGCAGACCGCCCGCGACCCACATCACCACGCGCCGCACCCGTTCGGACCGGGCCAGCAGCCAGGCCGTCAGGAGGGCGGTGACGGCGTACCCCATCAGCACGTCCCAGGCGAAGAGGAGGAGGAAGTGGACGGTCCCCTCCAGGAAGAGGAACGCGGCCCGCCGCGGGTAGCGGCCGGGCCAGCGCTCGCCCCGGCGGGCGGCGGAGTCGTACTGGATGGCCAGGCCCACCCCGAACAGGACCGTGAGCAGGGAGAGGAACTTCCCGTCGGCGAGGAAGCGGAAGACCGCCTCGGCCACGCTGGCGGCGGACGGGTCGGCCAGCGGGTCGGGCAGGTGGAAGGAGCCCTGGAGCACGCTCCACTCGGAGCCGGGTGAGGTGAAGATCCAGACGTTGGTCATGAGCGTGCCGAGGATGGCGGCGCCGCGCAGGACGTCGAGGAGGGGGAGCCGGGTCGCGGTCACCCCTGGGGCGACGAGGGTGGTGTGGGCCATCTCCCCAGGCTCGCGGCGGTCCGGGCCCGTTGCGTCCTGCCGGTGGACGAAGCGGCGGTACATCCTTCGGCGCAGTCCGGTGCGGGCGCCCTCCCAGTACGGGCGAGGCCCGGCCGGGGGCGGCGCCCGCACCGCGGGCCGGGAGGCGGGCCCCGCGGGTCCACATCGCGGACGGAGGAAACAGATGTATGACCCAGGTATCTATCCTGTGCCCATGCAGACCGAGGCGCTGGTGCGGGGGACGGACCGATGAGCCCGGGCGCCGCGCCCCCGGCCGTCCAGGACCCGCCCGGCGGGCGGCGGGCCGTGGCCGTCTGGTCCATCGGCGTCGCTGTCTACTTCGTCGCCGTGACCTTCCGGACCAGCCTGGGCGTGGCCGGGCTGGAGGCCGCCGACCGCTTCCACGTCAACGCCTCGGCCCTGTCGACGTTCTCCCTCCTCCAGCTCCTCGTCTACGCCGGCATGCAGGTCCCGGTCGGGCTGATGGTGGACCGGCTGGGCACCAAGAAGGTGCTGACGCTCGGCGCCGTCCTCTTCACCGCCGGCCAGATCGGCTTCGCCCTCTCACCGACCTACGCGACGGCACTGGCCGCCCGCGCGCTGCTGGGCTGCGGCGACGCGATGACCTTCATCTCCGTCCTGCGCCTGGGCACCCGCTGGTTCCCCGCCCGGCGCGGACCGCTCATGGCGCAGCTGGCCGGGCTGGCCGGCATGGCCGGCAACCTGGTCTCCACCCTGGTCCTGGCCCCCGTCCTGCACGGCGCCGGCTGGGTG
This sequence comes from Streptomyces sp. NPDC001373, assembly GCF_042895815.1. Lineage (NCBI taxonomy): Bacteria > Bacillati > Actinomycetota > Actinomycetes > Kitasatosporales > Streptomycetaceae > Streptomyces > Streptomyces sp. NPDC001373. The sequence goes on from NZ_JBIAWQ010000002.1 coordinate 244,856, forward strand.
CCGGCCTTCGCGGGCAGCGCGCTCGCCGGGCTGGTGGTCCTGGTCCCGCTCACGCTGTTCCTGCGCGACCACCCCCCGGGCCACGCCCTGCCGCCCGCGGCCGCCGGCGGGGGCGGGTTCGTCCGCCGCCAGATACGCGACTCCTGGCGCGAGCCCGGCACCCGCCTGGGCCTGTGGGTGCACTTCACGGCGCAGTTCCCGGCGATGGTGTTCCTGCTGCTGTGGGGCATGCCGTTCCTGGTCGAGGCGCAGAGGCTGGACCGGACGACCGCCGCCGGCCTGCTCACCCTGATCGTCGCCGCGAACATGGGCTGGGGCCTGGCCTACGGCCAGATCATCGGCCGCCGCCCGGCCGCGCGGCTGCCACTGGCGCTGGGCACGGTCGGCGTCACCGCGCTGCTGTGGGCCTCGGTCCTGCTCTACCCGGGCGACCGCGCCCCGATGTGGCTGCTGGGCACGCTGTGCGTGGTGCTGGGTACCTGCGGCCCCGCCTCGATGATCGGCTTCGACTTCGCCCGCCCCGCCAACCCCGCCGAGCGGCAGGGCACCGCGTCCGGGATCACCAACATGGGCGGCTTCCTCGCCTCGATGACCACCCTGCTGTCGGTGGGCGTCCTGCTCGACGCCACCGGCGACGACTACCGGATCGCCTTCTCCTCGGTGTTCGCCGTGGAACTGCTGGGCCTCACCCAGATCCTCCGCCTGCGTCCCCGGGCCCTCGCCCGCGAACGGGAACGCGGACGGGAGCGCCTCGCGCCGGCCGCGCCCGCCGCCGGGGAGAGCCCCCGCGCGGCGGCCCCCACCGCACCGCGCTGACCCCGGGCGCGAGCCCTCGCCCGGCGGGGCGGCCCGGCTGCGGACCGGCCAGGGGCAGGCCGGCTGCGCGCCCCGGACCGGCTGCGCGGACGGGCTACGGGGTGACGGCGAAGTTCGCCAGGATCGCTTCCGCCAGCTCCGTGTCGCCGTCCACCTTCACCCGGTCCGCGACCTTCCCCGGCCGCACCCGTCCCGCCGCGAGGCGGACGTACGTCTCCCAGTCCAGCGACAGCGACACCGCCGGGCCCAGCGAGGGCGTCGAGTCGAGGGTGGCCCGGCCCGACGCGTCCACCCGTACCGTCCGCAGGAACTCCAGCGCGCCGTGCACGTCCAGCACCACCGCCGTGTTCGGCGGCGCGCCCGCGCCCTTCGCGACCGCCTTCGGCAGCCCGGACAGCAGGATGTCCCGCGCCACGTGCGCACCCGGCGCGTCCCAGTTGCCCGGCACGCCCAGCGCCGCCCGCAGGTCCTGCTCGTGGATCCACACGTCGAACGCCCGCAGCCGCAGCGACAGCTCCAGGGGGATCTGGTCGCCCTGCGGTCCGCGCACCATCGTCGTGGCCGGATCCCGCTTCTCGCCCCGCAGCTGCCGCTGGCGGCGGATGACGGTGTACTCCAGCTCGGAGGTGATCTCCAGCGCGGTGTGGTGCCGGCGGACGTCGACCGGAACCTCCATGTAGCGGGTGAACTCGTTCACCACGTGCCGCAGGTCGCGCGGCAGCGTGTGAATCGGCCGCGGGTCGCCGAGCTGCTCCAGCTCCATGCCGATGACGTGGGAGACCACGTCCCGCACGGACCAGCCCGGACACGGCGTCGGCTGGTTCCACTGGCCCTCCGTCAGGGGGAGGACCAGCTCGGTTATCGCCTCGATCGAGTGTGTCCACGCGTCGACGTACGGCTCAAGACTGGGATGGACGGTCAACGGGACCCCTCGCTGGCTGTTCAGTGGCGCGTTGTGGACTATTCCCAAAACTACGCTGCCGATGAGCACCCCGACAGCGCTTTCGTGTGACGATCGTAGGCCTTGACTTGACCGGCTGACATGCCAGGACGGTGGTAGTGTGCGCGCCTCGCTGATTCAAATCGCGGTGAACGACGGGGAGTCGGTGGCCTCCCGGCGGTCCCGGGCCGCCGAACTCGTCCGGGAGCAGAACGGCTCCGACCTCGTCGTGCTTCCCGAGCTGTGGACGGTGGGCGCCTTCGCCTACGAGCAGTTCGAGACGGAGGCCGAGCCGCTGGACGGGCCCACGTACGAGGCCATGTCCAAGGCCGCGCGCGACGCCGGGGTCTGGCTGCACGCCGGCTCGGTCGTGGAGCGCGCGGGCGACGGCTCGCTCTACAACACCGCGCTCGTCCTCTCCCCGGCCGGCGAGCTCGCCGCGACCTACCGCAAGATCCACCGCTTCGGTTTCGACCAGGGCGAGGCGGTGCTGATGTCCGCCGGCGACTCCCTGACCACGGTGGCCCTGCCGGAGCAGACCCTCGGCCTCGCCACCTGCTACGACCTGCGCTTCCCCGAGCTGTTCCGCGGCCTCGTGGACGCGGGCGCCACGACGATGGTCGTCTCGGCGGGCTGGCCGGCCCGTCGGCGCGAGCACTGGACCCTCCTCAACCGGGCCCGGGCGGTGGAGGACCAGGCGTACGTCCTGGCCTGCGCGACGGCCGGCACCCACGCGGGCGTCGAGCAGTCCGGGCACAGCCTGGTGGTGGACCCGTGGGGCGAGGTCCTGGCGGAGGCGGGCCCCGGCGAGTCCGTCCTGACGGTGGACCTGGACCCGGCGAAGGTGGCGGAGACCCGCGACCAGTTCCCGGCCCTGAAGGACCGCACCCTGGGCCTGCGGCCCCCGACGGCCCCGTAGCCCGGGGGAACGACGGAAGGGCGGGCGGGAGACCGCTCCGCGCAGCGGCCCCCCGCCGCCCCCGCCCAGGCACACCGGCTCACCCGCCCCTCGCCCCGGGCGGAACGGTTCGTCCGCCCGCCCCCTGGGCGCACCGGCTCACCCGCCCCTCACCCCGGGCGGAACGGCTCACGCGCCCCCTCGCCCCGGGCGCACCGGCTCACCCGTCCGTCCCGCCCTCCTCCCGCTCCCGCTCCGCCATGCGGATCACGCACACCGCGACCGCCACCATCAGCGCCGCGTCCGCCTCCTCCCGCACCACGTCCACCGCGTACGTCTCCCGGATCCGGTACCACTGCCGCGAGACGAGCGCGAGCAGCTCCCCCTCGTACTCGACCTTGAACTCGCGGTCCAGGATCCGCCCGCTGACGTCGAGTTCCGTGCCCTCGGACATCGTCACCCGGAAGTGGTTGCGCAGCAGCGTCATCCGCTTGCGCCGGATCACCGCGAGCCGCTTCCCGTCCCGCTCCAGGGTCATCGCGTCCCGGAACCCGAAACCGAACAGCCGCTCCCGCAGGGTGATCAGGACCCGCCCGGCCGGATCCTCCAGCTCCAGGGTGTCGCGCAGCCGCAACGCCTTCCCGTCGACGAGGAAGGCGTGCCGGCCGTCCTCGTCCTCGATCCAGTAGTCGTCCCCGATGGCCAGCATTTTGTCCCGAACGAGGTATTTCATACGGAGATCGTTTCCCGGATAGGTTGCCTCCATGCCCCTTCTCTACGTGACCGACCTGGCGTACCCGGCGCGCGGGCGCCGCTACGGCGACGAGGACGTCCTTCTTGCCTCCCGGCTGCGCGAGCACTTCCCGCTCGCGCTCTGCCACCCGCTGGACGCGCAAGCCCTGATGCCCGGCTTCGACGCGGTGATCGTCCGCAACAGCGGTCCCGTCCTGCACTACCAGCAGGCCTACGACGCCTTCCGCGCGGCCGCGCTCGCCGCCGGAACCCGCGTCTACAATCCGCTCACCGGTCGCGCCGACATGGCCGGCAAGCAGTACCTCCTCGACCTGACGGCCGCCGGGTACCCCGTCATCCCGACCGTCGACGACCCGGCGGACCTCCACCTCCTGCCCGCCTCGGACCTCTACGCCGTCAAGCCCAAGCAGGGCGCCGACTCCATCGGCCTGACCTTCACCCCGGCCCCCGCCACCGGGCCCGGCGAAGCCCTGATCCAGCCCCGGATCGACTTCGCCTACGAGGTCTCCTTCCACTTCGTCGACGACGCATTCCAGTACGCCCTGTACGCCCCGGACCCGGCACGCCGCTGGGAGCTGGTCCCGTACGAGCCCACCCCCGCGGACCTGGCCTTCGCGCGCCGCTTCATCGACTGGAACACCCTCGCGCACGGCATCCAGCGCGTGGACGCCTGCCGGGCCCCGTCGGGGGAGCTGCTGCTGGTGGAGCTGGAAGACCTGAACCCGTACCTCTCCCTGGAGCTGCTCCCGGCCCCCGTTCAGGACTCCTTCGTCGAAGCCCTGGTCAGCTCACTGAAGGCGTTCCTCGCCGCCGGGACCTGAGCAGGAGCCGGCGGCCGGGCACCTCCACCCAGGCGTACAGGGCCCAGGCGAGGACCAGCGACACGGAGAAGGCCGCGGCCAGCACGAGCAGGCCCCCGCCCCACAGGTCCAGCTTCGGATGCCCGCCGAAGAGGCTCTCGCCGGTCCGGATCACCAGGATGTGCACCATGTAGAAGGCGAAGGACACCTCGCCGAGCCTGACGCTGAGCCGCCCCCGCCAGGGCGAGGGCTCCCCGCGCAGGTCGGCCTGCGCGGCGGCGGCGATGAGGGCGGCGTAGCCGACGATCGTGCAGGCGGCGGCGCGGTAGGCGTAGTCGGCCTGCTGGCTGAGGAAGTAACCGCCCATGGTCAGCGCCAGCGACACGGTCAGCCCGGGCCCGCGCCAGCGCCCGGCCCGCACCAGCTCGGCGAGGGCGATACCGAGCACGAACTCGGGGAGCCGGTAGACCGGAAGGAAGTTGTCCGCCCAGATCCGCCCGTCGGAGTGGTGGGCGAGCTCCGCCCAGGTGGGGATCGCCACCACCGCGGCCAGGGACAGCGCGGCGACGACCGCGCTCACCCGCCACCCCAGCCGCCGCAGCGGCCACACGAGGAACGGGAAGGAGACGTAGAAGAACGCCTCGGCGGCGAGCGACCAGCTGACGGGGTTCAGCCCCTGGAAGTACGGCACCTGCGGCACCCAGGCCTGCACCAGCCCCAGGTTGGCGGCGACCGGCCCGGCAGCCGGCTTCTCCCCGGCCCCCAGCAGCCACACCAGCACGAGGGCCGCGACGGCCGTCACCAGATGCAGCGGGTACACCCGCGCGAACCGCCGCCGCCAGAACCGCACGATCCCCCGCCCGGTGGGCGCCTGCGCGGTCGACCAGGCGAGCACGAAGCCGGAGAGCACGAAGAAGAACGACACACCGGTGTTCCCCACCCCGAAGGCGGCGGCCACCAGCCCCTGGGCCCGTCCGCCGAAGTACTCGACGACGTAGACGTGGTAGAGGAACACCATCAGCGCGGCGGTCCACCGCAGCCCGGTCAGCGAAGGCAGCGCGACGGGCCGCCCACCGGCCTCCTCGCCCGCCTTCGCGTCTTCACTCCTGGATATGACCGCTGCCGTCGACATGCGCGGCAACCTAACACGCAAGTCCCTTGATCCATCGCGCCCGCAATCCGGAGCGAAGGACTCCACCTTCCACGCCGACGATATCCGCCGTTCGCGAGCAATGAACGATGCAGCCCCGGCGCCCACCCCCACCCCCGCGCCCGCGCCCCGCCGTGCCCGTGTCCGGGCCCCTGGTCCGGCCGGGAAGGGGGCCGGCCGAACGCAGGCTGGAAGGAACGCGCCCTCGTCGACCCGCGAGGAGCCGTTGCCCTTCTGGATTTCTGGTTGTCCTGAACCAATGGGGGCATTCTTCGCTAACGTGGGGTCGGTGCACCAACACACCACTGCCGACCTGTACTTGCGCCTGTCCCAGGACCGGGAGGGCAAGACCGCGATCGACCGCCAGGAAGCCGACTGTCGGTCGTGGGCGGAGCGCAACGGACTGACCGTCCGCAAGGTCCACATCGACCGGGGACGTTCCGGCTGCAAGAACGTCAGCCGCAAGGGCTTCGACGCGGCGATCACAGCCGTCACGGCCGGCGTGGTGGGCGTGCTGGTCGTCTGGAAGCTCGACCGCCTGTCCCGCAAGGGCATCGGAGAGGTCGGCAAGGCGCTGGACGACATAGGCCGGGCCGGCGGACGGCTGGTCTCCGTCATGGACGGGCTCGACACACAGAACGACAACGCCCGCCTCACCATCGCGATGCTGGCGGAACTGGCGCGCAACGAGTCGCGCAACCTTGGCATGCGTGTCGGCAGCGCCAAGCGGTACCTGCGCCAGCGGGGCCAGTGGATCGGCGGACAGCCGCCCTACGGGCTGCTGGTGGACCCTGAGACGAAGAAGCTCGTGCACGACCCCGAGACCGCCGTCTACGCCCGCCTGATCGCCGACGAGGCGCTGTCCGGGAAGGCGCTCGTCCACATCGCCCGGCTGCTGAACGAACACGGGGTGGAGTCGGCCCGTGGAGGCGAGTGGAACTCGTCCAGCGTAGTGCAGCTCCTCCGCTCACCGGCCTTCGCGGGCCTCATGCCGCAGACCGCGTACGAGGAGCAGGCGGACGGCACACGCAAGTACATGAACCGGGTCTCTCCCTACCGGGATCCGGAGACGCTCGAAACCGTGGGTATCGGTGAGGGGATCATCACGGTCGGGGAGCGTGAGCTCATCCTCCGCCGGCTCGAAGCGCGGACGTTTCCCCTGGCGGGCAAGCGGCACGGCCGCAAGCAGGGCACGTCACTGCTCACCGGCATCGCGCGGTGCGGGCTCTGCGGGGCCCGGATGAGCAAGGCCGGCACGTCGTACCAGTGCTCGAGCCACCGGATGGGGCGAGGATGTTCCGGCGTGTCGGCTCGGGTCGAGAGCATCGACCACTACGTGACGGAGGCATTCCTCTCCCGCCTGCCGTCCCTGGAGCCCCAGGACCCCCTCCTCGCCGTGATCGCCGATCGCTGGGCACGGAGCGAGGACCCGGAGGCCTTCGCGAAGCGGGACGCGATCGAGGCGGAGATCGCGGACGAGGCCGCCCGCCTGGCGGACCTGGAGGAGGCCAGATATGTCCGGGGGGAGTTCGGCGACGCAGACGCCATCGAGCGGTACGACCGGCTCGCCGGACGACTGCGCAACCGGATCGAGGGGCTGCGCGCGGACCTACTGCGGATGCCGACCCCTTTCGGGGACGTCTCTCCTCTCCTGGATGAGGGCCTGCTGCGTGAAGCCTGGGAAGCCGACGATGCGGCCGGAAGACGCGAGCGCCTCGGCCTGGCCATCGATCGGGTGGAAGTCCGGCGAGGCAGGGTGGGCGTGAGGTTCGACGGCGACGAGCGCTGCCGGATCGCCTGGGCGACGAGGGGCGGCGCCGGGGAGACGTCAGCGGGTCACGAAGCGACGGAATGACGGTCGGATCCGCACGGGCCGTGCCGAAGGCGACGGGTCCATGGTCCGTATGGCTGTGAACCGGTGTTCATGGGCCAATGGCAAGCTTGAAACATGAACGATGCTGTCCCGGCGCCCACCCCCGCGCCCGCACCCCGCCGTGCCCGTGTCCGTGCCCCCGAGCTGGTCGGCAAGGGGGGCTGGCTGAACACCGGCGGGAAGGACCTGAAGCTCGCCGACTTCCGAGGTCGCACATTGATCTTGGATTTTTGGACCTTCTGCTGCATCAACTGCCTCCACGTCCTGGACGAGCTGCGCGAGCTGGAGGAGAAGCACCGCGACACCGTGGTGATCATCGGCGTGCACTCGCCCAAGTTCGTCCACGAGGCCGACCACGCCGCCGTCGTCGACGCCGTCGAGCGGTACGAGGTGCACCACCCCGTGCTCGACGACCCCGAGCTCGCCACCTGGAAGCAGTACGCGGTGCGGGCCTGGCCCACGCTCGTCGTGATCGACCCCGAGGGGTACGTCGTCGCCCAGCACGCCGGTGAGGGGCACGCGCACGCCATCGCGCGGCTCGTCGAGGAGTTGGAGGCCGAGCACGAGGCCAAGGGGACGCTGCGGCGCGGGGACGGGCCCTACGTGGCGCCCGAGCCCGTCGCCACGGACCTGCGTTTTCCCGGGAAGGCGGTCGTCCTGCCCTCCGGGAACCTGCTCGTCTCCGACTCGACGCGGCACCAGCTCGTGGAGCTCGCCGCCGACGGGGAGACCGTCGTGCGGCGGATCGGCAGCGGGGAGCGCGGCTTCGGGCCGGACGCCTTCAGCGAGCCGCAGGGGCTGGCGCTGCTGCCCGACGGGCGGGTGGTGGTCGCGGACACCGTCAACCACGCGCTGCGGGTGTTCGACCCTGCCACGGGGGCGGTGGAGACCGTCGCCGGGACCGGGCGGCAGTGGTGGCAGGGGTCCCCGACCTCCGGGCCGGCCCTGGAGGTGGACCTGTCCTCGCCGTGGGACGTGGCCTGGTGGCAGGGCCGGGTGTGGATCGCCATGGCCGGTGTGCACCAGCTGTGGACCTGGGACCCGGAGGCGGGGACCGTCGCCGTCGCCGCCGGGACCACCAACGAGGGGCTGGTCGACGGGCCCGCCGCCGAGGCCTGGTTCGCCCAGCCCTCGGGGCTCGCGGCCGCCGGGGACCGGCTGTGGATCGCCGACTCCGAGACCAGCGCGCTGCGGTACGTGGAGAAGGAGGGGGACGGGTACGCCGTGCGGTCCGCCGTCGGGACCGGACTGTTCGACTTCGGGCACCGGGACGGGGACGCCGGCCAGGCGCTGCTCCAGCACCCCCTCGGGGTGACGGCCCTGCCGGACGGCTCGGTCGCGGTCTGCGACACGTACAACCACGCCCTGCGCCGCTACGACCCCGCCACCGGCCAGGTCACCACCCTCGCCACCGATCTGCGCGAGCCCAGTGACGCCGTGCTGGCCGGCGAGGACATCGTGGTCGTGGAGTCCGCCCGCCACCGGCTGACCCGGCTGCGGCTGCCGGAGGAGGCCGTACGGGTCGACGCGGTCGCCCACCGCACCCAGCGGGCCGCCACCGAGGTCGCCCCCGGCACGCTCCGCCTCGACGTGGTCTTCCAGGCCCCGGCGGGCCAGAAGCTGGACACCCGCTACGGCCCCTCCACCCGCCTGCTGGTCTCCTCCACCCCGCCGGAGCTGCTCGCGGAGGGCGAGGGCGCCGGGACGGACCTGTTCCGGGAGCTGGTGCTGAACCCCGACGTCGCCGAAGGGGTGCTGCACGTCTCGGCGATGGCCGCGTCCTGCGACGACGACCCGGCGAACGAGTACCCGGCCTGCCACGTCCACCAGCAGGACTGGGGTGTCCCGGTCACGGTGACGGAGTCCGGCGCCGCCCGCCTGCCGCTGGTGCTGGCAGGCCTGGACGGCTGACGGGGCGTCGGGGGTCCTGTCCTTCCCGGGGGGTTCAGCCCTCCAGGAAGGACAGGAGGGCGTTCGCCAGGAGGAACGGGTCGTCGGATCCGCAGAGTTCGCGGGCCGAGTGCATCGACAGGATCGCCACCCCGATGTCGACGGTCTGGATCCCGTGGCGGGCGGCGGTGATCGGGCCGATGGTCGTGCCGCACGGCATCGAGTTGTTGGAGACGAAGGTCTGCCACGGCACCCCGGCCCGCTCGCAGGCCGCGGCGAAGACCGCGCGGCCGCTGCCGTCGGTGGCGTAGCGCTGGTTGACGTTGACCTTCAGGATGGGGCCGCCGTTGGCGCGCGGGTGGTGCGAGGGGTCGTGGCGCTCGGCGTAGTTGGGGTGGACCGCGTGCCCGGTGTCGGAGGAGAGGCAGATCGTGCCGGCGAAGGCGCGGGCCTTGTCCTCGTAGGAGCCGCCGCGCGAGAAGACTGAACGTTCCAGCACGTTGCCCAGGAGGGGGCCGTCCGCGCCGGTGTCGGACTGGGAGCCGTTCTCCTCGTGGTCGAAGGCGGCGAGGACCGGGATGTGTTCCAGCTTGTCGGAGGCGGAGACCGCGGCGAGCGCGGCGACGCCCGCGTGCACGGACAGGAGGTTGTCCATGCGCGGTCCGGCCAGGAGCTCGCGGTCGCGGCCCAGGTAGGCCGGCGGCTCGATCGAGTGGACCATCAGGTCCCAGCCGGCCACCGAGCCCTGGGGCAGGTCCTCTTCCTCCTCCAGGAAGGCGATCAGGTCGCCTTCGCGGGCCTCGCCCAGGCCCCAGATGGGCTGCATGTGCCGCTGCTTGTCGAGCTTGAGGCCGTCGGAGTTGACGGAGCGGTCGAGGTGCACGGCGAGCTGGGGCACGCGCAGCAGCGGGCGGTCGATGTTGACCAGCCGTTCGGTGCCGTCCCGCAGCGAGAGCCGGCCCGCCAGGCCCAGGTCGCGGTCGAGCCAGGTGTTGAGGAGGGTGCCGCCGTAGATCTCGACGGCGACCTGCCGCCAGCCCTGCGAGCCGGTGTCCGGCACCGGCTTGACCCGGAGGTTGGGGGAGTCGGTGTGCGCGCCGATGATCCGGAAGGGGGTGTGCGCGGCCGCGCCCTCGGGCACGTACCAGGCGATGAGCGCTCCGCCGCGCAGGACGAACCGGCCTCCCGTGCCCGAGTCCCAGGCGTCCGATTCCGACAACTGCCTGAAGCCTGCCTTTTCCAGCCGCTCGGCCGCGTTGGCCACGGCGTGGTACGGCGACGGACTGGCCGTCAGGAAGGTCATCAGGTCGTCGGTGTGGCCGCGGTCGAAGCGGGCGGGAGAGCTCATGTGGTTCACCTTAACGACGGTCGTGTTCGCCATGGCCGGACTGGTGGCGGATGGCCGTAGGGGTCGCGGGACGGCGGGGTGCGTGGCCCGTGGTCCGGTCGTTCTCAGCCCGGCGGACGCTCGAATCGGCGCTGGAGCTGCCGTCGCTCGCCCCGTCGGATGCGCGGGAGCATCTCGGGGGTCTGCGGCGGGCGCTGAGCGCGTCTTCTGCGTCCGGCGCAGAAGATACAGGCCTCGCCCGGCGGGGCATCGGGGTCGATCGGCGCGCCGGGGTGTTCGGCGCATCCCGAGGCGTTGCGCGGCCGGGACAGCTCGCGGGCCACGATGAAGGCGCGGTGGAGGTCGTCGGCGAGGCGGACGAAGTCCTGGTCGGGGGAGCCGAGGGTGAGGTGGAAGCGCTGCTCGTCGATGCCGCGCAGGTACCGCCGCAGTACGTCGAGGGTGTAGGGGGGCTCGGGTACGGGGTAGCCCAGGCGGCGCTGTTCCACGGGGGCGGCGGGTGCGGCGGGGCGGCCGCCCCTCAGGCGTCGGCCGAGACGGCGGCGGTCGTTGCAGATGAGGCAGCGGCCCCAGCCTTCGGGCGCCTCGGGGTCGAGGGCGCCGTTGGGGTGCTCGGGGCAGCCGGTGTAGCTCTTGGCGGGGGCGAGGCCGGCGGCCGTCTGGAAGGCCACGTACAGGGCGTCGGCGACGGGGTCGTACTCGGCGGGGTGGGACCCGTCGTAGAGGTCCTTGACGCGGTCGCCGAGGGCGCCCACGTTGGCCTGGAGCTCCTTGAGGGCGTACGGGCGCCCGGTGGGGACGGTGTACCCCCTGCCGCTGTGCTGCTGCTCCTGTGGACTCATGCCTACGAGCGTCCCACGAACCTCCGACAACCGCGGAACCCGGGTGCGGCGGACCCGGACGCGGGGGGGGGGGGGGCCCCCCCCCGCTTTGGTTGGGGCCCCGCGCGCTCGCGGCCCCGGGGAGGGGGGGGGGGGGGGGCGGGGCGGGAGGGGGGCGCGGCGGTGACCAC
>NZ_JBIAWQ010000002.1:256345-265732 GCF_042895815.1 Streptomyces sp. NPDC001373
GTGGCTCCTGGTCCTAACCCCCCCCCCCGCCCCCCCCCCCACCCCCCCCCCCCCCCCCCGCGGGGGGGCGCCCCCCCCCCCCGCCGGGGGGCGCCCCCCCCCCCGGGGGGGGGCCGCCCCCCCGCCGCGTCCGTGCACCGTGTACGGGGAGGGGGGCTGCCCGGACTAGAAGGCGGCCTCGTCGAGCTCCATGAGGGAGTTGTCGACGGCCTCGGCCAGCGCGCGCTGGACCGAGACGCCCGGCAGGACCTGCGCGGCGAAGAACTTCGCGGCGGCGATCTTGCCGGTGTAGAAGGGCACGTCCTTGGCGGAGGCGGCCTGGAGCTTCTCGGCGGCCACGGCGGCGCCCTTGAGCAGCAGGTATCCGACGACCACGTCGCCGGAGGCCATCAGCAGGCGGGTGGTGTTCTGGCCGACCTTGTAGATGTTCTTGACGTCCTCGCCGGTGGCGGTGAGGTCGACGATCATCTGGCCGACGATGGCCTCCAGGTCGACGGCGGCCTTGGCCAGCGCGTCGCGGGCCGGGGCCAGCTCCTCGCCGCCGACGCCCTCGGCGAGGAACTTCTTGATCGTCTCGGAGAGGACGTTCAGCGAGGCGCCCTGGTCGCGGACGATCTTGCGGAAGAAGAAGTCCTGGCCCTGGATGGCCGTGGTGCCCTCGTAGAGGGTGTCGATCTTGGCGTCCCGGATGTACTGCTCGATCGGGTACTCCTGCAGGTAACCGGAACCGCCGAAGATCTGCAGGGACTCGGAGAGCAGCGCGTACGACTTCTCCGAGCCGTAGCCCTTCACGATCGGCAGGAGCAGGTCGTTCAGGCCGATCTCGGCGGAGGCGTCCTCGCCGGCGGCCTCCTTGAGCTGGATCGCGTCCTGGACGGAGGCGGTGTACAGCACGAGGGCGCGCATGCCCTCGGCGTAGGCCTTCTGCGTCATGAGCGAGCGGCGCACGTCGGGGTGGTGCGTGATGGTGACCTTGGGTGCGGTCTTGTCCATGAAGTTCGCCAGGTCCGGGCCCTGCACGCGCTCCTTGGCGTACTCCAGCGCGTTGAGGTAGCCGGTGGAGAGGGTGGCGATGGCCTTCGTGCCGACCATCATGCGCGCGAACTCGATGATCATGAACATCTGGCGGATGCCGTCGTGCTTGTCGCCGATCAGCCAGCCCTTGGCGGGGTGCTGGTCGCCGAAGGTCATCTCGCACGTGTTGGAGGCCTTGAGGCCCATCTTGTGCTCGACGTTGGTGGCGTAGACGCCGTTGCGCTCGCCCAGCTCGCCGGTCTCCCAGTCGAAGTGGAACTTCGGGACGAGGAAGAGGGACAGGCCCTTGGTGCCCGGGCCGTGGCCCTCGGGGCGGGCGAGGACGTAGTGGAGGATGTTCTCCTCCATGTCGTGCTCACCGGACGTGATGAAGCGCTTCACGCCCTCGATGTGCCAGGAGCCGTCCTCCTGCTGGATGGCCTTGGTGCGGCCGGCGCCGACGTCCGAGCCGGCGTCGGGCTCGGTCAGGACCATGGTGGAGCCCCAGCGCTTCTCGACCGCGATCTGGGCGATCTTCTTCTGCGCCTCGTTGCCCTCGGCGTGCAGGATGCCGGCGAACGCCGGGCCGGAGGAGTACATCCAGACGGCCGGGTTCGAGCCGAGCAGCAGCTCCGCGTAGGCCCAGATGAGGGAGCGCGGGGAGGTGGTGCCGCCGATCTCCTCGGGCAGGCCCAGGCGCCAGTACTCCGAGTCCATGAAGGCCTCGTAGGACTTCTTGAAGGAGGCCGGGACCGGGGCGGTGTTGGTGGCCGGGTCGAAGACCGGGGGGTTGCGGTCGGCGTCCGCGAAGGACTCCGCCAGCTCGTTCTCGGCGAGGCGGGTCAGCTCGGACAGGATGCTCTTGGCGGTCTCGGTGTCCATCTCGCCGAACGGGCCGGTGCCGTACAGCTTTTCGCGGCCGAGCACCTCGAAGAGGTTGAACTCGATGTCGCGGAGATTCGACTTGTAGTGCCCCATGGCGACGGCTCCGTTAAGGCTCGGGGAGACAGGTTCCTCGTACATACCAATCGGTAACCTCATGATGCTACCCACCAGTAATAAGAAGCAACCCTTCTTCGCCGACTGTGACCAGCGTCAACCGGGTTCGGCTGGAGGGTCCCTGGGGGCGGGGGCCGCTCGGTAGGCTTCGGTCCATGTACGGCTACGACCAGAACGTGAGCGCAGGGCAGCAGCAGTACGCCGCCCCGCAGCAGATGGCCGGCGGGTACGGCGAGCAGCCGCTCTACCCCGAGCCCTCGCCGCCGTCGCTCGCCGACGCGGTGCGGGCCTTCACCACCGGATCGCTGTCCGCCGAGGACTTCCAGCAGATCTTCGCGACCTCGAAGGTCTACTGCCCGCGCGGCGAGACCCCCGGGTTCCTGGCGCTGCACAACACGCAGCAGCCGGTGATCCCGATGTTCACCACGCTCAAGCAGCTCCGCCGGTACGCCGGCAAGGAGTCCAAGTACTTCGTGATCACCGGCGCCGAGGTCATCGACCTGCTGCCGACCGGGTACGGCTTCGTCCTCGACATGGAGGGCGACCACCGGATGGTCTTCGACGCCAAGGCGGTCGAGCAGATGGTCGACTTCGCGATGCGCCGTATGTACGGCTAGGGGCGTAACGGCACCGGCTCACGGCACCCCCCGGGAATGGTCCCGGGGGGTGCCGTGTTGTGTGCGGGTGGCAGGAAGTTCGAGATTCAACTATTCTCGTCCCAGAAGGAGGTCCTGACCATGCCCGCAGTGACTGTTGAGAACCCGCTCGCGCTGCCGCGCGTCATCGCTCCCGCCGAAGGTGCCCAGGCCCGCCCCGTGCTGGGCGTGGTGGACGCACCCTCCGGCTTCGAGGGCGAGGGCTTCCCGGTGCGCCGCGCCTTCGCGGGGATCAAGTACGAGTACCTGGACCCGTTCATCATGATGGACCAGATGGGTGAGGTGGACTACGCGGCCGGCGAGCCCAAGGGGACCCCCTGGCACCCGCACCGCGGCTTCGAGACCGTCACGTACATCATCGACGGCACCTTCATCCACCGGGACTCGCACGGCGGCGGCGGAGTCATCACCAACGGTGACACGCAGTGGATGACGGCGGGCTCGGGCCTGCTGCACATCGAGACCCCGCCCGAGGAGCTGGTCATGTCCGGCGGGCTCTTCCACGGCCTCCAGCTGTGGGTGAACCTGCCCGCCAAGGACAAGATGATCACGCCGAGGTACCAGGACATCCGCGGCGGCACCGTGAAGCTGCTCGCCTCGCAGGACGGCGGCGCCCTGATCCGCCTGATCGCGGGCGACCTCGCGGGCCACGCCGGTCCCGGTGCCACGCACACGCCGATCACGATGATCCACCTGACGGTCAGCCCCGGCGCCGAGGTCACGCTGCCCTGGCGGTCCGACTTCAACGCCCTCGCGTACGGCCTCGCGGGCAGCGGTGCGGCGGGCGCCGACCGGCGGCCCTTCCGGATGGGCCAGACGGTGGTCTTCGGCAACGGCGACGGCCTGACCGTCCGGGCGGACGCCGCGCAGGACTCCCGCAGCGAGAACTTCGAGGTGGTCGTCCTCGGAGGGCTGCCGATCCGCGAGCCGATGGCGCACTACGGGCCGTTCGTCATGAACAGCCACGCCGAGCTCCAGCAGGCCTTCGACGACTTCCAGGCGGGCCGCCTGGGCGTCGTTCCCAGCACCGACGTGACCGGCCTCGGCCACCGCGGCGCGGGGCGGGCGGAGCCGGAGGAGACGGCCTGAGCGGGTGGGGTGGGCCGGGCCCACCCCACCCCTTACGCGGGCCCCCGGGCCCCGCGGCCGGGGCGGACCAGCGGGCCCGGAGCACCGACAGGACACCGGACACCGCGGCCGTCAGCGGCACGGCGGCCGCCGTGCCGCCGCGCCGGTTCGGGGAGGAGGGGCGTCGTCGGGTCCGGCATGACCTGGTCCGCCTTTCGGTGGCGCCGTGCCCGGAGTTCCGGGACTGGGCGGTCAGATGGACGGCCGGGGTGACTCCCGGTCCTCGTCGCCGTCCGGTTTGGACCGTTCGTGCAGCTCGAACCAGATCGACTTGCCAGCGCCGCGCGGGTCCACGCCCCAGACGTCGGCCAGCATCTCCATCAGCAGCACGCCGCGCCCGCTGGAGGCCATCTCGCCGGGGTGGCGCTTGTGCGGCGGCTCGTCGCTCGCGTCGGCCACCTCCACGCGCAGCCGCCGCTCGCCCAGCTCCCCCGTCGCCTCCGCGACCAGCAGCGCGTCGCCGTCGGTGTGGACCAGCACGTTCGTCACCATCTCGGAGACCATCAGCACCGCCGAGTCCACCTGCTCCGCGTCCGCCCAGTCGTGCAGCAGCTCCCGCACCTGCCGGCGGGCCCCCGCGATCCGGGCCGGCTCGGCCTGGGCCACGGTCAGCATCGTGCGCCGGGCGGGCCGCACGGGGTGTGCGCCGCCGGTCCCGCAGCCGCAGCTCGCGCTCTCGCGGCACAGCAGCACCACGGCTATGTCGTCCTCGCGGCGGTCGGCCAGCGGGCCGGTGGTGTGGTGCGAGGAGGGCCCGTGCACGGCCTGGACCAGCAGGTCGGCGAGGCGCTCGAGGTGGTTGTCCTCGGCGGCGCCGCTCTCCCCGGCCGCGGCCCGGGCCCGCGCGTCGTACGCGTCGCCCTCCAGGATGGCGCGCAGCCGCGCCCAGCCCGTGTCCAGGTCGTGCCCGCCGGTCTCGATCAGCCCGTCGGTGCACAGCATCATCGTCTCGCCGGGCTCCAGCGCGAACCGGGTGGTGGGGTAGTCGGTGTCGGGGACGATGCCGAGCGGCAGGCCGCCCGCCGTCGGCCGCATCAGCACCGTGCCGTCGGCCATCCGCACCACGGGGTCGGGGTGTCCGGCCCGGGCGACCTCCAGCGTGCCGGTCCGCGGATCGCACTCCACGTACAGGCAGGTCGCGAAGCGCGGGCTGCCGAAGTCGGCGTCGGCGCCGGACGCCGCGCGGGGATCCTCGTCCGGGTCGGGCGCCGAGCACAGCCCGGCCAGGAAGCGTGAGGCGCGCGAGAGCACCGCGTCCGGCCGGTGCCCCTCGGAGGCGTAGGCCCGTACGGCGATCCGCAGCTGGCCCATCAGCCCGGCGGCCCGTACGTCGTGCCCCTGGACGTCGCCGATGACCAGGGCGAAGCGGCCCGAGGGCAGCGGGATCATGTCGTACCAGTCGCCGCCGACCTGGAGCCCGCCGCCGGTGGGGACGTAGCGGGCGGCGATGGCCATGCCCGGGATCTCGGGGCCCAGCTGGGGCATCATCGAGCGCTGGAGGCCGGTGGTGAGCTCCCGCTCCGACTCGGCCACCCCGGCCCGCTGGAGGGCCTGGGCGAGCATCCGGGCGACCGTCGTCAGCACGGACCGCTCGTCCGGCGAGAAGGACACGGGGTGCTTGAACGCGGCCATCCAGGCCCCCAGGGTCCGCCCGGCCACGATCAGCGGCAGGAAGGCCCAGGAGGCCCGGCCGAAGCCCTGGGCGAGGGGCCAGGTGACCGGGAAGCGGCGCCTGTACTCCTCCGGTGTCGGGAGGTAGATCGCCCGCCCGGTGCGGACGGCCTCGGCGGCCGGGTAGTCCGTGTCGAGGGCCATCTCCGCGAAGGGGCCCTCGTCGCCGGGGGCGTGCCCGTGGTGCCCGATCACCGACAGCCGGTCGCCCTCCGCCCCGAAGACCGCCAGCCCGTCGGGGCTGAAGCCCGGCATGGACAGCGAGGCCGCGACCCGCAGCACCTCGGCGGTCGACCGCGCCTCGGCCAGCGCCCGGCCGGCGTCCAGCAGGAAGGCCTCCCGGGAGCGCCGCCAGTCGCCGGTGATGGGGGTGTGCGCGGCCGTGGTGCCGGGCTGCGGCTCGGCGATCTCCTGGATGGTGCCGACCAGCTCGTAGTCGACGCGGCCGTCGGCGGTGCGGTTCTCCAGCGGCTTGGAGCGGCTGCGGACGGTGCGCAGCACGCGCCCGTCCTCGTCCATGATCCGCAGCCGGGCCTCGGCGAGGGTGTCCTCGGCCACGGCCAGGTTGACGATGCCGTTGATCTCGTTCCAGTCGACCGGGTGGAAGCGTGCGCGGGCGGCGGCCTCCGGCAGGACGACGGGCTCGGCGGGCAGCCCGAGCAGCCGGGCGGCCTCGCCGTCGAGGGTGACCGTTCCGGAAGCGTTGTCCCACCGCCACAGGCCGGTCGCGATGGCGGCCAGGACGTCCTCGGTGCGCACCCGGCCATCTTGACAGGTCACCCGGCCGGGACGCCCGTCCGGCGCCCTCTGTCGCCGCGCTCCGGGCGCGCCCGGTGAGTGGGGCTCCCCGGACGGTAACCTTGGGACGGTTGAGTCCACCTGGAAATCGCGTAGAACTGGATGAGTGATGCATCGGTACAGGTCCCACACGTGCGGCGAGCTCCGTGCTTCCGACGTCGCATCCGACGTCCGGCTGAGCGGCTGGGTGCACAATCGTCGAGACCTGGGCGGCATCCTCTTCATCGATCTGCGTGACCACTACGGCATCACGCAGCTCGTCGCCCGTCCCGGCACCGCGGCGAACGAGGCCCTCAGCAGCGTCACCAAGGAGACCGTCGTCCGCGTCGACGGCAAGGTCGTTTCCCGTGGCACCGACAACGTGAACCCCGAGCTCGCCACCGGTGAGGTCGAGATCGAGGTCTCCGAGGTCGAGGTGCTCGGCGCCTCCGCTCCGCTGCCCTTTACGATCAACACCGACGACGGTGTGAACGAGGAGCGGCGCCTGGAGTACCGCTTCCTGGACCTGCGCCGCGAGCGCATGCACCGCAACATCATGCTGCGCTCGGCCGTGATCGCCTCGATCCGCTCGAAGATGGTGGCCCTCGGCTTCAACGAGATGGCGACCCCGATCCTCACCGCGACCTCTCCCGAGGGCGCCCGTGACTTCGTCGTCCCGTCCCGCCTGAACCCGGGCCGGTTCTACGCGCTGCCGCAGGCCCCGCAGCAGTTCAAGCAGCTGCTGATGATCTCCGGCTTCGACCGGTACTTCCAGATCGCGCCCTGCTTCCGTGACGAGGACGCCCGCGCCGACCGTTCGCCGGGCGAGTTCTACCAGCTCGACGTGGAGATGTCGTTCGTCGAGCAGGAGGACGTCTTCCAGCCGATCGAGAAGCTGATGACCGAGCTCTTCACCGAGTTCGGCAACGGCCGCGAGGTCACCTCGCCGTTCCCGCGGATCCCGTTCCGCGAGTCGATGCTGAAGTACGGCAACGACAAGCCCGACCTGCGCGCCAAGCTGGAGCTCGTCGACATCACCGACGTCTTCGAGGGCTCGGAGTTCAAGGCGTTCGCCGGCAAGCACGTGCGTGCGCTGGCCGTGCCGGACACCGCCGACCAGCCGCGCAAGTTCTTCGACGGCCTCGGCGACTACGCGGTCTCGCTGGGCGCCAAGGGCCTGGCCTGGGTGCGCGTGGGCGAGGACGGCTCGCTGACCGGCCCGATCGCCAAGTTCCTCACCGAGGACAACGTCAAGGTCCTCACCGAGCGCCTGGGTCTGGCCGCCGGGCACGCCGTGTTCTTCGGCGCGGGCGAGTTCGACGAGGTCTCGAAGATCATGGGCCCGGTCCGGGTCGAGGCCGCCAAGCGGGCCGGCCACTTCGAGGAGAACGTCTTCCGCTTCTGCTGGATCGTCGACTTCCCGATGTACGAGAAGGACGAGGAGACGGGCAGGATCGACTTCTCCCACAACCCGTTCTCCATGCCGCAGGGCGGCATGAAGGACCTGGAGGAGAAGGACCCGCTCGACATCCTGGCCTGGCAGTACGACATCGTCTGCAACGGCATCGAGCTGTCCTCCGGGGCCATCCGCAACCACGAGCCCGAGGTCATGCTGAAGGCCTTCGAGATCGCCGGTTACGAGGCCGAGACGGTCGAGCGCGAGTTCGCGGGCATGCTGCGGGCGTTCCGCCTCGGCGCCCCGCCGCACGGTGGCATCGCCCCGGGCGTGGACCGCATCGTGATGCTGCTGGCCGACGAGCCGAACATCCGCGAGACCATCGCCTTCCCGCTGAACGGCAACGCCCAGGACCTGATGATGGGCGCGCCGACGGTGCTGGAGGAGAGCCGCCTGCGCGAGCTCAACATCGCCGTGCGCAAGCCGGTCGAGACGAAGGCCGCCGACGCCAAGCCGGTCGCCGAGGCCGTCCACCCGGACGCCGCGCGCTGACGCTGCCGCTCTCGTAGCGGGAAGGGCCCGGGATCCTCGCGGATCCCGGGCCCTTCGCGTTGCCGTCTGCCGTCTGCCGTCTGCCGTTGTCCGTCGGCCGTCAGAACCGGTCGAGGACGCCCTTGAGGAGGGCGGCCGAGGTCAGCTCCGCGGGGGCCGGGCCCGCGTGGAAGAAGCCGGCGTTCTCGGCGTCCAGCTTGCGCAGGAAGTCGAAGGCCTTGGCGTCGTGGTCGCCGAACGCGACGAACTGCCAGTGGACGCCGGGGGCGGTGGCGGCGGCGTCCGCGATCGCCTGGCGGGCGGGGCGGACGTTGTCGGGCGCGCCGTCCGTCTGGAAGACGACCAGGGCCGGGCCCTCGCCGCCGTCCTTCAGGTACCGCTCGACGACGGCCTCGACGGCCACGTGGTAGCTGGTGCGGCCCATCCGGCCGAGCTCGGCGTGGCGGGCCTCGACCCAGGCCGCGTCGTGGCCGTCGAGGGTCAGGTCGGCGGTGCCGTCGAGTTCGGTGGAGAAGAACACCGTGTGCACGGTGGCCTCCTCGTCCAGGTGCGCGGCGAGTGCGAGGGCGTGGTCGGCGAGGTACTGGGCGCTGCCGTCCTTGTAGAACCCGCGCATGGAGCCGGAGCGGTCGAGGACGAGGTACACCTTGGCGCGCGCCCCGGTCCTGCCCTTGCCGCGCAGCACCTGCCCGGCGGCCTTGTACGCCGCAGGGACGGCCCCGCCCTTACGCCGCACCGCCGCCGCGGGGACCGCGGGCCCGGCCTCTGCCTCGGGCTCGGCAACCTCCTGCGCCTGCGGCGCGGGGGTCTTGGCTTCCTGCACCTGCGGCGCGACGGATTCGGCCTCGGCCTCCGGCAGAGCGGGGGCGGTGGTCTCCTCGGGCTGGGCTTCGGGCTCGGTGGCCGGCGCGGGGGCTTCCTGTGCTTGCGGCGCGGGGGTTTCCGTCTCGGCGGGTGTGTCCGGGGTCCCGGTGTCCGCGACGGCTTCGGGCGCGGTGGCCTCGGCCTCCGGCAGAGCGGGGGCGGTGGCGGAGGCAGGCTCGGGGTCCTCCGGGGCCTCGGGCTCGGCGGGCTCGGCTTCGGCGGCGGCCGGGTTGGGGGCGGTGGTCTCCTCGGGCTGGGCTTCGGGCTCGGTGGCCGGCGCGGGGGCTTCCTGTGCTTGCGGCGCGGGGGTTTCCGTCTCGGCGGGTGTGT
>NZ_JBIAWQ010000002.1:265828-613528 GCF_042895815.1 Streptomyces sp. NPDC001373
GACGGCTTCGGGCGCGGTGGCCTCGGCCTCCGGCAGAGCGGGGGCGGTGG
Organism: Streptomyces sp. NPDC001373; assembly: GCF_042895815.1. Taxonomy (NCBI): domain Bacteria; kingdom Bacillati; phylum Actinomycetota; class Actinomycetes; order Kitasatosporales; family Streptomycetaceae; genus Streptomyces; species Streptomyces sp. NPDC001373. The sequence continues at coordinate 265,879 of NZ_JBIAWQ010000002.1, forward strand.
CGGAGGCAGGCTCGGGGTCCTCCGGGGCCTCGGGCTCGGCGGGCTCCGCTTCGGTGGCGGCCGGGGCGGGGGTGTCCGCCTTCGGCTGGTCCTCCGGCACGGGCGCGGCCGCTTCGGGCTCGGTGGCGGCCGGCTCGGTCGTGGCCTCCGCCTGGGCGGGCTCCGCTTCGGTGGGGGGCGCCGGCTCCGCGGGGGTGGGGGGCGGCGGCGGGGTGGGGCCGGGGGACGGCCGGCGGGCTTCCGGGACCGTGGGGTCCGTGGTGGTGGCGGGGGCGGTGAGCAGGGTGCCCGCCTCGCGGTCGCGCGGCGCGGACTGCGGCGGGACCGTCGGGTTGTCGAAGGACGCCGCCACCAGATCGGCCGCCGCGTCCAGTGGAGTGCGCTCGGCCTGGCTGGGGAGGGCCGCCGCTGGGGCGTCCGACGTCTCGGGGACCGGCTCCGCAGTCCTTCCGAACACCTTGCGCAACAAGCTCCGAATACCCATGGGCCAGGCCTTTCGCATGAGTGCGTGCGTCATTTGTCCGTGCTGCGCGGTTGATCCCTGCCCAGAGTGGACACGTAAGGTTATCGGCCCCTTGGCTGGAACGACGGCAGGGGCGCCCTTCGTGGTGCCCGTCCTACCACCCAACCCGGTCGCCCGCACGAACTGGCCCTCCGGCGTGCCGGGTTCATCCACCGTTCATCCCCGCGCCGCCGCACCGGCGTAGCCCGCAGCCGCCGGCGCGGCAGGATCAGCCCCTCCGCATCCACGGCGGACTGCCCGCACAGGTCCCCCGCCCGTCGGCGGCACACCGGCGTCCGGTTCCAGCCGGTTCGGGTGGATGGTGGCCGATCTCGCCGAGGGGGACGTCCAGTTGCCGGGCCGGACGCTCCACGTGAAACATCCGGCCCGTCCCCGCAACTCCCCACCGGCAGCCGCCCCACCGGGAGCCGGAGCGTGGTCAGGGCCCCGCCGTCGGGGGGCGTTCGCGAGGGTGAGGGCGATGTCCAGAACGGCCGCCTGGCCCGCCGTGATCGTTCGTCGGGCACAGGCCGTGGCCGCGCCCGCGGCCGGGGTCTCCCGTGCGGAAGCGCCGGCCCCGTTCAGTGCTCCGGTTGGGCGATGGCCCGGGCCGCCACCACCTCCTGGTGCAGCGGGGTGAGCACGCTCGGCTCCTCCGGGTCCGGGGGCATGTCGACCCGGCGCAGGGTGGGGCTGCTGCGGATGCCCCCGGCCAGCTCCCGGATCTGGCCGGCGATGCGGGAGACCTCGGACGGGGGCGGGGCGGCGGCCCCGTGGTTGACACGGACGCGGGCCGCCGTGGTGGCGTCCACGACCCGCTCCACGGCCACGACCAGCGGCCACCACGCGGCGGCGCGGCTGCCGGTCGGCGGGGGTTCGGTCAGGGCCCGCTGGAACTCGCTGCGGACGCCCGAGAGGTCGCGGTAGATCCGGCGCCGGGCCTGGAGGCGGGACTGTCGGGCCGCCCGCAGCTCGGCGTCGTCCGCGACCGGGGCGAAAGCGCACTCCACGTAGCGGGCGGCGTCGTCGACGGCGGCGGCGAGCCGGTCCCCGACCCGGGTGTGCCAGCTCTCGGGCCACAGCAGGTAGCCGAAGACCAGGGTGATGGCGCAGCCGATCAGGCTGTCCAGCAGCCGGGGCCGGATGAGGTCGAAGCCCTGGTGGTTGAGGAGGTCCGACAGGAGCAGGATCACCGGGGTGATGGCCGCCGTCTGGAAGACGTACCCCTTCGCGGAGAACGCCGGGATCAGCGCGGCCAGCAGCGCCATCACCGGGACGTCCCACCAGCCGCGCGGCACCTCCGCCAGCACGGCGGCCGCGAGGACCAGTCCGACGGCCGTCCCCAGGGCGCGCAGCACCGCCCGGGAGAACACGGAGCCGAAGTCCGGCTTGAGGACGAAGGTGACCGTCAGCGCCACCCAGTACGAGCGCTCCACCTCGATCAAGGAGACCAGCGACTGGGCCAGGCCGATGCACAGGGCCAGGCGGAGCCCGTAGCGCCAGGAGGCCTCGGACAGCATCAGGTCGCGCACCGCGCGCCCGGCCCGGACGCGCAGGGCGGCGGGCCGGCCGAGCCGGTCGTCGGCGTGGCTGAGGTCCGGCTCCTCCAGGTGCACGATCTCCGCCGCGTACCGCAGGGCGGCGTCCACGGCCCGCTCGGACCGGCCGTGCGGGGCCGGGAGGTCGAGGACCGGGGCACCGGTGCGGCCCTCCTCGACGGCGGCGGCCAGGTCCCGGACCGCCGCCGGGACCTCGGGCGGCAGCGGGCGGCCGCTCAGGTGGGCGGCGGGGGCGGACTCGACCAGCGGGATCAGCACGTTCAGCTGGGCGATCACCCGCACCAGCGAAGGGCTGCGCCCGTGCACCCGGGCGCGGCGGGCCAGGACGAGGTCGTAGGCCTGGTTGAGGGCGTGGGTGACCTGCTGGCGGCGTTCGTCGTACACGGCCGCCGGTCCGCCCGCCGCCTCCAGGGCGTCGGCGACGGCCCGGTAGGCGGTTGCGACGGCGGCCCGCTCGGGCTGCCGGCCGCGCAGGGGCCAGCCCAGCAGGGTGAGCAGCAGGACGAACAGGCCGCCGGCGCTGAGCAGCAGCGGGGCCGTCCACCAGGGCTCGGGCAGCGGCAGGCCGGCCCCGACGACCGCGTTGAGCAGGAACACCAGCCCCGCCGCCGAGGCGACCGAGCCGATCGAGGAGATCATCCCGGACACCAGGGCGATCAGGGTGAGGACGGCGACCGCGACCCAGCCGTGGCCGTAGACAAGGGTGCCCAGGGACACCCCGACCGCGCCCAGGAGCTGCGGGACCGCGATGTTCAGGATCCGCATGCGGTAGGCGTCGGCGGTGTCGCCGATCACCCCCGACAGCGCGCCCATGGAGGCGAGCGCACCGTACTCGGGTTCGTCCAGGGCGAAGCCGACGGCGAGCGGGACGGACATCGCGACCCCGGCGCGGGCGACCGCGGCCCAGGGGACGGGCGTACGGCTCGGCCGCAGCCCCGCGACGAGCCAGGCGGGGGGAGCCAGCGGGTGGGCTCGGGGCGGCCGGGGCGGCCGGGGCGGTATGTGCTCGGTGCGTCGTTCGCTGGTCATTCCGCTTCCGTGTCACCGCTCGCGAATCGGTTCTTCTGGGTCGTTCTGCGGAGGATGGGTATGTTCCGAGCTTATGGGGTGCGGCGCAGCCGGCCCATCAGCCATGCGGTGAGCGCGGTGGCCAGACCGAGGAAGAGGACCACCCAGGCGGTGGTGCGCAGGAACGCGGTCAGCGCGTCGTAGACCGCCCCGGCGGCGGCCCGGTCGATGTCGGCCGGGAGGTCGTCGAGGGTCAGCCGGCGGCACACGGCGACCGCGATCCCCAGCAGGACGGCCCCGGTCGCGATCCCGAGGCCGGTGGCCAGCAGGGCGCGGCGGCGCCGCACGGCGACGGCCACGGCCGCCGCGGCGAGCAGCAGGGTCAGCGCGGGGAGCCAGACACCGGCGACCTGGAGCATGCGGAACCCCTCCCGGAGCGCGCCGAGGTTGTCGTACTCCATGACCTCGACGGACAGGTGCGTCTCGGGGATGCGGTCGGCGAACGGCACCCCGTCGGCCACCAGTTCCCCCCTGACCTGGGCGATCACCGGCGCGAGGTCGATGGTGACCGCGTCCCCGTGGCCGGTGGTGAGGGCGTCGAGGAACGCGGTGTGGGCGGCCCGGTTGGCCGCGTCCCAGGCCGTCCGGTAGGCGGGGGTCCCGGCGAAGGAACGCAGGGCCTCGCCGATCAGGGCGTCGACCCCGCCCTGGAAGGGGCCCGCGTCGATCTGTCCGGAGAGGGCGCGGGTGACCTGGGTGACGACCACGCCCTGGACGGCGGAGTTCGAGGCGAGCGGGGACATGGCGGCGGTGTAGCTGTCGGCGTCACCCAGTCGGCGGTCCGCCCAGTACGCGACCGCGCTCGCGGGCACGAGGAGGGCCACGAGCACGATGAGGGCCGCCGACAGGTAGGTGCGCACGTCACCAGGGAAGGCGGGCCCGGTCCGGGGCGCCACCCCGGTTGCTGCGTACGGGGAAGCGGCCGCGTCCGGGGCCCGCCCGGACGGGTGATCCACTTGCCGCCCCGGGGCGGCGGGTGTGCCCTGGAGTCCGGAAGAGAGGAGCCCGCCATGGCACACGCGGCCCCCCGCACCATCCAGTGGCACCGTCCGATGACGTCGGCGGAGCACGACCTCCACAGGGGCGCCCTGATCCGCGCCCTGCTGCTCGGCCTCGCCTACGGGCTCTGGACCGCCATGATGAAGCGCGACACCGGTCCGGTCACCGTCGGCAACGTCTTCTACGGGATCCTGTGCGGCGTGCTCTTCGCCGCCGTCATGTACAGCCTCGCGCGGTTCGGCCCGCTGCTCATGCGGGAGCTGCACGCCGCGGCGTACGGGGTGTTCGCCGGGATCGCCGTCGGCTACATGCACAGCCTGACCAACCAGTCCATCCTCCGCTCCACCGTCGTCGGCCTGTTCACCGGCATCGGCGTCGGGATCGCGGCCTTCTACCGGTACTACACGCGGGAGGACTGACGCCCCGCGCACCGGCCGCGGCGCCGGTTCCCGTGCCCCGTTGCGGAGGGCGCGGGAACCGGCGCCGCCTCGGCAGGGCCGGGCCGGCTACGCGGCCGGCTCGGCGGTGCGCGGCTGCGGCTCGCCGCCGGGCCCGGTTTCGAGGGCCTCGGGGGCGGTCTCCGCGGCCGCGGCCTGCGGGGCCGGCCGGTCCTTGCGGGACGTCGGGGAGAAGCGGAGGCGGACGGCTTCCGCGCGGATCATGGCGTTCAGGGCGGCGTACGGGTCGATGGGCATGACGGAACCTCACGGTGGTCCAGGGGTGTGCGGGGGGTGTTCTGCCGCTCGGCCCCCTCAGCAGCGCAGAACCACGCTCCGGACCGCCCGCGGTGACACGGACGCCCCGGCCGGCCTGCCCGGGGCCACACGGGTGGACTCGTCCGCGTGTTTCACGTGAAACGTCCCCAACGGCCGATCGCGCGGGGCCGGCGCCACGCGCAGGACCGACCGCACGTCCGCCCGGGCGTCGGGCTCGGCCGGATCCGCCTGTCCCTCGGCGGGGTCGGCCGGGGCGGAGGAGGTGGTGCGGGGATCGGCGCCCGCGGTGGCGGCCGCCGCCTGACCGGCGCCGAACAGGCACAGCAGGGCCACGCAGGCCACCGTCAGGGCCCGCGCCAGCACCGTCCGCGCGTACCGCGCACCGCTCATGGGGGCTTGCATGCCCATCCGCTCCGGGCGACTCGCCGGACGCCGCCGAGAAGCCCCCGACCGGGGGACGAAGACACCCCCCTCGGTTGACGGGGCGGACCGGCACACCGCGCTCAGCCCGTGCGCAGCGGCCCGGTCAGCCGCGCGAGGACGGACGTCTCGCCACTGACCAGCCGCAGGCGGGCCCGGCCGCCCCGGCCGGGCGCGATGACCCCGTAGGGGGAGACCCGCTCGACGGTGAACACGGCCGTACGGTGGTCCGCGCGCGGGATCTCGATGGTGCGGCCCCGCCGCAGCTCGCCGAGCGGGAGCCCGTTGCCGGTGACCACGGCGGTCCCGGCCGACCCGGGGGCCGGCCCGGCGGTGTCCCAGCCGACGGTGTCCCGGCCGTCCTGCGCGCCTTCGGCCAGCGGGAGGTCCACCCCCAGGCTGGGGATCCGCAGCCGTAGCGGCCGCGAGGCGCGCAGTGGTCCGGCGGCTCCGGTCCGGCTCCTGCGGGCCGGGGTGCGGGAGTGCGTGCCGGAGTGCTCCAGCTCGCGCACGAGGCGGCGGTGGCCGGACAGGCCCAGGGCCCGCGAGGGCAGTGCGTCCGCGACGCCCGAGGTCCCCGGCTCCGCACCCTCTCCGCCGCGCAGCAGTCCGATGCCGGTGCAGAGCAGAGCGACCGTCAGCGCGGCTGCCGCCCATGGGGCGCGGGACATGGCATTCCTCCTGGGCCGGCTCGGGCGGCCGGTCCCTGGGAGCGTGGACCACTCCCGGGGGCCGGGCACATCGGCGAAGCCGGTGAGGTGACGGTGTGTCATGGCTCCGCAGGGGTGCGCGGTGGGAGTCTTCGCAGCTGGCGCCGGGTGCGCCGGGTGCGCTTCGGAAACCGGGGGGCGGTGCCGCCGAACGGGTGAGGGTCTGCGGAACCCGGGCCGTCAGCCGAGCGGTTCGGCCGGCCAGTTCAGCAGGCGGGCTCCGAGGGCCGCCGTCTGGAGGGTGTAGCGGTGGGCCGGGTCGCCGGGGTCGTGGCCCGTCAGGCTGTGGATGCGTTCCAGGCGGTAGGTCAGCGCCCGCACGCTCAGGCCCAGCCGCCGGGCCGCCTCCGCCGCCACGCAACCCGAGTCGAAGAAGGCGGTCAGCGTGTCCAGCAGCGGGACGGCCCCGCCGCGTCCGGCGCGCAGCGGCCCCAGGGCGCTCAGCACCAGGTCGGCCATGGCCGCCCGGTCCCGGGTCAGCACGGGGAAGACCAGCAGATCGGCGGCGCGCAGCAGCGGCCCCTCGAAGCCGAGCCGGTCCGCGAGGTCGAGGGCGTGCAGGGCCTCCTCGTAGGAGGCGGCCACCCCGCCCACGCCGGGGTGCGGGCGCCCGACGGCGACCAGCCCGCCGGCGCCCGTGTGCGCCAGCTGCGCGAAGTGGGCCAGGACCTCGTCGCCGTCGCCGGGGGCCACGCAGACCAGTCTGCCCTCCTTGGTGGCCAGCAGTACCGTCCCGTCCCCGAACCGCCCGGCGAGCATCCGCTCCAGCCGCCGGACCTGCGCACTGCCGTCCGTGTGGGGCGATGCCGTGTGGGCCACGGCCACCGCGTGCGCCCCGGCCGGGTGGAGCCCGAAGCGCTCGGCCCGCTCGCCGAGGCCTTCCGGGTCGCCGCGGCCGAGGAGGAGGTCGTCGATGAACTCGCGGCGGACTGCCTCCTCCTGGCGCACCGCCAGCCGCTGGGCCCGCTCGTACCCCTCGGCGAAGGCGTCCACGGCCTGTTCCGCGGCCGCCATCAGGGGGTCGGGGGCGACGCGGGCGCCGAGCGCGGCGCGGGTGGCGGCGAGGTGGGCGCCGACCAGGCCGCGCAGCCCGTAGCCGGCTTCGGCGGCCCTTTCCCCGAGGTCGCGGCGGGCGTCGAGTTCCTCGCGGACCGGGGGCCGGCCGGTGGCCGAGACCTCCGCGAGCATGTGCACGTACCCGGTCAGGTACTCCTCGGGTATGTCCCGCCCTGCCGCCGTCACACCAGCTCCCGTTCCGTTGGAAAAGCCCCATTCTTCCTCGCCGCACGGGCCGTTCGGCCGTGGGGGCGGTGGTGCGGGCAGGGGTGGGCGCGGCACAGGAGCGGGGCGGCGGGCGGGGTCAGAGCACCACGAAAACCACCGCCGCCGCCCCCATGAGGGCGGCGGCGAGGTGCATCGCGGGGTGGCCGTAGTCCCCGTACCAGAGCTGGCGGGCCAGTCCGCCGAGGGCGGCCAGGGCGGTGATGACGCCCATCTGTGCGAAGAGGGGGACCGCGGTGAAGGGGGCCAGGCTCAGCAGCACCGAGTTCAGCCAGAACGGTGCGGCGCCGGTCCAGCCCCGCCATTCCCGGATCGCGGACTGCATGTCCCGGCTCCCACCCTCGTCACCCGGCACGTCCGCAACCGGAGTGCCGTCTTCAACTCGTCGGCTGTACAGCCTCCTTGGGCGCGGCGGCCGGGGCAATAGCACGTTCGGCTAGAAATCCGAAGACCAGGCCGAAAGTAGTCCACACCGCCGCCTGGATGGCCAGCGAAGCGAGCCGGAACTGCCAGATCAGTGCCGCCGGGAAGTCCTCCGGCACCTCGTTGACCGCCGGTAGCAGTGCGTAGCCGACGGCTATGGCCGCCACGAAGGCGAGGGAGGCGACGACCGAGGCGTTCCAGTTCCCCAGGCGCGGCGCGAGCCGCCGGCCCAGGATCAGGGCGGCCGAGGCCAGCAGCACGCTCAGGGCGATCATCAGCAGGTAGAGGGTGGTCCGCCGGACGACCGTGCCGGGGTCGCCGACGGCGGGGGGGTTGGCGGGGTACTTGAGGAACGGGACCAGCCCCACGGTGAGGAACAGCCCACCGCTGACCAGGGCCGCCGTGGCCCGGGGGCCGAAGCGGCCGATGCGGCCGAGGGCGAAGCAGAAGACGAGCGCGGCGATGCCGCCGAGCGCGATCCCGTAGAGCAGGGTGCCGGTGCCGAGGCCGGCCGTCGCCTGGAGGGCCCGGCTGACCGGGGCGGCTTCGACGTGGTCGTGCGCGGCCTCGCCGGCCTCCTCGACGGCGATCGCCGCGTCGACCTTGGACTCGCCGAGCAGGTACGCGACGAGGAAGGCGGCGACGCCCGCGAGCAGGCCGGCCAGCATGCCCCGGACCAGGAGGGCCCGGGGGGAGACGGTGTTCACGTGGGAGCTCCTTGCGTGATCAGCGGGGATCAGCAGGAGGTCAGTGGCAGGGGAAGCCGAGCAGGTGGCGGCCGTCGTGCATCCACTCGTGGACGGTGTCGCCCTGGAAGAGGGCGGCGGCACCCTGCTCGACGCCGACGAGGTAGAGCAGGAAGAGCGTCACGACGGCAGCGAAGGCGGCCCAGGGGGCCAGCGCGGAGAGAGAGATGGGGGCTACGGCGACGGGGGCCGAAGCGGGCACGGCGGAGTGGGCCATGGCAGAACCTCCAGGGGAACACGCGTCCCGGTCAGTGGTGCTCTCGTCGAAGGCGGACGGGTCTGACTCCCCTCCCCCGTCGCCGCGGGAGGATTCACAGTGGCGCGACCGTGCCGGAATCTCACCGGTACTTCCGTCCTGCCTTCTTCATGTCGTCCGTGACGGTAGCGCGCTCCTGGCTCGAACACCACGGCGTGTGGCCCCCGTCTCACGCCCCGGGCGTGCGCTTTACGCTCTTTTTGTGTCCCTGACTCCGCCGGTGCGCCTGCACCTGACCACGCCCCCGCTCGACGACTCCGCCCGCCGGGGCAGGTTCGGGACCGCGCGGCCCTGCCCGGGCCACGAGGGCCTGGCCGGGCCGGACATGGGCGCGTGGGCGGGCCGGACCCTGGACGAGGTGGCCGCCGAGGACCCGGAGGCGGTCCACCGCTGGCTCACGGACCCGGAGTTCGCCCCGCCCGGCGGCGGCGAGTCGGTGGCCGCGCTGATCGCCCGTACGGGGGAGCACCTGGCCGGGCTGGAGCCCGGCCGGCACCACGTGGTGGTCGCGCAGGCCGTCGTGCGGGCGGCGGTGGTGTCGGCCCTGGAGCTGCCGGCGGCGGCCTTCTGGCGGCTCGACGTGCGCCCGGACACCGTGACCGCCCTCAGCGGGCGTGCGGGCCGCTGGAACCTGTTGGTCGGAGCACCCCGGGCCGGGGAATGACGGACGGCCCGGACCCCGCGACGCGGTCCGGGCCGAACGGGGCGGAGGGCCGTTACGCCACGATCCAGTCGGAGGTGGCGATCACCGACTGGACGCCGTCACGGTGGACGGTGCCCTCGATCAGGCCGTACATCCGGTCCGCCGCGAAGTAGACCTCGTTGTCGTTCTTGAGGCCGAAGGGCTCCAGGTCGACGAGGAAGTGGTGCTTGTTGGGCAGGTTGAGGCGCACCTCGTTGACCTTGGGACAGTTGTCGAGCACCCGCTCGGCCATCTGGTTCAGGGTCTGCTGGAGCGAGTAGGAGTACGTCTCCGCGAAGGCCTCCAGCATGTGCTTGCGGACCTTCTTGTACGACCGGTCCCAGTCGTACGCCGCGTCGTCGGCGGCCGGCGCCGAGTGCGCCCAGCGGGCGGTGACCTTGGTGGCCAGGATGCGGTCGTACGCCTCCTGGAGGGTCGTGTACCTGTCCTTGACGAAGCCGTGGAACTCGGAACTGGTCGAGTTCATCACGGTCAGGTCCTTCAGGCCCGAGATGACCTGGAGGCCCGTGGCCTCGCTGTAGGTCACCTGCGCGGTGCGCACCTCCTGGCCCTTGCGGACGAAGGAGTGCTGCTCCTTGCGGGTCGGGACGGGGATCCGCTCCCAGGCGAACTCCTCGATCCGGATCTGCGCCTCGCGGATCGGGGCCTGGGAGGAGACGAAGTGCTTGGCGAGCAGGATCCCGAAGGCCTCGGGCGAGCTGATGCCGTGCTCCTTGCCGAAGGCGTACACCGTGTTCTTGGTGGTGTCGGTCGGCAGGCAGTTGGCGTTGTCGCCGGTCAGATGGACGTCGCGGAACTCGCCTCGCAGGGCGACCGAGACGTTCAGGTCGCGGATCTCGGCCCAGGAGCCGTCGCTGCCCTTGCGGGTCACCACGACGATGCGGTTCTCGGCCTTGCCGTACTGGTTCTGGCCCAGGACGTGCTTGCTCATGCTGTCTTCCTTCGGGTACTCGGGAACACGGAGTCCGTTGGTCTGGATCCCGTACGCCCGGCGTCCAGCGCCCGTTCCCCCCAGGGAACGTCCCGCTCCCCGCCGTTCGGCCCCGGAGGACCGCCCCGGGACTGACGTGCATCCCGGTCCGTAGGTGCTGAGTCGTACTGAAGTACTGGAGTACTGACGGGATTGCACCATGTGCACGGCGGGTTGACCACGGGACGGAACCTCCGAACACCGGTACCGGCGGATTGGCCGACCCCACAAGCGGGCGCCGCGGGGCGGGCGGCTCAGGCCGTGTGCGCGTCCGTGACGGCGAGGGCCCCGTCCAGGACCGCCAGGCCCTTGGCCACGTCCTCGGCCGAGATGTTGCAGGGCGGGGCGACATGAATCCGGTTCCCGGCGAGCAGCGGCCACAGACCGCCCTTCTTCAGGGCCGCGCCGAAGGCGGCCATGGGGGCGTTCTCGGCGCCGGAGGCGTTGTACGGGACGAGCGGCTCGCGCGTGCGGGCGTCCCGTACGAGTTCCAGGGCCCAGAAGGTGCCCAGGCCGCGGACCTCGCCGACGGAGGGGTGCCGCTCGGCGAGGGCGCGCAGGCCGGGGCCCAGCAGCTCGGCGCCGGTGCGGGCGGACCGCTCGACGATCCCCTCCTCCTCCATCACGTTGATCGTGGCGACGGCGGCGGCGCAGGCCAGGACGTGCCCGGAGTAGGTCAGCCCGCCCGGGTAGGGGCGGCGGGCGAAGGTGCCGGCGATGGCACCCGAGATGGCGACGCCGCCGAGCGGTACGTATCCGCTGGTCACGCCCTTGGCGAAGCAGAGGAGGTCGGGGGTGACCCCCCAGTTCTCGGCGGCGAACCACCGGCCGGTGCGGCCGAAGCCGACCATGACCTCGTCGAGGATGAAGACGATGCCGTGGCGGTCGCAGATCTCGCGGACGCCGGCCAGGTAGCCGGCCGGGGGGACGAGCACGCCGGGGGCGCCGCCGACGGTCTCCAGGATGATCGCGGCGATGGACTGCGGGCCCTCGAAGACGACCGTGTCCTCCAGGTGGCGCAGGGCCCGCTCGCACTCCTCGGCCTCGGTGCCGGCGTAGAAGGGGGAGCGGTAGGAGAAGGGCCCCCAGAAGTGCACGACGCCGGCGGTCGCGCTGTCGTTGCCGAAGCGGCGGGCGTCGCCGGTGAGGTTGATCGCGGTGGTGGTGGCGCCGTGGTACGAGCGGTAGGCGGACATCACCTTGGGCCGGCCGGTGTGCAGCCGGGCCATGCGGACGGCGTTCTCCACGGCCTCGGCGCCGCCGTTGGTGAAGAAGATCCTGTCGAGGTCCCCGGGGGTGCGCTCGGCGATCAGGCGGGCCGCCTCGGAGCGGACGTCCACGGCGAAGCCGGGCGCGACGGTACAGAGCCTGCCCGCCTGCTCCGCGACGGCGGCGGCCACCTTGGGGTGCTGGTAGCCGATGTTGGTGTAGACGAGCGCGCTGGAGAAATCGAGGTAGCGGTTGCCCTCGTAGTCCCAGAAGTACGAGCCCTCGGCCCCCGCGACGGCCAGCGGGTCGATGAGCTCCTGGGCCGACCAGGAATGGAAGACATGCTTCCGGTCGGCGTCCTTCACGGTGCGGAGGGCTTCGGCGTCGGCATCTGCGTTCATATACCGAGCGTAGTTGTCCAGGATGTGGACAGGGGTCGCCTCGGGCGCGGCGCGGAGCGGGGCAGAGAGGGGAGGGGACGGGTGCCCGAGGACTTGACGGATCGGGGCAGCGGTCCTCGACCTGCGGGAACGGCCGGACTAGCCTCGCCCGCACCGGCCGCTCCACGGGGGAGAGCGGCCGAAACCCCTGGCGGGGGCCTTGTGGACCCCGCCCGGAGGGCACCGGCAGGCCCCCCGCCGGGCCCCTCCGCTCCGGCGCACGGGCCGCTCCGGCGGGACTCCGGTGGAGCTTTCGGAGGGGCCGTGGGGCCATGTCGGGGCGGCTGTGGCGGCCTGGTGGCCGAAACCGTGGGATTTGTCCATCCTGGTCGGGGGTAGGTGCGGCGCCGAGGGAGCGGTGGGCCGAGACGGGAGTGCGCCGGTGGCGGAACAGACGCGGAGGCTCGTCCTGGGCGGCGCCACGGCCGGTGTCGTCACGCGGTGCCGCGACTTCACCCGGCAGGCCCTCGCCGACTGGCGCTGGGCGCCCGGGACCGAGGCCGAGGAGGACGCCCTCCTGCTGGTCTCGGAACTGGTCACCAACGCCTGCCTGCACGCGGGGGGCCCGCGGGAGCTGGTCCTGCGCTACGGGCCGGGCGGGCGGCTGCGGGTCGAGCTGACGGACGACAGCCCCGAACCGCCGCGGCCCCGCCCGCAGCAGGACCGGGCGCGCCCCGGGGGGCACGGCCTGGTCCTCCTGAACCACCTGGCGCAGTCCTGGGGGTCGTCCCCGCTGTCCGGCGCCCACCCGGGCAAGACGGTCTGGCTGGAACTCCCCGCCCCGGTCCCGGAGCCGTAGCCCGGGCCGGTCCGCAGGGGAGGCGCGGCGGTCTGCTGGTCAGATCCACTCGCGCTGGGCCGCGCGCAGGCCCGCCTCGAAGCGGCTGCCCGCGCCGAGACGTTTCATCAGCTCCGCCATCATCCGGCGGACCGTCCGCAGGGACAGGCCCAGCTGGCGGCCGGCGGCCTCGTCGGTGAGCCCGCTGCCCAGCAGACGCAGCAGCTCCTTCTCCTGGCGGGTCAGGCCCCGGTCGTCGCGGTCCTGGCGGGTGCCCAGCGGTACCGCCGTCTCCCAGATCTGGTCGAACAGCCCGGCCAGGCCGACGACCACGCCCGGCTCGGTCAACTGGACGGCGCCCTTGCGGGTGTTCTCCGGGTCGGCCGGGACGATGACCGTCTTCCGGTCGAAGATGAGCATGCGCAGCGGCAGCGAGGGCACCGTGCGCACCTCGCCGCCCAGGTCGGTCAGCCACTCCGCGTACTCGGTGGTGACCGCGTCGTTGCGGACGCTGTCCAGGTAGACCGTGCGCATCCGGACACCGCGGGCGAGGGTGTCCCGGTCGAGGGGCTTGCTGGCCTCGAGGCTCGCTCGAGACTGCGCGCCGCCGGGGTTGAAGGTCAGCGATTCGGAGGTAGCCTCGGTGGCGAGCTCGCGGATCCGGTTCTGCACCGACTCGACGCCGAGGAACTGCTGGGCGACGCGCGGGGTCTGGCCGGTGTACAGCTCGCTGTAGGTGCTGACCAGCTTGGCCATGTCGGCCTCACAGCGCGCCACCGCCTCCTGCCTGCTCTCCAGCTCCCTCTTGCGCTGGTTGAGCAGCTCCCGCAGCCCCAACGCGGGGTCGGTCGGCTGGAGTTCGTCTCCGACGGCCGAGCGTTGCAGAAGGCGCAGATCGGTCAGTTTCTCCAGCGACTCGCGCACGTCGGCAGGTGTGAGGCGGAGCCGGCGTGCGAGCTCCGTGACGCCCCATGCGTGGTTCGCCAGCATGAGTCCGTACACATCCGCTGTTTGTGCGTCCAGTCCCAGTAGTTCCAGCATTGTCAGTTCCTCTTCGGTCCCCCGCCGCTCACTCTGACTTGAGCCGCGCCGATGTGGTCAAGATATGAGACGTCGCAGGTGGATGGCTACTTCCCTGCCGAGTCCGTTGCGAGGTTGGCACCGAGCTGCCACGGGGTTCTTCCTGCCAGCGGATCCGCTTCCACTCGAGGTCCGCCGTAAAGCAAGCTGGATGCAGAAGGAAGGAGCCACCCGGCGCCGAAGGCCCGGTTGGCTCCCGCTTTACGAACGCTTTTCCAGGGGGAAATCCATGCTGCAGTTCCGTCGTGTCGCCGGTGTCGCTTCCATCACCGCCCTTGCCGCCGGCCTGTTCCTGTTCGGTTCGGCCCACGCCACCGGGCAGGGCGGGGAAAACCGGGTCGCCGTCGAGGCCGGGAACCAGAACTGGGACATCGTCGCCCCGGGTGCGGACGCGCCGCTGGAGGCCCCGACCCTCGCCATCACCTCGTACAACCAGAACTGGGACTAGTCGACTCGCATGCTTATGACCGCGGTTTCCCTGCGCGCGCCTGCCGCCGGGGCGGCCGGCCCACCGGATCCGCTCCTCCTCGCCTCGTTGCTGAGGTCCGTGGCCACTCCCGCGGACGGCCTGGAACACGTGGCGGTCCGCCCCTGCGACGGGCGCGTCGAGCTCGTCCTCTTCCAGACCGTTTCCGACGTCCTGGAACCACCGGCGTCAGGCGACAGTATTTGCCGCCGGGCACTGGAGATAACCCAACAGCTCAGTGGCTGGACCGTGGAAACCGAACGGTAGAACACGGCCCCACGGTTCATTCAGGGGATTCACCATGGCTATCAGCGTCATTGTCGGCGGCAGCCGGGTTCTCTTTCTCGAGGCGCTCGTCGAGGCTCTCCGATCGGCCGGCGGCATAGAAGTCATCGCCGCGGAAACCGATCCGCAGCAGGTTCTTTCACTCGTCCACCGCCATTCGCCCGATGTCGTTCTCCTGGAGGACACCCCGGTCGGCGACGACGTACTGCGTCTCGCGTCGGCGGTTCGGGCCAGGGTGCCCGCGTGCGGGATCGTCCTCATGATGGCCGGCAACCGGCCCGCGGCGGTGGGCCGCGCGATGGCGGCCGGGGTGCACGGCATCGTTCCGACCGACACGGGCCTGCCCCGGCTCATCGCCACCCTCAAGGGTGTGGCCGCGGGCTGCGTGACGATGGCCCCGTCCCTGGCCAGCAGCGCCATGGGACTGGGCAACCCGGGCGTGGGGCCCGGGGCGAAGCTGAGCACCCGGGAGTCCCAGGTGCTGCGGCTGACGGCGGGCGGGGCCACCGTCAAGGAGATCGCGGCCGAGCTCTACCTGGCGGCCGGAACCGTACGCAACGTCACCTCGGCATCCATCAAGAAGCTCGGCGGCCGCAACCGCTTCGACGCGGCCCGCATCGCCGTGGAGCAGGGCTGGATCTGAGGCGTCCGCCGGGCCCACCCGGCGCGCGGGCCCACCCGGCGCGCGGGCCCACCCGGCGCGCAGCCGCGCCCGGGCGGGCCCGCGCGCGGCCCTCGGCCTCGCTAGGCCCTGCGGCCGGCGCGCCAGCCGCTGAACGCCGTGCTGCCCCACAGAACGGCCGCGCAGCCGAGGCCCGGGACGTACCGCCAGGCCTCCTTGTCGGCTCCCAGCAGCAGGGTGGCGATCGCGGCGAGGCCGACGGTGGCCAGCATCGCGGCGCCGACCCACCGCAGCATCGGGGCGCGCAGGCTCTTGGCCATCGGGAAGAAGTGCGCGCCGACCACCAGCGCCGACCAGGTCAGCATCAGCTCGGGGCGGTCCAGGGAGGTGCGTATGTAGTTGTTGCCCGCGCCGAGGACGGCGACCTCGATCAGCAGGACGGTGAGGAACTTCGGTCCGCCGCCGCCCGGGGCCGGGGGAGCGCCCTTCACGTGGGCGGGGGTGCGCCGGGCCAGCAGGAGGAGGCGGACGATCGCGGCGGCGCTCGCCGCGAACAGGAGTCCGCCGCCCGCGAGGACGAACGGCCGGGCGGTCCCGTGGACGACGGCCTGTCCGAGGGAGAACCACATCACGCCGAAGCCGGTGCCGACGAGCGCTGCCCGGCCACCGTTGCGGAGCTGGTCCCGTCGGGTCGTGAAGACGGGACGGGCGGCGGTCTTTTCCACGGGTGTTGCCTCCTGGTGTGCGTGGTTCATACATCTTCTCGCAGCCGGCGCGGGGATCCTGCCACACCGCCGGGCGGTCTGTCGGTCGATCTACCGGAAGAGCGCGGCCAGTTCGCCCTTGAGCACCTTCCCGGTGGGCCCCACGGGGAAGGCCCCGCTGAACGCGATCCGGCGCGGATACTTGTACCGGGCCAGCCGCTCCCCGCACCACGCGGTGATCTCCTGGGCCAGCCGCGGATCGGGCCGGACGCCCGGCACGGTCCGCAGCACCGCGCAGACCTCCTCGCCGAGCCGTTCGTGGGCGACGCCGACCACCGCGGCCTGCGCCACCGCCGGGTGGCCGAGGAGGACCTCTTCCACCTCGCGCGGGTAGACGTTGTAGCCGCCGCGGATGACCACGTCCTTCTTGCGGTCCAGGACGCGCAGGTAGCCGTCCTCCTCCCGGACCCCGATGTCCCCGGTCCGCAGCCAGCCGTCGACCAGCACCTCGGCGGTGGCCTCCGGGCGGCCCAGGTAGCCGGCCATCAGGCCGTGGCCGCGTACGACGATCTCCCCGCGCTCGCCCTGCGGCAGCAGCCGGACGCGCGGCCCCCCGTCCGCCGCGGCGATGCCCACCTCGACGCCCGGGATCGGCAGGCCGACCGTCCCGGGCCTGCGCTCGAACCCGGGCTGGTTGTAACTCACGCTGGGGGAGGTCTCGGTGAGCCCGTACCCCTCGTAGACCGGTGCGCCCAGCACCTCCTCGACGCGCCGCAGCACCGCCGGGGGGAGCGAGGAGCCGCCCGAATAGGCGCGCCTGAGCGGGGGCCGACGTGGGTCGCGCCCGGCCGCGTCCAGCAGGGCCAGGTACATCGTCGGCACGCCCATGACGACCGTGCACCCGTGGGCGGCCATCAGGTCCAGCGCATGCGCGCCGCAGAACCGGGACATCAGCACCAGGGTGGCGCCGGCGTGGAAGCACACGCCCATCCCGCAGATCTGGCCGAAGGTGTGCGAGAGCGGCAGCGTGCCGAGGAGCACGTCGTCCGCGGTGAAGGCGAAGGGGGTGCGCGCGGTGGTCGTGATGTTCATGAGCACGCTGTGGTGCGTCAGCATCACCCCCTTGGGGGCGCCGGTCGTCCCGGACGTGTAGAGGACCACCGCGATGTCCTCGGGGGCGCGCGGCACCGGTCCCTCCAGCGGCGCCGCCCGGCCGGCCTCCCGGTCGAGCCGGGGGAGGTCCCGCGCCCCGTCCGCCGTGCCGTCCTCCGTTCCTCCGTCCGCCGTGCTGCCGTCCGCCGTGCCGTGCTCCGTTCCGCCGTCCGCCGGTCCGCGGTCCGTTCCGTCCCCGTCGCCCACGCCGAGCAGCGCCACCCCCGCCGCCCGGGCGACGGGGGCCGCCTCGGGCAGCAGGGAGGACGCGCAGACCAGCGCCACGGCGCCCGAGTCCCGCAGCACGTGGGCGATCTCGGGCGCCCGGGAGTGCTCGTGGACCGGTACGGCCGTGCAGCCCAGGACGAGGGTCCCGTAGTAGGCCATCGGGAACGCCGGGGTGTTGGGCAGCAGCAGCGCCACCCGGTCCCCGGCGCCCAGGCCCCGGGCGCGCAGCGCGGCCGCGTACCGCAGGGCGCCGTCCCAGAGCTCCGCGTAGGAGTACGAGCGGTCGCCGAAGACCAGCGCGGGGTGCGCGGGCCTGCGGGCGGCCGACTCCGCCAGGACGGACGCCACCGACGAGGACGGGGAGCTCATGCGCCGGTCCGGGGCAGGCCGAGTTCGAGCCAGACCGAGTCGAGCGCCTCGACGAACTTCTCCACCTCGGCCGGCTCGGGCAGCGCCCCCGGCGCGATGCGCAGGATCTCCTCACCGGTCTTCACGCTCGGCGCGTTGATGGACTGCACGTAGATCCGGTGGCGCTCCAGCAGCAGCGCCGAGGCCTTCTTGCAGGCGGCGTCCTCACCGATCAGCACCGACACGATGTGCGACTCGTCCGACAGGAACGGGATGCCCCGCTCCCGCAGCAGCCCGTGCAGCAGCTTCGCGTTGCGGTGCAGCGCGGTCCGCTCGGTGTCCGAGCCCGCCAGGTGGCGCACGGCGGCCAGCGCGCCGGCCGCCACCGCCGGCGGGAGGGAGGTGGTGAACACGAACGGCCGCGACAGGGTCCGTACGGCGTCGACCAGCGCGGCCGGGCCCGCGATGTAGCCGCCGGCGGTGCCGAAGCCCTTGCCGAGGGTGCCCATGACCACGTCGATCTCGTCGGCCAGTCCCTCGCGGGCCGCTATGCCGGCGCCGCGCGGGCCGTACATGCCCACCGCGTGGACCTCGTCGAGGAAGATCGTCGCCCCGTACCGGCGGGCGATTTCGGTGACCTCGCGGATCGGCGCGACGTCGCCGGACATCGAGTACACCGACTCCAGCACGATCAGCTTCGGCCGCTCCGGCGCCTCGGCCGCGATCAGCTCCTCCAGGTGCGCCGCGTCGTTGTGGCGGAAGATGCGCTTCGCGGCGCCGCTGTGGCGCAGCCCGTCGATGATGGAGGCGTGGTTCAGCTCGTCGGAGAAGACCACGCAGTCCGGGACCGCTCCGGCGATCACCGTCAGGGCGCCGTCGTTCGCGGTGTAGCCGGAGGTGAAGATCAGCGCCGCCTCCTTGCCGTGCAGCGCGGCGAGTTCGGCCTCCAGCTGCACGTGGACGTGGTTGGTGCCGCCGATGTTGCGGGAGCCGCCGGAGCCGGCGCCGAAGCGCTCCAGTGCGTCCCGCATGGCCGCCATGACCTGCGGCTGCTGGCCCATGCCGAGGTAGTCGTTGCTGCACCAGACGCTGATCTCGGCCGTGCCGTCGGCCGGGTCGGTGGAGGTGGAGGCGCTGGGGAAGCGTCCTGCCCGGCGGCCGAGCTCCAGGAACTCCCGCTTGCCGTCCGCGATCGCGGCGGCGGCGCGGTCCGTGAAGAACGCCAGGTGGGCCTGGGGGGACGCCAGGAGGGTCGGGGTCGTGGAAGTCGTCACGATGTCAGCTCGCTTTCTTCGTCAGTTCGAGGCCGCGCCGGAGACCGCCGCGCCCGCGAGGCGCCTGTGGTCGGGCTTTCCGGATTCGGTCAGGGGGAGTTCGGGCCACCGCACGATCCGCGCGGGGGCGTGGGCGGGGGAGAGGGAACGGGCGACGTGCCGGCGCAGTTCGTCCGGCTCGCAGGGGACGCGCAGCACCACGGCGGCGTGCACGGCCTCGCCGGTCACGGCGTCGGGGGTGCCGAACACCGCGCAGTCGGCGACGGCGGAGTGGGTGAGCAGGGCGCGTTCCACCTCGGCGGGCCGGACCTTGACCCCGCCGGCCTTGATCACCCGCCCGATGCGGTCGACCAGGTGGAAGCAGCCGTAGGAGTCCCGGCGCCCGAGGTCCCCGGTCCGCAGCCAGCCGTCCGGCAGCAGGGCCGCGGCGCTCTCGGCGGGCAGGCCCTGGTAGCCGGCCATCGCGTACGGGGAGCGCACCTGGAGCTCGCCGCAGTCGCCCTGCGGGACCTCGCGGCCGGTGTCGGGGTCGCAGACGCGGACCTCGACACCCGGGAAGGGCCGGCCCACGCTGGGCAGCAGCTCCGGCTCGAAGTGGTCGAGCTGGTCCAGCACGGTGATCCGGCCCGCCTCGGTGGAGCCGTAGCACTGCACGAGGCGGGGCCCGAAGACCCGTACGGCGGAGGCCAGCCGGGCCGGGGAGGCCACGCAGCCGCTGTAGATGAGCTGGCGCAGCGCGGACAGGTCGGTGCCGGCGGTGTCCGGGTGGTCCAGCAGCCGGTACAGCTGCGGGACGGTCAGGTAGACGCGGGTGATCCGCTCGGCGGCCAGGGCGCCCAGCACCTCGGCGGCGTCGAAGCCGTCGTGGACGACGAGGGAGCCGCCGGAGGCCAGGACCACGTCGGCCATGACGGCGACGGTGTGGCTGGTCGGGGTGACGATCAGCATCCGCTCCGGCGGCCCTCCCGCGAGGGAGTCGGCGTCGTCGAGCACGAGCCGGTTCCAGGCGGCGAAGGACTGCCGCACGCCCTTGGGACGGCCGCTGCTGCCGCTGGTGTAGGTGACCACCGCGCAGTCGGGTGCCTGCGGAGCGGGCACCTCCGGGGTCTCGCCGTCTTCCCCGGTACCGGGGTCGTCGAGCACGGTGACCGCGGCCGACCCCGGGAGCAGGGAGGCCAGTTCGACGCCGCGTCCGGCGTGGGCCCGGTCCGTCACGAGGACCGTCACCCCGCATTCCGCGAGGAGCCCGGCCTGTTCGGCGGCCGGCAGCGGCAGGTCCGAGCCGGGGTTCACCGAGCGCACGTACATCACGCCGGCGCCCCGGAGATGGGCCGCGTACCGTGCGGTGAACGTCAGCGGGTGGTTGGGCCCGGTGAGGATCCCGACCATGGTGCCCGGCCCGGCGCCCGAGGCGCCGAGCGCCCGGTGGGCCCGGTGCACGGAGCGGACGAGCGCGGCCCCGTCGAGGGTGCCGGCCCTGCCCTGGATGCGCGCCCGCCGGGGGTCCCGGGCGAGTACGCCGAGGATCCGGGAGACGTAGTGCCCTTGCGCAGTGGATCGTCCGGTCACGCCGCCATTCCGTTCCCTCTGAAGCCGAGTCCCTCGCATGCTCGTTCGGCGGGAAGGCCCCGGACAAGGTTTTCCGCGGAAGCGCTGACACGGATCACGTGAGGTCGTGACGTTTGTCATTCCGGGGTGCCGGCAGGGCCGGGCGGAGCCCGGAGGACACCATCGGGAGACACCGCGGAAACACACTCTCTTGTCGCGCGCGCGTACGCGTACAGGGGCCCCATGACGAATGTCACGGGGCCCCATTACCTGTGTCAGGGGAAGCCCGGAAAGCCTTCCGCAGGCCAATCCGAACCGGCCATGATTCTTCTTGTCCGGCCGACCGGTCGGAAAGAAGAAAACCTGAAAGGGAATTCACATGGACCAGAACCTGGGCACCGAGGACTTCGCTTCCTTCGAGCTGGAGGAGGTCGAGGTTCTCGACGTCGCCGACGGTGTCGCCCTCCCCGAGGTCGGTGCCTCCAGCGGTGGCTGGCTGTGCTGCTCCTCGTCGTCCTCCTCGTCCTGCTGCTGAGCTGACGACAGCGGTACGCCGCAGGCAAGTCTGAGCAAGGCGCCCCGCCCGCCCGTCGCAGGACGGCGGGCGGGCGCCTGCCCCGTATGGCCCGTGTAAGCAGTGAAAGCGAAAGGGGAATTCGTATGGACATGAACTTGACCGCGCAGGACTTCGCCTCCTTCGAATTGGAGAACCTCGAAGTCCTCGACGTCGTCGACGGTGTCGCCCTCCCGGAAATGGGCGCCTCGAATCTGGGCAGCTGGCTGTGCTGCTCGTCGTCGTCCGGTTCGTCCTGCTGCTGACGGCGGATCCAGGACCCCGCAGCGCCCGAGCGAGGCGCTTCGCGTACGAGAGGTGACACACATGGAAGGCGCCCCGAACGAGCGCACGATCGGCCTGCGCTTTCATGCGCGATCACCGATCGAACCCGCATGGCTTTCGCAGGTGATGGTGCCCGTGGTGCGGTCCCTGCGCAAGGAGCACAACGCCACCGTGGCCTATCTGGCCCGTGGCTGGAAGCACGGTCCCCACGTCGAACTCATCGCCCGTGGCCCGGACGGAATTCCGTGGCAGGACATCGCCGGCTCCATCGACTGGCGGCTGGAGGAACTCCCCGAGCCGATGACCGGGGAGCAGTACCTCGCCCAGGCCCGTGAACTGGGCCGGCTGGAGCGCGTGGAGCCCCCCTACCTCCCCCTGCACCCCCGCGGCACCCTGGAGTTCTTCGACCGGCAGCGCGGCATGACCTGGCCCGCCGCCCTGGAGGACCCCCGCGACCTGGCCCTGACCCGCATGTTCACCCCTCTGGCGCGGCTGATGGACCTCGCGGCCGGCCGGAACGCAGGCGTTCCCGTACCGGCCCTCGCCGAGGCCTTCACCGCCCTGTGCACGGCCCACCCCGGCGGCCCCGCCTACGGGGTGTTCTCGCTGCGCTCGCACGCCGAGGCGTTCCTGCACTGGGCGGGCTCCGTCAAGGATCCGCGGCCCTCCTTCGCCCGCAGGCTGGAGACCGACGCACCCGTGCTGCGCGCGATCGTCGAGCGGGCCCGGGACGGCGCCGAGAGCGCCGAAGCCTGCGAGTTCCGGGCGGCGTTCGCCTACGGCATGGGCGTCTTCGACACCGCGGCGGCCCGCGGCGACCTCAGCGCCGAAGTCCTCGACGGACTGGCCCCGGCCGAGAACCGCGAGGCCACGACCCCGCCCGGACACCAGGGCCCCGTCTCCGACGGCCGCAGCGAGTTCCACGACACCGTCGCCGAGAGCCGGGTGACCGACCGGGCCCCGTCCTGGTTCGCCTCGTACCGGCTTCTCATCAACCTGTTCTACAGCCGGCTGCCCCTGCTCGGCGTGACACCCATCCAGCGCTACTACCTCTGCTTCGCCATCGCCGAGACGGTCGACGAGGTGTACGGGGAGAGCTGGCGCGAGCGGCTGCGGCGCGCAGCGGAGAGGAACGCGGCGTGAGCCCGCTCAGCCGGCCCGGCACCCCGACCGACGTCGACACAAACACCCTGACCGACTCCGGCACGGCGACGAGGACCGCGGACGACGCGGAGTTCGCCATCCGGACCTCCGGCCTGCACAAGGCGTACGGCGCCCATGTCGCCGTCGGGTCCGTGGACCTGGAGGTGCGCCGCGGCGAGGTGTTCGGCGTGCTCGGCCCCAACGGCGCCGGCAAGACGACCACCATCGAGATCCTGGAAGGCTTCCGCCGCCGCTCCGGCGGCTCCGTCAGCGTCCTCGGTGAGGACCCCGGCCAGGCCGGGCGCGCGTGGCGCAACCGCATCGGCATCGTCCAGCAGAGCGGCACCGACCACGAGGGCTGGCGGGTCGGCGAACTCGTCGAGCAGATCGGCCTGTGCTACTCCGACCCGCTCCCCGTCCGGGACGCGCTGGAGCTGGTGGACCTCGCCGACCGCCCCAAGGCCCTCCTCGGCTCCCTCTCCGGCGGCCAGCGCCGCCGCCTGGACCTGGCCCTCGCGGTCGTGGGCCGCCCCGAGCTGCTGTTCCTCGACGAGCCCACCACTGGCCTCGACCCGCAGGCCCGCCGCGACTGCTGGGCCATGATCGAGCGGCTGCGCGACGAGGGCACCACCGTGCTCCTCACCACCCACTACCTCGACGAGGCCGAACGGCTCGCGGACCGCGTGGCGGTCCTCGCCGGCGGCCGCGTACGGGAGGTCGCGCCCCCCGCCGAACTGGGCGGCGGCGATGCCGGGACCGAGGTGTCCTGGCGCGAGGACGGCCGCACCCGCACCGTCACCACCGCCGAGGTCGGACCCGTCCTGGAGGACCTGCGCGCCCGCCTGGGCACCGACGTACCCGGACTGGAGATCCGCCGCCCCTCCCTGGAGAGCCGCTACCTGCGGCTCATCGAGGACGCCGGCCGCCACCGCGCCGGCGACGACACGCACGAAAGGAGCAGGACCCGATGACGCCCACCCCGACCCTCGAGGCCGCGAGCGCCGCCGCCACCGCCGAGGCCCCGGCGAAGGCCCCCGCGAAGGCGCCGATCGGCACCGTGGCCGCCCGCGGCCCGCTGCCGGGCGTCCTGCGTACCGGCGTCCTGCGCGCCCGCGCCGAACTGCGGGTCTTCTTCCGCAACCGCACCGCGGTGGCCATGAACATGGCTCTGCCCGTGGTCCTGATGCTGCTCTTCGGCTCGATCTTCACCATGAAGGCCGGCGACCACACCGTCTCCATGCACGACGTGGTCGTGGCGGGCGTCCTCGCCTCCGGCGTCATGTCCGCCGCGTTCGGCGTCCTCGCCACCGGCATCGCCCTGGAGAGCGGCGACGGCTCGCTGAAGCGGCTGCGCGGCACCCCGTTCGCGACGGGCGGCTACTTCCTGGCCAAGACCGTGCTGGTCCTCGTCCTGGCGCTGCTCCAGTCCGTCGCCGTACTGGCCCTGGCCGTGGCCGTGTTCGGCTTCCAGCTGCCCACCACGCCCGGCCGCTGGGCCACCCTGGCGTGGGTGTTCCTCCTCGGCTCCGCCGCCACCGCCCTGCTGGGCATCGCGGTGGGCTCGCTGATCACCGACCGGCGGACCATCACCGCCGCCGTCCAGTTCCCCTTCGTCCTGCTCCAGTTCGTCTCCGGGGTCTACTACTCCTTCTCCGGGCTGCCCGACACGGTGCAGCGCATCGGCGCGATCTTCCCGCTGAAGTGGATGGCCCAGGGCATGCGGGCGGCGCTGCTGCCCGACGACATGGCCGCGCTGGAGCCCGCGCACAGCTGGGAACTCGGCCGGGTCGCCCTCGTACTGGGCGCCTGGGTCGTCGGCGGACTGCTGCTGTGCGTCGCCGCGCGCACGCACCGGATCCGGAAGGACTTCCGGTGACCGTCACAGAAGAACGCCCGGCGACCGTCCTGCGGGACACCGCCGCGGAGGCCACCGCCGGGGAGAACACCCCGGTGAGCGCCTCCCCGACCGCCGCGCGGGACACCGTCGCGCAGGCCACCGCCGGAGCGGACACTCCGGTGAGCGCCGTCGTGGCCGCCCCGCGGGACGGGGCCGACGAGCCGGCCGCCGCGCGGGCCACCGCCGGGGAGAACACCCCGGTGAGCGCCCGCGCCGACACCCCGGGGCGTCCCCCGGCGGAGCGGACCGAGCCCGTCTGGATGCTGCGCGTCAACCCCCTGCGCCGCTCCCGGCTCGCCGACCCGGCCCTCGCCGGCGTCCTCGACGAACTGGCCCGCGTCGAGGCCGAACTGGCCCTGCGGGCCACCGCCTGCACCGACGCCCTGTACGAGCGCATCGGCGCGGCCCCCGCCGACGAGCGGGCCGCACTGGTGGCCGTACGCCGGGCCGTGCACAACGACCGGGTCCCGGCCACCCTGCCGGACCCGGCCCCGGCCGAGTTCCTGGCCTGGCTGGAGCTGCGCGTCCTGCGCGACGGCCTCCTCGCCGAGGCGGCCGCGGAACACCCCCGGGCCCTGGCCCGCGAGCGCGGCACCCTCTCCGGTCTCCTCGGGGACGAGGACCTGCTGCGCTCGCTGGCGCTGCTGGCCCCCGAGGTCCACCGGGCGGCCGTCGGCTACCGCGAGGGCACCCTGTCCCGCGCCGCCAAGTCCGAGCGCGGGCTGCTCCAGTACGTGACCCGGGCCATGATGCGCACCAGCCCGCTCGCCCGCTTCACGGCGGTCGGGCTGGCGGTCCCCTCGCCCGACGGCGCCCGCCCCGACGAGGTGTCCTTCACCGGGGCGCGGTCCTTCCCGCACCTCGACCAGGCGCTGGTCGGCTACGTCGCCCGCACCGGGGACCCCGCGGCGGCCCCCGGCCCGGACACCTGGGTCCGGCAGTCGCCCAGCCTCTCCCCGGGCCCCGGCCCGGACAAGATCTCCTTCGTGCGGGTCGGCGACGACAGCAGCCGGCTGATGTCGACCACCCTCAGCGAACCCGTGCGCCTGCTCCTCAACGCCACGGACATGGGCCCCCGAACCGTCGGCGCGATCGCCGGCGATGTCGCCCGTGCCCTCGGCACCACCCCCGAGCAGGCCGCCGGCGTCGTCCTGGGCTCCCTGCGCGCCGGACTGCTGTGCACCACCGACGGCCCCGAGGACTGCGCCGCCGACCCCCTGGCGGAGTCCGCGCGCCACGACGGCCTGCGGACCGCTCTGGCCGGGCTCGCCGACGCCGGGCACGCCGAGCGCGCCGAGGCCCTGCGCGGCATCGGCGCCCTCACCTCGGCGCTGACCGAGGAGGCCCGCCGCCCGGCCCTGCTCCTCGTCTCCGAGAACTACCTCCTCGCGCCCGCCGAGGTCGACACCCGCGGCCTCGACCGGCAGCTGCGCGACCTCGCGCAGAGCATCGAGTTCCTGTCCGTCTTCGACCGGCTCCACGACATCCGCGCCGTGCTCACCGACGTATTCGTGGAACGCCACGGCCGCGGCGCCTCCGTCAGCCTCACCGACCACGCCCGCGGGCTGGTCGGCGAGGTCAACGAGCGGGTGGTGGCGGGCGGCGACAGCCTCACCGCGCTGCGCGGGCTGCGCACCCGCCTGCTCGGCGAACTCCGCGCCGACCTCGCCGGCCGCGGGGACGCCACCGAAGTGGTGTGGGACCCCGCCTGGCTGGCGGGTCTGGCCGCGCCCCTGCCCGACCGGTTCCGCCGGGACGCCGTCGCCTACAGCGTCCTGGTCCAGCCGGCCGGCGAGCGGCTGGTGTTCAACGACTCCTACCCCGGCCACGGCATGCTCTACGGCCGTTTCCTCGGACACGACGCCGAACTCGGCGGGCAGGCCCTGCCGCGGCTGCGCCGCCGCCTCCAGGAGCGGCACGGCTCCCACGGCACGGTCCTCGCCGAGGACCGCGGCCTGCACGGGGTCAGCGTCAACGCGCACGCGCCCGTCCTCGACCGGCGGCTGCGCGCCGACGACTGGTACGGGCTGCGGCTCGTCCACGACCCGGATCTCGACCGGCTGTACGTCGAGGACGCCGACGGCCGCCCGCTGCACGTCCTCACCCTCGGCACCGGCCACCCCGAGCTGCTGCCGCCCCCGCTGCGGCTGGCCAACTGGCTGGTCATGGGCGGCCGGCTGCTGCCCGACCTGGGCATGCCCGGCGGCCTCGGCGGCCCCGGCCTCGGCGGGGTGCCCGCCGAGCCGGGCACGCCCCGGCTGCTCGCCGGCTCCGTCGTCCTCCAGCGCCGCCGCTGGTACCCGGGCGAGGACTTCGAGCAGGCCGTCCGGCAGGGGCCCGGCGAGGCCGACCGGATGCTGGCGCTCACCCGCTGGCGCGCCCGCCACGGAGTGCCGGCCGAGATCGTCCTCAAGCCCTCCGCCGGCACGGGCCCCGGCTCCGGCCCGGGCTCCGGCCGGTCCACCCCCAAGCAGCGCAAACCGCAGTACGTCGACCTGAGCAGCGCGCTGCTCGGCCGCGTGCTGCCGCGCTTCCTCGACCGCGACGGCAGCGGCTTCGTGGAAGAGGCCCTGCCCGCCGCGGGCGCGTCACCGCACGCCTACGAGTGGGCGGTCGAGATCAGCAGGCCGTCCGGCGGACGGTTCACCTACACCCGGCCCGCAGACGGGCCCACCGACGACCGGGCACCCGAACGGCACCGGCACTTCAAGGACCAGGGAGAGCGATCATGCGGATGAGACTGCGCCCGGCCCTGCACTACGCACCGGTGCGGGACGGCGTCTACTTCGGAGCCGAGGGCACGTCGTTCGTCGTGCGCGGGCCGGCGGCGCTGTTCAAGGTGGCCGACGTGTGCGTCCCGCTGCTGGAGGACGGCGCCACCGAGGACTCCCTCGTCGCCGCCCTCGGCAACGAGGCCGCCCGGCCCGTGGTGGCCACGCTGCTGAACACCTTCAGCCGTCAGGGCCTGCTCCTCGACCTGGACGCCCTCAGCGTCCCGGAACCCGACGCGGCGACCCGTGAGCGCCACCGCGACGTCCTCGCGGACCTGGAGACGCTGCACGACGACCCCTACGCGGCCTTCGCACGGCTGCGCGCCGCCACCGTGCTGCTCTCCGGCCCGGCCGCCTTCGTGCTGCCCGCCGCCCGGGGGCTCGCGCGGACCGGCGTCGGCCGCCTCGTGCTCGCCGTACCGGACACGGACGCCGACGCCGTCGCCGGCACGGCCGAGCGGCTCGGCGCCGAGCGGCTGCCGCTGACGGCCGGCGGCGTCGAGGTGGCGGCGGCCGACGCGGCCGTCGTCTTCGCCCCCGGCGGGCGGCTCGACGCGGCGGTGGCCGCGCAGGCCGCGCTGCTGCCGACGGACTGCGTGATCCTCCCCGTACGGCAGGACGAGCACTTCCACCTGGTCGGCCCGCAGGCCTGCGGCGCCCCCGGGCGGGCGCGGGCCGTGGCCGCCCGGGTCGGCCACTGGGCCGGCGCCTCCGGCGCCGCCCCGCTGGGCGCGGCGGCCGGCGCCCTGGCCGGCGCCCTCGCCGGCCAGCTGGCCTACCGGGTGCTGACCGGTACCGCCGGAGCCGCCGGCGAGAGCGCCTACGTGGTCCACGGCGCCGAGCTGAACGCCTCCCGCGTCGACCTGGCACCGCTGCCCGCGGCCGCCCCGGCCGCCGACCTGGACGAGGCCGTGGCCCACGTCCAGGCCGTCGCCGCCCAGTGGACCGGCCCCTTCGCACTGGTCACCCCCGAGAACCTGCCGCAGCTGCCGCTGGGCGTCGCCGAGGCCGAGCACCGGGACGGCACCGCCGGCTCCGTCGCCGCCTGGGGCGCCGACCAGCGCTCCTCGTCGGTGTCCGCCGCCCTGGCCGCCCTGCGCGCCCAGCAGCGCCCCGGCCCGGAGGCCGTCGCCGCCGCCGGCACCACCGAGGAGCGCTGGCTGCTCGACGGCGCCCTGCGGCTGCTCGCCGGGCGGGCCGAACCCGCCGGGGACGCCCCCGCGTTCGAGGACCTCGACAAGGCCGCCCAGGTGCTCTGGCGCACCCTGGAGGACCACGAGTTCCTCACCGTCGCACTGGGCCTGCTCCGGGTACCGGGCGTGGAGTGGCCGCTGGCCGTGGTCCGGGACCGCGCCACCGGCCTGGACGTCGCCTCCGCCTGGGGCCCCGACCGCGCCAGTGCGGCCGTCGCCGCCCTCAGCACCGCGCTGACCCGCGTTCAGACCCGCCGGATCCGTGGCCGGGAGCTCGTCACCGCCGGCCCCGACACCACCGCGCTGCTGCACGCCGACGCCGCCGCACTGGCCGCACTGGCCGAGCAGACCCGGCTGTGGATCACCCCGGCCGGGGAACGCGCCGCCGACCCGGTCGCCGGCGGGACCCCGCTGTGGTTCGGCACCGTCACGGGCCGCCCCGCCGCGGACTCCGTCGCCGAGTCCCTGCCGAAGGAGGCCCTGGCATGACGACCGCCACCGCCCCCACCGCCCCGGACGCCGCGCACGCCCCGGCCGGGCTGCCCGACCTGGCCGGCCTCCTCGGCCGGTACGCCCGTACGGCCGGACTGGCCGAGGGCTCCGTCACCCTGCACACCGGCTGGGACCTCGACCGCGAGCGGGACCTGTTCCGGCGGGCCGACGAGGACGGACGGCCCTACCTGTCCGTCCGGATCGTCGGCAACGAGGCCCAGGTCGGCCCCCTGCGGGTGCCCGGCACCGACTCCGGCTGCCCCGGCTGCGCCGAGACGCGGGCCCGGATCGCCGTCGACCACCCGCTGGCCGACCGGATCGACCAGCCCGTGCGCGGCGCCCGCCCGCCGCGGCCCTTCCTCGCGGAAGCGCTCGCCGCCGCCCTGGACGCCCTCACCGAGCACCCCCTCGCCCCCGGCGAGCTCCTCGCGGTGGGCGTCTCCGGCGTCTCCCGCCACCGGATCGTGCGCACCTTCAACTGCCCCGTCTGCGCAGGGCCCGCCACCACGCCCGACCCGGCGGCCCGGCCGCCCCGGCTGGTGCTCGACGACCCCGCCGCCTCGCCCGACGACCCGGTGCGCGGCACCGGCGGGGACGCGCTGCTGGCCCCGGGCGCCCTGCGCCGCCGCCTCGTCGACCCGCGCTTCGGCCCGGTCCTCCAGGTCATGCGCGACCTCGACGCCCCGTACGCGATGAGCAACGCGGTGCTGCCCGAATCGCCGGCGTACGGCTACGGCCGGGCCCTGACCTTCGACCGCGCCGAGTCCGTCGCGGTCCTGGAGGCCTACGAGCGCATGGGCAGCTTCCCGCACCACGGGCAGGTCCTCACCGGCCTCGCCCACCGGGAGGTGGCCGACCACGCCGTCGACCCGGCCACGCTCGGCACCTATACGCAGGAGCAGCTCGACCACCCGCTGTCGCGGGTCATCCCGAGCACCCCCGACACTCCCATGGACTGGGTGTGGGGCCACGACCTCGACACGGGCGAGCCGGTCCTCGTCCCCGCCGAAGTCGGCTTCTACCGCTACGAGTACCTGCACCGCCACGACCGCCACGGCGCCCGCCGCGACCAGCACGCCGACCGCCGCCGCAGCCACTTCCCGGACTCCTCCAGCGGCTGCGCCCTCGGCTCCGGGACCACCGAGGCGGCCCTGCACTCCCTCCTCGAACTCGCCGAGCGGGACGCGTTCCTGCTGTCCTTCCACCGGGCGCAGCCGCTGCCCGCCATCGACCCGGCGAGCCTGACCGACCCGCTCTCGCGGCGGCTCCTCGACACCATCGACATCCACGGCTACGACGCCCACCTGCTGGTCGCCACCCAGGACATCGACATCCCGGTGGTGTGGGCCATGGCCGTCAACCGCACCGGAGGCCACCCGGCCAGCTGGTCCGCCGCCGGCTCGGGCGCCGACCCGGAGTCCGCCGTGCGCGCCGCGCTGTGGGAACTCACCCAGATGTGCACCCGGCCCCCGGCCGACGCAGAGGCGGGAGCGGCCATGGTCGCCGACCCCTGGCAGGTGGACCTGCTGGAGGACCACGTCGACCTGTACAACCGGCCCGAGAGCCTGCCCCGGCTCACGACCGTCCTCGGCGGCCCCCGGGTCACGCTCCGGGAGGCCTTCCCGGACTGGCCGGACCGCCTGGTGCGGGCGGCCGGCGGCACCGTACGGGGCGCGCTGGACTTCGTACGGGCCAGGTTCGCGGACGCCGGCCTGGACCGGGTCGTCCTGGTCGACCAGTCCACCCGCGACCACACCGACCTCGGCCTGGCCGTGGTCAAGGCGGTCGTCCCCGGGATCCTCCCGATGTGCTTCGGCCACGCCCAGCAGCGCCTCGCCGGACTGCCCCGGCTCACCGCCGCGCTGCGCGGCACCCCGCAGGAGCACCGCAGCGCCCCCTACGATCCCCATCCCTTCCCCTGAGAGGCGGCACCCGATGACGACGGACACCCTGTCCCGCCGCGTGCTGCGCTACGCCCACGCGCAGGGCACCGGCCGCTCGCAGTTCCCCACCCCGGCCCAGGTCGCCGAGGCCTCCGGGCCGCTCCCCGACGGGGCGGCCGGGGCGGACTGCGCCCCGCTGCCCCACGGGACCACCGAGCTGCTGGAGCGCGCCGCGTTCCCCGCGGGCCGGGTGGCCGGGGCGGACCGGCTGCCGGAGCGGGCGCTGCTCGCGGCGTTCGGCCTCCAGCGGGCCGAGCTGACCAACCCGTACTTCGAGCACCGCGCGCTGCCCTCGGTGCGCAGCCTCTTCCCGGTGCACGCCTTCCTCACCGGCGAGGGCCCGGCCCGGGTCCTCGACGTCCACCGGCACGCGCTGGCGGAGCTCCCGGGCGCCGCCCGTGACGGGGCCCGGCGGATCTTGCTGGCCGGCCGGTACACCCGGCTCCCGGCCTTCTACGGCCCGCTGCGCGGCACCCTCACCGAGCTGGAAATGGGCATCTCGCTGCGCTCGCTGGCCGTGGGCCTGGAACTGTTCGGCCTGGAGGGCCGCCTGAGCCTCCCGGCATCGGGCGCGGACCTGACGGCCCTGGGCCTGGCCGACGGCGAGTGGAGCTGGCCGCTGGCCGTCGGCCTGGAAGAGGCGTCCGGTCCCGGCCGCGCTCCGGCCCCGCCGGTGTCCGGGCCCCGGGGCGGGGAGCGGCTCCGCGCGCCGGGCCCGGCCGACCCCTCCCTCGACGAGATCCTGTCGGTCAACCGCGCCCAGGCCGCCCTGCCCCTCGAGGATCCGGCCCCGCTGACCCCCGCGATCCCGCGCGGCGCCGCCGCCGGCCGGGACCTCTCCTGGGCCGAGGCCCTGTGGGAACGCGGCTCCGGCCGGATGCCCCGCGGCCTCACCGGCATGGCGGGCCGCCTGCGCCGGGTCCCGGAGGGCTCCCTGGCCGGCGCCGCCGCCTGGGCCGCCGTACCCCCGGCGGGCGCACTGCTGCGCCGGGTCGCGGAGCACGTCAACGTCACCGTGGCCGTCCAGGCCACCGACGGCTTCGAGGACGGCGTCCACCGGCTCGCCGGCGGCCGGCTGCTGCCGCACCGGCCCGGCCCCGGGGCCCTGGCGGCCCTGGAGCGGGACTACGGCTACCACCTGGCCCCCGGCAACGGCTGCGACGTGCGCCATGCGTCGGCGGTCTGGTTCTGCTCGGTCCGCCAGCACGATCTCGTCGCCGAACTCGGCCCGGGCGCCTGGACCCTGGCGCAGTACGTGGCGGGCTGGATCACCCAGGGCCTGTGCCTGAACGCCGCCGCCCACGGGCTCTACGCCCGCCCGGCGCGCGCCTTCGACGGGCTCGCCGTCCAGCGGCCGCTGGGGCTCGCGCCCGACGAGACCGTCCTGCTGTCCGTCATCAGCGGCACGCCCCGCTTCAACGGACTCCCTCTGGACCTGAGGTTGTGACATGACCGAGAACGCGAACACGACGAGGACCACGACGACGACCGCGCCGAGGACCTGGACCTCCTGGCACCTGCACCTGGCGGCCTCCGACCGGTCGCTGGGCGACCGGGTCGTCACCGACGTCGTCGGCCCGACCATGGCCGGACTGCCCTCCGGCAGCTGGTTCTTCATGCGCTACTGGCAGGGCGGCCCGCACGTCCGCCTGCGGGCGCGCGACCTCCCGGGCCCGGCCGCCGCCGAGCTGGGCCGCGCGCTGGAGGAGCGGCTCGCCGCCGCGAACGTCCTGCTGCCCGGCGAAACGCCCCTGGACCCGGCCCGGTTCGCCGTGCAGTCCAGGCGGCTGGCCACGGCGGGGGAGGGCGGGGTCCCGGTCGAGGAGCGGGACCTGCTGGCGCCGGGCGTGTACGAGAGCCCGTACACCCCGGAGTACGAGCGCTACGGCGGCGCCCGCCTCATCGGCGCGTCCGAGGACCTCTTCGGCACCTCCAGCGAGCTCTGCCTGGCCTTCCTGCGCACCCGGCCCTCCGAGCGGGCGCGTACGGCACTCGCCCTGCGAGCCACCGCCGTGGCGGCCTCCGTCCTCGAATCGGGCCCCTTCGCGGCCTTCGGGGCGAGCTCCTGGAGCGACTGGGCGCTGCGGGCGGGCTATCCGCGGCAGATGCTGAGCGGGCTGGAGGCGGACTGCGTCGTCGCGGCCGACCGGCTCACCGCCGACGGCCACGACCTGATCGGGCGGGCCGCCACCGCCCCGGGCCCGCTGAGCTCCTGGCAGCGGGCGCTGTCGCGGGCCGTCGCCGGCGAGCTCGGCGCGGAGGGCACGTACACGGCCCGGATCGTCTTCTCCCACGTCCACATGCTCCACAACCGGCTGGGCCTGGGGACGCTCGACGAGCTGCGCAGCTATCTGCTGCTGGCCCGTCAGACCGGCGCCGCGGTCCCGGGGGCCGCGCCGGTCCCGGCCGGGGTGGGGACGGCGTGACCGCCCCCGCCGCCCCCTGACCCGGTCCCACCTCCGTGCGGGCCGTGCGCCCTCCCCCGGCGTACGGCCCCGCCACCCCTTCCGTACCCGCACCCGCACCCTTCGAAGGAGCCCCGCAATGACCCCTCGCGCCCTCATCACCGCCGGACTGGTCGTGGTCCTCACCCTGGCCGTCGTCATCGCCATCGGCGCGCTGCCGCACGACGTGCAGCCGATGCCCCGGATCCTGGCCCTGGCGGCCGGCATCTCGACGGTGATCCTGACGCTCCGCCGGTCCCGGAGCAGCGTGTCGCGCTAGGCGGTGCCGGGTGCCGGGTGCCGGGTGCCGGGTGCCGGGTGCCGGGTGCCGGGTGCCGGGTGTCCCGTGTCCGGTGGATCAGGCCGGGTCGGCCGGGACCGTGAAGATCCGGTCCAGGTGGTGGCGGAGTACGGCGGTGGCCGACTCGGGTCCGCGCTGTCCCACCAGGATGCTCGTGCCCAGGGTCCCGGCCATGGCGAGCAGGCCGACGGCCTCCGTGCGGGCGTCGGCCCCGGGGTCGGCCAGGCCCGCTTCCTGCGCCCCCGTGATCAGTCCGGCCAGGGCGTCCTCGGCGGCGTCCGGGTTGTCGATGAACGGCTGGGCGGCCAGCGCCTCGTCGGTCACCGAGAGGATCGCGTAGGAGCTGTAGAGCAGGTGGAAGGTGCGGCTCTCCTCGTCGGTGGGCAGCGAGGCCAGGAGCAGTGCCTCGGCGGTCGCCCGCGGGCCCGGGGCGGGTCCGGCGGCGGCGAGGCGGGCGCCGACGCGGGCGGTGAACCGGTCGGTGAGGTGCTGGAGCCCGTAGAGGAGCAGCTTCTCCTTGGTCTCGAAGTAGTACTGCACCAGCCGCAGGGACACCCCGGCCTCGGCGGCCACCTCCCGCATACCGACGGCGTGCAGCCCGCGCCGCCCGGCGACCCTCACGAGCGCCTCCGCGATCTGGCCGCGCCGTTCCTCGTGGTCCACGCGTCTGGGCATACCCGCTGTCTCCGTTCGTCCGCCGCCATCTTGATGGTACCGCCGTACCAACAACATGGTACGGTCGTACCACGAAGAACGGATCAAGGACCGAGAACGGATCCCACCGGGAGGTACCGCCGTGCCCGAGAACGCCAGGAACGCCGCGAAGGCGCCCCGCGTCCGCCGCGACACAGGCCGCTACGTCAGCGACGAACTCCGCGACCGCTACTTCGCCGCCTGCGACGCCCTCTACGCGATGGGCGCCCCCGCCCGCTGGGAGAGGGACGTCGAGACCAGCTTCGGCACCACGCGCGTCTACCGGTACGGGCCGGCCGACCCGGCGGCCGAGTCCCGTACGCCGGTCGTCCTCATCCACGGCTCCGGCGGCTGCTCCGCCCAGTGGTACCCCAACACCCCCGCGCTCAGCGCCGAACGCCCTGTCTACGCCCTCGACACCCCCGGCGACCCCGGACGCAGCGTCCAGCGCGAGCCCATGTGGCAGCCCGAGCGCGCCGCGCAGTGGATGGACGAGGCCCTCGACGCCCTCGGCCTTGACCGGATCCACCTCGTCGGCTCCTCCTACGGCGGCTGGCTCGTCATCAACCAGGCCCACCTGCGGCCCGGCCGGCTCGCCTCGGTCACCGCGCTCGACCCCGGCGGCCTGGAGAAGGTGGGCCTGCGCTTCTTCGTCTGGATCTTCGCCAGCCTCTTCGCCACCTTCGCCCCCAAGGCGCTGCGCCCGGCCCTCGCCAAGTGGCTGGAGCAGCCGGTCCTGGTGGTCCCGGAACTGCGCCGGTGGATCCAGGCGGGCGTGCGGGCCTTCCGGATCCGCCGCCCCGCCCCGCTGCCGCTGTCCGACGCCGAACTGGGCTCCATCCGCACGCCGTTCTACCTGGTCATGGGCCGGCGCAGCCTCCTGGTCCACCCGAAGCGCCAGCTGGAACGGGTCCCGCGGATCATCCCCGGGGCCCGCGCCGAGATCATCGCGGCCACGGGCCACGGCCCCCAGATCGACCACCCGGACGTGGTCAACGCCCGGATGCTGGGCTTCATGGACGAGGTCGACGCCCTGGAGCGCTCCGCCGCCTGACGGCCGCCCCGTTCAGGTGGCGAGGACGACCGGACCCAGGTCCAGGGACTCCAGGGACGGGCGGACGGCGGCGGCGTCCCCCACCGCCACCACGACGAGCCGGTCCACCGGGAAGGCGTCGAGGAGGGCCTGCGTTGCCTGCTCGGCGGTGACCGCCGCCAGGCGGTCGTGGATGGTGCCCAGGTAGTCGGCGGGCAGGCGCTCGGCGGCGGCGCGGACCACGGCCTTCACCGTCGAGGCGGCGCTCTGGTACTGGAGGGGGGCCACGCCCACCAGGTTGCGGGCGGCAGCGGTCTGCTCCGCGCGGGTGAGGCCGCCCTCCAGGGAGCGCAGCACCCCGAAGACCTCGGCCACCGCCGGGCCGGTGACCGCCGTGGCGACGGCCCCGCCGATGGACAGCAGGGCGCCGGAGCGCAGGGGCTGGGCGATGGCGGAGACACCGTACGTGTAGCCGCGGCGTTCGCGCAGGACCTGGTCCAGCCGTGAGGTCAGGCCGCCGCCCAGGCACTGGATGCCGATGGACTGCGCGGCCCAGGCGGGGGCGTGCCGGTCGAGCCCGTGCCGGCCGATCATCAGGGTGGTCTGCACCGCCCCCGGCCGGTCGACGAGGACCACGCGCGTGCGGTCGTCGGCGGTGACGGCGGGCACGGGGGTGAGGGGCGCGGCGGGGGCGCTCCAGCGGCCCAGGGTGCGCTCCAGGACGCGGGCCAGCTCGGCCTCCGGGAGGTCGGCGGCGACGGCCGCCGAGGCCGTGGCGGGACGGGCGTGCGCGGCGAAGAAGGCGCGGACGGCGGTGTGGTCGATCCGGGCGACGCTCTCACGGGTGCCCGCGCCGGCCCGGCCCGCCCGCTGTCCGGGGCCGAACAGCGCGGACTGCATCCCCAGGAACCCCCGCACGTGCGGGGCGGCGGACTCGTGGCCGATCTCGTCCATCCGCTGGGCGCGCAGCCGGGCGATCTCGCGGGCCGGGAAGGCGGGCTCGCACAGGGTGTCGGCGAGCAGCTCCAGCACCGCTTCCAGCCGGGACTGGGGGACCTGGAGGGCGATGGCGATGCCGTGCGGCCCGGCGATGCTGTCGAAGGTCGCCCCGCAGCGCTCGATCTCCTCGGCGAACGGGGCCCCGTGCAGGGCGGCCGAGCCCTCCTGCAAGGCGCGTGAGGTGAGTTCGGCGATGCCGTCCAGCCCCTCCGGCTCGGCGTCCAGCGGGGTGTCGAGGAACAGTCCGACGGCGGCGAGCCGGTGGCCGGGCCGGGCGATGTGCCCGACGCGCAGGCCGTTGGCCAGCCGGATGGCCGCGGGGGCGGGGAAGGTCCACGGGCGGGCGGGGGCCGCGGCGGGGCGGTCCGCGACGAGCACGGCGGCCGGGGGTGCGGCCGGCACGGCGGTGGGCACGCCGGCCGGGGGTGCGGCGGGCACGGCGGCCGGGGCGGGCGCGAGCGGGGCGATGGTCATCGGGTGGCATCCTCTCCAGGGACGGTGGCGGCGACGCCCGGCTCGAAGACCAGGACCGCCCGGTTGGACGGGTGCAGCCGGGTGGCCGCGAAGGCGTGCACCTCGTCGGCGGTGACGGCCTCGAGCTGCGCCAGGGCCGTCGAGGCGATCCGGCCGCGCTCGACGCGTCCGAAGAAGGTGGCCTGGCGGCAGAGTTCGTCGGCCCGGCCGCCCACGCTCTCCAGCCGCGTCAGCAGCCGGCGTTCCAAGTGGACCCGTGCCCGCACGAGTTCCTCCTCGGTGGGCCCGGTGATGGCGAAGCGGCCGAGTTCCTCGTCGAGGCTCGCCTCCAGTTCGGCCGTGGTGGTGGTGGCCGAGGCCTTGATGTCGAGCCAGCCCAGGGACGGCGCCCCGGTGAGCCGGATCAGGCCGCTGGAGAGACTGGAGGCGCTGCGGTCCCGGCGGACCAGCCGCAGCTTGAGGCGGCTGTTGCGGCCCGAGCCGAGGACGGCGAGGGCGACGGCCGCCGCCTCCGCCTCGCGGGTGCCGTCCCGCGGCATCCGGTACGCGTGCAGCACCGCCCCGGACGGCACGTCGGCGCGGACCACGGTGCGGCTCCCGGCGCCCATCAGCTCGGGCAGCGCGGCCGCGGGCGGCGCCGCGGTGTACGAGGGGCCGGCGATCCCGCCGAAGTACCGCCGGATCCAGCCCAGGACCTGCCCGGGGTCGAAGTCGCCCACCACGGCCAGGACGGCGTTGTCCGGCGTGTAGTGCCGGACGAAGAAGGCCCGGACGTCCTGGAGCGAGGCGGCGTCGAGGTCGGCCATGGAGCCGATCGGCAGGTGGTGGTAGGGGTGGCCGGGCGGATAGGCCATGGCGACCAGGCGCTCCCAGGCGGTGCCGTAAGGCAGGTTGTCGTACCGCTGGCGGCGTTCGTTCTTCACCACGTCGCGCTGGTTGTCCAGGGACTCCTGGGTGAGCGCGTCGAGCAGCCCGCCCATCCGGTCCGCCTCCAGCCACAGGGCCAGTTCGAGGTGGTGGGAGGGGACGGTCTCGGTGAAGTTGGTCCGCTCGAAGTTCGTGGTGCCGTTGGGCCGGCTGCCCGCCTCGTGGAGCAGGGCGAAGTGGCCGTTGCCGGGGACGTTGCGGGACCCCTGGAACATCAGGTGTTCGAAGAGGTGGGCCATGCCGGTGCGGCCTGGCCCCTCGTGCCGGGAACCGACCCCGTACCAGACGCAGACGGCCGCCACCGGGTTCAGGTGGTCGGGGGCCAGGACGATGCGCAGCCCGTTGTCGAGCCGGTGCTCCTTCACGCTGAACGTCTCCATGGGTGCGGCGTCCTTCCGTCGGGTCAGAGGGCGTCGTGCGACGCGCCGGCTCCGTACTCGGCGCGGATCCAGCGGGCGAGGACGGCCTCCTCCGCGGGTGTGACGCCGAGCCGGTTGTTGGTGAGGTGGATGAGGTGGAACAGGAGGTGGGGGCCGGTCCGGGGGATCCCCGCGGCCCGGTGTCGTGCGAGCAGGTCCCGCAGGCCCAGCCCGTACGCGTCGTGGACGCCCCGGTACGGGCCGCCGCGGACCTGGTCGAGGAGCCGGCGCAGGTCCGGCGCGAGGCGCCGGGCGGCGGCGTCCACCCGGGCACGCAGCGGCCCGGAGCGGTCGCCGTTCTGCCCGGTCCAGTACCAGGTCATGTGGTAGACGAAGGAAAGGCGCTGGCCGGCGGGCAGCAGGTCCAGGGCCGAGAGCGTGGCGGCCAGCGCATGGCCCAGCCGCAGCCGGGGGAAGTCGGGGCCGATGAGCTCCAGGACCGCCTCACTGGCGGCCTGGGAGGCCCGTTCGGCGAGCCGGACCCCGGCGGCGCCGCCGAACTTGGCGTACTCGGGCTCGTACAGGCTCTTGGCGTGCCCCCGGTAGGCGCGGGCCAGTTCCGGCGGCATCGCCGCGGTGTCGGCGAGGATCCGGTCGGCCGCGGCCTCGACGGCGGCGACCGCGTCCAGCCGGCCGTGCAGGCGCAGCCGGACCTGCATGCCGCACTCGTCGACGAACCGGAGGAAGAACCAGCCTCCCCGCGGGTCGATCACGTGCGCGGCCGCGACGATGCGGCGCACGGTGTGGTCGACGAGCGGGGTGAGGTCGCGCTGGTCCCGGACGAAGAGCCGGTAGTACAGCCAGTCGTGCTCCACGGCCTCGGGGCCCGGGCGGGCGGGGGCGGCGGGGGGCGGCGGGGTCACCTCTGTGTCTCCTGGGGGTCGGGGTGGTCCAGGCGCAGCAGGGCGGCGAGTTCGACGGCCCGGGGGCGGCCGTCGGCGTCGGCGAGCCAGTGCGCACCGGGGCCGGGCAGCAGTTCGGTGAACTCCAGGGCCCCGCCGTCGGCGCCCACGCTCTTGAGCAGGGACGCGACGGCGTGCGGGGAGCCGAGGTGCGTCCAGAACGGCTTCTCCGGAAGGACCCCGGGGGCGGGCTCGGCGCGGACGAAGCACTGCTGGGGCATGCCGTGCTCCCGCCGCCAGCCGTCGAGCCGGTCGAGGAAGGCGGCGGTTCCCTCGCCGCCGGCGGGGCGCGGCAGGGCGGCGGCCGGCAGCCGCCAGGAAGCGCGGGCGGTCACCAGGCGGCCCTCACGGGTGCGGGGGGTCGCGGTGACGCCGTCCGGCGGCGGGCGCGTCGGGTCGTGGGGCAGGCGTTCGCCGTCGGTGAGGTAGCGGGTGCTCCAGGGCTGGGACAGGGTCGCCAGGAGCCGTACCGGGCCGTGCAGCACCTGGAGCGGCATCACGCCGAGGTAGGGCAGCGCGACGTTCGCGCCGTCCCGGTCGTACAGCTGGAGGGTGTCGGAGGCGGGGTCGTGGGACAGGACCAGGTCGGCGAGGTCGAGCCCGGGGTGGGGTGCGCCGGGCGGGGCCGCGTCCGGCCCACGCAGGTCGGAGGGCCAGCGCAGGTACGGAAAGAGGGGGCCGGCGGGGGCCTGGAGGGTGGAGTAGTCGCCTCCGGCGGACAGCTGCCGGACCGCGCACCCGGGGTACAGGTCGCCGATCCAGCGGCGCAGGGGCTCGCGGATCGCCGCCCCGCCGGTGCCGGGCACCGCCCCCCAGCGGGCGAGGAGTCCGCCCGGCCCGGCACTGACCCGGTTGACGGCCATGAGGTACTCGCCCCGGGCCAGTGCGTCGGCGTCCGCGGCGGCCAGCTGGTGGAAGACCGTCACGGCGGCGGCGCCGACGGTGCCGTGCGGGGCGGGGACGCACGGGGTGCCGGTGCCCGCGCGGTCGGCGTCCGCGGCCCGGCGGACGAGGCGGTGGTGGTCCTCGCGCCGGCAGAAGCCGTACAGGAAGTCGTAGAGGTCGTGGCAGGTGCCGCCGGCGCCGTAGCGGGCCTTGAAATGGGCCGTCAGCACGTCGTACAGGGCGCTGCGGAAGGTCTGCGCCCGGACGCGGCGGCCCAGGGCGCGCAGGTCGTGCCCGATCTCCTCGGCGGGCAGCACCGGGACGGGGGTGCCGGTCGCGGGGACGTTCTGGTGGAAGAGCGGCGCCGAGGCGAGCCAGTGGGGCTGTGGGGCGCCGAGGGCGGTGAAGACGTCGGCGGCCGCGGCGCGGGCCCGGCCGTCCAGGCGTAGCCGGGTCGCGGCGTCGGCGGCGGGCAGGGCGCGCTCGGTGTCGGCGAGGATGGCGAGTGCCTCCGCGACACGGGGGCCCTGCGGGCCGGGCGGGGTCCCGGTGCGGTCGGCGAGGGCCGCCAGGCAGGCGCGGTCGTGGGGCTGCCAGGGGACGTCGGGGAGCAGCAGGCCCATCGCGGCCCAGCGCCGGGTGCGGGCGCGTTCCGCGGGGGTGCCGGAGCCGCTCCAGACGTCCGGCGGGCCGGACCGGCCGGCCGCCGGGGCGAGGAACGGCGCGTACAGGTCTGCGGTGGCGAGGAGGTCCGCGTGGTGGGGGAGGGACTGGTTGAGGTACTGCGGCAGCAGGACCTGCCAGGTGTCCGCGAGCCGGTGCAGGCTCGGGTTGACCCGGAGGTCCACCGTCTCCGACAGGTCGGGGTCGGCGGCGAAGGCCCGCAGCAGTTCGACGGCCAGGTGCCGGGGCGAGACGGTGTCGGCCGCGGGGGGCGCGGCGGCCGCGGCGAGACCCGCGGGCACCGGCCCGAGGGAGGCCGTGCCCAGGGTGACCAGGCTG
Source organism: Streptomyces sp. NPDC001373 (assembly GCF_042895815.1). Lineage (NCBI taxonomy): Bacteria > Bacillati > Actinomycetota > Actinomycetes > Kitasatosporales > Streptomycetaceae > Streptomyces > Streptomyces sp. NPDC001373. Next base: position 306,722 of record NZ_JBIAWQ010000002.1, read on the forward strand.
CCGAACGGGCTGGTCTTGACGGCGGTACGGGCCAGGTACGACAGCGCCGTGCGGGCCAGCCGGCTCCCCGGGGCGGGCGGCCGGGCCGGGTCGGTGCGCAGCAGCTCCCGGGTGAACGCGGGGCTGGCCAGGGCCAGTCCGGCCGCGAGGTCGGGGCGGCGCAGCAGGGTGAGCATCCACGTGCCGGCGGTACGGGCCTCCTCCTGCGCGAGGCGCTCGGCGCGCTCGGCGGCCGCGGCGAGCCGTTCGGCCGCCCCGGTCCAGGCGGTGAGGGCGGCCCGCCCGGCCTCGTCCAGGGCGGGGCGGACGACGGCCACGGCGTCGGCGGTGTGCCGGCCGCCGCGGGCGCCGCGGGTGTCGCGGCGCAGCCGCAGGGCGGCGCGGCGGACGGCCGGGGCGTCGTCGAGGGTGGGCACGAGGGCGTACAGCACGTCGGACAGGGCCCGCCCGGCCTCGGCGGCCTCCTCCCTGCCCGCCCGCAGGGCGTCCAGGGAGGAGGCCAGGGCGGGCCCGGCCAGGGGCTCCAGGTCGGCGGGGCCGAGGGCCGTCACCCGGGTGGACAGCAGCGGGAACACGGTCGCCGGACGGCGCGCGGCCGCGGCGGCGCGGGCCGGGGCCGTGGCCGGGGCCGAGGCCCGTACCGGGGCCGGCGCGACGGGCGGGGCCGGGGCGGCGGCCGTGGTCACGCCGGGGTTCCGGGGCGGGCCGGGGCGGCGGCGGGCTGGAGTTCGCGCTCGCAGCGCGGGTGCCAGTCGGCGTCGTTCACCGGCGTCCAGGACAGGTGCCCGGCCGGCGGGAGCTCCTCGGGAGCGGGACGCGAGCCGAGGAGGAACTCGCCGACGGACGACTCCTGGAGGTAGTCCAGGCCCAGGGTCCTGGCCGCGAGGTCCGAGTCGCCGCCGCCCAGGGCGCACGGCGCCAGCCCCATGCCCGTGGCCACCAGGTACATGGTCTGGTAGAGCACGCCGACGTTCTTGAGGGTGGCGGCGTAGGCGAGGCTGCGGTACTTCCACGACAGGCGCTGGAACCGGGAGGTGACGGTGATCAGCACGTCCGGGGCGTCGATGCCGCCCGCCGAGACCCGGGCGATGCCGATCATGGCGTTGCGGTCGTCCTCGTCGGCGTTGACCAGGACCAGCCGGTGCCCGCCGGCGTCGTAGAAGTACATGCCCGGCTCCAGGCCCGCGACGCGGTGCACCGACAGGTACAGCTCCAGGTCGTACGAGGCCCCGCCGGTCGGGTAGGGCCGCGAGGACGCGGGATAGGGCATCCCCTCCTCGGGGCGGGCCGCCGTGACCGCGCGGACGCGGGCGCAGCGGTAGAGGAACTCGCCCAGCCGGTCGAGGTCCAGCGGGGTCCGCGCGTGCGTGCGGACCGACCGGCGGCCCTCCAGGACGGCGGTCAGCGAGGGGTCCTTCGCGGCGATGTCCTCCAGCCGGGGGCGGGGCAGGGCGACCACCGGGCCAGCGGGCAGGGGCCGGACCGCGGGGCGGGGCTCGATGGTCCCCGTGTACGGGAAGACCCCGCCGAAGGGGTAGTCGTGGCGGCCCATGCGGCTGCGGCTGTGGAACAGCAGGTCGTGGAAGTCCCACTGGCGCAGCACGTCGTCCCGGTCGGCGGCGAAGGAGCCGTCCTCGTCGGCGGTGTCCACCAGCGAGGCCCCGGCCAGATGGCCGAGCAGCTCCTGGACGACCGTGACGGGCAGGTCCAGGGCGAGGGCCTGCTCGCGCGCCGTGGTGCCCGCGCCGAGGGCCGCGGCCAGCTCCCGCACCGGGTCCGCCTGGAGGCGGGCGCGGCGCGGGGAGAGCGGCGACTCCAGGACGAGGTCGCCCTCGTGGACGCGCAGGAACGCGAAGCGGTTGAGCCGGACGGGGGTGTCGGCGCCGACGTCGGCCGGGGAGTGGCCGAGGCCCGGGACCAGGGGCTCCAGGCGCAGGGCCACGGTGTCGCCGAGCACGATGTGGTGCTCCAGCAGCCGGATGACGCGGTTCAGCACCGCCTCCAGCTGCTCCTCCGGCGGAGAGGGCACCGGCTCGGGCGCCGCGAGGGAGCCCGTCATGCCCTCCAGGGCGGCGACGACCTCGCGGGACGCGCCGCGGATGCGGAACTGGGTGCGGCCGTCGCGGGTGACGTCGAGGTGGCCCTCGCGGTCGCGGACGCGTACCCCTGCCACGAACGCGAGGCGGGTGAGGGTGCGGCGGGTGGCCGTTTTCATTGCTGCCTCCGGGCGGGCTACAGGAACATGCCGATGGGGTTGAGGTCTTCTTCGGGGGTGGGGGCGTCGAGCCAGCCGAGGCGGACGGGGGCGTCGAACAGCCGGCCCGGGGCGTAGCGGGGCCAGAAGTGCCGCAGACCGGGCACGATGACCTTGACGACGGGCAGGCCCACGTCCGGGCGGGTCTGGTTCAGCAGGAGCATCTCCAGGCCCTGGGCCTCCACGGTGCGGCGGGCCCGCTCCAGGTCGTCCAGCAGGTCGTCGCCCTGCTCGTAGGGGTGGTCCGCGTACGTGTGGACGCGGCCGGGCAGCGGGAGCAGGTACGGCTGGTTCTCGATGGTGGCGGTGCTCCACCAGCGCTTCTGGTCGGGGTCGTCGAAGGCGTACTCGCCGGATCCGTCGCTCTGCATCGGCAGGACGGCGCCGATGAACTGGTTCATCTCCGTCAGCGCCCGGGAGACCGCGATCTTCATGTCGAAGTGGGCGCCGAACGCGATGAGGATGTCCTCGACGGGCTTGTCGGTGCGCCGGGAGACCGCGGCGGCGACCGGGATGCCCAGGTCGGAAGTGAGGTCGAGGACCCAGGTCTCCCGGTTGAGGTCCCGGTAGGCCTGCTTCCAGCGGCCGAAGTACGGCTCGCCGAAGCTGTCGAGGTCCAGCTCGGGCCGCTGGACGCGGTTGTACCACCACAGGGCGACGCTGTCGCGTTCGACGAGCTCCATGAAGCCCTGGACGGCGGCGTCCTCCAGGCTGGAACCGGCGGCGTTCCCGTTGGAGTCCGCGGCGACGTACGCCGGACCGGGACCGCCCTTGTAGTGGTAGTAGAGCTGGCCGGTCGGCAGGTACTTGTGCCGCTTCTCGGTCAGGGACCAGACGGGGGTCCACTCGATCCGCGCGTCCTCGTCGAACGGGTCGGTGACGCGGTGGAAGTGGGAGTCGCGGGCGTTCCACTCGGCGCGCTCGCGGTGCTGCCGCTCGCTGTAGAGCTGGGTGCTGTCCGGGTGCACGGCCCGGTCGCCCAGTTCGCGGTAGGAGGCGGTGATCCGGGCCTCGTCGCCCTGGAACACCCCCGAGTACCGCTCGATGGACTCGGCGACCGCGCTGGCCCTGGCCTGGAGGTCGCTCATGCCCTTGCCGGCGCTCTGGCTGCGCAGCCCGGCCCGCAGGGCGCCCAGGCCGCCGGAGCCGACCGCGAAGTTGGTCCCGGCGAGGTAGCAGTGCAGGAGGTCGGTGCCGGTGTCGTGCTTGACGAGCTGCGAGATGACGCCGGTGACCGGGCTGATCAGGTGGTCGTACGCGGACAGCAGCGCGGCCGGGTCCTTGGTGCGGTGCCCGCCGTCGTAGACCGCGGCGGCCTTGCGCCGGCTCTGCGGGACGACCGGCTCGTGCGCCTGGCGGGCCTGGATGCCCGGGTCGCCGCAGGAGGGGCACTGGGGGCGGCGGGACAGCTTGTGCCGCCGGCCCTCCAGGGTGAGGGTGTGCAGGCCGAACACCTCGGCCAGAGCCTCGCCGCGCAGGCCCGCGAACCACTTCGCGGCCTGTACGGCGGCCAGGTGCGCGGCGGCGGCGACGGTGCCCGGAAGGCCGGCGAGGGCGGTCACGGGGGCGCGGTCGGCGGCGGTGCTCCGCTGGACGAAGGAGGTGACCAGCTGGTTGCCGCTCAACCGGTGGGCCAGGCAGTCCCAGCAGCCGGTGTCGCCGGGCTGGAACAGCGGGCCGACCCACACCTCGGTCCCGACCGGGCGGACCAGGAGCCAGGGGCGGCCGGCCGCGAGGGCCTTCTTGTTGATGTCGGCGAGGTCGGGGTGGAGGTAGTCGTCGGTGAGGACGACGGTCAGCTCGGGTTCGCCGGACTCGGGCGCGAGGCCCATGGCCTCGGCGGCGGTGGCGAACCAGGCGGGGTCCGTGCCGCCCAGGGCGACGATCTCCACCGGACCCCCGGCGACCTGGTGCCGGGCCTCGTCGGCGTCCACGCCGGCCAGCTCCCAGAAACCGCCGGTCCGCGGGTCGGCGCCGGCCTCGGCCTCGATGACGAGGCCCGACGCGACGAGCTTGTCGATGTTGCGGGTGACCCGGTCCTCGCCGAAGGACGGCGCGAGGGCCTCGACGACGGCTTCCCGGGTGTGCTGTCCGTCCAGGAGCGGGGCGAGCTGCTCGGCGAGAGCGCCCCGCAGGACGGACTGGCGCTGTTCGGAGAGCAGGAAAACCCCTTCTCCGGCAACGACTTGGGCGGTTGCTGACCTCTTGAACCGCAGGGTGCGGGACATGCGTCGACTCCTCGGGACGGGGGACGGGAAGGCGCGCCGGGGCGGCGCTGTGGGTTCCGGGACCTCCCGGGGAGGGGGTTCCGGGCAGGGGAGGGGGACGGCCGGGCCGTACGTGGTGAGAAGTGCGGCCCGGCCGTTCCAGGGCCTCGGGTCGCCGCCCCCGGTCATGGGGCCGCTCAGCGGCCCTGCGGGGTGTCGGGCGATCGGTCGGCGGGCACGACGTGCGCCGTCCGACGGGCGGTTGGGCGCCCTACCCGATGGCATGGGGCCCGGTGATCACGCGGACGGCGGTGCCGGGTCCGCGGACTTCCCCGCAGGAGTGCGGGGGTACTGCGTGGTGCGGTGTGCGGGGCGTTCAGCTGACGGGGCAGGTGAAGCAGCCCGCGGTGCCGAGGGTGTAGGCGGCGTCGGCCCCCTTGAGGTCCTCGACCTCGACCTCGGTGTTCTCCTCGGCCTGGACGTTCGTGGGGTCGGTCTTGTCGCTCATGATGCTCCTTCGCGGTGGGTGCGGATGGTCGGTGCGCGGTGGTTCAGGACGAGTAACAGCCCAGCGAAAGCCAGGTGGGGAATGCTGCGCCCTGTTCGAGCTCTTCGACGTCGACCTCCTCCGCCTCCACGGCGGTGGGGTCGGGGGTGGTGTCGCTCATGGAAGGTCCTCCGTCGGGTGCGGGGTGTTCAGCTGACGGGGCAGGTGAAGCAGCCCGCGGTGCCGAGGGTGTAGGCGGCGTCGGCCCCCTTGAGGTCCTCGACCTCGACCTCGGTGTTCTCCTCGGCCTGGACGTTCGTGGGGTCGGTCTTGTCGCTCATGGCGCTCCTTCGTGTGCGGGTGGGGACTGCTCAGGCGGCCCAGCAGGGCAGGCCGGAGCCGACGGTGTAGCCGGCGGCGGCCGTGGAGCCCCCGTCGAGCTCCTCGATCTCGATCTCGATCTCGGAGCCCTCGGCGTGGAGGGTGACGGGGTCGGGTGCGAAGTGGTTCACGGCTCAGCTCTCGAAGCAGAATCGGGTGCCGATGGTCCCGGCACAGGCGGCGCCGGAGGACTCGGCCAGGTCCTCGACCTCGACCTCGATCCCCGGCTCGGGGCGGTCGACGGCGTCGGCGTTCTTGCTGCCGTCCATCAGCTGGTCAGCGAGCTGATGGTGCCGATGGTGCTCGCGCAGCCGAGCGCGGCGGACGCTTCCAGGTCCTCGACCTCGACCTCGGCCTCGTCGGCCCGGACGGTCAGCTTGTCGGCGGTCTTGTCACTCATGGTGATGCCTTCCTTCGTGGGGAGCGGGCGCGGACGCGCGCTGCTCAGGCCTCGGTGTTGGAGAAGCTGCCGGAGCAGCCGATGGTGAAGATGGTGGCGGTGGCCGCCTGGCTGGTGGCCTTCAGGTCCTCGACCTCGACGTCGGAGTCGCGGTCCTCGGCGCCGTTGGAGACGGTCTCGGGAGTGGTCATTTCTCTCTCCTTGTGGTGTGTGGAACGGGGATTGACGGGGGGTCAGGAAGCGTTGCAGCTGGAGCAGCCGAAGGTGCCGAAGGTGCTCACGGCGGTGGTGCCCTGCTCGCCGTTCAGCTCCTCGATGGCGAGGTCCTGGGCCAGGTCCACGGGGTTCGGCTCGGTGTTCTCGATGTTCTCGGACATGTCCGTCTCCTGTCGGTTGCGGGCCTGGTCCGGGTCAGACCAGGACCCATTCGGATTCGTCGGGACCCGCCGGCCATTGACCGGAACCCAGGGGAAGGTCCTCGGCGAGCGGGTCGGAATCATCGTGAAAACGCGGGGCCGACCATGCCTCATTACTGTTCACGTCCGGATTCCTTCCACAGATTCGGTTCGGACGGCGGGCGGTGCGGGGCGGGACCGGGGCCGGTCCCGGTCCCGGTGGCTCAGTGCCCCCACGTCACGTCGTCGATGACGATGGGGTCCTCGAGCCGGGTCGAAGCGCCCGAAGAGTCCGTGAAGGTCGTACCCGCCACGATGACCGGCAGGGTGTCGGCGCTGGCCTGGCCGGCGGTGAGCGTCGCCGCCACCACCGTGGACAGCGTCGCGACGGCCATGAGGAAACGGGTGCGAGTCACGAGTGGTACCTCTTCTTCTCGAAAACTTTGAAAACTTGGGGCAACGTACGCGGTCGATTTCTCGTCCGCGCTTCTTCGACTCGGTGCCGGTGGGTTTGTCGCCCCCCGGCTGATGTCCCCAACTCTGTCCGCCGGTCAGAACGGATGGAAGAGGTTTCCCGTGGACGGATTTCCCGCTGGCATAAGTTGTCCACGGTCCGCGGCGACGCCGTGGTACGGCGACACGGGCTCCGCCCTCCAGCGCAGGAGCGTGAGGCCCCGCAGCTTCGCCGAGGTCGCGAGGGCCCGGCGGCACAGCAGGCCGGCCATCACCTCTGCCTGGTCCGGGTGTTCGGCGGTCAGGAACATCCCCAGTACGGGGCCGCCGGGGACGTCGGGGTGCACGGTGACGTGCTCGAGACCCTCGCCCGGACGGGCGGCCGAGCGGATGAGGTCCCCCAGTTCCGGGGGAACCAACCGGTATGTGGGCAGGCCGAGTTTGAGGTGGATTAGGTACATGGATCAGATCGTGTGCCTGCGCTATATTTCCTCGCCAGGGGATAGCCGGGGCGTTTTATGCATTTGCATGAAACGGCCACGACCAGGGCGTGACAACACAGCGGGCGGCAAGGTAGGCCCCCGCGCACTCGGGGAGAACGAGCAACTGATGCTGCAGACATTGGGTCTGGATCCCATAGCCGAGCAGGTCTACCGGGGGATGCTGACCCGTCCCCAGGACGGCGTGGCAGAGCTGGCGCGCAGCCTCGGACTGCAGGAGTCGGACCTCCGCGGGGCCCTGGACCGGCTCAGCGCCATGGCGCTCATCCGCTCCGCCGACCACGCGCCGAGCGGCTTCGCCCCCCTGGGGGCGGAAGCGGCCATGAACCTGCTGCTGGCCCGCCAGCAGGAGCGTCTCGCCCTGTCCCAGGCCGCGGCGGCCCAGCTGATCGCCGACTGCGCCTCCTCCCAGCCGCAGTCCCCCAGCGAGAGCGAGTCCCTGTCCGGGATCGAGGCGATCCGCAACCGGCTGGCGCAGCTCAGCGACGAGGTCACCAGCGAGGTCCTGACGTTCGCCCCGGGCGGCGCCCACCCGGAGGCCGATCTGCGGGCCAGCCGCGGCCCGAACGAGGAGATGCTCGACCGGGGCGTGCGGATGCGCACCATCTACCTGGACAGCGTGCGCAACGACGCGGCGACCCAGGAGCACGTCGACTGGCTGAGCCGCCGCGGCGGCCTGGTCAGAACGGCCGCGTCGCTCCCCGTCCGCATGATCATCATGGACCGGCGGCTCGCCGTCCTCCCCGTGAACACCACCGACGCCCATGTCGGCGCGATCGTCCTGCACGGCACCGGGACCGTCACCGCGCTGTGCGCGCTGTTCGAGTCGGTGTGGGCCTCCGCCGTCCCCCTGGGGGCCGTCCCGGTGCGCGACGCCGCCGGGCGCACCCGGCAGGAGAAGGAAGTCGTCCAGCTGCTGGCGGAGGGGCTGACCGACGAGTCCATCGCCAAGCGGCTGGGCGTCTCCCCCCGGACGGCCCGGCGCATCGCCGCCGAGCTCATGGAGCGCCTGGACGGCCGCAGCCGCTTCGAGGCCGGCGTCCACGCCGTCCAGGACGGCTGGCTCCCCGCCACCCGCTGACCGGCGGCCGCCGCGAAGGACACGCCCCAATGATCCCGTCGCTCACTGTATGTCACCCATAACATTCAGTGACGAACCGATCGGCGCCCTCGGGCTGCGGAAAGCGGGAGAATTGATCGCGCGAAGAGAACTTCTCGTGGCCGGGGCCGTCGGCGGCGCGGCCCTGGTCCTTCCGGCACCCGAGGGGGCGGCGGCACTCCCTGACGGGACGGCGGCCACCCCGGGGGCCGGGTCCGGCCGTACCTTCCCGGTCCCCACCCTGGACCCCACGACCATTCCGAAGTACGTCACCGATCTGGTGATCCCGCCGGTGATGCCGCAGGCCCGCCACCCGCAGCGGCAGCACGGCATCGACACGTACGTCATCGGCGTCCGGCAGTTCAGCCAGCAGGTACTGCCGCCCGCTCTGCCGTCCACCACCGTGTGGGGATACGGCTCGCTCGGGGACAGAAGCACGTTCAACTACCCCTCGTTCACCATCGAGGCCAAGGCCGACCGGCCTGTCCGGGTCACCTGGGTGAACGATCTCGTCGACAGCGAGGGCAGATTCCTCCCGCACTTGCTGGCGGTCGATCCCACCCTGCACTGGGCGAATCCGCCGGGAGGCAGGACCGGGCGCGATTCCCGGCCGACGTTCACGTCGACGCCGGGTCCGTACACCGGCCCCGTCCCGATCGTCACTCACCTGCACGGTGGACGTTCCACCGAGGAGAGCGACGGCTACACCGAGGCGTGGTACTTGCCGCGCGCGAAGAACATTCCCGCCGGATTCGCCACCGTGGGCTCGTTCTACGACGAGTTCCGCGAGAAGTTCGCCGAAGCGCACGGCCTGAAGTGGGAGCCGGGCACAGCGACCTTCCAGTACGCCAACGACCAGCGGGCGTCGACGCTCTGGTTCCACGACCACACGCTGGGGATGACCCGGCTCAACGTCTACGCCGGCCCCGCCGGGTTCTACCTGCTGCGCGGCGGCGAGTGCGACCTGCCCGAGGGGGTCCTGCCCGGACCGGCGCCCGCCTCCGGCGATGCGCCGGGCACCCGGTACCACGAGATCCCCCTGGCCATCCAGGACCGGTCGTTCAACTCGGACGGCTCGCTGTTCTATCCCACGAGCCGGGAATTCTTCGACGGGTTCGCGGGCCCGTACGTTCCCACCACCGACGTACCTCCCATCTGGAACCCCGAGTTCTTCGCCGACACGATGGTGGTCAACGGCCGGACATGGCCGAAGTTCCAGGTCGAACCGCGCCGCTACCGGCTGCGCTTCCTCAATGGATGCAATGCCCGGTTCCTGATCCTGAAGATCACGGACAGTCCGACCGCCCGGCCGGCCCGGTCGGCCCTGCCGTTCTGGCAGATCGGCAACGAAGGCGGATTCCTGCCCGAACCGGTTCGGCTGGAACGGCTGCTGCTGGCCAACGCGGAACGCGCCGACGTGATCGTCGACTTCACCGGGATCGCGGAAGGTACCGCGCTGTACCTCGTCAACGAGGGCGCGGACCAGCCCTTCGGCCGGGGCGAACCCGGCGTGGACTTCCCTGTGGCGGATCCGGCCACCACCGGGCAGGTGATGAAATTCGTGGTGGGCCCCCTGCTGGGCGAAGACACGAGCGTCCCACCGGACCGGCTCCGGCTGCCCAGGGTCAGGCCGCTCGGCTCGGCGAGCGTCACCCGGCGGCTCTCCCTCAGCGAGGTGAAGTCCGGCAGTCCCCTGGTTCCGCCGGACACGCCGGTCCAGGCCATGCTCGGGACGGTCGACTCCGCCGGCAATCCGGTGTTGCTCGGCTGGGCCGACCCGGTCACGGAGAACCCGAGGCTGAACGCGACCGAGACGTGGGAGCTGCACAACTTCACCGTGGACGCCCACCCGATCCACATCCACGAGGTGGCGTTCGAGGTGGTCGACCGGCAGCCCTTCAACGGGTCACCCGTTCCGCCGGAGAGCTGGGAGCGCGGCTTCAAGGACACCGTGATCGCCTACCCGGGAGAAATCACCCGGGTGAAGGCCCGTTTCGACCGTCCCGGACGCTTCGTCTGGCACTGCCACATCGTCGAGCACGAGGACAACGAGATGATGCGGCCCTACCAGATCGGAGGCAGGCGCAAGCAGGACCGCTGACAGGGCAGCGCCCGAGGGCGCGGCCTCGCCGGCGCTGCTTCGCAGGTGCGCTCCTGGCCAGGGCCGCTCGGCGGCCCGGCGGACCGCTGATGACCTGCGGCGACCCTTCGGCCCGGCTCCTCTGCGCGTGCACGGCGCACCCCTTTTCGACCGCTCGGCGGCCTTCAGCTCACGGGCGGGTGCGTGGAGCCTTCGGCCGCGCGGCGGTACTCGGCGTTGATGCGCTGGGCCTCCTCGAGCTGGTCCTCGAGGATGATGATGCGGCAGGCGGCCTCGATGGGGGTGCCCTGGTCGACGAGTTCCCGGGCTCGGGCGGCGATGCGCAACTGATAGCGGGAGTAGCGGCGGTGGCCGCCCTCGGAGCGGAGCGGGGTGATCAGGCGCGCCTCGCCGATCGCGCGGAGGAAGCCCTGGGTGGTGCCGAGCATGGCGGCGGCCCGGCCCATGGTGTAGGCCGGGTAGTCGTCGTCGTCGAGACGATCGTCGAACGATTCGTGTGCTGTCATCTGCACCTCTCTCACGAAACGCGTTGAGGGGCCCTGGCGCCGTACGGCACCAGGGCCCCGAAGGAACTACTACACCATCTGTCGGCCCTGATAATGCGCCGACCCCTGTGTTTCCGCCGACCCGGCCCGGATGCTGCCGGGAGTGCGGGGATCGCGGTTGCTTGACCGGAGACCACCTCACTGTCGATGTCCTGCGGTACCCGGGCTCGGTCGCGCGACCCGGGCGATCCTGATGGCGCTCGGCTCCTCCGTTCATTCCTCGGTGCTCTGACTTCACTGGCGTACGGTGAACCGCACCCGCGGCTCACGGCGTTGGTTCTGCCTCCTGGCGGTTCGTCTCCGCCAGGCCTACGGACTGTCTGGGCTACGAGAGAAACCATAACTCCGGCGCTGCGGAAAATCTACCTCGGGCGCGATAGGTTTTCGCGTCCGAAGGCGGTGGCCGACCTTGGCGGCCGGCTCGGACGGGCTTCCGCCCAGCACGAGAGGGCCCGACCGGCAGACGCCGGTCGGGCCCTCTCGTCGGGAACGCGGTCTCGTCAGGTGTTCGCCTGGACGCCGAGCAGCGCGGAAGCCTGAGCGAGCGGACTCGCGGGTCCGGTGGCCGGAGGAGCCGTACGGCAGGTGAACCCGAGCCGGGTCATGGCCCGCAGCACCTCACCGGCGCTGAAGTCGCGCGGATCCTGGCCGGTGACGATCCGGCCCACCTGCTTCGCGGGGTAGGTGCGGCGGCCGATGGTCACCGACTCACCGGTGACCGGCTCGGGCCTGATGTCCTTCATCGAGGCAAGGACACCGCTTTTGGTGAGGTCGAACGGGAAACGTGCGATGACACAGCGCATGAGGGCCTCACGGGAGGAAGAAGGGGAAGGGCGTGGGCGAGGGCGAGGGTGCGGCGGTTCAGGGCACGAGGGCGAGGATGCCCACGGCACTGCCTTCCTCGTCGACGACGGGAAGCGCGTCGAGCCTGCGGTGGAGCATGACCCGTTCCGCGTCGGCCATCGTGGTCATGGGCGAGGGGAACGGCCCGGGGTCGCCCAGGACGTCGCGCAGCCGGGCCCCGTCGGTCCAGGCCGGGCTGTCGCGGACGGCGGCGAGCCGGGCGCGGCCGACCAGCCCGGTGCACAGACCGTGCTCATCGCTGACGAGCAGGCGGTCGGTGCCGGCGCCGGCCATGACGGCCAGGGCCACTTCGACCGTCATGTCGTCACAGACCTGCGGACCGGTCGCTTCCATCGCCTGGTCCACCGTCCGGTGCGAAGGGCTGGGACCGTCGTCGCACGCGCGGGGCTGCATCCGGACCAGCGTCACAAGGTGCCTCCTGCAGAGATGTGCCAGTTTTCTGATCATGTGGTTCTCACGCCGCCGGGCCGAACCCGGGGCGCCGCGCCCTGCGCCGGTCGGTCGGAGCCGGTCCGCGCCGGGTGCGGGCAGACGCGTCCCGCCTCGTACGCTCGCCGGCCGGCGGCGTGAGGACGACGGGTACGCCCGTGGGTGCCTGGGCACCGGTGATGCGGTTCAGGGCTTCCTCGCCGGATCGGACCGGGGTGGTGAGCGGGGTGATGCCCGTGGCCGCCATGAGGCGGGTCATGTCGCGCCGCTGGCCGGGGGTGACGAGGGTGACGACGCTGCCGGACTCCCCTGCGCGGGCGGTACGGCCGCCACGGTGGAGGTAGTCCTTGGGGTCCGTCGGAGGATCGACGTTCACGACGAGGTCGAGGTCGTCGACGTGGATGCCGCGTGCCGCCACGTTCGTCGCGACCAGCACCGTCACGTGGCCGGTCTTGAACTGTGCCAGCGTCCTGGTGCGCTGCGGCTGCGACTTCCCGCCGTGCAGGGCGGCGGCGCGTACCCCGCTGTTCAGCAGGTCCTCGGTGAGTCGGTCGACGGCGTGCTTGGTGTCCAGGAACATGATCACCCGGCCCTCGCGCGCCGCGATCTCCGTCGTCGTCCGGTGCTTGTCGGCGGCGTGGACGTGCAGCACGTGGTGCTCCATCGTCGTCACCGCACCGGCGGAGGGGTCCACCGAGTGCACGACCGGGTCGGTCAGGTAGCGGCGGACCAACCGGTCGACGTTCCGGTCGAGGGTGGCGGAGAACAGCATCCGCTGCCCCCCGGGCCGCACCTGGTCCAGAAGCGTGGTGACCTGGGGCATGAACCCCATGTCGGCCATCTGGTCGGCTTCGTCGAGGACGGTGATGCCGACCTGGTCGAGCAGGCAGGCGCCCCGGTCGACGAGGTCCTTCAGCCGCCCGGGTGTGGCCACGACGACCTCCGCGCCTCCGCGCAGCACGCCGGCCTGTCTGCGCAGGGGCATGCCGCCGAAGACCGCGGTCATGCGCAGCTGTGCGGCGCGGGCGTACGGGGCGAGGGAGTCGGTCACCTGCTGGGCCAGCTCGCGGGTGGGGACGAGGACGAGGGCGAGCGGGCGGCGCGGTTCGGCGCGCTGACCGGCGGTACGGGCCAGCAGGGCGAGACCGAAGGCCAGGGTCTTGCCGGAGCCGGTGCGGCCGCGGCCGAGCACGTCACGGCCCGCGAGGGTGTTGGGCAGCGTGGCTGCCTGGATGGGGAAGGGCACGGTCACGCCCTGCGCGCCGAGGGCGGCCAGCAGGGCCGCCGGCATGTCGAGGTCGGCGAAGGCGCCGGCGGCGGGCAGCGCGGGCGTGCGGGGCTCCGGCAGCGCGAACTCGCCTTGTCCCGCGGCGGGTCGGCGGCCGTGGCTTCCGTTGCGGCGGGGAGCGTCGGAGCGACCCGCTGCCGGCGTGCCCGAGCGGTGGTGAGTGCGGTGGGAGCGGTCGTTCGTACGTGTGGGGTTCATCGGAACCTTCCCTGGTGCGGCACGTATCAGGGAATTCCCGCGATCGAGACCAGGGCAGGAAATCACGAGAACGGCCGAATGAAAATGCGGATGCCGGACTGCCCTGCCGTATTCCAGCGGAACGGGGACCGCGACCGCGGCCGGGCGAGTTCAGACACCACGCGATCCGGCTGTCATGGCCGCCGGGTGGGCGGCCATGACGCCGTGTGCCCGTACGGGCTGAATTGCCGTGTTGAATACGTGCAGCTGGGGCCCGCACCCCGAGGGATGCGGGCCCCAGCTGCGAAGCGCGGGTAGGCGTCAGGCGGGAACGATGTTCTCCGCCGTCGGGCCCTTCTGGCCCTGCGCGATGTCGAAGGTGACCTTCTGGCCTTCCTGGAGCTCCCGGAAGCCCTGCGCGGCGATGTTCGAGTAGTGGGCGAACACGTCAGCGCCCCCACCGTCCTGCGCGATGAAGCCGAAGCCCTTTTCCGCGTTGAACCACTTCACGGTACCAGCAGCCATGTTCTTCTCCTTTGGGGCAGTACGCCGGCGTCCGCACTGTGCGGGTGCCGTGTCGCCGCGATGATGCCCTGCCGGAAAACAACCGGAAATATGAAGCGTTTCGGCGCGGCGTGGGCCGGTCGAATCCGCTCGAAATCTTGGGTACCAAAACTGCAACTGGATCGACAGTAGCACGCTGTGGAGGATTTCGTCCGGTGAATTTCACACCGTGTGTGGCAGGGTAAAAACTCTGTGCGCGACGTCCGGTAAATTCTGTGGCGGCGGGCACAGATATTGAACCCTCCCCGGCGGAGTGTCCCCCGGACCGTCTCGGGGAGGTCGTCCGAAACCTCCGAGAACGTGAATCCGGGTGGGGGCGAACGGATGCGGGGCGGACGGTCCGCGGATGTCTGCCCGCCCCGCGGGTCAGCCGGTGGGGGTCAGAGTGCCCACTCGACTCGTTCCACCGTGTCGTTGTGCTCCCTGGGCTCTTCGAGCTTGTCGCCGGCCTTCAGGATGCGCGTGGCGTTCTTGCTGATCAGCTTCGCGTCGCTGTCCGTGCGGTTCTCCCAGGACGACACGTTCTTGGACATGCTGGCGCCGTTGGGGAGGGGCAGAAGGCTGAGGTCCACCGTGTGACCGGCGCCGATTCCGTACGCCTCGCCACCACGGTCGTAGTGCCGCCAGAGGCCCAGCGTCTTCTCCGGACAGGGCGAGCCCTCAGGGGGGCTGATCACTACGACACCCGTGGGCAGCCCTGCGGTCGTGCTCATGGCTCGCTCCGTTCTCCCGTCCCATCGGCCTTTCCGGTGGGAGCGACACCAACGTTCCACGGGAAGCCCGTGGTGCATGCCCTGGCGCGGGCGTGATCGTTTCTGCGGTGTACATGACCACTCGTGTGGCGGAATCCCGTTCCCGGCCCTCGCCGGAAGGGGGCGCGGGGGTTGCCGAGTCGCGAGCCGGACCTGGTCCCACCGGGAAGGCAGCCTGGGAGCGATCTACGTCGACGCCGGCACCGACGAGCCGGCCATGGCCGCGATCCGGGTCGGTCCGCCCATGCGCCACTGTCTGGTGTTCGTTCGCCTGGACGGTGCGACGGTGGGACCGGCTCAGCCGGCTCGCCCGCTGCGCTTCCCACCCGACCGGGGATGTGCCCCTCGTGTCGCCTTCTGCTGGCCGTGACCACCGTCGTGATCGCGCTCGGCATCATCGGCGCCGTCGTCGACGGTCTCCTCTACCTGCTCTTCATCGGCATCGTGCTGTTCGTGGCCGACCTCATCCCTGCCACCACGCGCATGCGCCCGCTCACCGCAGCCTCGCTTGGTGACGTATCAGAGTCCGTCGCAGTCGCACGGAGCTGGTCGACGCACGCCGTGGAGGGAGACGGAAACGGATACGCCTCGTAGCCCGATGCCGAAGCCGTCGTCGCGAGTGGGAGCTAGCCTGCCTCGCGTCGAGCCGCACTCGCGCCAGAGGCTGACGCTTGCACGTCTTCGTCGAGCAGGAAGGCTTCGATCTCCCCGAAGTCGGGCGCCTGGAAGGGATGTGTGGTGGGATGCGGCGATGCTGCGGCGGCGCAGGGGAACGTCTCCACCGGAGCGGAGAACGGCGAGGTCAGGTCGATGAGAGGGGTCTTCTTCCTTGCGGGTCCGTGAACGGAACTGGTGTGCCGTGACCAGGCACGGCGGTCCTACAGCTTGCTCATCTTGGCGTACGGACTCAAGATCCGCTCTTGCGTCGAGCCGAAATCCACGACTGCCGCTATCCCGCCCTCGATGCCGGTGACCCGGCCGAGGCCGTGCACGTCGTGTGTGACCTGGTCGCCTACGGCGAACCGCTTCGGAGGCAGCGTGACCGGGGCTTTGAAGGGGCTGGTGGGCAAAAAGCGCTTCGGTGCACTTGGCTTTGTCATTCCTGCCAGTATGCGCCCACGCGGATCCAGTACGGCCGTTCACGTCCGCAGCGCGCGGTAGCTGAGAAGGACCTCGCCGAAAAGCAACAGCCCCAGGTCGCTGACCTGGGGCTTCGCTGTGGAGCGGATGCCGGGAACCGAACCCTCACCATGAGCCTGGGCATCATCTGGAGCAGGTGACCTCGTCTCGACCCGGCGGCTCCCTGTGTTCTTGTTGGCCGCTGCTCACTGTTGGCTACTGGCACGTCGGTGCATGGTCTGCGGCGCGATGAGGGAAGCGGCGGCAGGAAGGCCGCGGTCTTCAGCCGCCGGACTCTTCGACGGCCTGAGCCGCGCCGGCAGCGCTCGACGGCTCGCTGAATCCTCGACTTCCACGGGCTCGGTTCTTGGCAGACGGCCAGGACCGGATCGTGATGCGACTGAACAGGAACCGATCAAGCCGAAACTGCGTGGCTGGCTTCACGCCGGCATGGTCCCCGCGTCGCTCGCCGCGGGCATCGTCCTCATCTGCCTGGCAGGGACGCCACGAGCCGTGCTGGCCTGCACCGTGTACTCCGTGACGGCCTGGCTGCTGTTCGGGACGAGCGCCGTCTATCACCTCGGCACCTGGGGACCACTCGGCGAGGCCGTTCTGCGCCGCCTCGACCACGCCAACATCTTCGTGATCATCGCCGGCACATGCACCCCCCCTCGCCGTGCTTCTGCTCTCCCGCGACCAGTGGTCCTTCCTGCTGTGGATCGTGTGGGCGGGCGCTGTGGTCGGCATCGCCTTCCGCGTTCTGTGGGTCGGAGCTCCCCGCTGGCTGTACACCCCCTGCTACCTGGCTCTGGGCTGGGCGCCCGTGCGATACCTGCCCGACTTCCTGCACAGCGGCGGGGTGGCCGTGGTCTGTCTGGTCGTGACCGGCGGGCTTCTTTATAGCGTGGGTGCGGTCGCCCTTCCGCGGCTCCTGCACGACTATCGGTGCTGGAGGCCCTGCGGCTACTGGGCGGCGCAGGAGCAGGACACCGGTACCTTCTTGGGCTGGTTCGAGCTCCGGCCGCTGGAGGAGGAGAGCCCTGCCGTGGTCGAACTCGGCTACCGGTTGAACCAGGCGGCCTGGGGGCACGGTTACGCCACCGAGGGGGCCAAGGCCCTGGTCCGCAAGGGGTTCACGGACCTGGAGGTCGAGCGGGTCACCGCCAACACCATGGCCGTCAACACGCGCTCCCGTCGCGTCATGGGAAAGTCCGTCCCTCATCGGGAACTTCGTGGAGGACTGGCCGGGCCGGAAGGAACTTGTCAGTGCTCCGCGCAGTCTGGCCGTACTGCACCTGCCCGGCCACTGGTAGTGCCGGCATGGAGGCGAATCTCGCGCAAGCAACTGCTCGTGATCGATCCTCTGCCCAGCCCTTGAGTCGCATCGTCGGCCGATGTCGACTGCGGTCGAACTCCCTCAAGCCACGGCCGATGGGTGGGCCGTTTCGGTGGTGCGGCGGTACGCGGCATTGATGCGCTGGGCTTCCTCGAGCTGGTCTTCGAGGACGATGATGCGGCAGGCGGCCTCGATCGGGGTGCCCTGGTCGACGAGTTCGCGGGCCCGGGCGGCGATGCGGAGCTGGTACCGGGAGTAGCGGCGGTGGCCGCCCTCGGAACGCAGCGGGGTGATCAGACGGTGCTCACCCAGGGCCCGCAGAAAGGCGGGGGTGGTGCCGAGCATTTCGGCGGCCCGGCCCATGGTGTAGGCGGGGTAGTCGTCGTCGTCAAGTCGGCCGTACGAGTCATCTGCTGTCATCTGCACCTCTCTCTGGAACGCGCGGAGGGGCCCTGGTGCCGTACTGGCACCAGGGCCCCGAAGGAACTTCTACACCACATGCCGACCCTGATACCGCGTCGGCCCTCTGTGTCCGCGTACCCGACCCAGTTGCTGTCGGGCGTGCGGGGATCGCGGTTGCTTGACCGCCGGAGACCACCTCACTATCGATGTCCTGCGGTACCCGGACTCAAGACTTCCGTCCGGGCGATCCTGATGGTGCTTCGTTCCTCCGTTCTTCCCTCGGTGATCAACTACCTACCATCGGGGTACTGCCTACTACTGGTACTGCCCTACTGCGGGTACTGCTGGTGGTGCGAACCGCTCAGTGGCCTGTTACAGCGCCACTCTCCGGCAGCCAGCCCCGTTGCCGTCCTGCATCTGCTCTGGCTTGGAACCCCACTGCCGAACCTCCTGGTGCGCGCGCCCGCAGCCGACGCCTTCACCAGGGGTACCGCTCCATTACTTCACTGCTGTGAACTGCGCACTCACGGGTACCGCACATGCCATGACCGCGGTCCCGTGCGGCGGCCCCTGATCACTGCGGGCCACCCGGTCCGGCCGCCAGTCCCGTCGCCGTCCTGCAACAACCCTGGCTTCGAAACTCCGCCGCCGCACCGTCCTGCGAACTGCAACTACCTGTACTGCTGGTACTGCTTGCCGGCAGTTCGTCTCTGCCAGGCCCTGCTGTCCTTCTCGGCTACGGAAGAAACCATAGCCACGCCACTGTCCAATGTCTACTCTGGCCAATATAGATTTTCGTGTGCCCAGCAACGAGGTAATCGGCTTCGGGCAGTGATGCAGGTGGGTGCGCAGGAGTGGTCTCAGAACTCGTCACCAATGCCTTGCGGCACGGTGGCGGCACCTGCGTCCTGGACCTGGCCGCCCGTCCGGACGGCATCGAGGTGGCCGTGCACGACCCCAGCCCCCATGCCCCGCGCATGCGTACCCCCGACCTCGACGGCGGAACTGGAGGCTTCGGGTGGCCCATGGTCGACCGGCTCGCCACAGCGACCTCGGTGACTTCCCGGGCCTCTGGAGGGAAGACCGTAAGCGCCCCCCTCCCGCGGTAGACCGCCCCCTCTCTTCTGGTGCAGCCCGGTACAGGGACCAGCGTCAGTGCGGCGCAGCCGGAGGGGGCGGCGGAGATTTCGGGGGTGGTGATGGACGAGGGGAACCGTCGCGGGCACGGGGGCGCAGGTCAGGAGCCTGAAGGCCATGACGTCCGTGTGTCGTCCCGGGACGGAGTACATGTCCGGGACGACTGCTGTCGCGCCGAGGCGGTAGCGTTCAGGCGACGCCGCACGGGCCGGGAGCGTTCGACGGGTCTGAGCCTGCGTTTCTGCCTGGGCCACCGGTCGCGGACGGCGAGGAAGCCGCTAACCGACGGCTGGCGCCCCCCTTGGTAGCACACGTCTCGGCCGCGAGCACCCGTCGGAGGGGAAGAGAGGACACCTGGTGGTCACGTGATGTCTCGGTACTCACGGGGTGTGCCTTTGAAGGGAAAGCGTTGACGGCTCTGCCCGGGGGGCCCGACCCGTTGAGAGGACGGGACGAGCCCTGAATAGTATCGGCTCTTATGTCGAAGCTTGACGAGCTGCTCGTGGACGTTGCCGCGCTGGTGGAGTCCGGGCAGAGCAATCAGATGTCCTTGACGGTGGTCACCGGTGGCACGGTCATCACCGGCCGGCTGGCGCCCGAAGCGGTATGGAGGCAGCGGGTCTCGGAGGTCCTGGCGGACTCCGACCGCCTGGGAGAGTTCTCCGCCGTCTTCACCGCACCGACCCGGAGGGACGGGCCGCCCGCGTATCTGCACTTCCACATGGCGCGGATCCTGCAGGGCACGGTCGGGATCCCGGAGACGGGCGGGATGTACCGCGTCTCGATCGCGGACGTGAGCGCTTGGACCATGGGCGACTTCAGCTACTCCGATCACTGACCCCGTACCGCGTCACGAACCACCTGCCGGGATCTGGCGAGCGCTGCTCCTGGAGCGCCGACTCACCCGGCTCGACGCCCTGCGCCTGGTCCAGCCCATCGACAAGGACGTCGTTCCTTGGCGCGGGCACCGTAGGAGGGCGACCCCGGGACGGTCGGGGTGATCCCCCGGCCGATGTTCATCCTGCAGCCTCCCATGATCAGGCCCCTCCCTCGTCAAGCCGGTGCCGCACCCGCTGATCCCCGGTCAGACGGCCGGGGAGCCGAGCATCGCGGAAGCATGCGGGAGGGGGTCGAGGCCGCGGGCGGGCGCGGTGTTCTGGGGGAGGCTGCGGCAGGTGAAGCCGAGCTTGGCCATGGCGCGGAGGACCTCACCGGCGGTGAAGTTGCGGCGGTCCTGGCGGGTGATGATCTGGCCGACCTGCTTGGCGGGGTAGGTGCGGCGGCCGATGATCACGGACTCGCCAAGGGCCGGCTCGGGTTTGACACCCTGCACGGACTGCAGGACGCCGCTCTTGGTGAGGTCGAAGGGGAAGCGGGCGATGACACAGCGCATGATGCCTCACAGGAAGAAGGAGGGACGGTTCAGCCGTGGCGAGGCGGTTCAGCGGGCCAGGGCGAGGACGCCCAGGGCGCTGCCTTGTTCGTCGACGACGGGCAGCACGTCGAGCCTGCGGTGGCGCATCGCGCGTTCGGCTTCGGCCGTCGTGGTCAGGGGCGAGGCGAACAGCCCTCGGTCGCCGGGTACGGCGCGCAACCGGATCTGGTCGTCGTAGGCGTCGCT
The DNA here is from genome assembly GCF_042895815.1 of Streptomyces sp. NPDC001373. NCBI lineage: Bacteria > Bacillati > Actinomycetota > Actinomycetes > Kitasatosporales > Streptomycetaceae > Streptomyces > Streptomyces sp. NPDC001373. The sequence continues at coordinate 327,233 of NZ_JBIAWQ010000002.1, forward strand.
GTCGCGGACGGCGAGGAGCTGGGCCCGGGTGACCAGCCCGGTGCACAGGCCGTCGTCGTCGCAGACGAGGAGGTGCCCGATGCGCGCACTGGCCATCACGGCCAGGGCCACTTCGACCGTCATGTCATCGCAGACCTGTGGTCCGGCCACCTCCATGACCTCGTGGAGCGTCTGAGGTCCAGAACTGGTGCTCGACGAGCCGGGCTGCATCCGGACCAGCGTCACGATATGCCTCCTGCACAGATGGGCGAATTTCCGGGTTAGGTGGTTCTCAGGCCGCCGCCGCGGCGAAGGCGGGCCGACGGGCGCCGGTGCGCCGGGCGGCCGAGGCGGGGCTGCGGCGGCCGCGGGAGGAGGATGTGCTGCGCTTGGGGCGCTCGGGCGCCGGTGCCGTGATGGTGACCGGGATGCCGGAGGGGGCTTGGGCGCCGGTGATCCGGATCAGCTCTGCCTCACCCGAGCGGACCTGACTGGTCTTCGGCACGATGCCGGCGTCCTGCAGGAGTCGGGTCATCCCGCGACGCTGGTTGGTGGTGACGAGGGTGACGACGGTGCCGGACTCGCCGGCTCGCGCGGTGCGGCCGCCGCGGTGGAGGTAGTCCTTGTGGTCGGTCGGCGGGTCCACGTTGACGACGAGGTCGAGGTTGTCGACGTGGATGCCGCGCGCGGCGACGTTCGTCGCCACCAGGACGCTGACGTGCCCCGTCTTGAAGCGGGTGAGGGTGCGGGTGCGCTGCGGCTGCGACTTCCCGCCGTGCAGGGCGGCGGCCCGCACACCGCAGGCGAGGAGGTCCTCGGTAAGGCGGTCCACGGCGTGCTTGGTGTCCAGGAACATGATCACCCGGCCTTCGCGTGCCGCGATCTCCGTCGTCAGCCGGTGCTTGTCGGCGCCGTGCACGTGCAGGACGTGGTGCTCCATCGTGGTGACCGCGCCCTGGGAGGGGTCGACGGAGTGGACGACGGGATCGGTGAGGTAGCGGCGGACCAGCAGGTCGACGTTGCGGTCCAGGGTCGCGGAGAACAGCATCCGCTGGCCCTCGGGGCGGGCCCGGTCCAGGAGCGCGGTGACCTGCGGCATGAAGCCCATGTCGGCCATCTGGTCGGCCTCGTCGAGGACGGTGATCGCGACCTGGTCCAGTCGGCAGTCACCGCGGTCGATGAGGTCCTTGAGGCGGCCGGGGGTGGCCACGACGACCTCGGCGCCCCCGCGCAGCGCGTTCGCCTGGCGGCCGATCGGCATTCCGCCGACGACGGTGGCCAGGCGTAGCTTCACGGCGCGGGCGTAGGGGGTGAGGGCGTCGGTGACCTGCTGGGCGAGTTCCCGGGTGGGGACCAGTACCAGCGCCAGCGGCTGACGGGGCTCGGCGAGCTGTCCGGCGGTCCGGGCCAGCAGGGCCAGGCCGAAGGCGAGGGTCTTGCCGGAGCCGGTCCGGCCGCGACCCAGGACGTCTCGGCCGGCCAGGGAGTTCGGCAGCGTCGCGCCCTGGATGGGAAACGGGACCGCCACTCCCTGCGCGGCGAGCGCGGCCAGGAGGCGCCGGTCCAGAGCCAGGTCGGCGAAGGTCTCGACGGCGGGCAGCGCCGGAGTGATCGTCTTCGGCGGGGCGAACTCCCCCTGTACCGGGGCGGGCCGCCGGCCCTGACCTCCCGAGCGGCGGGGAGCACCCGAACGGCTCGGGGCGGACGACACACCGAAGCGACCGCCCCGGGTCGAACCGGAGGGGGAGCCGAAAACGGGAGCCCCGTTGCGGCGGGTGCTGGAAGAGCGGCTGTTCGTACGTGTGGGGTTCATTCAGAACCTTCCTTGACACGGCACGCATCAAGGAGGTCCGCAGCGTAAGAGCAGCATGCAGAATCACAGGTACGGACCGAATGGAATTCGAGAAGCGAAAGCGAACGTGGCGCACGGAAAGCTCGTGGCGACGCGGGCAAAAAGGGAATGCGCGCGGAATTCGATCCGGGGCATCGAGGAGTACGGCTCCGAAGAGGGGGTCGCGTACCTTGAGGTGGGGTTCCGGCAGGAGTGGTCACTGCGGAAATGCATGCAGCTGGGGCCCGCACCCCGAGGGATGCGGGCCCCAGCTGCAAGATGCGCGTCAGAGTCAGACGGTGACGATGTTCTCCGCCGTCGGGCCCTTCTGGCCCTGCGCGATGTCGAAGGTGACCTTCTGGCCCTCCTGCAGCTCGCGGAAGCCCTGGGCGGCGATGTTCGAGAAGTGGGCGAACACGTCAGCGCCGCCACCGTCCTGCTCGATGAAGCCGAAACCCTTTTCCGCGTTGAACCACTTCACGGTGCCAGCAGTCATGTCGTATCTCCTTGGGGCAGTACACCGGCCATCCGTACCCTACGGATGCCGTGTCGCCGCGATGATGCCCTGCCCGGAAAATGCCGGAAATGTAAAGCGCTTCCGAGCGGCGTACGGCCGACGGGAGCACTCGAACTTTTTTGGGTACCAAAACTGCAACTAAGATAGACATTAGCACGTCCCCGTAGTCTTTGCGCGTCACATATTTCGCCCGGGCGCCGCTGGCAAAAACCCTCTCCGCGAGGGTCGTTAAAATCTCAGGCCGCGAGCACAGGTATTCATGCACTCCGAATGCGGTGTTTCGGAAGAGAGGCGGTCGGCAGGTCGGGCGGCGGCCGGCCCCGGTACGGAGTCGTCGCGGTGCTCTCGAGTCCCGGGCGGGGAGAGGTCGCCGGCGAGGGTGGAGCGCGGCGCACGCGCAGGACCTCGCGGGCTGTTGGGCGTCACGGGGCTGACGCGGGAAGGAGTGGGTCGGATCAGCCCTGTGTGTCTTGACGCGGTCGAGACGGCGGCGAAGGCTTCGGTGGGTGAGACATCGGCGTTCTGCCCTGGGTCAGGCGGATGCCTCCTGGCGGAAGGCGTTGCGGACTTCGGTCAGCGGCTGGCGGTCGCGGGTGTAGTAGAGCTTGTTGGTCAGCAGTACCGCACATCGGTCCTGGGCGAGGGAGATCCCCATACCCGTGCCGGTGAAGCCGTAGTGGACCCAGACGTCGTGTTCGTCGGTGGTGCTGGGGGCGGGGTGCCAGAACAGGCCCCGTTCGGGCTGGAGGCCGCTGGTCTGCACGGTGAGGGAGCGGGGGCTCCATTCGGCGCCGAAGCCGGCCTCGGCAGGGGCTGTGGTGTGGTCGAGCATGTAGCGCAGGAAGACGGCCAGGTCGTCGAGGACGGTGAAGGTGCCGGCGAGGGCAGCAGTGTGACGCCGCCGCGCCGAGGGCGACACCAAGTCCGCGGTCGGCGTCCGGACGATCCACCTGCCGGCCTTCCTCCCCATCGAGGTCAAGCGGCACCTGGACTGGTTCGCGGAGAAGGAGCCCGACGGGCTGCTGTTCGTGGGGGAGAAGGGAGCACCCTTCCGGCGGACGACCTTCGGCCGGAAGTGGGCGAAGGCCCGCGCGACGGTGGGCCTGCCTGAGGACTTCCGCTTCTACGACCTCCGGCACACGGGCCACACCCTCTCCACCCAGTCCGGCGCCATGCTGAAGGACACGATGGTCCGCGCCGGCCAGTCCTCGGAGAAGGCCGCGATGATCTACCAGCACTCCGACGACGAATGTCGGCAGGAGGTAGCCGGAGGCATCGACGCCAGGGTTCGTGAGTTGCGTGGACGTGCGACTGGCGTCGGGTCCGACTGAGATCCCTTACGTCCCCGGTCAGAGCGGTTCACGACCGGCTCTGACCGGGTAGTCGACTGACCAGCAGCGCTTCTTGATTTCCTTCCTCGAATGAGGGAGGATTTCCGGAAATTGCACTCCGTGGTCAGGGGCTGAATATGGCAGTCATGCACGTTGAGGACTCACGCGGCCAGAACCGTCTCGCAGACCTGGGGCTCTCGGCCGAAGCCATCGAGAACGTGCTGCGGCGCGCCGAGGCGGAACGCAACTTCTGCACGCCCCTCGACCCGGTCTCGCTCCCGGGCAACATCTTCTGGGGCAGGGCCATCCGCTTCCTGCGCGAGGCGTACATCCCTGACGGATGGCGCAGCGTGAGCCCTCAGAACGTCTCGCTCCTGCTGTCGCCGGAAGAAGACTTCGCCATCACCGCCTCCAGCGGCAACAAGGCCACCGGCTACGCCGCGCTCACCCCTGCCACCCGCTACTCGAAGGGCACGGCGGTCATCCGCCGGGTTGAGACCAATCGACAGCTGGTGATCCCTGGCTACGAGGCCGAACCCGAGTCTCAGGGAGTCGGAGAGGGGATCCCGACCTGGTTCCTCCTGTACCAGCACGTGAACACCCTGACGGGCACGCGGCTCTACTACGAGCTGTCGCTGCCGACCAACCCGGGGAGTCGTGGCAAGATCGACAGCTGGCACGAGCGGATCATCTTCCCCTACATCGACTTCGAGGGCTTCAACCCGTTCCCGAACGACGACGACGGCGAAGGCGGCATCGACATCCCGATCGAGCGTCTGGGCTGATCGTCCACCCCACAACCCATTGGCACTCCCATGACCACCGCATCCCGGCTCGTCCTGGCGCGCAAGCGCCGCGGGCTCACCGTCACCCGTCTCGCCCAGATGGTCGGACTCACCGCCCGCCGGCTGTCCGACTACGAGAACGGCCGGGCCTACCCTCCCCCGGCCTCCCTGGCCAGCCTTGCTGAGGCTCTGGAGTTCCCTGAGTCCTTCTTTGTCGCCGAAGAGGTTGCCGACCTGCCCGTCGAGTCGGTCAGCTTCAGGGCGCTGAGCAAGATGACGGCCTCACAACGGGACATCGCCCTGAGCAGTGGTCGCCTCGCCCGGATCTTGCAGGACTGGATCCGGGCTCGCTTCAAGCTGCCGGCGCCAGACCTTCCGTCCCTGACCTCGTTCAGCCGTCTCGGCAGCGACAACGAACCGGTGTTTCCGGGCGAGGCTGGTGCCGAGAACTGCCCCGCCGAGCGCGCCGCCGAACTGGTCCGCACTCGATGGGGGTTGGGGGTCGCCCCGATCCCCAACATGGTTCACCTGCTCGAAGCGCACGGCGTGCGCGTGTTCTCGCTGTCCCGGGACTGCCCGGAAGTGGACGCCTTCTCCTTCTGGGACCGCGGCATCCCGTTCGTGCTGCTGAACACCGAGAAGACCGCCGAGCGCGGACGCTTCGACGCCGCACATGAGCTGGGGCATCTGGTTCTGCATGGCGAGGAGCAGGTCCCCCACGGGCCCCAGGCCGAAGGGGAAGCCCACCGCTTCGCCGCCGCCCTGCTCATGCCGGCCGCAGACGTCTTGGCGTACGCCCCTCGCAACCCGAGCACCACCTGGATCCTCCAGGCGAAGCGCCGCTGGAAGGTCGCCGCCATGGCACTCGCCCACCGCCTGCACGAACTCAACCTCACCACCGAATGGCAGTACCGCACACACTGCGTCGAGCTCAGTCGCATGGGCTACCGGAAGTCGGAACCCCAGAGCACACTCACGCGGGAGACCTCCCAGGTGTTGGGCAAGGTCTTCGCCGCACTTCGAGCGGAGGGCATGCCGTTGGCCCAAGTCGCCCGTGACCTCGACCTGCGATCAGCCGACCTCAGTGACTTGATCTTCGGCCTGGTGGTCATGGCCCAGGAGGGCGGGCGCGGTGGTGCCCGTGGTGCGGCGGCCTCCCGTAGGCCGCAGCTCTCCGTCGTGCGTTGACACTCGCATTTGCGCCTGCGGAGGAACGTTCCCTCGGCTGGAAGTGGGGCGGATCACAGAGCCGCCCGCCCGAATATTGAGACGGAGCTGCCCCCGCACCACCTAAATAATGGTGCGGGGGCAGCGCCATGGACGGGGCGTATACCTGAGTTAGGGCACACGGAGGGCACGGCAGCCCCCAATAGGTCTAGACAACGACGAAGGCCCAGGTCGCTGACCTGGGCCTTCTCTCAAGAGCGGATGACGGGAATCGAACCCGCGCTATAAGCTTGGGAATCTACGTCGCTCCGACTGTCTGTATGCCCTCTGAACTGCGGATACAGCCTGCTGCCGGGCCTCTCGTGAGGGGCTGTCTGCGCTGGTGGTGACCGCTGTTCACCGCTCTGAAGGGCACAGATGGGGCACGCGGAGGGCGCGGCAGGCCCTGAGAGGGCTGGACGATGACGCAGGCCCGTGTCGGTGGGACCGCCGGATGCCCTGGGCCTCGCGGGCCGAGGAATCCGGCGGTCGGTAACGCGCGGCCGGGCTCCTGTGGACCACGACTGCGGCTTCATAGCGTCAAGGTGATATGACGGTTTATGCTCGGGTTGTGCGAGCCATCAGTGACCCCCTGACCGACGACGAGAAGACCGACCTGGACGAGGCTCTGAAAGCCGTCCGCCGGGCCGAGCAGGCTCTCGCACGGGCGCAGGCGTACCTCAACCGCACGGCGGGCCGCATCGGCTCCGTCGAGCGCTACGGGCAGAAGGTCGCGGTAGGCCGCCGCGTCGGATGGTCCCGCCAGCACGTCACCACCCTCGCCAATGCCTACCAGGCGGGCGAACCGGATCAGGAGGAGAGGACTGAAGCCGCATGAGCACCGCGCCCCAGCCGTCCGCCGTCCCGCAGCCGCCCGCCCAACCCGAGGCGATCCGCGCCGTCCTCGCCGAGGTTGCTCCGCACCTGCTCGCCGACTTCGACCGCGATCGCGCGGCCAGCACCGCCCGCGCGCGTGCTGAGGTGTCCGCGGTTCCTCTCCGCACCTTCACGGAGGCATGGGCCGTCGAGGTGGCCATTGCCCGGCACCCGGAGACCGCCGCCCGGCTCCGCGCGCTAGAGGCGCGGGCCGGAGAGGTCACCGACCTCGGCGAGGCGCGCGACGTCGCTGCCGAGATCAGCCGCATTCGCCATGCCGCCGCCGCCGAGGCGGGCATCCGTACCGCCGGCGAGGTCGCCCGGTGACCGACGACCGTTGGGTGTGGGAGTACGCCTTCCACGCCGAGGACGAGGTCGGATGCCCGAAGGTCGTGCGCGACGAGGTGACGGCCGTCGCCGACCGGATCGTCGAGCTCGCCAACCTCGGCATCGACCCGGCCGAACTCCGCGATCCCACCCCCGGTACGGCTCGCCGTCACATGCTCCCCTCCGGCGGATGGTTCGAGACCCAGGCGCTCCCGAGGATGAGGCCGCGCCTCCTCGCCGTGGTCCTGGTCGTACCGCCACTGCACCTGCTCTGAGCGCCTTCCTGCCGCGGTGTTTCGTACACCGATCCCATGCGGGTGTCACCGTGCAGAAAATTGCTCCCGCGAGCGGCAGGCGGAGCTCCTCGACGGAGGTGACGCATGGGGCGCGGGCTCGGAACTCTTCAGTCTGTGGTGGTCTGCGGCTGCTTCCGGTCAGTCGGCGGTTGCCTCAGGGAGAGGATGATCAGCAGAGTGAACGCGGTGAGGGCGGTGAGTGTGCGCAGGTTGTTGAAGAGTTCCCAGCGCCGCAGGATCTCCGCGTGATCGACCGGTGCCGAGGTGCGCGCCCATTCCTTGATCCGGCCGTTGATCGGCACATTGCCGAGCCGGGTTATCAGGAAGGACGCGAAGGTCAGCAGTCCTGCCGTACCCGCGATCAGCCTGGCGCGGCCGCGTTTCAGGGCCGCGAGAGTGAAGGAGCTCAGCGTCGACACGGCCATCGCCGCCTGCATGGTGATGCCGTTCATCTTCATCAGCTCGGCGTGGAATGACAGCCGCATGTCGAGCGGTACAGCGTTGAAGGTGGGGACGAGGTTGGCCGCGCCGTAGCCGAATGCGCCGGCGAGGAGGCCGGTGGCGAGCAGGGCGAGTCCCTGGAGGGCTCGGATGCACATGTTCGTTGGCTCCAGTAAATGGGTGCTTGTTCAGCCAGGTCCGGTCGACGGCCCTGAGGGGTGGAGGCACAGGAGGACCGAGCCAGACGTGGGGTGCGTCACCGGCGGGAAGGCAGGTGCCCGTCCGGGGTTTGCCGCCGTCACGCCTGCGCAGCGAGGAAGCGATCGTCCAGTTCGCCGCGGAGGCGCCCTGGGGGGAGCCGTCGTCCGTATGCAAGCAGGAGGAGATCCTGTGCGGCGCCGGACAGAGGCGTTCCGGTACCGAAGCGCCAGTCGAGGTCGTCGGCGCGGAGTTCGATGCCGCCGAGGTCGGCTCCGAAGAACTTGAGGGTCCTGGCGTTGACGCTCTCCAGGAGGATGTGCACGTGATCCTCGGGAACCCGGCGGTCCAGGCCTAGTGCGACCGTGATGTCCAGGCCGTGGATCACATCGTGGCCCAAGGCCGCCTCGATCCCGCCGACCGGCGGCCTCCAGGGGTGATCCGCGTTGTCACTCAGCAATGCGGCGAGCTCACGCGTCGAATGGGTGGCCGCGTCCTTGCGGGCGCATCGATCGGTCATCCGGTGGAGGTTGCCTCGCGCCCTGATCAGTTCCCACGCCATCTTGGAGAGCGAGTACCGAAACCCCATCGACATGTGGGCCGCGACTTCCCGTACCCGCCACCCCCCACACAGGGTCGGCGCGTCCCACTCCTCGGCCGACAGGTCGCCCAACACGGCCGCCAGCTCCCGGCGTTCGGTAGCGATCGCGGCTCTGATCTCCGCCGCTGGTCTGCGGTGCGTCGTGTTCCCCATGGCCTCAAGGCTCTTGGCCCTCCCGCCATAAGTCCAAGAGTTTGCATGTCTCGCAATTAGAATGATCGGTTATGGACATTCGGCAGCTACGGTACTTCGTCACGGTCGCGGAGGAAGCCAACTTCACCCGCGCCGCCGCGCGTCTGCACCTGGCGCAGCCGGGGGTGAGCGCCCAAGTCCGGCAGCTCGAAAAGGAACTTGGGCACCCGCTGCTCGACCGCTCCGGCCGGTCGGTGACCCTGACCGAGGTGGGCGAGGCCGTACTGCCGTACGCGCGGGCCGCGATCAGCGCCGTCGAAGCGGTCCGCCAGACCGCAGACGAGTTCACCGGATTGCTGCGCGGTCACGTTACCCTCGGACTCGTCTCGGGCGCGGCCGCGGCAGCCCATGAGTTCGACCTGGCGACCGTCTTGGCCGGCTTCCACAAGGACCACCCCAAGGTGGAGATCGCCCTGACCGAGGACACCTCGGAGCGGATGCTTGCCGCGCTGCACCGAGGGGAACTCGACATCGCCGTGATCGGACTCGCGGACGAGGAACCCCCGCCGGGCATCGCCGTACAGGTCCTGGTCGACGAACCCCTGGTCGCGGCCGTCGCCCCGGACGACTCCGCCCTCACGCCCCCGGACCGCACGGACATTCCGCTGGCCGAGCTCCGCGATCGCCCGCTGATCAGCCTGCCGCGTGGCACGGGCATCCGCGGGGTCCTCGACCGCGCGTGTGCACAGGCAAGGTTCCAGCCCCGCATCGCCTTCGAGGCAGCCGCTCCGCTGTTCCTTGCCCAGCTCGCTGCCCGCGGTCTCGGTGTGGCGGTGGTTCCGGCCCTCCCGGCGGGCGCGGCGTCCGCCTTCGGGCTGCGCACGCTGGAGATCACCGAGCCGCGGCTACGCGGCCGGGTCGCTCTGGCCTGGCGGACGGACGGCCCCTCCAGCCCCGCCGGCGCTGTCTTCCTGAACCTGCTGCGTACGAGTCTGGGCCCAATCTGACGCACGGCGAGGGTGGTTATGGCACGCGAATGGCACGCGGGCCTCGATAGGTCTAGACAATAAACAAGCCCCAGGTCGCTGACCTGGGGCTTTGCCGTGGAGCGGATGACGGGAATCGAACCCGCGCTGTAAGCTTGGGAATCCCCGGCGCTTTGACCGCCACACGGCCTCTGACCTGCAAGAACATCCCCATGCGAGTGTTTCGGCGCGGGGCGCGGACATACCCTTCCTGACCGCTGTTTGCCGCTTCTCCTGGCACGTTGTGGCACGGCCTTCCGTCATCCGCGCCACTCGAGCAGGACGAGCGTCGCGTCGTCCGAGGTGGTTTCGCCGCGTGCCCTCTTGAGGGTGTGGGACAGGTCCCGGGCCACCGTGCGGATCCCGTAGTCGGCCTGCTCCAGCTGGTTCACCCAGTCGATCAGTTGCTCCTCGCCGAACTGTTCCTGCCCGCTTTCGTGCTCTTCGACCAGGCCGTCGGTGAAGCAGAGGACGCGGTCGCCCGGCTCCAGCGCCACCGTGCTGACCTGCGGCTGGTCCCCTCCGAAGCCGACGGGGAGGGTTGTGGGGCTGTCCAGGCGGTGTATGACGCGGTGCGCGCGGATCAGCATCGGCGCTGGATGACCCGCGTTGACCCACTGGAGACGCCCCGTGTTCGTGTCCAGGCGCATCATCTGGGCGGTCACGAAGTGGTCCGGGTCGAACTGCTTGGCGACGGCCCGGTCCATGAAGAGGTAGATCTCGGACAGCTCGATGCTGATCCGGCGGGCGTGGCGGTACGCGCCGATGGCCACCGTGGCCATCGTGGCCGCGTCCAGGCCGTGCCCCATGGCGTCGATCATGGCGAGGTGCAGGACGTTGCCGTTCAGGGCGTAGTCGAAGCTGTCACCTGCCACGGCGTAGGCAGGCTCCAGGACCCCGGCGACCGCGACGCGCGGCATCACCATCGACAGCGGGGGCAGCAGGGACCACTGGATCTCCGCGGCGACACTCATCGGTTCGCTGCGGCGGGTCCGGAAGAAGAGGTCCGTGTAGCCGTTCTTGGTCTCCAACAGGTCGGCAGCCAGGCCCGCGATCCTGCGCAGGACGCGGCGGGCGTCGTCGTCGATCCCGTCCAGGGTGACCGCGAGGACCCCCACCTGGTCGCCGCCGTCCAGCAGGGGCAGGTGGACCCGTACGCCGTCGGCCGTCGGGACTTCGACCGGGCGTGACTCCAGGAAGCACCGCCCGGCCTCGGAGTGGTCGATGGGCTGCGGATCACCGGCGGCCACGCCGCCGGCGGGCAGGGAGACCAGCTGCTGCTGTCCGTAGTCCTGGAGCAGGATCCGTGTTTCGCGGCCCCCCATCCGGGCCACCGTCTCGGCGACGAGCGGGCCGACCATGTGCGGCGGCAGCTCGTGCGCCCGGTCCAGGAGCAGCCCGAGCAGAGCCTCCCCGAAGCTCTCCGAGCGGTCCGGGTTCCCGTGCCCTCCGACGGTCATCCTGTTGCCTCCAACCGGGCGGCGGCCGACGGCCGACTGCACGGGCGGCGTGGCCTCCAGGATGCTCCCCGGCGACCGGGCACGCCACACGGCTTCCACGCCCGCCGGGCTCCACGACCCGGATTCCCCGGTGAGCCGGTGCCCACGGAGGTCACGGACCACACCGTTCGCCCGGCGTGCGCGTCCCGCGGACTTCGGCCGATGATGGGAGCACGGCCGAACATGCGGAGCTGACCATGACGGGTTGGCGTGTCAGGGACTACACCCCGGACGATCTCGAAGCAGTGATCCGGGTCGATGCGGAGAGCAGTACGGCCGAAGAGCCGCCCCTCTTCCCGCTGTCGGACGCGGTGGCGGCCCTCCAAGCCCTCCACCCGGCAGTGGTGGCCACAGCTGACGAGGTGGTGGTCGGCGCCGCGGTGAGCAGGGTGGAGGGCGACCAGTCGTGGATCCTGCGCATCTGCATGGAGCCCGCCTGGCGGCACCAGGGGCTGGGCAGCGACCTGATCACGGCATTGGAGCACCGGCTGTTCGCCAGTGGCGTCCGAACGGTGCACGCGGTCCTGCCCGAGGGCGGGACCGGTGCCGCAGCCCTGCACGACTGCGGCTTCCGTGCCCGCCCGGGTGTGGTCTTCTTCGAGAAGCGCGGGCCGGTGACTCCCCACGCGGCCGACATGCTGTCCTCGCTCGGGGCGGAACTGACGCCCGGGGGGCTGTGGCAGAAGGTTGCGGGCATGCAGAGGGAGAAGCAGCTCATCGAGCGGCGCCTGATCCTGCCGCTGGCCCGTCCCGAGCTGGCCGCCCAGCACGGCGTGGAGCTGCCGCGGGCGGTGATGCTGTTCGGGCCGCCCGGGACGGGGAAGAGCACGTTCGCGCACGCGATCTCCAGCCGTCTGGCATGGCCCTTCCTCGAACTGTTCCCCGCCCGGCTGGCCGCCGAGTACGGGCTGGCGAGCGGGCTGAACCGGCGCTTCGACGAGATCGCCCGGCTCGACCACGTCCTGGTTTTCATCGACGAGGTCGAGGAGATCGCGGGAACCCGGAGCGGTGCGGACGCGACCGCGGTCGGTGTCGTCAACGAACTGCTCAAGGCGATCGTCCGGTTCCGGGGCCAGGACGGGCGGCTGCTCGTCTGCGCCACCAACAACGTGACCACGCTCGACTCCGCGTTCCTGCGGCACGGCCGTTTCGACTACGTGCTGCCGATCGGTCCTCCCGACCACCGCGCCAGGACCGAGCTGTGGGAGAGCTACCTGGCCCGAGCGGGCGCGGAGGGCGACAGCACGGCGCTGGCGTCAGCCAGCGAGGGGTTCACCCCCGCCGACATCGCCCATGTGGCGCGCACCGTCTCCCAAGCCCAGTTCGAGCGCACCTTCGACACCGGAGCCCGGGTCCGCCCCACCACCGAGGACTACCTGCGCACGATCCGCGAAACCAGGCCCACGGTAAGCGCCGCCATAGCTCAGGAATTCGCCCACCAGACCGAGGAGTTCGCCCGCATCTAGGCCGCTCCTTCGCTAGACCGCCCCTTCCTCCTCGGCCTCCAGGCGCCGGATTCCCTCGTGGGTGAGGGTGACCATCGCGGGGGTGTTGCCCGGTTCCCAGTCGACGGTGATCAGGCCTTCACCGGCCAGGTAGGTGCAGGCGGCGGCCAGGTCCTGTCCCGGTATGCGGAGGTCGCGCCGCAGCTGCGCCCCGGTGATGCCGAGGAGGCGGTTGCCTTCGACGGCTTCGTACAGGGCCCGGAGCACCTGCGCGCGGTAGGTCTTGCGTTCGCCCAGAGTGGCCATGACCCGTCCTTTCGCGTCCGGGGTGGCTTCCGAGGCCCGTCGGGGCTCTCACATCTCGTCGGAGTGGGTGCCTGCGCCGACGGGGGTTCGGATGGTGGCCAACCAGGAGCGTGCCGGGCCGGCGGATGTTGCCGTGTCCACGGTGAGGTGCAGGCGGGTGTCCCCGTTGAGGCCGGGATAGCTGCGCTGCTCCTTGCCCGCGAAGCGGTGGCGGAGCGCCTGCGCGACAGCTCGGGCGGCCTCGGGTGTGTTCGCGATGATCCGTACCTCGGCCTCTCCGAGCGACGGCAGTGTCTCGGTCTCGATGTACTTCATGCGGGCGTGTTCCCTTTCGGAGTGCACGGGAAGTCGACTTCGGAGTGCGCGGGAAGTCGACGGCGGGGGCGCCGTGGAACGCCGCCTGCCGACCCCGGTCGGAGGAAGGGCCGTCCCTCCCCGACCGGCATCTCTGTGGTGGGCTCGACGACCGGTGTCGTCCGGCAGGCCCGGAGCCCTCGGCAGGGGGTCGCTGAAGTGCTGGGTCTCGATCCGCGCGGCGTGCCGGGCGTTCAGCAGGTGGATCCAGCACGCTCCGATGCCGATCATGAGGATGATCGCCGCGATGAAGACGATGGTCTCCACTGAGCTCACCTCCAGCCGCTTGCGGACAGTGGCTGGGAGCTTCGTCCCATCGCGTCCCCGAAGGGGGACATGCAGGCTCCGCCTTCGCCCTCCCAGGTGGCTTCCCGGCGCGCGACATCGCGGGTGCCGCGCTCGATGGCGGTTTCGTTGGCCATGAGCGCGCCCGCGGTGAGGACGCTGCCCGGGATCGCTGCGGCGGCCAGCAGACGGGCCGCAGCTGCGGGTGCGGTCTCGGGCGGGATGACGAGGAGGTCCCAGCGGCCGACGGTGTAGGAGAGCAGGATCAGCTTGTCGGGGTCCTGCTCGGTGAACCAGCCCACGTGCAGCGTGCGCCCGCCCACGGCAACCGTGTGCGGTACGGCGAGCCATCGGGTGGGATTCACGGTGACGCGGGTGATGCGACCCCAGGGTTCCTCCAGGGCGGCGGCGAGTGGTGGGAGCTCGGCTTCGAGGTTGCGGGAGTAGGGCCACCAGGCACCGTCCAGCTGGCCGGCGAGCGTGGTTTTCGGGGTGAGGGACAAGCGGGCCGGGAGATCTGAGGCGAGATCGCGGGGCGCGGTCCGGTCGAGGGTGCTGGTCATGGTGTGGACCTGCCCCCGGACTGCCCGTCGGCAGCCCGGTTTCTAGGCGATCGCCGGAAACGACACCCGCATGGAAGCCGGTGTGCGAAGTACTCCCGGTGTTTTCACTGTACGCCCGTTCAGCCGGGTTTGACCGTTCTGACCAGGTATTTTCCGGTGGGCGCTGGAGTGGGCGGTGGGAGTACCGTGAAAGGACCACAGGCCCGCGGACGTCGCCCGACCGGCCTCGGTGCCGGCCTGCGACGCAGTACGGCCGCCCCCCGTAGACGGGTGAACCCACATGACTGACTCCGACATCCCCCACACGCCCTCACTGCTCCTGCCGGATGCGATCCACCATACGATCCAGCCCGGGGCGGCCGTGCTGCGGCTGGAGACCACGCAGTCCCGGGAGGGGCTGCTCGACGGCGCTTGGTGGCCACGCACCCGCGACATCGGCACCGAGCTGCCGGCGCTGATCAGAGTGCTGACCGGGCATCTCGGCCCGATCACCCGCGTGGGCGTGGACGCATCCGCCTGGAACGGCATCCCGACCCGCTTGGTCATCGATGGCCAGGTCGTGCACCTCGACTCCGCCCCCGTCGGCGACGACACCGTTCTCGTCACGCGCGGCCGCAACGACCACTTCGCCCTGTTGGTGGTTCCCCCGGACACCGCCGCCGCTACCGCCCGGGAAGCGATGGCCCGCGCCGTCCGCGCCGACAACATCACGCCGGCCGCTCAGCTCCTCGTCGCCATCACACCCGAACCCGGGGACGGCGCCGCCGATGCGGCAGGCTGACCTCGAATCCACGGCGGCCGAGCCGAGAGCGCGGCGCCCCCGTGGCGGGCGGCCCGGTCTCCTTCGGCGTCGGGCGGTCGGGATGCGGCAGAGCCCGGCCGGAGTGTTGCGTACCGGCCGGGCTCCGGGCGTGCGGCGCTTTGGTCAGAGCCCCTCGTCGTGCAGGTCCTCTTCGCGCAGCAGGTTGTCCTCGCGGCGGCGCGAGGTCTCCTTCGCACCGGGCTTCTGCCCCTTCTCACGCGACTGCCTGCCCGGTCGGGGCTGCGCGGGGTCCCCGGGGCGATGGTGTTCCTGGGGCTCGCGGCCCAGGCCCCGGTCCTTGCCCGGCTCCTGACGCTTGTCCTGTGTACCGTCCATGACAGCGCTCCTCTTGGTGCGTGGGGGTACGGATTCCTCTCGGATCACGCTGCCACGTACAGCGAAGGTCCGCATGATGGCGACTTGGAAGCGAGGCACACGGACGACCCGGGGCTTTGTCGTGGAGCGGATGACGGGAATCGAACCCGCGCTAAAGCTTGGGAATCTATGGCGCCCACAGCGCCGATGTGGTCTCTGACCTGCAAGTATCGGTCACTGGGCGGCTCGTTGTGAGGGCCTTCCCGCGCCGGTGTTGACCGCTCTTCATCGCTGCCAGGGGCACGGATGGGGCACGCACCCGTCGGCTTGGCCGCGTGGAGCGCTGCGGCCTGGAACGCCACGCGACGATGTGCGCATCTGCGCTGCGGCGGGCCTCCGCACCGTGAGGGAACGGCAGGGTCCCGGCCGAGGAGGCGATCGGCGGTGCTCGGCACCGGAAGCTGCGATACGCGTACGGCATAGCTCGGGCGCGCCGCCCGAACATCCCGACTCCGGAATCCGCTGAGCGAACGTGCTCCCGCGCGCCGTTCCAGGTGCCGATGGTGATCGGCACCTACTCCGCCATCGCTGCCGGCTTCATGGCGCGTACTGGTGGCGATCTGCGCGGGCTTCTGGGCCGCGGAACCCCGCTCACCACTCGCAGCGGCTGCCGCGCAGCCCCCCGGTGAGAGGAGCACGGCTGCGAGGGCAGAGGGTTCCGCGTTCTGGAGGGGGATACACGGTGTTCCTGGGAACGGTGGCTGTCACCGGTGCTGCATGGAATCACTCGCACGTGAGGCCGGCACCGAGCGTCGTCGCGGACAGGGCCCAGGCGGGTCTAGGCGCTGGCGGGCGCGGTTCCGTTGCGGAGGCGGCCGGGGGTGGTGCCGAGGCGTTGACGCAGCAGGGTGGTGAGGGTGGAGGCGTTCTCGTAGCCGACGCGGCGGGCGACGGTCTCCGTGGGCAGGTCCGTGGTGCGCAGCAGGTGGGCGGCCTGTTCGAGCCGGATGGTCTGGGCGAACCGCAGGGGTGAGACGCCCAGGACCTTGTCCACGGCGCGCTGGAGGGTCCGTTCGCTCGCGCCGACCGCCCGTGCCGCTTCGGTCATCCGCAGGGGCTGGTCGAGGTGCGCGCGGACCCAGCTCTCGAAGGCGCTGACGGTGGGATCGGTGCGGGCGAGGTGGCTGGGAATGGCGTAACCGGCTTGGGTGGGGCGGTGGTCGACCACGAGGTAGCGGGCCGTGAGGTCGGCGAGGGCCGGGCTGGCCTGCCGTACCAGGGCGAGGCCGAGGTCGAGGTGTGCCATGGCGGCTCCGGCCGTGGTCACCCCCGGGGCGTGGACCAGCATGTGGCTCTCGTCCAGGGCCACGTGGGGGTAGGCCTGCCGGAAGGCCGGGGCCAGCCACCAACTGGTGGTGGCGGTGAGCCCGTTCAGCACCCCTGCCTCGGCGAGGAGGAACGTACTCGTGCAGGCCGCGGCCAGGGGGACGCCCTCGGCCCGGGCCCGCCGGAGCGCCTCGCGTTCGGGTTCCCGTTCCGGGGCGGCCACCCAGTCCAGCAGGGGTGCGGGCTGTTTGGGGCCGGCCCCGGGCACGATGAGGAGGTCGGGCCGCGGTCCGACCCCGGCGTCCTGGGCTTCGACCACGTGCCCTGAGGCCGTACGGACGGCCCCCCGCCCGCTGACGCGGGTCAGCTCCCAGCGCGGTGGAGGGTGAGGCAGTTCCTCTCGCAGTTCATTGGCCATCTGCAGGACGTCGAAGACCGTGGCCAGCCCGGAGTCGAAGAGGCCGTCCATGACCAGTACCGAAATCCTCATGTCGGAAACGGTAAAACATCCGGCGGATGCGCCACTGACCCGAGCCCCTCTGCCGCTCATACGGTGATCACATCGCACGGCGGCGCGACACCCCACCGGGTCGCACCGCGTCCACCACGCACCACCCACCACGCACCGAGGAGCACTCGATGACGAACGCCCTTGTCCCCGAGACCACCCGCATCGGCCTGCTCGCCCGCATCGAGGCCAAGCCGGAGTATGTCCGCGAGGTCGAGGAACTCCTCACCGGCGCCCTCGCCCTGGCCGGGGAAGAGGCCGGCACCACCGTCTGGTTCGCGCTGCGCCTGGGCCCCACCACCTTCGGCATCTTCGACGCCTTCGCCACCGAGGAGAACCGCCAAGCACACCTCCAGGGCCGGATCGCGGCGGCGCTCATGGAGAACGCCCCCAAGCTGCTCGCCGAGGATCCCGAAATCCTGCCCGTCGAGGTCCTGGCCGCGAAGCTCTCCTGACTCGCCGATCTGGGCCTTCCGGCTGGGACGGGAAACCGAAACCGCATGAGCACCGCGCCCCAGCCGTCCGCCATTGATCGCCCGGCGTTGGCGGCGTTGACGCCGCTGCCGAAGTTGCTGTCGTTGTCGGCCTGCGCCGGAGCCGCCGTGCCGATGATGGCGAGCGGCACTGCCAAGGTCAGGACTTGGCGCGCGGAACGGCGCAAGGCGACGGGGGCCACCACCACGGCTAAGTCCTACCGGCTGCTGAAGGCCATCATGCAGACGGCCGTCGAGGACGAGCTGATCCGCCGGAACCCTTGCTCCATCCTTGGGGCGGGTAACAGCGCGACCGCCACCGTGCACAGGATCGTTCCCCCGCTCGCGGCTCCTGCCGGAGTGGCACGGCGGAGGTGACGCACGTACAGGGGTGCGGTCCAGGCAGACAGCCGGGGCCGCGCCCCTGCGGCGTGTGGCGCAGGTCACCCGAAATGCGTCTCGGGATTCGGGACCGTTGGGCGCGCGGTGGCCGCGAGTGACGGTTCGAGGTCCAATCTGACGCCCCGTTACGGCACTTATGGCACGCGAATGGCGCGCGGGCCCTGATAGGTCTAGACAACAAACAAGCCCCAGGTCGTTGACCTGGGGCTTTGCCGTGGAGCGGATGACGGGAATCGAACCCGCGCTATAAGCTTGGGAAGCTCATGTTCTACCATTAAACTACATCCGCAGAGTGGTCCAGCTGCCTGGATCCCTACCGTTGCACACTGTACCCCATGATCGACCCCCGGTGAATCCACCCGCCGGGTCGGCGTCTTCCGGACGGGGCACCAGGCGCTACGGGTGCGGGAGTTGGGGCGTACCTTTGGGGCGCGGAGCGGCAACTGGAGCGGGTCCCGATCATCCCCTAATGTGGCGATTCATCGCAGTACGGCTCGTTGGGGAAAGGGACTCGATGGAGCGCACAGTCGTCCGTTGTGCCGAAGGGCACGTTTTCAGCACCGCCTCCTTCCCGCTGCAGCACCTCGGTGCCGGCCGGATCGGACCGGGGCGGCTGCTGCGGTGTCCGCGGTGCGCGCGGCTGAGGCACGCGGTGCCCGTGGGCGGCGTCAAGCGGTAGGGACCTCGCACCGGGCTCCGTAGGCGCGCGGGTCCGCTCTCGATTGGGGGCGGCCCGCGCGCTCTGCGTATCCTCGGGACGTGCTTCTCTCCGACAAAGACATCCGGGCCGAGATCGACAGCGGACGGGTTCGCATTGACCCGTTCGACGAGTCGATGGTGCAGCCCTCCAGCATCGACGTGCGACTCGACCGGTTCTTCCGGGTCTTCGAGAACCACCGTTACGCACACATCGACCCCGCGATCGAGCAGCCCGATCTGACCCGCATGGTCGAGCCGGAGGGGGACGAGGCCTTCATCCTGCATCCGGGTGAGTTCGTCCTCGCCTCGACGTACGAGGTCATCTCGCTCCCCGAGGACATCGCCTCCAGGCTGGAGGGGAAGTCCAGCCTGGGCCGCCTGGGGCTGGTGACGCATTCGACGGCCGGGTTCATCGACCCCGGGTTCTCGGGTCACGTGACCCTGGAGCTGTCGAACCTCGCCACGCTGCCGATCAAGCTCTGGCCGGGCATGAAGATCGGGCAGCTGTGCATGTTCCGCCTCAGCTCGCCCGCGGAGTTCCCGTACGGCAGCGAGCGGTACGGGTCCAGGTACCAGGGGCAGCGCGGGCCGACCGCCTCGCGCTCCTTCCAGAACTTCCACCGCACCCAGGTGAGGCACGAGGCATGAGCGACGTACGCGAGACCCTGACCTACGAGGCGTTCGGCAGCGCCGTCCGAGAGCTGGCGCAGACCATCGCCGCCGACGGTTACGAGCCGGACATCATCCTCAGCATCGCCCGGGGCGGGGTGTTCGTCGCCGGCGGTCTGGCCTACGCGCTGGACTGCAAGAACATCCACCTCGTGAACGTGGAGTTCTACACCGGCGTGGGCACCACCCTGGAGATGCCGGTCATGCTGGCGCCCGTGCCCGAGGCGATCGACTTCACCGACAAGAAGGTCCTCATCGCCGATGACGTGGCCGACACCGGGAAGACGCTCAAGCTCGTCCACGACTTCTGCCTCGGCCACGTCGCCGAGGTGCGCTCGGCCGTGATCTACGAGAAGTCGCACTCGCTCGTGAAGTGCGAGTACGTGTGGAAGAAGACGGACGACTGGATCGAGTTCCCGTGGTCCACGGAGCCGCCGGTGGTCAAGCGCGAGGGCCAGATCCTCGACGCCTGACCTCTCAGGACATACGGGAAGGGGCCCGTCGCGCACACTGCGCGACGGGCCCCTTCCCGCGTCCGGAAGGCCGGATGTCCGGCCGTGCGGTCAGAGCATGCCCAGCTTGATCATCGACAGCAGGGCGACCAGCTGGATCGCGGACGCGCCCAGCGCCTTCTGCCAGGGCAGGTCGTGCGACTTGCTGACCATCGAGGTGAAGAGCGCGGCGGCCGCCAGCCAGGTCGCCCATCCCAGGACCTGCACGACCATGTTGTCGCCGCTCAGGAACACCGCCACCAGCAGGCGCGGGGCATCGGTGATGGACATGACCAGCATCGACAGGCCCACGGTCGGCTGCCACGCCCCGTCGCCGCCCAGCTGGCGGGCCAGGGTGTGGGTGACCGCGCCCAGGATGAGGCCGCAGACGACGAAGGCCGCGCCGGTGCTCAGGACGATCGGGATCGCCTGGGTGAGGGTCGCCTTGATCGCGTCCTCGCGGGCCTTGTCGAACCCGAAGACGGCGAGCATGCCGTAGATGAAGGTCACGACGAGCGCCGGACCCCAGACGGCGTAGTCACGCATCTGGAGGAACGTCGGCCCGGGCCTCAGCACGATGCCGCGCAGCAGGTCCTTCCAGTGCAGGCGCGGCCCGGCCGGGGCGGCCGCGGCCGCCCCGGAGTGGTAGGCAGCGGCCTGGCCGTACGGGTCCTCGCCGAGGGAGAAGGCCTGCGTGTGGCCCGGGTTGTCCGCGTACGCGGGCTCGTGCGGGGCCGCGTGGTGCGGCTGCTGGTGGTGGCCGCCGCCGTACGGGTCGAAGTACTCGGGCTCCCCGTGGCTGCCGCCGCCCGGCTGGGGCCAGTGCTGCTGGGGCGGCGGGCCGCCGGCGGGCGGGTACGGCTGATGGCCGTACGGCGCCTGCGCCTGCGCCTGGGGCGCCTGCTGCTGGCCGTACGGCTGCTGCCGCGGGGCGTGCGGGGGTTGTTGCGGGGGGCGGTTGTCGTCCCGGCCCCGTCCGATCCTGAATCCAGCCACGTGATCGAAAGTACCTGCTCCGGCGGGCGGTGGTGGCCGGGCCGGTGGAAACAGGGCCTTTGCGGCTGAGCTGTGACATCCCCTAGGGGGCGTGGGGGTGGGTGGTTTGCCGGGGTGTGCGGCGCTTCGATGTCATTCGATGCTGTGCACAACGGAATGCCGAAGGGGCCCACTCCGTGCCGTGGCCCCGTCCCGGTATGCAGGAACGGCCGGTCCCCCTCCACGGGGACCGGCCGTTCCTGTCGCTTGTGCCGACGGCGCTACTTGGCGCCCTCGGGCCTCACCTCGGATTCCGCCTTGGCGGGAGCCTCCTCGGCGTCGGCCTCGGTGTCAGCCGTGGTGTCGGCTTCCGGCTCGGCCTCGGCCTTCGGAGCGGCCTCTGCCTCGGTGTCGGCCTTGGCCTCGGTCTTCGCGTCCGCCTTCACCTCGGGCTCGGCCTTGGCGTCCGACTTGGCCCCGGCCTCCGGAGCGGCCTCTGCCTCGGTGTCGGCCTTGGCCTCGGTCTTCGGCTCCGCCGGAGTCTCGGCTTCGGCCTTCGCCTCGGTGGCTTCCGCCTTCTCCTCCGCCGCGGGCGCGGCCTCGGAGTCCGCCTCGGCCTCGGCTTCAGCCTTTGCCTTGGCTTCCGCCTCGGCCTTGGCCTTGGCTTCCGCCTCGGCCTTTGCCTTGGCTTCCGCCTCGGCCTTTGCCTTGGCTTCCGCGTCCGCCTTCGCCTCGGCCTCGGCGGCTGCGGCGGCCTCGGCGGCGGCCTGCGCCAGTTCCTCCTCCGTCGGCTCCGGGGCCTTCACCGACTCCAGCAGGAGCTGCGCCACGTCCACGACCTGGACGGATTCCTTCGCCTGGCCGTCGTTCTTCTTGCCGTTGACCGAGTCCGTCAGCATGACCAGGCAGAACGGGCACGCCGTCGAGACGATGTCCGGGTTGAGGGACAGGGCCTCGTCCACGCGCTCGTTGTTGATGCGCTTGCCGATGCGCTCTTCCATCCACATCCGCGCGCCACCGGCGCCACAGCAGAAGCCCCGCTCCTTGTGGCGGTGCATCTCCTGCTGGCGCAGCCCCGGCACCGCCGACATGATCTCGCGCGGCGGCGTGTAGACCTTGTTGTGGCGGCCCAGGTAGCAGGGGTCGTGGTACGTGATCAGACCCTCGACCGGCGTCACCGGCGTCAGCCGGCCCTCGTCGATCAGGTGCTGGAGCAGCTGCGTGTGGTGGATGACCTCGTACTCGCCGCCCAGCTGCGGGTACTCGTTCGCGATGGTGTTGAAGCAGTGCGGGCAGGTCGAGACGATCCGCTTCGCCGACTTCGGCTTCTTCGTCGACGGGTCCTCGTCGTCCTCGCCGAACGCCATGTTCAGCATCGCGACGTTCTCCTGGCCCAGCTGCTGGAACAGCGGCTCGTTGCCCAGGCGGCGCGGCGAGTCACCGGTGCACTTCTCCTCGCCGCCCATGATCGCGAACTTGACGCCCGCGATGTTCAGCAGCTCGGCGAAGGCCTTCGTGGTCTTCTTCGCCCGGTCCTCCAGCGCGCCGGCGCAGCCGACCCAGTACAGGTAGTCGAACTCCGAGAGGTCCTCCGCGTCCTTCCCGATGATCGGGACCTCGAAGTCGACCTCCTTCGTCCACTCCACGCGCTGCTTCTTGGCCAGGCCCCAGGGGTTGCCCTTCTTCTCCAGGTTCTTGAGCATCGTGCCCGCCTCCGACGGGAACGCGCTCTCGATCATCACCTGGTAGCGGCGCATGTCGACGATGTGGTCGATGTGCTCGATGTCGACCGGGCACTGCTCGACGCACGCACCGCAGGTGGTGCAGGACCACAGCACGTCCGGGTCGATGACGCCGTTCTCCTCGGCGGTGCCGATGAGCGGGCGCTCCGCCTCCGCGAGGGCCGTGGCCGGGACGCCGGCGAGCTGCTCGGCCGAGGCCTTCTCCTCGCCCTCCATCGTCTTGCCGCCGCCCGCGAGCAGGTACGGGGCCTTGGCGTGCGCGTGGTCGCGCAGCGACATGATGAGGAGCTTGGGGGACAGCGGCTTGCCGGTGTTCCAGGCGGGGCACTGCGACTGGCAGCGACCGCACTCGGTGCAGGTGGAGAAGTCGAGGATGCCCTTCCAGGAGAACTGCTCGACCTGGGAGACGCCGAAGACGTCGTCCTCGCCCGGGTCCTCGAAGTCGATCTCCTTGCCGCCGCTCGTCATCGGCTGGAGGGCGCCGAGCGCCGTCGCGCCGTCGGCGTTCCGCTTGAACCAGATGTTCGGGAAGCCGAGGAAGCGGTGCCAGGCGACACCCATGTTGGTGTTGAGGGAGACCGTGATCATCCAGATGAACGAGACGCTGATCTTCACCATCGCGGTGAAGTAGATCGCGTTCTGGATGCTGCCGGGCGAGAGCTCCTGGAAGGCCATGACCAGCGGGTACGAGGCGAAGTACGCCGGCTCGTAGGTGTCCACGTCGTGGATCGCGCCCTCGAGGCCGCGCAGGCACAGGATGGCGACGCCGATGGTGAGGATGACCCACTCGACGAAGTACGCCTGCCAGGCCTTCGAGCCCGCGAAGCGCGACTTCCGACCGGCGCGCGAGGGAAGGTTGAGCAGGCGGATCACCATCAGGACGGCGATGCCGACGACCGTCATCACACCGATGAACTCGGTGTAGAGCTCGAAGGGCAGCCAGTCGCCGACGATCGGCAGCAGCCAGTCGGCCTGGAACAGCTGGCCGAAGGCCTGCACCAGGGTCGGCGGCAGCGTCAGGAAGCCGATCGCGACGAACCAGTGGGCGAAGCCGACGATGCCCCAGCGGTTCATCCGGGAGTGGCCGAGGAACTCCCTGACCAGGGTGATCGTTCGTTCCTTCGGGCGGTCGGTGCGACTGCCCGCGGGTACGGGTTGGCCGAGTTTCACGAACCGGTAGATCTGCGCCACGGCTCGGGCGAGCAGCGCGACGCCGACCACGGTCAGGACCAGCGACACGATGATCGCGGCGAGTTGCATGGGAGGGCTCCTCGGGCGGGACTTACTAAGCGGTAACTTATTGAGTCAAGGCTTGAGGTTACCCATTTCCCGCGCCGCACTGTAGGTGAGTGAGCGGTGATCTGTGTCGCTCAGGTCCGCCTCTGTCGGAGGGCGGCCCGAGGGGTCTTCGCGAGGATCGCGAGGTCCATCCCCAGCCAATGGCTCTCCACATAGTGCCGGTCCAGCAGGGCCATCTCCTCCCAGGGGAGGTCGGAACGTGCGCTGACCTGCCACAATCCGGTCATTCCGGGGCGTACGAGCAGGCGTTCGGGGTGTTCGGCGCCCACCCCGGGGCGCGGCCCGACCAGTGACATCTCGCCGCGCAGCACGTTCAGCAGCTGCGGCAGTCCCTCCAGGGCGCACCGCCGGACCCACGCCCCCGCCCGCCCCGCGCCCTCGGTCCGCAGTCGCCAGGTGCGGAAGGGGCGCCCGGCCAGGCCGAGGGCGGGCTCCCGTACGAGGACGCCCGCGCGCCGGGACCCGTACAGCAGGGCGGCGGCCAGCAGGGCCGGGCCGGCGCACGCCGCCAGCAGGGCCACCGCGCCGATCAGGTCGCAGACCCGCTTGGCGGGGGGTCTGGCCGGCCATCGCACCGGGGCGCGGAGGGCCGGCATCCGGAGGCGTAGCCGCGGCGCGCCGAGCCGCGGCGTCCGGATTCGGAGTGGCCGGAGCCGCGGTGTCCGGAGCCGCGGTGTCCGGAGTCGGTGCGGCCGGAGCCGCGACGGCCGGGCGGGGAGGGGCGGCAGCAGGGGCATGCCCGCACGCTGCCGGACCCCGGCCCGCCCCCCGGTGTGCCGCGCGGCCGCGTCGCGCGCCGGGAACCCGTTCGGGTGCTGTTCCGCGGCCCGGCCTCAGCGGCGCCGGGCCCCGGGTTCCGGGCGCCGGCGGGCCGGATTCCGGCCCGCCCTGAGTGTAGGAACGGCCTAAAGGTTGAGTCTCCTCGGCTCAGCTCTGTTGACGTGGGCGGGGCCGCCGTGCATCCTTGAGTCTGTTCCACTCAAGTCAGCTGGAGGAATCGAAATGGCACGTGCGGTCGGCATCGACCTGGGCACCACTAACTCCGTCGTCAGCGTTCTCGAAGGCGGCGAGCCCACCGTCATCACCAACGCCGAGGGTGCCAGGACCACGCCGTCCGTCGTCGCCTTCGCCAAGAACGGCGAGGTCCTCGTCGGCGAGGTGGCCAAGCGCCAGGCGGTCACGAACGTGGACCGGACCATCCGCTCCGTCAAGCGCCACATGGGCACTGACTGGAAGATCAACCTGGATGGCAAGGACTTCAACCCGCAGCAGATGAGCGCCTTCATCCTGCAGAAGCTGAAGCGCGACGCCGAGGCGTACCTGGGCGAGAAGGTCACGGACGCGGTCATCACCGTCCCGGCCTACTTCAACGACTCCGAGCGCCAGGCGACGAAGGAGGCCGGCGAGATCGCGGGCCTCAACGTCCTGCGCATCGTCAACGAGCCGACGGCCGCCGCCCTGGCCTACGGCCTCGACAAGGACGACCAGACCATCCTCGTCTTCGACCTCGGCGGCGGCACCTTCGACGTGTCCCTCCTGGAGATCGGTGACGGTGTCGTCGAGGTCAAGGCCACCAACGGTGACAACCACCTCGGTGGCGACGACTGGGACCAGCGCGTCGTCGACTACCTGGTGAAGCAGTTCGCCAACGGTCACGGTGTGGACCTCTCCAAGGACAAGATGGCGCTCCAGCGCCTGCGCGAGGCCGCCGAGAAGGCGAAGATCGAGCTGTCCTCCTCCACGGAGACCACGATCAACCTGCCGTACATCACGGCCTCCGCCGAGGGCCCGCTGCACCTGGACGAGAAGCTCACGCGCTCGCAGTTCCAGCAGCTCACCGCGGACCTGCTCGACCGCTGCAAGACCCCGTTCCACAACGTCATCAAGGACGCGGGCATCAACCTGTCCGAGATCGACCACGTGGTCCTGGTCGGCGGCTCCACCCGTATGCCGGCCGTCGCCGAGCTCGTCAAGGAGCTCACCGGTGGTCAGGACGCCAACAAGGGCGTCAACCCGGACGAGGTCGTCGCCATCGGCGCCACCCTCCAGGCCGGTGTGCTGAAGGGTGAGGTCAAGGACGTCCTGCTCCTCGACGTGACCCCGCTGTCCCTCGGTATCGAGACCAAGGGCGGCATCATGACCAAGCTCATCGAGCGCAACACGACCATCCCGACCAAGCGGTCGGAGATCTTCACGACGGCCGAGGACAACCAGCCGTCCGTGCAGATCCAGGTCTACCAGGGCGAGCGCGAGATCGCGGCGTACAACAAGAAGCTCGGCATGTTCGAGCTGACGGGCCTGCCGCCGGCCCCGCGCGGCGTCCCGCAGATCGAGGTCTCCTTCGACATCGACGCCAACGGCATCATGCACGTGACCGCGAAGGACCTCGGCACGGGCAAGGAGCAGAAGATGACCGTCACCGGCGGCTCTTCGCTCGGCAAGGACGAGGTCGACCGCATGCGCCAGGAGGCCGAGCAGTACGCGGAGGAGGACCACCGCCGCCGCGAGGCCGCCGAGTCCCGCAACCAGGGCGAGCAGCTCGTCTACCAGACGGAGAAGTTCCTCGCGGACAACGCGGAGAAGGTCCCGGCCGAGGTCAGGACCGAGGTCGAGACGGCCGTCACCGAGCTGAAGGACAAGCTCAAGGGCGAGGACACCGCCGAGATCCGCACGGCCACGGAGAAGCTCGCCGCGGTCAGCCAGAAGCTGGGCCAGGCCATCTACGCCGACGCGCAGGCCGCCCAGGCCGCCGGCGGCGCCGGTGACGCGGGCCAGGCCAAGGCCGAGGACGACGTCGTCGACGCCGAGATCGTCGACGAGGACAAGCCGAAGGGCGGCCAGGCCTGATGTCGGAGGAGACCCCGGGCTTCGACGAGAAGCCCGAAGTCCCCACCGGCTCGGCCGCTGACGACGCCGGGGCGAAGGCCGCCGACTCCTCCGAGAAGGAGGAGGCGGCCCCCGCCGGGGACGCTCAGGACGTCGCTCTCCTGGCGCAGCTGGACCAGGCCCGTACCGCGCTCGGCGAGCGCACCGCGGACCTCCAGCGGCTCCAGGCGGAGTACCAGAACTACCGCCGCCGCGTGGAGCGGGACCGGGTCGCCGTCAAGGAGATCGCGGTCGCGAACCTGCTGTCGGAGCTCCTGCCGACCCTGGACGACATCGGCCGGGCCCGGGAGCACGGCGAGGTGGTCGGCGGCTTCAAGTCGGTGGCCGAGTCGCTGGAGACGGCCGCGGCCAAGATGGGGCTGCAGCAGTTCGGCAAGGAGGGCGAGCCCTTCGACCCGACGATCCACGAGGCCCTGATGCACTCGTACGCGCCGGATGTCACCGAGACGACCTGCGTGGCGATCCTGCAGCCGGGGTACCGGATCGGCGAGCGCACGATCCGCCCCGCGCGGGTCGCGGTGGCCGAGCCCCAGCCGGGCGCGGCACCCGCGGCGAAGTCCGAGTCCGCCGACGGCGACACGCCGTCCGACAAGGACACGGATGCCCCCGACAAGGGCTGACGCACACCATGTAGGTAGCCGAGAGGAGGGTCACCGGGGATGAACACGAAGGACTTCGTCGAGAAGGACTACTACAAGGTCCTCGGTGTCCCGAAGGACGCCACCGAGGCCGAGATCAAGAAGGCGTACCGGAAGCTCGCCCGCGAGTTCCACCCGGACGCCAACAAGGGCGACGCCTCGGCCGAGGAGCGTTTCAAGGAGATCTCCGAGGCGAACGACGTCCTCGGAGACGCCAAGAAGCGCAAGGAGTACGACGAGGCCCGCGCCCTGTTCGGCAACGGGGGCTTCCGCCCCGGTCCGGGCGGGGGCGGCTCGTTCAACTTCGACCTGGGCGACCTCTTCGGAGGTACCCAGGGCGCCGGCCAGGGCGGCTTCGGCGGCGGCCTGGGCGACGTCTTCGGCGGCCTGTTCAACCGCGGCGCCGGCGCCGGTGCGGGCACCCGCACCCAGCCGCGCCGCGGCCAGGACATCGAGTCCGAGGTCACGCTCTCCTTCACGGAGGCCGTGGACGGGGCGACGGTCCCGCTGCGGATGTCCTCGCAGGCCCCCTGCAAGGCCTGTTCGGGCACCGGCGACAAGAACGGCACGCCCCGGGTGTGCCCGACCTGCGTCGGCACCGGACAGGTCTCCCGGGGCAGCGGCGGCGGCTTCTCGCTGACCGACCCCTGCGCGGACTGCAAGGGCCGCGGCCTGATCGCGGAGAACCCCTGCGAGGTCTGCAAGGGCAGCGGGCGCGCCAAGTCCTCCCGGACCATGCAGGTCCGGATCCCGGCGGGCGTCTCCGACGGCCAGCGGATCCGGCTGCGCGGCAAGGGCGCCCCGGGCGAGCGCGGCGGCCCGGCGGGCGACCTCTACGTCGTCGTGCATGTCGGCACCCACCCCGTGTTCGGCCGCAAGGGCGACAACCTCACGGTGACCGTGCCCGTCACGATCGCCGAGGCGGCCCTGGGCGCCGATATCAAGGTCCCCACCCTGGGCGGCCCCCCGGTGACCCTGAAGCTTCCCCCGGGCACCCCCACGGGCCGTACGATGCGGGCCCGCGGCAAGGGCGCGGTCCGCAAGGACGGCACCCGCGGCGACCTGCTCGTCACGGTGGAGGTCGCGGTACCGGCGGAACTGTCCGACAAGGCCCGCGAGGCCCTGGAGATGTACCGGGACGCCACCGGGTCCGACGATCCGCGCGCCCTGCTGTTCGAGTCCGCGAAGGGAGCTTGACGTGGAAGGCCGCCGACGACAGTCCCGCTTCGGTGAAGGGGCGTACCAGCTCACCGACGAGACCCCGGTCTACGTGATCTCGGTGGCCGCCCAGCTCTCGGGACTGCACCCGCAGACCCTCCGCCAGTACGACCGCCTCGGCCTGGTCTCCCCGGACCGCACGGCCGGGCGCGGTCGGCGCTACTCGGCCCGGGACATCGAGCTGCTCCGCACGGTGCAGCAGCTGTCCCAGGACGAGGGCATCAACCTGGCGGGCATCAAACGGATCATCGAACTGGAGAACCAGGTGGCCGCGCTCCAGCAGCGCGTCGCCGAGCTCTCCTCGGCGGTGGACGGCGCGGCCGCCGCCCTCCAGGCCCGCGAGGCCGCGGTGCATGCCTCGTACCGGCGCGACCTGGTCCCGTACCAGCCGCCGCAGCCGGGCAGCGCCCTGGTCGTCTGGCGCCCCAAGCGCCCGATGGACTGACGCGCGGGCCCCGCAGCGCGTACGAAGGCCCCGTCCGGCCCCTCCAGGGGGCGGGACGGGGCCTTCGGCATGTTCTCCGGCCCCGTTTCCTCAGCGGGGCGCCGTGAGGCCCTCAGCGGGCCCCTGGCAGCCCGGTCCGCCCTCCGCTTCGCCCTCGCTGTGCAGGATGCCGGACTGGGCGATGAGGTAGCCCAGCTGGGCCCGGCTGCCACTGCCGAGGGCGGTGGCCAGCTTCGCGATGTGGGCGCGGCAGGTGCGGACGTTCATCCCCAGGCGGCGGGCGATCGCCTCGTCGACATGCCCCTCGATGAGGAGCTGGGCGATGGAGCGCTGGACGCCCGAGATGCCGTCGGAGCTGTGCGTGTAGGTGACCTCGTCGGTCAGCGGCACGGCCCTGCGCCACAGCTGTTCGAAGACCCGGATCAGGTAGTCGATCAGCCCCGGATGCCGCAACTCCAGGGCCACTTTTCGGTCATCGCTCGCCGGGATGAACGCCACCGTGCGGTCGAAGATCATGAGACGCTCTATGAGCTCCTCCAGCGTGCGGATCTCCACCTTCCCCACGGAGATCCGGTCCACGTAGGCGAGCGTGCCCTGGCTGTGGCGCACCGTGTGCTGGTAGAGCGTGCGGATGCTCACGCCGCGGTCGATCATCGGCGTGGCCCGCTCCAGGGACTCGCTGAGGACGAAGGTCGGCCTGGCCCCGCCCGGCTGGATCGTCAGGGCCTCGGTGTGGCACTCGGCGGTGGCCAGGTCGATGGCGGCGTTGATCTGGTCGAATCCCTCCAGCACCGTGATGGCGTGGGTGTTGGCGGGACTCTGGGCGCTGATGGTGAGAAAAGGCTCGAACGCGTCGGTGAGATCCACGGCGGTGCGCCGGCGCTCCTGGATCTCGCGTTCGAGCGGATGGAGCCGCTGGGCCAGCGCGATGGACGGGGGAACCGCGCGCAGCTGGTTCGCGTCGTCCGGGTCGGGCCGCAGGAGGGCGAGTTCGAGCAGGCAGGGGGCGTTCTCAACCTCGCCGCGGGCGACGCGGCCGGTGCTCAGGGCGGCTGCGTAGAGTCGCGCTCCCTCGGCGCACATCTCCGTGACGGGGTGGCGATGTGTCGGGTTTATGTCGCTCTTGGGCAAATCTCCACCCCCCAGGGTCCTGAACATGTAAGAACATGATGCATCGTCCCTGTGGCACTGACGTGCCTGAATGAGCCATCGTCTGACAGTGCGGGGGAGAGGATTCCATCAAGTGAGGACGAAGCCGACCATGTATAAGAGAATGCTTCGCTCGGCGCTTGCCGTTGTTTTCTCCGCCGCCGCGGTATTCGGAGCAGTCGTCGCCGTCGATGGAGACGCGGGAAGCGCTCAGACCGTTGCCAGTTCGGTGGTCGTGACGACGGCCGAGGGTGATTTCGGCTGGAACAGCACTCCTGCGACGGCCGCCTGATGACCCCCGACGACCGCGACTTCCGGCGCGAGATGGCCTCGGCATACCGCTCTGGCTGGCAGTTCATCGATCTCGCCACGGCGATCCCCTACGCCGGCGACTCGCTGATGGTCACCCTGTTCGGCCAGCCGATCGTCATCGTGCGCGAGGAGGACGAGGACGTCCGTGCCTACCGCTGCCTGCGCCGCCCCCGGGGCGCACCGCAGCCCGTCCGCTGCGAAGTGCGGTACGGCATGGTCTTCGTCAACCTCGACCAGCGTGATCACCAGCTCTTCGAACCCGATATCACCACCGCCACCCCCCGCAGTGCCTGAGGCGATTCCCCCGTCGTTGCAGATCGCTCCAGGTGCTTCCCCCACACAACGGCGCCATCGTGGACCTGACCACGATGGCGCCGTTGTGCTGTCCGCGTCCAGTGCCGGAACCGGACATCCGGCTGAGGATCCCCTGAGAATCCCTTGAGGACCGCTCGAATCCGGCCGTTTTCCTCAGGCGCGCCCCATGGCGCGGTCCAGGGTGATCTCCAGGACCACCCGGTCCGGGTTCGGCGAGGGCGTCCGCCCGTACCGCTCGGCGTAGCGCGCCACCGCGTCCGCGACCGACGCCTCGTCCGTGCGGACCACCGCCCGCCCCTCCAGCGTCGCCCAGCGCCGGCCCTCCATCTGGCACACCGCCACCCGCGCCCCGCCGTCCGGCGCCGCCAGCACGTTGCGCACCTTCCTGCTGTGCCTGTTGCTGATCACCCGCGCCAGCCCGGCCTCCGGGTCGTACGTCACTCCCACCGGGACCACGTGCGGGGTGCCGTCGGGTCGCGGCGTGGTCAGGGTGCAGATGTGGCGCTCCCGCCAGAAGGCGAGGTAGGCGGGCGTGGGGTTGAGTACGTCGTGGACCGGCTTGGAATCAGGCATGGTCCGAAGCATATGTCCGGCCCGGATCCGGCCTTGAGTGGAATAGACTCAACTTTGCAGACGCTGAACCAGTCAGAGTTCTGCACTGGAGAGTCGTAGCCCCGCCGGAGAGGAGAAACCGAGAGTGGACGCCGAGCTGACCAACAAGAGCCGTGACGCGCTGAACGCGGCCACCAGCAGGGCCGTCAAGGACGGCCACGCCGACCTGACGCCCGCACACCTGCTGCTGGCCCTGCTCGCCGGCGAGGACAACGAGAACATCACCGACCTGCTCGCCGCCACCGAGGCCGACCAGGCCGCCGTCCGCTCCGGAGCCGAGCGGCTGCTCGCCGCCCTGCCCAGCGTCACCGGCTCCACGGTCGCGCCCCCGCAGCCCAGCCGGGACCTGCTCGCCGTGCTCGCCGAGGCCGACTCCGAGGCGAAGGAGCTCGGCGACGACTACCTCTCCACCGAACACCTCCTCATCGCCGTCGCCGCCAAGGGCGGCGCGGCCGGTGAGGTCCTTTCCGCCCAGGGCGCGACCGCGAAGAAGCTGCTGGCCGCCTTTGAGAACGCACGAGGAGGACGGCGGGTGACCACCCCCGACCCCGAGGGCCAGTACAAGGCCCTGGAGAAGTTCGGCACCGACTTCACGGCAGCCGCCCGCGAGGGCAGGCTCGACCCCGTCATCGGCCGCGACCACGAGATCCGGCGCGTCGTCCAGGTCCTCTCGCGCCGCACCAAGAACAACCCGGTGCTCATCGGCGAGCCCGGCGTCGGCAAGACCGCCGTCGTCGAGGGCCTCGCCCAGCGCATCGTCAAGGGCGACGTCCCCGAGTCCCTCAAGAACAAGCGGCTCGTCTCCCTCGACCTGGGCGCCATGGTCGCCGGCGCGAAGTACCGCGGCGAGTTCGAGGAGCGCCTCAAGACCGTCCTCGCCGAGATCAAGTCGAGCGAGGGTCAGATCATCACCTTCATCGACGAGCTGCACACGGTCGTCGGCGCCGGCGCCGGCGGGGACTCCGCCATGGACGCGGGCAACATGCTCAAGCCCATGCTGGCCCGCGGCGAGCTGCGGATGGTCGGCGCCACCACCCTCGACGAGTACCGCGAGCGCATCGAGAAGGACGCGGCGCTGGAGCGCCGCTTCCAGCAGGTGCTGGTCGCGGAGCCCACCGTCGAGGACACCATCGCGATCCTGCGCGGCCTCAAGGGCCGCTACGAGGCCCACCACAAGGTCGTCATCAACGACGGCGCCCTCGTCGCCGCCGCCACCCTCTCCGACCGGTACATCACCTCCCGCTTCCTCCCCGACAAGGCCATCGACCTCGTCGACGAGGCCGCCTCCCGGCTGCGCATGGAGATCGACTCCTCGCCGCTGGAGATCGACGAGCTCCAGCGCTCCGTCGACCGCCTGCGCATGGAGGAGCTGGCGCTGAAGAACGAGTCCGACCCGGCCTCGATCGAGCGCCTGGAGAAGCTGCGCAAGGACCTCGCCGACAAGGAGGAGGAGCTGCGCGGCCTCACCGCCCGCTGGGAGAAGGAGAAGCAGTCCCTCAACCGCGTCGGCGAGCTCAAGGAGCGCCTGGACGACCTGCGCGGCCAGGCCGAGCGCGCCCAGCGCGACGGGGACTTCGACTCCGCCTCCAAGCTGCTCTACGGGGAGATCCCCGCGCTGGAGCGCGAGCTCGCCGAGGCCACCGAGGAGGAGGCGCAGGCCGGGCCGGCCAAGACCGGACCTTTCAAGAGCGCCATGGTCAAGGACGAGGTCGGCCCGGACGACATCGCGGACGTGGTCGGCGCCTGGACCGGCATCCCGGCCGGCCGCCTCCTGGAGGGAGAGACCCAGAAGCTCCTGCGCATGGAGGACGAGCTGGGCCGCCGCCTGATCGGGCAGACCGAGGCCGTACGGGCCGTCGCCGACGCAGTGCGCCGCACCCGCGCCGGCATCGCCGACCCGGACCGGCCGACCGGCTCGTTCCTCTTCCTGGGCCCCACGGGCGTGGGCAAGACCGAGCTGGCCAAGGCCCTCGCGGACTTCCTCTTCGACGACGAGCGGGCCATGGTCCGCATCGACATGTCCGAGTACTCCGAGAAGCACAGCGTGGCCCGGCTCGTCGGCGCCCCGCCCGGCTACGTCGGCTACGAGGAGGGCGGCCAGCTCACCGAGGCCGTCCGGCGCCGCCCGTACAGCGTGGTGCTGCTGGACGAGGTCGAGAAGGCCCACCCCGAGGTCTTCGACATCCTGCTCCAGGTCCTCGACGACGGCCGCCTCACGGACGGACAGGGGCGCACCGTCGACTTCCGCAACACCATCCTGATCCTCACCTCCAACCTGGGCAGCCAGTTCCTGGTCGACCCGGTCACCTCCGCCGAGGACAAGAAGGCGCGCGTCCTGGACGTGGTCCGGGCGAGCTTCAAGCCGGAGTTCCTCAACCGCCTCGACGACCTCGTCGTCTTCTCGGCCCTCACCCGGGACGAGCTGGCGCACATCGCCGAGCTCCAGATCTCCCGCCTGGCCAAGCGCCTCGCCGACCGCCGCCTCGCCCTGGACGTCACGCCCGAGGCCCTGGCCTGGCTGGCCGAGAAGGGCAACGACCCGGCGTACGGCGCGCGCCCGCTGCGCCGCCTGATCCAGACGGCGGTAGGCGACCGGCTGGCGAAGGAGATCCTGTCCGGCGAGGTCCGCGACGGTGACACGGTACGGGTCGACGTGGCCGGGGACGACCTGCTGGTCGGCCGGGCCCTGTAGCCCCGTATCCGTAAGGACCGCCGCGCTCCCGTGTCCGCCCGGAGCGGATCGCGGGTGCGGGGCTGGACACGGGGTGGGCGCGATGGTGGAGGATGGCTGTATCCGCACGAAGGGAAGTACACGGTGAGCATCGACCCGGCCTCGATTCCGAACTTCGGGGGTCAGCCCGAACCGCAGGCCACAGGACCGGCGGGCCCCGTCGTCCCCGACCAGGATCTGGTGAAGCAGCTCCTGGAGCAGATGGAGCTCAAGTACGTAGTCGACGACGAGGGAGACCTCGCGGCGCCGTGGGAGGACTTCCGCACGTACTTCATGTTCCGTGGTGAGGGCGAGCAGCAGGTTTTCTCCGTCCGCACCTTCTACGACCGTCCGCACGCGATCGACGACAAGCCGCAGCTGCTCGAGTCGATCGACGACTGGAACCGCCGCACCCTGTGGCCCAAGGTCTACAGCCACACGCACGACGACGGCTCCGTCCGACTGATCGGCGAAGCGCAGATGCTGATCGGCACCGGCGTCAGCCTGGAGCACTTCGTGTCCTCCACGGTCAGCTGGGTCCGTGCGTCGATCGAGTTCGACAAGTGGCTCATCGAGCAGCTCGGCCTGGAGAAGGAGGTCGACTCCGCAGAGGGCGACTCCGAGGACGGGGACGACGCCTAGCCGTCCCCGCTCCACGGCCCTCTAGAGGGGTACCTTCGCCATGAGCGTGAGGTACGCCCCGTAGCCGCAGGAGAGCCCGGCCATGCAGGCGGTCACCACGACCGCCGTGCGCGGCCGGGCTTTCGCCGTCGCGGCGGCCAGGGGCAGCAGCAGCGGGAACGCGGGCAGCAGGAACCGCGGCTTCGACTCGAAGAACCCCGCCCCGCCGAGGGTGATCACCAGCAGGGTGGCGGTGTACACGAGCAGCGCCAGCGGTGCCCGGTCCAGCAGCAGGAGCACCGCGAGCAGCACCGCCGCGGCCAGCGTGGCGACCGTCACGGCCACCGGGATCGTGACGTCGCCGCCGGTCAGGACCTTGTCCACGACGCCGACCGTGCCGGCCCCGAAATCGAAGCGCGAGCCCCACTGCCGCTGGACGGTGAAGTAGCCCAGCCACTCGTGGCGGCGTATCCCGACGGCCGCGACGTACCCCGCCCAGCCGGCGGGCGCGAGCAGCCCGGCCGCCCACACCGCGGGCGCGCGGCTTCCCCGCAGCAGCTCCCGCAGGGCCACCACGCTCACGGCGGCGGCCACGGCGATCCCGGTGGGCCGGGTCAGCCCGGCGAGCACCGCCAGGGAGGCCGCCCACATCCAGCGCTCCCGCAGCAGCGCGTACAGGGCCCAGGAGGCCAGCGCGCACAGCAGCGGCTCGGTGTAGGCGAGGCCCAGCACCACCGCGTGCGGCAGTGAGGCCCACAGCGCGACGAGCAGCACCGCGGCCTGCGGTCCGAGCAGCCGCTCCCCGACCCGGTACACCCCGACGGCGGCGGCGGCCGCCGCCGTCCAGGCCACCACGAGCCCGGCGACGGGGCCGCCGCCGAGGAGGTGCACCAGCACCGGGAACAGCGGGAAGAAGGCGGAGTCGCTCTGGATGGAGTCCGAGGCGGGCCACATCTGGGTGCGGCCGTAGCCGTGGGCGGCGATGGAGAGGTACCAGTAGGAGTCCCAGGAGCCGCCGAGCACCCGCACCGGGTTGCGCCCGGCCCACCAGGCCCCGACGGTGATCACCAGCGCCCCGGCCCCGCGGACGGCGGCGAACACCGCGAGCGCGTGGCCGGCCGACCAGACCGTCTCCTGTCTTCGTGGGGCCCGCGGGGCCCGCGCGGGGGCGGGCGGGCTCTGTCTCGTCGTCACGTCCATATCGAGCCCTAGAGTGCCCTAAGCCGGTCCACGGCTTCGCGGAGGACCTCCGTCTTCTTGCAGAAGGCCCAGCGGACCTGGGTGGCGCCGGTCTCGCGGTCGTCGTAGAAGACCTGGTTCGGGATGGCGACGACCCCGCAGCGCTCGGGCAGGGCGCGGCAGAAGGCCATGCCGTCCTTCTCGCCCAGGGGCGAGACGTCGGTGGTGACGAAGTAGGTGCCCTGGGGGCGGAAGACCCGCAGGCCGGCGGCGTCGAGGCCATCGGCGAGCAGGTCGCGCTTGGCGGCGAGGTCGCCGCGGAGGGCGTCGTAGTAGGTGTCGGGCAGGGAGAGGGCCTCGGCGACGGCGTACTGGAAGGGGCCGGAGGCGACGTAGGTGAGGAACTGCTTCGCCGAGCGGACGGCCGAGACCAGCGCGGGCGGGGCGGTGATCCAGCCGACCTTCCAGCCGGTGAAGGAGAAGGTCTTGCCGGCGGAGGAGATGGTGACGGTGCGCTCGCGCATCCCGGGCAGGGAGGCGAGCGGGGTGTGGCCGCCCTCGAAGACCAGGTGCTCGTAGACCTCGTCCGTGACGACGAGCAGGTCGCGCTCGACGGCCAGTTCGGCGATGGCGGCGAGCTCCTCGGGGGTGAGGACGGTGCCCGTCGGGTTGTGTGGGGTGTTGAGCAGCAGCAGGCGGGTGCGCGGGGTGACCGCGTCGCGCAGGGCGTCGAGGTCGGGGCGGAAGTGCGGGGCGCGCAGGGTGAGCGGGACGCGGACGGCGCCGGCCATGGCGATGCAGGCGGCGTAGGAGTCGTAGAACGGCTCCAGGGCGATGACCTCGTCGCCCGGTTCGAGGAGGGCGAGGAGGGCGGCGGCGATGGCCTCGGTGGCGCCCGCCGTGACCAGCACCTCGGTGTCGGGGTCGTAGGACAGGCCGTAGAAGCGCTGCTGGTGGGCGGCGACGGCCTGGCGGAGCTCGGGGACGCCCGGACCCGGCGGGTACTGGTTGCCCCGGCCGTCGCGGATCGCCCGGACGGCCGCCTCGGCGATCTCGGCGGGCCCGTCGGTGTCGGGGAAGCCCTGGCCCAGGTTGATCGATCCGGTGCGGGCGGCCAGGGCCGACATCTCCGCGAAGATCGTGGTGCCGAAGGAGGCCAGGCGACGGTTCAGGAAGGGGCGGTCGCCGCCCACGGGTGCGCTCATGGGCGCCATCCTGAGGGGAACCTCTGGAGTTGCTCAAGTGTGCTTTGGCGCGTCTGGCCGGGGGCATCCCCCCTGCACGCGGGACGCGGGGATCCCGTACCCCGGGGGACCGGGGCGTCAGAAGGGGGCGAGGACATGGTCGTCGTCGTGCTGATCGTCGCGGCGGTCGCGGGAGCGGTCGTCTGGGTCGTGAGGAAGGTGTCCGGCGGTGGGGGCGGATCCGGCAGCGGAGGGAGCTCCGGCGGCAGCTGGTGGGCGGGTGACGGGGGTTCTTCCTCCTGCGGATCCTCGTCCTCGTGCGGTTCGTCGTCCTCCTGCGGTTCGTCCTGCGGTTCGTCCTGCGGTGGCGGAGGGTGCGGGGGGAGCTGACACTGGACCGGGGCGGCCGCGGCCGCGTGGACGGGGCGCCCGGTGGGGACAACTTCCCTCGGGCGTCTTCTTGTTCGGGTGCGCGAGAAGGCCCGGGGAGGACCCGTCCTTGAACACGTGAACCGGGTAGCCCCCGAGGGGATGTAAACCCCTTCAAGTTGGGTAAAAACGCTGTGAGTGCCGTGCCTTTCATGATTCCCTCGGTTGAGTAGACCAGTCCTCGGAGGACCTCCCTGGACTCCCTGTGGACCCGTGCCGGTGTCCCCCCACCCGTTGCATACCGCTGGCGGGCCCCGGCCCCTCTCCCTCGCGCGTTTGCGGAGCCGACTCATGCTCACGACCCTCCAGACCACCTACACCGACACGCGTGCCGCCGACCTCGCCTGGGCCCTGGGACGGGACCGCCTGCCCGCCCTGGCCGTACTGAACCTCCAGCTCGCGGACGCGAAGGTGGAGTTGCGTCTGCTCGGCGCCTCCCATCAGGTGCTCCTGGAGGAGGGCGAGGTGCACTGCTCGGAGACGGTCGCCTGCATGCCCGGCAGCTGCACGCCGCTGCCACTGGGCGTGGCGAAGCGGGTGGGGGACTGGGAGTACGAGTTCGCCGCGCGGGTCGAGACCCTCTCGCGGGGCTCCTTCGCGGGGCGGGCGCAGGAACTGCTCGCGCTGGTCGCGGACCACCCGAACGGACTGGCGGGGACCTTTCCGGGTGACCCTCACGCCTTCACCGCCATGCTCGCGCAGCGGCACGAGGGGCAGGTGCGCTGGCGGACCTGGCACGCCTACCCGCAGGAGGGCCGGCTGGTGGCCACCCGCACCCGCGTCGGGGTCCGGACGGGTGCACCCGTCTAGCCCCGTGCCTCTACGCCAGGTTGCGTACGGATTACGCCAACTGGCCGGACACTTGGGGCACTTACACCCATGTGGGTGACAGGATGTCAGTAGGCGGTGACGTACGGTTCGCTGCATGATCGACCGTTCCGCCCCCCGCGGGGTGCTCCCGGCGGCGGAGCCGCGGGGCGTGCAGACCGTCCCGGCCGCCCTGCCCGTACAGCCCCGGACCGGCCGACTCCTCGTCCTGGCCACGGTGTTCGTCTGCGCCGCCTGCGGGCTCGTGTACGAACTGGAGCTGCTCGCCCTGGGCTCCTACCTCATCGGCGACTCCGTCACCCAGGCGTCCGTCGTGCTGTCCGTGATGGTCTTCGCCATGGGCGTCGGCTCCCTCCTCGCGAAACGGCTCCGCACCCGGCCCGCCTTCGGTTTCGCCGTGATCGAGGCCGGGCTCGCCCTGCTCGGCGGCTTCTCCGCGATGGCCCTCTACGCGAGCTTCGCCTGGCTGGGCGAGTCCCGGCCCGCGCTCGTCGCGTTCTCCTTCGCCATCGGGGTGCTCATCGGCGCCGAGATCCCGCTGCTGATGGTCCTCATCCAGCGCATCCGCCGGCAGGACGCCGGCGGGGCCGTCGCCGACCTGTTCGCCGCCGACTACGTGGGCGCCCTGGTCGGCGGCCTCGCCTTCCCCTTCCTGCTGCTGCCCGTCCTCGGCCAGCTCACCGGGGCCATGCTCACCGGCACCGTCAACGCAGTCGTCGGCGGCGGACTCGTCCTGTGGCTCTTCCGCCGCGACCTCAGCCGCCGCTGCCGCTGGCTGCTCCTCGCGGTCAACGCCGCCGTGCTCGCCGGGCTCGCCTGCGCGACCCTGCTCGCCGACGACTTCGAGCGCGTCGCGCGCACCGCCGTCTACGGCGGCGAGGTGCGGGTCGCCGTGCAGACCGGGGTGCAGGAGCTGGTGCTGACCGGCCCCTCCACCGGCTCCCCGCGCTCCCTCGACCTCTACCTCGACGGGCGGCTGCGGGTCAGCGGCTACGACGAGTACCGCTACCACGAGGCCCTGGTCCACCCCGCGATGACGGGCCCGCACGCCCGCGTCCTGGTCCTCGGCGGCGGCGACGGGCTCGCCGCCCGCGAGGTGCTGCGCTACCCGGACGTCGCCGCCGTCACCGTCGTCGACCTCGACCCCGGGGTGGTCCGGCTCGCCCGCACCGATCCGATGCTCTCCGCCCTCAACGGCCGCGCCTACGAGGACCCGCGCCTGGCCGTCGTTTCCCAGGACGCCTTCCGCTGGCTGCGCGGACCCGCCGCCCGCGACCGGTTCGACGTGATCGTCTCCGACCTTCCCGACCCGGGCATCACCCCCAGCACCAAGCTCTACTCCCAGGAGTTCTACGGGCTGGCCGCGCGGGCCCTGACCCCCGGCGGGCGTATCGCGGTGCACGCGGGACCGCTGACCACGCGGCCCCGTACGTACTGGACCGTCGAGTCCACGCTGCGCGCCGCCGGCCTGCGCACCACCCCCTACAGCACGGGCGGCCGCCTCTCCGGCTTCGCCGCCGGGCCCGACCGCACCCTGGGCACCGCCGACGCCCCGCCGCAGGACTGGGGCTTCGTCCTGGCCGCCCGGGACCGGGCCCCCGAGCTGCGGGTGGACCGCGACACGCCCGCCCTGCGCGCGGTGTCCACCCGGGGCCTCCAGGAAGCGGCCCGGGACGCCGCCCGCACCCGGCTGTCCGGACTGCCCCCCTCCACGCTTCCGCACCCGCGCTACTCCTGAGAGGCGGGGACGCCGCGTCCGTGTGCACGGGCGGCTCTCGTCGGTAGGCTCGACCGCATGGAGCATCAGGTGTTCGTCCCGGTACCGGCAGACGGTCTGCGCACCGTCCTGCGCGACCCCGTCCGGGTGGCCCGCTGCGTGCCCGGGCTCCAGCAGGACGCCGGCGGCGGCGCCGCGCCCGGGCCGCTCGCCGGGCGGCTCAGGCTGAGGGTCGGCTCCAGCACCGTCACCTACCGCGGGACGCTGGAGCTGGCCGAGCGGGACCCGGAGCACTTCACGGCGGAGTGCGAGGGCTCGGAGGTGCGCGGCGACGGCACCGTCAGCCTCTCGGCGGGGCTGCGGCTCATCCCGCACGAGGGCGGGACCCGGCTGGAGTTCACCGGGCGGGCCACCGTCGACGGGCGGGCCGCCGCCTTCGACCCCGAGGCCCTGACCACGGCCGTCCGGCGGCTGCTCGACCGGTTCTGCGCCGACCTGGCCGAGGAGGCCGGGCCGGCGGCGCCCGGGGAGGACGCGGAGACCGGGCGGCCCGGGACCGCCGCGGCGTCCGTGTTCGACACCGAGGTGCCGCCGCCCGGTGCCTTCCCCGACGACGATTTCCCCGACCTCCCGGACTTCTCCGGGCTCCCCGAGCCGGGCGGGCTCCCGCAGGCCGCCGGACCCGGGGACGCCGCGGCCCCCGGCGATCCCACCGCGCCCCCGAACCCCCCGGCCGAGGCCGCCCACGCCCGCCGCACGATGATCGGCCGCAGCGCCGAGGAGGTCGACCACGCACCGCCGCGCGGCCGCTACGCCCCGGTCCCGGCCCCCTCGGCCGGCAACGGCGGCCCCGCCATGCGCTGGATCGCCCCGGCGGCCGCGCTGGCGCTGGCCTCGGCGGTGGTCGTCGGCAGGGCGCTGCGCCGTCGCCGCTGAGCCGGCGAGCCGGAGTTGAGCGGCCGCCGACCCCGGTCGCCGTAGGGTCGGCCGTATGAGTACGCAACTGAGCACCGGCGGCGCCGACATCACCATCGACCAGGAGAACGGCTGCCGGATCGGCAGCCTGCGCGTCGACGGCACGGAGCTGCTGCGCCAGGGCCCGCGCTACGGGTCCTTTCCGATGGTCCCCTGGTGCGGCCGCACCGCCGAGGGACGGTTCCGCGACGGCGGCACCGTCCACCAGCTGCCCGTCAACCACCCCCCGCACGCCATCCACGGCCTCGGCCGCGACCTGGCCTGGCGGACCGCCTCCGTGACCGACACCGGAGCGTCCTTCTACTTCGACCTCGCCGACCCCTGGCCGCGCGCAGGCCGGGTCACGCAGACCTTCGAGCTGAGCGCGGACGCCCTGAAAATCACCCTGGGCGTGGAGACGTACCAGGACTCCTTCCCGGCCCAGGCCGGCTGGCACCCCTGGTTCAACCGCACCCTGACGCCCGGCGGCGCCGCGGCGCAGATCGCCTTCGCACCGGCCTGGCAGGAGGAGCGCGGCGAGGACCACCTGCCGACCGGCCGCCGGATCGAACCCGCCCCCGGCCCCTGGGACGACTGCTTCGGGACGCCCTACGGGGTAGACGTCACCCTGACCTGGCCGGGGGAGCTGGAACTGAAGGTCGCGAGCCCGGCCGAATGGGTGGTCGTGTACGACGAGCAGCCCGAGGCCGTCTGCGTGGAGCCGCAGTCGGGCCCGCCGAACGGTCTGAACACCCTTCCGCGCCTGGTCACCCCCGTGGACCCGCTGGAGGTCTCCACGACCTGGACCTGGCGCCGGCTCGGCTAGGGCCCCCTTAAGCTCGGGGCATGACTGACGTACGCGATGCGCTTCTGCAGCAGATCAAGGACAAGGCCGTCGTGCACGGCAAGGTGACGCTCTCCTCCGGCAAGGAGGCCGACTACTACATCGACCTCCGCCGCATCACCCTCGACGGCGAGGCCGCCCCGCTGGTCGGTCAGGTCATGCTCGACCTGACCGCCGACCTCGACTTCGACTGCGTCGGCGGTCTGACCCTGGGCGCCGACCCGGTGGCGACCTCGATGCTGCACGCCTCGGCCGCGCGCGGGCAGCGCCTGGACGCCTTCGTCGTCCGCAAGGCGCAGAAGGCGCACGGCATGCAGCGCCGGATCGAGGGCACCGACGTCGCGGGCAAGCGCTGCCTTGTCGTCGAGGACACCTCCACGACGGGCGGCTCCCCGCTGACCGCCGTGGAGGCGGTCCGGGAGGCCGGCGGCGAGGTCGTCGCCGTCGCCACCATCGTGGACCGCGGCGCGGCCGAGGCCATCGCCGACGCGGGCCTGCCCTACCTCACCGGCTACCAGCTCGGCGACCTGGGCCTGGCCTGACCCGCGCGCGCCGGATCCCGGCGGCCCTGAACCCCCGTCCGTCTCGGATCGTGGTCACGAAGGGTGTCGCCGGGGCCGTGGAACGGGGTCGTCCCGACGGGTGACGAAGGTCCTCGGAAGCCCCTGTTCCGCTCCTGACCTGCGCCTTTCCCGAAGGGCGGGGTGTTTCACGTGAAACACCCCGCCCTTCTCGGCGTATCAGGCCGGTCACGCGGGGTGGAGTGTCGCGCCGAGTCTGGAAAGATAGGCGCGACGTCTGACGTCGCCCCCAGGTCAGGGCCCGCAATAAGCACACTCCCCGCACATCCAAGGAGCGGACAGATGCCCATCGCAACCCCCGAGGTCTACAACGAGATGCTCGACCGGGCGAAGGCAGGCAAGTTCGCCTACCCGGCAATCAACGTGACCTCGACCCAGACCCTGCACGCTGCGCTGCGCGG
Source organism: Streptomyces sp. NPDC001373 (assembly GCF_042895815.1). NCBI lineage: Bacteria > Bacillati > Actinomycetota > Actinomycetes > Kitasatosporales > Streptomycetaceae > Streptomyces > Streptomyces sp. NPDC001373. The sequence goes on from NZ_JBIAWQ010000002.1 coordinate 369,954, forward strand.
CTTCGCGGAGGCCGAGAGCGACGGCATCATCCAGATCTCCACCGGTGGCGCCGAATTCCTGGGCGGCCAGTACAACAAGGACATGGTCACCGGCGCGGTCGCCCTGGCCGAGTTCGCGCACGTCGTCGCCGCCAAGTACGACATCACGGTCGCGCTGCACACCGACCACTGCCCCAAGGACAAGCTGGACGGCTACGTCCGCCCGCTGCTCGACATCTCCGCCGAGCGCGTGGCCAAGGGCCTGAACCCGCTCTTCCAGTCGCACATGTGGGACGGCTCCGCCGAGACCCTGGCCGACAACCTGGCCATCGGCCAGGAGCTGCTCGCCAAGGCCGCCGCCGCGAAGATCATCCTCGAGGTCGAGATCACTCCGACCGGCGGCGAGGAGGACGGCGTCAGCCACGAGATCAACGACGAGCTGTACACCACCGTCGAGGACGCCATCCGCACCGCCGAGGCCCTGGGCCTGGGCGAGAAGGGCCGCTACCTGCTGGCCGCCTCCTTCGGCAACGTGCACGGCGTCTACAAGCCGGGCAACGTCGTCCTGCGCCCCGAGCTGCTCAAGGACCTCCAGCAGGGCGTCGGCGAGAAGTACGGCAAGAGCAACCCGTTCGACTTCGTCTTCCACGGCGGCTCCGGCTCCACCGAGCAGGAGATCGCGACCGCGCTGGAGAACGGCGTCGTGAAGATGAACCTCGACACCGACACCCAGTACGCCTTCACCCGCCCGGTCGCGGACCACATGTTCCGCAACTACGACGGTGTCCTGAAGGTCGACGGCGAGGTCGGCAAGAAGTCCACCTACGACCCGCGCACCTGGGGCAAGCTGGCCGAGGCGAGCATGGCCAAGCGCGTCCTCCAGGCCTGTGGCGACCTGCGCTCCACGGGCACCAAGCTGAAGTAGCCCCCGGCTGCTCCCAGCACCAACGGGTTCCGAAAAGGGGTCCGCCGGTCCGGAAACGGGCAGGCGGGCCCCTTTACGTGTGCGTGTCGTGTGCCTTCGTACCTGGTTCGGGCGAGGTGACATACGCCGGTGGACGTGCGCCCGCGCGATGGTGTGGAATCTGTCGAGAGAAAACGTACCCGTGGGAATGTGAAGCCGGCGGGCCAGGAGAGGCGACGCCACATATGAGGACAGAGCGACCCCAGGTGAAGCAGGACCGGGCGGTGCGCACCCGCCGCGCCATCCTGGAGGCGGCGGCCGTGGTCTTCGAGGAGAACGGCTACGACGCGGCCAAGCTCTCGGACATCGTCAACATCGCGAAGGTCACCAAGGGGGCGCTCTACTTCCACTTCGAGTCGAAGGAGGGTTTGGCCCAGGCCGTCATCGACGCCCAGAGCGAAGGCCGGCCGCAGGCCCTGCCGCAGCAGTACAAGGCGCAGGAGTTCATCGACATCGGCATGGTCTTCTCGCACCAGATGCGGCACGAGGTGCTGATCCGGGCGAGCGCGCGGCTGACCCTGGACCAGACGGGCCGCGACCTGGACCGGGTGACGCCGTACCAGACCTGGATCGACCTGTGCGCCGACGTGCTGTCCGAGGCCGAGCGGCGCGGGGAGCTGCTGCCGGGCGTGGACCCGGTCGTCCCGTCCCGGCTGGTCGTCGGCGCGTACGCGGGGCTGAACACCATGTCCCACACTCTCGGCCTCGACCTGGACGCGCAGGTCGCGGAGCTCTACACGCACGTGATGCCGAACGTGGTGGCCCCGGCGGTCGCGATCCGGCTGGACACCGCCCCCGGGCGCGGGGCGCGGGCGTTGTACGGGCCGCAGGGCCTGCACCCGTGCCGGGTCGGCTGCGCCGGCGGAGTGGTCCCGGCCGCCGGCGGGTACGGGGAAGGGGAGGTCCCGGACGCCTGAGACGCCGCGCCTGCCCCTCTCCTTCCCTCTTCCCAAAAAGATCCTTCTGGGTATTATTTTTTTCGCTCGCCTGCCCAGGGAGAACACTGTGGACATTGAGGTACTCGGCGCACCACGGGTCACCGAGAACGGTGTGCCCATCACCGCCCCCACACCGGAGTCCCGGCACGTCCTGGCGGTCCTCGCGGTCTGTCCCGACCGACTCGTGCCGGTCTCCGTACTCGCCGACGAGCTCACCCGCCACACCCCGCCCGAACACTCCCGCGCCGCCCTGGACACCGCCGTGCGCCGGCTGCGCGAGCGGTTCGCGGAGGCACTCGGGGCCGGTTCGGTCCGTACCCCCGAGACCGTTCTGTGCGCCCGCCCCGGCGGCTACCTCCTCGACACCGGAGGCGGCCGCTGCGACGTCCGCGAGTTCGAACGCGAGGCGGGCGCCGGCTACCGGGCCATGGGACGCGGGGACTTCGGGCAGGCCGCCGCACGGCTGCGCCGCGCCCTCGGCCTGTGGACCGGACCCGCCCTGGACGGCATCGACGCCGGGACCTGGCTCCGGGGCCGCACCGCCGTCCTCGACGCCGACCGGCTCTCCGTTCTCGGCCAGTGGGTCGAGGCCGAACTCGCCCTCGGACACCACCGCGGACTGCTCCTGGAACTCGCCGGCCTGCGCGGCGCGGGCGGCCAGGGCCCCGACGGGGCCTACCCGGCGGCGCTGCGCCGGGCCGAGGCCCGCGTCACCTCCCTGCGCGCCGCCCTCCCGGCCCCCGGAACGACGCTCGCGGGCGCCGCGCGCCGCTGACCGCCCACCCCTCGGGCCCTTGCTTGACCCTTCGCCGCCCGGAACCTAGGTTCGGGACGGGACGCGGGGAAAACGGCTGGTCGGAGGGGGTCGCCAGGATGCGCGGGGACGACGCGGGCGCATGGGCCGTACTGGAACTGCTCGCGGAGGACGCCCCGCCGGGCCGCTTCCAGGCACTGCTCACGGAGGCACGCGCGGCCGGCGCCGACGACGCCGCCCTCGACGGACTCACCCGGGCCCTGGAGCTGGCCCGCTCGGTCCAGGCCCGCGCGAGCCGCAGCCGCCAGCGCGAAGCCGCCCTCACCGCGCTCGTCGACACCGCCCACGACCTCACCTCCCCCTACGACATCGACGGCCTGCTGCGCCTGATCACCCGCCGCGCCCGGCGCCTCCTCGGCTTCGACATGGCCTGGCTCTCCCTGAGCCGCCCCGACGGATCGGCGTACGTCCGCACCTCCGAGGGCGAGACCACCGCCTTCAACGTCGGCCTCGAACTCGGCACCGGCCGCGGGCTCGGCAGCATCGCCCAGGCCCGCCGCTCCCCGGTGTGGACCCCCGACTACCTCTCCGACCCCGCCATCGCCCACGCCCCCGGCATCGACGCCGTCGTCGAGGCTGAGGGACTCCACGCGATCATCGCCGTCCCGCTGCGCCGCGGGGACTCCACGCTCGGCGCCCTCTACGGCTCCGACCGCTCCGTACGGCAGTTCACCCCGGACGAGGTCGGCATCATGCTCTCCCTCGCCGACCTGGCCGCCGTCGCCATCGAGAAGGCCCGGCTGCTGGAGCAGACCCGCGACCAGGTGACCGAGCTGGAGGCCTTCGGCTCCCGCACCAACACCGCCCTCACCCGCGTCCGCTACCTGTGGGAGTGCCACGCCCGCCTGGCCGGCCTGGTCCTGGACGGCGCCGGGCTGCCCACCCTCGCCCGGGCCACCGCCGACGCGCTGGACGGCGTGCTCCAGGTCCGGGACCCGGGCGGGCGCCCGCTCACGGCCACCGGCGAACTGCCCGGTCTCGACGAGGAGGACGTCACCAAGGCGGCCCTCCAGGCGCTCACCGACCGGCGCCCCGTCGGGCTGCCCGGCGACCTGTGGCTGGCCCCCGTCCTCGCCGGCGCCGAGGACCTCGGGGTGCTGCTGCTCAGCGCCTCCGCCCCGCTCGCCGACGAGGACGTCCGGCTGCTCCAGCTCGCCGCCCAGTCCGTGGCCTGCCTGATGCTCATCCAGCGGGGCACCGCCGCCGCCGAGGGCCCCGTCCACGACGAACTCCTCGCCGACCTCCTCGACCGGCCGCACTCCGTCGACCTGCACCTCCTCGAACGCACCCGCCGGCTCGGCATCGACCTCGACCGCCCGCACGTGGTGGTCGTCGCCCGGCCCGAGGGCGGCGAGCTCGGCAAGGCCGTCGCCTGGGCCACCTCGTACGCGTACCGGACGGGCGGCCTCAAGGGCGTCCGCCGGGGCTGCATCGTCCTCGTGCTGCCCGGTACCGATGCCTCCGCCGCCGCCCACCGGGCCTCGGGCGAGCTGTCGCCGCTGCTCGGCCACGCGGTGTCCACCGGGGCCGCCGGGCCCTCCGGCGGCCCCGGCGAAGTGGCCCGCGTCTACGCCGAGGCGGTGCGCTGCCTCGACGCGCTGACCGCCCTCGACGGGGTCGGCGGCACCGCCTCCCTGCGCGAACTGGGCTTCCTCGGCCTGCTGCTGTCCGCCGACCACGACGTGGAGTCGTACATCGCCGGCACCATCGGCCCCGTCCTGGAGTACGACACGGGCCGGCCGACCGAGCTCACCCGCACCCTGGAGGCCTACTTCGCCTCCGGCTCCAGCCCCACCCACGCCGCCGAGACCCTGCACGTCCACCCCAACACGGTCTCCCGCCGCCTGGAGCGCATCGCCGAACTGCTCGGCCCCGACTGGCAGAAGCCCGGCCGGGCGCTGGAGATCCAGATGGCGCTGCGGCTGCGCAGGACCCGCACGGTCCTCCACGACCGCCGCGCCGCCGCCGACCGGTCGCCGGCCTCCCCCTACGCGGCCCCGTACGAGGCCCCGTAGCCCTCCGTCCCTGTCAGCGCGCGGGCGGCGTGCGCCACCGAGGCCAGCGTCACGTGCCGGTGCCAGCCCGGCAGCGCGCGCCCCGCGAAGTCCCGCAGTCCGGCCTCCTGCCCGCTGTGCCCGGCGGCGAAGGCCACCCGCCGGCCCTGCTTCGTCAGCCGCAGCAGCGGGCCCACCGGCAGCCGCACCAGGTCGGTCACCCACAGCTCCGACGGGGCGCGGCGCGGATCCGCCCACTCGCCGACCAGCAGCAGGTGGCGGCGGCGCGCCGGTGAGGGGTCGGGCATCATCACCCGCACCGCGACCGCGAGGGTGCTGCGATGCCGGCCGCCCCCGGCCAGTGGGTCCGGGTCGGTCCACTCCACCGGGGTACTCAGCCCCTTCACCGACTGAAGGACGTCCCGCGCGCAGCGCGCACCCGCGCCGTGCCCGGGCAGTGCCGGATCGGTGACGAGCAGCGGGGTGGAGGGACCGATCCGGGCGATGACGGGCAGTCCCGCCTCGGCGAAGCGGTTCATCGTGGAGCGCGTCCCGATCTGCCGGATGTCCAGCACCACCGGCCGCACCGGGCTGCTGCTGCGCCGCACCGCCGAGATCACGGAGGCCGCGGCGGCCTCCTCGTACGCGGACCGCGCCGCGTGCTCCCCCGCGGGCCCCGCCTCGGCCTCCTCCGCCTCCGGCAGGAACATCTCCCAGCCCACCGGCGTGGCCAGCGCGGCCGAGGCGAACCAGGTCCCGAACGCCTGCTGCCCCCGGAACATCTGCCCCTGGTGCGGGTCGAAGCGGTGCGCCACGCCCACCGAGTGCTCCCCGCCCTTCGGGATGGCCATCGGCTGCGCCACCCACGCCGTCAGCGGGCCGGCTGCCTCCAGATACCGTGACAGGGAGGCGCGGATCGGCTGCCACTCCCAGGTGGAGCCGGAGATGAAGTGGTGCATGCTCTGCTCGGCGGCGCCGCCGCCGATCCGGCCCGCGATCCCGCGCATCGACTTGCGGCCGGGGAGGGCGAGCAGCCCCTGGACGTAGCGGCGGCCCTTCTCCCGCTGGTCCTTGCGGCGCAGGGAGGAGAGGACGGCGGCGCACAGGTCGTCGGCCGCCTCCACGGCCGGATCCGGCCGTCCGCCCCTCGCCTCCGCGGGCGTCCCCGTTCCCGTCCCCGTTCCCGTTCCCGACTGCGTCCCCGTGATGGTGCTGCTGCTCATGACCGCCTTCACGACATGCCCCCTCGGCGTGCGTCCACTGCCCCTCTACCGTCCGACGAGGAGGGCCTGTTGGGGGAGGTGCGCCGGTCACCGCGCTCGCGCCGGGGGTGGTGGGATCCCCACCACCCCCGCGACTTGACGGACTGTCGTCCCGGACCTGGCCGGATCACCGCAGATCGGGCACGGTCGGGACCCCCGGGACCGGGAGCCGGGAGCCGGGAGGCGCGAGAAGGCGGGAGCGGCGGCGTGCAGTTCGGCATCTTCTCGGTCGGCGAGCTCGCACCCGACCCCCGGACCGGGCGCATGCCGACCGAGCACGAGCGGATCCGGGCCATGACCGCTCTCGCCGTCCGCGCGGAGGAGGCGGGCCTCGACGTCTTCGCCACCGGCGAGCACCACAACCCGCCCTACGTCTGCTCCTCGCCGTCCACCCTGCTCGCGTACGTCGCCGCCCGCACCCGGCGGCTGATCCTCTCCACCGCCACCACCCTGATCACCACCAACGACCCGGTGCGCGTCGCCGAGGAGTACGCGCTGCTCCAGCACCTGGCCGGCGGCCGCCTCGACCTGATCGCCGGCCGTGGCAACACCCCCGACGTGTACCCCTGGTTCGGCCAGGACCTGCGCGAGGCCCTCGCGCTCGCCGACGAGAACTACGCGCTGCTGCACCGCCTCTGGCGCGAGAGCGACGTCCACTGGCGGGGCCGCTCCCGGGCCCGTCTGGACGGCTTCACCTCCACGCCCCGCCCGCTGGACGGCGTACCGCCCTTCGTCTGGCACGCCTCGGTGCGCTCCCCGGAGGCCGCCGAGCGGGCCGCGTACTACGGCGACGGCTTCTTCGCCGACAACCTCCACGCCCCCGTCGGCCACTACGCCCGCCTGGTCGAGGTGTACCGCGCCCGCTACGCGGAGCACGGCCACGGCACCCCGGAGCAGGCCGTCGTGGGGATCGGCGGCCAGCTCTTCGTACGGGCCCGCTCGCAGGACGCGCTGAGCGAGTTCCGCCCCTACTTCGACCGCTCGCCGGCGTACGCGGGGCACTGGTCGCTGGAGGAGTGCGCCGCCCGGACCCCGCTCACCGTGGGCAGCCCCGACGAGGCCATCGAGAAGATCCTCGGCTTCCGGGAGGCGTACGGGCACTGCCAGCGCCAGCTCTTCGCCGTGGACCACGCCGGGATTCCGCTGGAGACCGCGCTGGAGCAGATCGACCTCCTCGGCGAGCGCATCGTCCCGGTGCTGCGCCGGGAGCTCGCCGCCGGCCGCCCGCCCGCCGTCCCCCCGGGCCCCCGCCACCCGGCCGCCGAGGACCGGCCCGCGGGCCGGCAGGCCGGGGACGACCACCGCCACGCCGCCACCCCGACGGGCGCCGACCTGCGGCCCGCCGCCCCCCGGACGGACGCCGGCCTGCGGCCCGCCGCCCCCCGGACGGACGCCGGCCTGCGGCCCGCCGCCTCCCGGACGGACGCGGACCACCCGGGTGCCGCCGCCCCCCGGACGGCGGCACCCTCCCGCACCGCGCCGGCGCAGGAGCGGACGGGGTGGTACAGGCCTGCCGCCCGGCCGCGCCGGACACGGTGATCGGACACACTGAACGCATGTCGATTCACCAGAACCTGCTCGGGGGCCCCGCCCCCACCCACCTGCCCGACGAGCCCGCGCCCCGCGAGGCCCTCGCCGCCGGCACCGCCCCGGCCGAGGTGGCCGCCGCCCACCCGACCTCCTCCCTCGCCTGGGCCGCCCTCGCCGACGAGGCCTTCGACGCGGGCCGGACCGTCGAGTCGTACGCGTACGCCCGTACCGGCTACCACCGCGGCCTGGACGCCCTGCGCCGCGCCGGCTGGAAGGGCCACGGCCCGGTGCCGTGGGAGCACGAGCCGAACCGCGGCTTCCTGCGCGCCCTGCACGCCCTGGCCCGGGCCGCCGGGGCCATCGGCGAGAAGGACGAGTACGAGCGCTGCTCGACCTTCCTGCGCGACTCGTCCCCGACCGCGGCGGACACGCTCGCGTAACGGCCGGGCCGAGTGCCCTAGAGGCGCCCCGGATCTCCTGTTTATGATGCGATGCAGGGGACCGGGGCTCCACTTACCCACTCGGAAGGAGCGGACCGCTACCCGGAAGCACGTGTCGAGGAGACAGCGATGTCGCACGCCCTTGATGCCTCCGGAGCCGGTTCGGACACCCCGAACCTCGACTTCGCCGGCACAACCCCGTACGAGGACTACGTCCAGGCGGACGTCCTCACCCACCTCCAGCACCTGCGCTCGGACGACCCCGGCGAGATGGTGTTCCTGGTCACGACCCAGGTCATGGAGCTGTGGTTCACCGTCATCGTCCACGAGTGGGAGACCGCCGCCCGTGCCCTGCGCGAGGACGACATCCCGGTCGCGATGGACGCGCTGAAACGATCCCTCCGGGAGCTGGAGGCGCTCAACCACTCCTGGCGGCCGCTGGCCCAGCTCACCCCCGCGCAGTTCAACGCCTACCGCAGCGCCCTCGGCGAGGGTTCCGGTTTCCAGTCCGCGATGTACCGCCGGATGGAGTTCCTCCTCGGCGAGAAGTCGGCGTCCATGCTGGTCCCGCACCGCGGCGCCCCGCGCGTCCACGCCGAGCTGGAGAAGGCCCTCCAGGAGCCGAGCCTCTACGACGAGACCCTGCGCCTGCTCGCCCGCCGCGGCCTGCCCGTCCCGCAGTCGGTCCTCGACCGGGACCTGTCCCGGCGGTACGAGCCCTCCGCCGCCGTCGAGGCCGTCTGGACGGAGCTCTACGCCGACCCCGCGGGCGCCCACGCCGACCTCCACCGCCTCGGCGAGGTCCTCACCGACGTGGCCGAGCTGGTCTGGCGCTGGCGCAACGACCACCTGGTCGCCACCCGCCGCGCGATGGGCGCCAAGACCGGCACGGGCGGCTCCGCCGGCGTGACCTGGCTGGAGAAGCGCGCCTCGAAGAACGTCTTCCCCGAGCTCTGGACGGCCCGCAGCCATGTCTGACGCGATACTCAGGGACCTCCAGGCCCGCGCGGCCCGCCTCGACGCCGAGGACCCCCTCGCCAAGCTCCGCGAGCGCTTCACCCTCCCCGAGGGCGTCGTCTACCTCGACGGCAACTCCCTCGGCGCCCTCCCGGCGGGCGTCCCCGACGCGGTGGCCGACGTGGTCCACCGCCAGTGGGGCGAGCTGCTCATCCGCTCCTGGGACGAGAGCGGCTGGTGGACCGCGCCCGAGCGGATCGGCGACCGCATCGCCCCGCTCGTCGGCGCCGCCCCCGGCCAGGTCACCGTGGGCGACTCCACCAGCGTCAACCTCTTCAAGGCCCTCGTCGGCGCCGCCCGGCTGGCCGCGCCCGGCCGCACCAGGATGCTGGTCGACGCCACCACCTTCCCGACGGACGGCTACATCGCCGCCTCCGCCGCCCGGATGACCGGACTGGAGCTCGTCCCCGTCGCCCCGTCCGACGCGGCGGGCGCGATGGACGGGACCACGGCCGTGGTCCTCCTCAACCATGTCGACTACCGCACGGGCCGGCTCCACGACCTGCCCGGCCTCACCGCCGCCGCGCACGCGGCGGGCGCGCTGATCGTCTGGGACCTCTGCCACAGCGCCGGGGCCCTCCCCGTCGGCCTCGACGCGCACGCCGTGGACCTCGCGGTCGGCTGCACGTACAAGTACCTCAACGGCGGCCCCGGTTCCCCGGCCTACGTCTACGTGGCCGAGCGCCACCAGGGTGCCTTCGACTCCCCGCTCCCCGGCTGGAACAGCCACGCCGAGCCCTTCGCGATGACCCCGGACTACACGCCCGCCCAGGGCGCCGCCCGGGCGCGCGTCGGGACCCCGGACATCCTGTCCATGCTGGCCCTGGAGTCGGCCCTGGACGCCTGGGAGGACGTGGACGTCGAGGCGGTCCGCGCCAAGTCCCTGGCCCTGACCGACTTCTTCCTCGACTGCGTGGCCGCCTACGTCCCGCCGGGCGAGGTCGAGGTCGTCACCCCCGAGGAGCACGCCCACCGCGGCAGCCAGGTCTCCCTGCGCACGGCCGACGCCCGCACGGTGATGGCCGAGCTCATCTCCCGGGGCATCGTGGGCGACTTCCGCGCCCCCGACGTCCTGCGCTTCGGGTTCACCCCGCTCTACGTCGGTTTCGCCGACGCGGAGCGCGCGGCGCGCACGCTGGGTCACATTTTCGGGTGACGCGGTAGGGAAACGTCACACCACAGGGCGGGCGGGGCTGTGGCTCCGCCCGCCTCCGTGCGCGCTCGTCCCGGAGGCCAGGGGCGCGTGGCAGCCTGATACGGTCCGGCTCTGCCGGAAACACCGGAACATCTGTCCCCGCTGTCACACGCGTTACCGAGAGGTCGAGCCGATGACGGACCCCGCAGTCGAACGGGACGCCGCCGAGGCCGCCTCGGCCTTCGCGCATCACCCGGTCGCACCGGACGCGAGCGCCGCGTACGGGGAACACCCCGACCAGGTAGTCGACTTCTACGCCCCGCGCGGAGACTCCCCGGGCCCGGCACCGCTCGTCGTCGTCCTGCACGGCGGCGCCTGGCGCGCCCCGTACGACCGGCAGCACATCACCCCGTTCGCGGACCTGCTGGCCCGGCGCGGCTTCGCCGTGGCCAACGTCGAGTACCGGCGCGGCAGTTCCCTGCCCCACCAGGGCTCCGAGGGCCCTGTGGCGGGCCGTTGGCCGGAGACCTTCGACGACGTCGCCGCCGCCATGGACGCCCTGCCCGGCCTCGTCGAGGCCGCGCTGCCGTCCGCCGACCCCCGCCGGACGGTGGTCACGGGCCACTCGGCGGGCGGCCAGCTCGCCCTGTGGGCGGCGGCGCGCCACGTCCTGCCGGCCGGCTCGCCGTGGCGCCTGCCCGCCCCGCCGGAGCTGCGCGGGGTGGTGGCCCTGGCCCCCATCGCGGACTTCGAGGTCGCGGAGGAGCTCGGCGTGTGCGGCGGCGCCTCGTCCCAGCTCCTGGGCGGCCCGGCCCACTGGGACGCCCGCCGCCCCTCGGCGGACCCCGCCTCCCTCCTCCCGACGGGCATCGCCACGACGGTCGTCCAGGGCCGCGAGGACATCGTGGTCCCGCCGGCGGTCGCGGAGTCGTACGTGGCCGCGGCCGCGAAGGCCGGAGAGATGGTCGGCCTGACCCTGGTCGAGGGGGTCGGCCACTTCCCCCTGATCGATCCTGCGGCGGACGCCTGCGCGGTGGTGGCCGAGGAGATCGCCCAGCTCGCCTGGTAGCGGCCGGCCTCCGGTCGGGTGTGCCCTCAGTCCCGCTGCCGGGCCGCGAGCGGCTCCACCGGCTGCGGCCTGCCGATGACGGCCAGGGCGATGAAGAAGGAGATCTGGCCATCGCGATGGTCAGGGCGGCGAGCGCCTTCTCGTCGTAGTGCCGCGCGGCCTCCGCGTACAGCGCGTCCGGGACGCGCTCCCGGCCCGTGCGGCCGGCCGGAGGGCGGCCTCCACCGGCGGCTGTCTCCCGGGGCTGCGGCCGCCGCCCTGTACCGCTCTGACCCCCGGGAGCGCCCCGGTGTGACGGCCCGCGGAGGAGTTTCTCAGGCGTCGTCGTCCGGCCGGGCCGGATCCGGCTTCGTGTGCAGGATCTCGCGGGCCTGCTCCGCGGCCCGGGTGATGCTCTCGGAGACGAAGTCGACGAACCGCGCGATGTTCTCCAGGCGGGCGCCGGCGGGGGTCTGGGGGCCGAAGACACCGACGCCCTGACGCGCGGTCTCGGCGAGGTGGGCGGTGCCCTTGGCGCTGGCGATCATCGACTGGTACCAGACGTCGTTGTCGGCGACGTACCGCTCGCGGCGGTGCTCGTCGCGCTCCCGGCGGACGAGCCCCTGGGTCTCCAGGAAGGCGATCGCCTTGGAGATGGACGCCGGGCTCACCTGGAGCCGCTGGACGAGTTCCGCCGCGGTGAGGCTGCCGGAGTCGCTGGTGTAGAGGCAGGTCATCACCCTGGCCATCATCTTGGGCGTGCCCGTGGCGATCAGGACCGTCGTGAAGGTCTCCTCGTACGCGGCCACCGCCTCGGCGTCGCGGCCGTGGGCCAGCGGCGGGGCCTGGGGCCCGCGGGGCGCGGCCGGCTTGCGGCGGTGGGCGCGGTGCTCGGTGGCGCGGTGGGCCAGGTCGGCGCGGTAGGAGGCGGGGCCGCCGTTGCGCATGACCTCACGGGTGACGGTCGAGGTCGGACGGTCGAGCCGTCGGGCGATCTCGGCGTAGGCGAGTCCGTCGGCCAGCCCCAGCGCGATCTGCTGGCGTTCGGGCTGGGTGAGTCTGCCTCCGGGCATTGCGGCCTCCTCGGCGGTGCGTGAGCGGTGGTCGGTAGGGTCGCCAGCATAGCGTTCACCCTCATTCCATTGCAACGCCTCTGCTGGTTTCATTGCGTTAGATTCCCAAACGATGCAACGATTTCAGTGCTCTGACCTGCATTAATAAAGACTGTATGCAACGAATCCGTTGCCTCAGCTCCGAACGCAACTTAGCGTTTCTCTTGTCGGAAACGCCGACGGGCGTCGCGCCGAGCAGAGGAGACCGCCATGAGGAAGTTCGCCACCGCCACCGCCGTCCCGACCGTCCTCGACATCCCGGCCGGAACGATCCGGTGCATCGCCTCCGACCGGTCCGACGCCACCGTCGAGGTCCACCCGGCGGACGCCTCGAAGAGCCGGGACGTGAAGGCGGCCGAGGAGACCGGGGTCGAGTTCCGCGACGGGGTCCTGCGGATCGCGGCCGCACCGGCCAGGAACCGGATCACGGGCAACTCCGGCCACGTCGACGTACCGTCCGGCTGCCCGCCGGGTCGCACGTCACGGCGACCCTGGCCGCCGCCGGGTTCCGGGGCGTCGGGCGACTGGGCGACGTCGTCCTCGACGCCGCACAGGCCCGCGTCGAGCTGGACGAGGCCGCGTCCGTCCGGCTCACCGTCCAGGACGGCGACATCGCGCTCGGCCGCCTGAACGGTCCTGCGGAGATCAGCACCCAGAAGGGCGACATCACCGTCTCCGAGGCCTTCCGGGGCGCGCTCGCCCTGACCACCCGGCACGGCTCCATCTCGGTCGCCGCCGCCCGCGGGGTCTCCGCGGCCCTCGACGCCGGCACCGACTCCGGCCGGATCCACAACGCGCTGAACAACACCGACGGCTCCGCCGCCGCCCTGACCATCCGCGCGACCACCTCCCACGGCGACATCACCGCCCGCAGCATCTGACCGTCCCCGCATGGACAGACGCAGCGGCGACGGAGACCGCACCGCCCGTACGACGTTCCCACCCCACTTACCGAGGAGCACACCAGCATGTCCGAGCAGAACCGCCCCGAACTCCAGACCGCCCTCCAGGACATCGTCGACTCCGGCTGGGCCGGGGCACTGCTGCGCGTGAACGACCCGCGCGGCGAGTGGGTCGGCAGCGCCGGAGTGGCCGAGCCGGGCGGCAGCGCCCAGCCGCCGGCCGACGGTCACTTCCGGATCGGCAGCAACACCAAGACCTTCACCGCGACCCTCGTCCTCCTCCTGGTGGCCGACGGCCTGCTCGAACTCGACGGCCCGGTCGCCGACCGCCTCCCCGAGTACGACCTGGACCCGCGGATCACCCTGCGGATGGTGCTCCAGCACACCAGCGGGCTGTTCAACTTCACCGGCGAGTACTACGAGGACGGGACGACCGCCCCGGGGATCGCCTGGGAGGGACGGGAATGGGTGGACAACCTCTTCCGCACCTACCGCCCCGAGGAACTGGTCCGGCTGGCCCTGTCCAAGCCGGCCCGGTTCGAGCCGGGGACGGACTGGAGCTACTCCAACACCAACTACGTGCTGGCCCGGCTGCTCGTCGAGAAGGTCACCGGCCGCCCGTACGCCGAGGAGATGCGGCGGCGGATCCTGACCCCGCTCGGCCTGACGGGCACCGTGGTGCCGGACGCCTCGCCGGAGATCCCCGAGCCGCACGCCCACGCGACGTACACCTACCAGGACGGGGACGAGTGGAAGTCGCTCGACGTCACCCGCTCGAACCCCTCCTGGATCTCCGCCGCCGGTGACATGATCTCGACCACCCGCGACCTGCACGTCTTCTTCTCCGCCCTGATGGGCGGCAGGATCCTGCCCGCCGGGCTGCTGGACGCGATGCGCACCCCGCACCCCAAGGCGGGCTACGGCCTCGGTCTGTTCGTGCAGGAGACGGAGGACGGCCGCGCCGTCTACACCCACAACGGCGGCATGTGGGGCTGGGGCGCCCTGATGTTCGGCTCGCCCGACGGCAGCACGACCTTCACCGCCTCGCTGACCTGCGGGGACGCCCGGCTCGACATGGCGGCCGTGGGCGGGCTGTTCGCCGAGGCCCAGAAGCGGCTGCTCGCGGAGGTGTTCGGAGCGTAGGGGGCTCCAGGACGGGCTCCCGGACGACGGAGGGGCGGGGGGCGCGGCGGGGGGGCCCCCCCCCCCCCCCCGGGGCCCCCCGGCCCGCCCCCCCGCGGGGGGGGTGTAGATGGGGTGGGGGGGGGCGGGGGGGCCGCCCCGGGGGGCGCTGGGGGGGGCCCCCCCGGGGCCCCGGCGGGGGGGCCCGGGGGTGTGGTCGGGGGGGGGGGGCCCCCGGGGCCCGCCCCCCGGGGGGGGGGGGGGGGGCCCCGGGGCGCCCCCCCCCGCCCCTCGGCGCCGTGTACCGCCCTGCCGGCTACAGGAAGGAGTTGATCTCGATCGTCTCGGTGCGGCCGGGGCCGACGCCGATGGCGGAGATCGGGGCGCCCGACATCTCCTCCAGCGCCTTCACGTAGTTCTGCGCGTTCTTCGGCAGGTCGGCGAAGGTCTTGGCCTTGGTGATGTCCTCGGACCAGCCCGGCAGGGTTTCGTAGATCGGCTTCGCGTGGTGGAAGTCGGTCTGCGAGTAGGGCAGCTCCTCGACGCGCTTGCCGTCGATCTCGTACGCGACGCAGACCGGGATCTCCTCCCAGCCGGTGAGCACGTCGAGCTTGGTGAGGAAGAAGTCCGTCAGGCCGTTCACGCGGGTCGCGTAGCGGGCGATCGGGGCGTCGAACCAGCCGCAGCGGCGGTCGCGGCCGGTGGTCACGCCGCGCTCGCCGCCGATGCGGCGCAGCGCCTCGCCGTCCTCGTCGAACAGCTCGGTCGGGAACGGACCGGCGCCGACGCGCGTGGTGTAGGCCTTGAGGATGCCGATGACGCGGCTGATCTTCGTCGGGCCCACGCCGGTGCCGGTGCAGGCGCCGCCGGCGGTCGGGTTCGAGGAGGTGACGAAGGGGTACGTGCCGTGGTCGACGTCGAGCAGGGTGCCCTGGCCGCCCTCGAAGAGCACGACCTTGTCCTCGTCCAGCGCGTTGTTGAGGATCAGGGTGGTGTCGGCGACGTACGGCTTGATCTGCTCCGCGTACTGGAGCATCTCCTCGACGATCGCCTCGACCTCGATGGCGCGCCGGTTGTAGAGCTTGGCGAGGAGCTGGTTCTTGTTCTCCAGCGCCGCCTCGACCTTCTGGCTGAGGATCGACTCGTCGTACAGGTCCTGGACGCGGATGCCGACGCGGTTGATCTTGTCCGCGTAGGTCGGGCCGATACCGCGGCCGGTCGTACCGATCTTGCGCTTGCCGAGGAAGCGCTCGCCGACCTTGTCGAGGGTGACGTTGTACGGCGTGATGAGGTGCGCGTTGCCGCTGATGAGCAGCTTGGAGGTGTCGATGCCGCGCTCGTTCAGGCCGCGCAGCTCGGAGAGCAGGACGGCGGGGTCGACGACGACACCGTTGCCGATGACCGGCGTGCATCCGGGGGAGAGGATGCCGGAGGGGAGGAGGTGCAGCGCGTACTTCTGGTCGCCTACGACGACCGTGTGGCCGGCGTTGTTGCCGCCCTGGTAGCGCACCACATAGTCAACGGAACCACCGAGCAGGTCGGTGGCCTTTCCCTTGCCCTCGTCACCCCACTGAGCTCCGAGCAGCACAAGAGCGGGCACAGGCGTACACCTCTTCCGGATGGGGCATGTCCAAGGTCAGGGGGCGTACGACGATGTACACCGCAGGCTGAGCCGTCGGACCGGTGCCCCGGAATAGACGAAGGCCCTGGCGCAATAGCGCAAGGGCCTCTTGCACAAAGATGCTACCCGAGGAAGGACCGAGGTGTCGGCTCCAGAGCCCACCATGAGCCATGCGGGCGCGCCGGTAGGCGGCCTGCTCGTGCTCGTCGACCCGGTCGCCCGCCGTCTTGACGGCGAGTCCGTGCGCATCGCGAAGGATGTGCTGTCGGCGGGGGCCGCGGCGAAAATCTGTCTCCCGGACTCGCAGGAGGAATTTGCGCGGGCGCTCGCCCGCCGGGGCCATCGTCGGCCCGTGGTGGTGGGTGACGACGGGGCGCTGGTGCGGGCCGTGGGGCTGCTGCACCGGGAGCCGGCGTACGGCGCGGTCTCCCTGGTGCCCGTGGGGCCGGCCGGGTCGCTGGCGCTGGCCCGTTCGCTGGGGGTGCCGCTCTCGGCGGTGTTCGCGGCGCGGGCGGCTCTGGACGGGGTGACGCGGCCGCGGGACCTGCTGGTGGACGACTGCGGCGGGGTGGTGCTGGGCGGGCTGAGGATCGCCGCGCAGCCTGCGCCGTCCGTACGGGGGCCCGGCGGGTACCGGTCGCTGCTGCGGACGCTGCTGCCGGCTCCGGCTCCGGCTCCGGCTCCGGCTCCGGCTCCGGCGGCGGCCCGGGGCGCGGGCCGGCCGGTGCAGTCGCTGCGGGTGGAGGTCGACGGGGCGGTGCTGGTGGAGGAGGACCGCCCGGTGGAGGAGGTGGCCGTGCGGACGCGGGAGGACGGCGGGCCCGCGCGGGTGGTGGTCCGGTTCCCGGGCGGGGCGCCGCTGGCGGCGGCCGGGGAGGCGGTGACGGTGTCCGTCACGGGCACCGGCTCGGCGTTCCGCTACCGCGCCGACCACGCCCAGCCGGGGCCCCCGGTCCGCCGCCGTACCTGGACTCGCCGCCCCGGGGCCTGGTCCCTGACCCTGCCGAGGAGCTGACGGACGCGGCTGCGGGGTGCCGCGGGGCGGCGCGAGGTACCCGCCCCGACCCCACCGGCCTGCCGCAGGCCTGCCGCCGGACGGCTACGGCAGGCCGAGGCCGGCCCGGTGGGTGCGCCAGCGGTCCATCAGCCCGTGCATCTCGTGCTGGAGGAACTCGAAGAACGCCGCCGTCTCCGCGACCCGCGCGCCCGCCGGGGTGTCCGTGCCCAGGTCGGCCGCGCCCTCGCGCAGGGTCTGCTCGAAGCGAGTGAGGGCCTGGTCCCGGCGGGTGAAGGTCTCGTACCAGAGCTCGTTGTGCAGCACGTAGCGGTCCCGGCGGGAGCCCGGCTCGCGCTCCCGGCTGACCATGTTGACCTGCGCCAGGTAGGCGACGGCGCCCGATACCGCCGCCGGGCTGATCCGCAGGGCGGCGCCCAGCTCCGCCGACGTCATCGCGCCGCCGTCGCTCGCGAGCAGGCAGGAGAAGACCCGGGCGGCCATGCGCTGCATGCCCGCCTCGGTGAGCTGCGCGGCGAACCGCTCGACGAAGCGGGAGACCGCTTCCCTGTCCCGTTCCCCGACGTCGCGTACGTCGCGTACGTCGCGTACGTCGTCCACGTCGCGCCGCGCGTCGTCCCGGTGCTCGTTCCGTGTGTCGTCCCTCGTCACCCTCCGAAGTTTACGCGATTCGCCAACTTCACAAGTTTGTGAAAGAAGCGTAGCTTCGGAGTCATGACGAAGGCCATCGGCGTCACCGGACTCCACAAGGCGTTCGGCCGCACCCGCGCCCTGGACGGGCTCGACCTGGAGGTCGCCACCGGCGAGGTGCACGGCTTCCTCGGCCCCAACGGCGCCGGCAAGTCCACCACCCTCCGGATCCTGCTCGGCCTGCTGCGCGCCGACGCCGGGACCGTCACCCTGCTCGGCGGCGACCCCTGGGCCGACGCCGTCGCACTCCACCGCCGCATCGCGTACGTCCCCGGCGACGTGACCCTCTGGCGGGAGCTCACCGGCGGCGAGGTCATCGACCTCTGCGGGCGTCTGCGCGGCGGCCTCGACCCGGTGCGGCGGGCCGAGCTGGTGGAGCGGTTCGAACTCGACCCGACCCGCAAGGGCCGTACCTACTCCAAGGGCAACCGCCAGAAGGTCGCCCTGGTCGCCGCCTTCGCCTCCGACGCGGAGCTCCTCGTCCTGGACGAGCCCACTTCCGGCCTCGACCCGCTGATGGAGGAGGTCTTCCAGGGCTGCGTCGCCGAGGCACGCGACGCGGGCCGCACCGTACTGCTCAGCTCGCACCTGCTCAGCGAGGTCGAGGCGCTCTGCGACCGGGTCAGCATCGTCCGCGCCGGCCGCACCGTGGAGAGCGGCACCCTTGCCGAGCTGCGCCACCTCACCCGTACGTCCATCACCGCCGAGCTCGCCGGCCCGCCGGACGGCATCGCGCAGCTGCCCGGCGTCCACGACGTGGAGGTGCGTGGAGCGCGCGTCAGCCTCCAGGCCGACACCGACCGGCTGGACGCCGTGCTGCGCGCCCTCACCGCCTCGGGCGTGCGGTCGCTGACCGCGACCCCGCCCACCCTGGAGGAGCTCTTCCTGCGCCACTACGCGCCGGAGGCGGTGGAGGGGCGATGACCGGGCGGTTCGCCGGCACAGGGACCCTGCTGCGGCTGGCGGCGCGCCGGGACCGGGTGACGGTGCCGGTCTGGGTGCTGGTCACCGGGCTGCTGGTGGTGAGCATGCCCCGCACGCTCGGCAGCGTGTACGCCACCGCCGCCGAACGGGCCTCCGTCGCCGCCTCGATGAACGCCAACGGGTCGATGCGGGCCCTGTACGGGCCGGTGTCCGGTGACTCCCTCGGCGCCCTCACCGCCTGGCGGGCGGGGGTGTTCGGGGCGGTGCTCGCCGCCGTGATGAGCCTGATCGTCGTCGTCCGGCACACCCGCGAGGAGGAGGAGACGGGACGTCAGGAGCTCCTCGGGGCCGGAGCGGTGGGGCGGCGGGCCCCGCTGACGGCGGCCCTGCTCGCCGCGTTCGCCGCCGACGCGGCCGTGGCCGTGCTCGTCGCGGGCGGCCTCGCGGGGCAGGGGGCGTCCGGGGCCCTCGCCCTCGGGCTGGGCATCGCCGGGACGGGCATGCTCTTCGCGGGGGCGGCGGCCGTCGCCGCCCAGCTGACCGGCAGCGCCCGCGCCGCGAAGGGGCTGACAGCGGGCGCGCTGGGGGCCGCGTTCGTGCTGAGGGCGGCGGGCGACGCCGGCACCCCGGGCGGGGGTTCGGCCCTGACCTGGGCCTCGCCACTGGGCTGGCTGGAGAACGTACGGGCCTTCGCGGGCGAACGCTGGTGGGTGCTCGGCCTGTTCGCCGCCGGTGCGGCGGCGCTGACGGGCGGGGCCCACGCGCTGGCGGGCCGCCGCGACCTGGGCGCGGGGATGCTGCCCGACCGGCCGGGTCCGGCCGAGGGGCGGCTCGGATCGGCGGGGGCACTGGCCCGGCGGCTCCAGCGGGGCACCGTACTCGGCTGGAGCGCGGGCTTCCTGATCGCCGGTCTGGTCTTCGGGGGGATGGCGGAGGGCGCCGCCGAGGTGGTCGGCGACAACGAGCGGACCCGCCGGATCATCGAACGGATGGGCGGGCAGAGCGGGCTGACCGACGCCTTCCTGGCGGCGATGGCCGGGCTGCTGGGCATGGCCGCGGCGCTGTTCGCCGTCTCCTGCGTGCTGCGGCTTCACGGGGAGGAGACCTCGCAGCGGGCCGAGCCGCTGCTCGCCAACGCCGTCGGCCGGCTGCGCTGGGCCGGCGGACACCTTGCGGTCGCCTTCGGGGGCTCGGCGCTGATCCTGCTGCTGGCGGGGATCGGCCTGGGACTCGGGCACGGCGGGGGTGGCGGGGACCTGGCCGCGACCGTCGGCGCCTGCCTGGCGCAGCTCCCGGCGGTGTGGGCGGTCGGGGCGCTCGCGGTCCTGCTGTACGGGGCGGCCCCCCGGTACGCCGTCGCCGCGTGGGCGGTTGCCGGGGCAGCGCTGGCCCTCGGCTGGCTCGGGCCGGCCCTCGGGCTGCCGCAGGCGGTCATGGACCTCTCGCCCTTCGCCCACCTGCCGAAGCTGCCCGGCCCCGGTGCCTGGGACCCGGCCCCGTCGCTGGTGCTCACCGCCCTGGCCGCGGCCCTGACGGCGGCCGGTCTGGCGGCCCTGCGCCGCCGGGACCTGACGGCGTAGGCCCGCTAGAACTCGACCAGCAGCTCCCGCAGGCCCCGGATGACGTAGCCGTCCTGCCACTGCGGCTCCCTCACGAGCCGCATCGGCGGGACCTTCTCGTCCAGCAGGGCCCCGAAGGAGGAGGCCAGCTCCAGGCGGGCCAGCGGGGCGCCCAGGCAGTAATGGATCCCGGCCCCGAAGGTCAGGTGCGGGTTGTCGGCCCGCCCGAGGTCCAGCACGTCCGGGTCCTCGAAGCGAGCGGGGTCCCGGTTCGCGGACCCGAAGAGCAGGGCGATCTCCGCCCCGCGCGGGATGACGGCGTCCCCGACCTCGATGTCGTCGAGCACCCAGCGTTCGAACATCTGGAGCGGCGTGTCGTAGCGGAGGAGTTCATCCACAGCTGTGGACAACTTTTCCGGACCGGGGGGCCCCGGGAGCGCGCGCAGCCCGGCGAGCTGCCCGGGGTTGCGGAAGAGGGCCCACCAGCCGTTGACGGTGGTGTTGACCGTCGCCTCGTGCCCGGCGTTCAGCAGGAGGACGCAGGTGGAGATCATCTCCTGCTCGCTGAGCCGGCCCCCCTCATCGTGGGCGGTGATCAGCGCGGAGATCAAATCCGTGCCGGGGCGCCGGCGCCGCTCGGCGATCAGATCTCGCAGATAGGCGCTGAACTCCACACTGGCCCTCACCGCCCGCCGCGCGGTCTCCGGGTCCGGCCGGAGCTCGAACATCCCGCAGATGTCCGCCGACCAGGGCCGCAGCAGGCCCCGGTCCGACTCGGGGATGCCGAGCAGCTCCGCGATCACCGCCACCGGCAGGGGCTCGGCGACGGCCGTCAACAGGTCCCCGCCCCCGTCGGCGAGCAGCCCGGCCGCCAGCTCCCGCGCCATCCGGTCCACGGCGGGCGCGAGCCGCTCGACAGTGCGCGGGGTGAACGCCTTCGACACCAGCCGCCGCACCCGCCCGTGCGCGGGATCCTCCAGGTCCAGCAGGCCGTTGCCGTTGAGCACGTGGAAGGGCTCGTGCTCCGGCGGCGGCGCCTCACGCCCGAACTCCTCGTGGCCGAACCGGTGCAGGTACGTCCGCCCCAGCCGGCGGTCCCGCAGCAGCGCGCTCACATCGGCGTGGTGCGACACCAGCCACTGCCCGGTCGCCTCCGACCACTCGACCCGTCCCCGCTCGCGCAACTCCCGGTAGGCGGGGTACGGATCGGCGACGAAAGCGGCGTCCCACGGATCAAAACCCATCCCCGCAGCCTAAGCCGGTGTCACCAGCCGTGTCTCGTAGGCGTACACCGCCGCCTGCGTGCGGTCCCGCAGCCCCAGCTTCACCAGGATGCGGCTCACATGCGTCTTGATCGTGGACTCCGCGACCAGCAGCCGGTCGGCGATCTCCGCGTTGGACAGCCCCTGCGCGATCAGCACCAGCACCTCCGTCTCCCGCTCCGTCAACTCCCCCACCCCCGCCGGATCCGGGGCCCGCCGCACGTCCGAGAGCTTCGAGAACTCCGTGATCAGCCGCTTCGTCACCGAAGGGGCCAGCAGCGCCTCCCCGGCCGCCACCACCCGCACGCCCTCCGCCAGCTGCCGGGCAGACGCGTCCTTCAGCAGGAACCCCGACGCCCCCGCCCGCAGCGCCTGGTACACGTACTCGTCGAGGTCGAAGGTCGTCAGGACCAGCACCTTCGCGTCCGTGTCGGCCGCCACGAGGTGCCGTGTCGCCTCCAGGCCGTTCATCTCCGGCATCCGGATGTCCATCAGCACCACGTCCGGCCGCAGCGCCGCCACCTGGGCGATGGCCTGTCGGCCGTCGACCGCCTCGCCGACGACCTCGATGCCCTCCATCGCGTTCAACAGGACGGAGAAGCCCTCGCGGACCATCATCTGGTCGTCGACGATCAGCACCCGGATCGTCATACCGGAGCCTCCTCGGGCCGCGGCCGGCTGCGCACCGGCAGGAACACCGCCACCTCGTACCCGCCGCCGGAGCTCTCCCCGGCCGTCATCTCCCCCTCCAGCATCGCCACCCGCTCCCGCATGCCCGTGATCCCGTGCCCGGCGCCCGGCGAGGGCCGGACGTCCCCGACCGCCGGCCCGTTGACGACCCGTATCCCCAATCCGCCCAGCACGTAGGAGATCTCCACCCCGGCCACCGCGCCCGGGGCGTGCCGCAGGCTGTTGCTCAGGGCCTCCTGGACGATCCGGTACGCCGACAGCTCCACCCCCTGCGGCAGCTCGCGCACCGCACCCGTGACCGTCTTCTCCACGCTCAGCCCGGCTTCCCGCACATTGGCCAGCAGCCCGTCCAGGGAGGCCAGCGTCGGCTGCGGCGCCTCGGGGGCCTCGTAGTCCGCGGACCGGACCACGCCCAGCACCCGGCGCAGCTCCGTCAGCGCCGCCACCGCGTTCTCCCGGATGGTGGCGAAGGCCGCCTCCAGCTCCGGCGGCGGGTTCTTCACCCGGTACGGGGCCGCCTCCGCCTGGATCGCCACCACCGACATGTGGTGGGCGACCACGTCGTGCAGCTCGCGGGCGATGGTCGTCCGCTCCTCCAGCAGGGTCCGCCGGTCGCGCTCGACGGCCGTCACCTCCTGCTGCGCGGTGACCTCCTGCTTCGCCTCCCGCCGGGTGTTGCGGACCGTGACCGCCAGGAGCGCCACCGCCGAGATGACCGCCATGGGCGCCGGCTGCACCGAGTCCCCCGAGCCGGCGAGGACCGGCAGGACCGTCCCGAACAGCAGCGTGACGACCCACATCCACCCGGCGACCCGGGGCCGGGTCCGCAGCGCCACGAAGGTCATCACGGCGAGATGACCGGTGAACGTGGCCGGCGACCACGGCCAGACCATGATCCGGTCCTGGAGGACGGAGAGTACCGCGGTCACGGCCAGGGCCGCCCAGAACGCCCCTACGGGCCGCACCAGCGTCATCAGCACCGGCGCCGCCGCCAGCACCCCGATCACCAGGGACTGGACCGGAGGCATCCTGTCGAAGTGCTCGGTGTTCCCCAGCAGGAACACGAACAGCGCCGCCGCCCCCACCGCCGCGTGCGGCAGGTAGGCCGCCCTCGGACGCATCCGCCGCGGCAGCAGCCGGGGCAGCCGCCCGTCCGTCCGCATGGGGGGCAGGGGCCGGTAGGCGAAGGCGTCCGTCAGGAGGTCTTCCCGCAGGCTCCGGATCAAGCCCGAAGCCAGCCGCAGTTCGGGAGGCCGGGGGGTCGCCCCGGTGGTCGTCTGGGTCATGTCCTCACCGTAGGCCGGGGCCCGGCTGGTCCGCGTCGCCGCCGAAGGGGATTTCCCGGGGTCCCCCTCAGGTACTACGCCGGCCCGTCAGTAGCCCGCCGGACGGACCAGACCCGTCTCGTACGCGAACACCGCCGCCTGCGTGCGGTCCCTCAGGCCCAGTTTCACCAGGATGCGGCCCACATGCGTCTTCACCGTCTGCTCGGCGAGCACCAGGTGCCCTGCGATCTCCGCGTTGGACAGCCCCTGGGCGATCAGCGACAGCACCTCCGTCTCCCGCTCCGTCAGGTCCTGGATCCGCGCCCTGGACGGCCCCCGCGGAGCGCCCAGCCGCGAGAACTCGGTGATCAGCCGCTTCGTGATGTTCGGCGACAGCAGGGCCTCGCCGGCCGCCACCACCCGTACCGCCTCGGCCAGCTGCTCGGCCGACGCGTCCTTGAGGAGGAACCCGGAGGCACCCGCGCGCAGCGCCTCGTACACGTACTCGTCCAGGTCGAAGGTGGTCAGCACGAGCACCTTGACGGCGCAGTCCGGCGCGCCCGTGATGATCGAGGTGGCCTCGATGCCGCCCATCCCCGGCATGCGGATGTCCATCAGGACGACGTCCGGTCCGAATTCGGCGGCCTTCGCCACGGCGTCCGCGCCGTCGACGGCCTGGCCGACCACATCGATGTCCGGCTGGGCGTTCAGGAGCACGGTGAAGCCCTGCCGGACCATCATCTGGTCGTCGGCGATCATCACCCTGATCGGAGTGCTCATACGTCCTTCTTCGTCTCGTAGGAGGACCCGCCGGGCGGGTCCATGGGAAGGACGGCGCTCACCTCGTACCCGCCGTCGGGGCGCGGCCCGGCGGCCAGTTCACCCCCCAGCATGCCCGCCCGCTCCCGCATCCCGAGCAGCCCGTGCCCGGCTCCCGGCGAGGGCGGGGCCTGCCGCGTCGGGGCCGAGTTCGCGACGCACAGGTGCAGTTCGCGCGGCCCGTACGCGATCCCGACCTCCACCCGGGAACCGGGCGCGTGCCGCAGGCAGTTGCTCAGCGCCTCCTGCACGATCCGGTACGCCGTCAGCTCGACGCCCGGGGTCAGCGCCCGGCATATGCCGGCCACCTCGGTGGTGACCTCCAGCCCGGCGCCGCGGACGTTGTCCACGAGCCCGTCCAGCTCGGCGAGGGTGGGCTGCGGGTGGTGCGGGCCGGCCGGGTCGTCGGGCTGTTCGGACCGCAGCACGCCCAGCACCCGGCGCAGCTCCGTCAGGGCTTCCAGGGCGTTCTCCCGTATGCCCGCCAGGTTCTCCTTCAGCTCCTCGGACGGGTTCTCCACCAGGTGCGGGGCGACCTGCGCCTGGATGGAGATCACCGACATGTGGTGGGCGACCACGTCGTGCAGTTCGCGGGCGATGCGGCTGCGCTCCTCCAGGAGGGTCCGCCGGGCCCGCTCCTCCTCGGTCAGGGTCTCCTGCACGACGAGCTGGCTGCGGGCCAGCCGCGTCGCCCGCAGGGCGTACCCGAGGAGCCCGGCGAAGCCGAAGACGAGGAGCGCGCCGATCGTGCTGCTCTGGCTGTGCTCCGGCTTGAAGAGCACCTCGGCCGCGCCGGTGTACGCGGCGGAGACGCCGATGACCGCAGCCGTCACCCGCGGCGGCACCCGCAGGGCCACCAGCAGCACCAGCGGCGCGAAGGCGAAGGGCCCGATCGGGGTCCAGGGCCAGGTCTGCTCCGGCCCGGCGCTGCCGTGGACGGTCCAGGCGATGAACCCGGCCGTCACCAGCCCGAGCCACCAGGCGGCGACCGGCCGGAACATCGCCGCCACGACGGAGAAGCCGGTGAACAGGGACAGGACGACGATGCTCGGATCGTGCACGTCGTAGAGGTCCTGGAGCTGAGCGGACGTCATGAACCCGAAGAACAAGGCCGTGTAGCAGACCAGGGCGTGCGGCAGCCGGGCCAGCCAGCGGGGCCGCTTCATCGGGGGCAGCGGGTCCCGCCCGAGGGTGAACAACTGCCGGCCCACCCCATGCAGGGTGCTTCCGTCCCGGACGGGGGACAGGGATGGGGACGGGACCGGGGGACCGCTCTGCTCCTTCACGACGCCCAGCCTAGGCACGGGTGATCACCGGGTCCGGTGCCGGGCGGCGGCCACCGCCGGGGCTGGCGGCTTCCGCAGCGGCGGCGCGGCCGGCGGCCCGGGGCCGGGGCCGGGGCCGCTCGTGAACCCGGAACGCGGCCCAGCAGACGCCCAGGGCGGCCGCGAACACCGGCAGCCACAGCAGCCGGACGGCGATCCAGCCCGCCGAGCCGGGCACCGTGTGCAGCCCGGGCAGATCCGTGGAGACCAGCAGCCCGAGGGCGGTGACGGCCATCATCGAGGTCTGGTGCCAGAGGAACACGGTCATCGCCGACAGGTTCAGCAGGGCCACCTTCGCCCAGGTCCGCGGCCGGCGCATCACCCGGGCCAGCGGCTCGCGCACCAGCAGGGCCAGCCCGCACTGGGCCAGGCCGAAGGCGGCGGCGGCCAGCGTCGGCGGGTTCAGGTTCGATATCGCCGCCCCGGGCACCCCCACCATGGACGCCGGGTACCCGCCCCAGAGGACCAGAGCGGTGGTGGCGGCGGCCCCACCGCCCAGCAGGAACAGGGCCCCACGACGCCGGGCGAACGCGCCCCGGGCCCAGGCGGCCCCCAGGGTGTAGGGGACGAGCCAGCCGGCGGCGACATTGACCCAGCCGGCCCACTGCGGGCCGCCGAAGCCGAACCGCCAGGCGTCGACCCCCGCCACCACGGCCAGCGGCCACACGGGGCTGAGCCGGACCACCAGCGGAGTAGCGGCGGTGAGCGCCGAGAACACCAGCAGGAACCACAGCGGCGACCACACGAGCGTGAGCAGGGTCCGCACGGTGTCCCACTCGGCCCCGCCCAGCAGCAGCCCGCCCGCTACCACCGCCCACAGGGCGATCACCGCCGCCACGGGACGGAACAGCCGTCCCAGGCGCTGCCCGACCCAGGCCCCGTACGCGACCCCGCGCGCCCGCGCCGAGGCGTACCCCTGAGCGGCGACATGACCGCCGACCAGGAAGAACACGGCCAGGGTCTGGAACACCCAGGACACCGGGGCCAGCCAGGGCATGTGCACCAGCGGGCTCGTGCCGTGCAGGGTGCCGTCGTCGGTCGTCAGGGCCGTGACCAGCCAGTGCCCGAGCACCACACCGAGGATCGCGAGGGCCCGCAGGGCGTCCACGGACCGGTCCCTCCCGGCCGGGGTCGCCCGGTCGACGCGCTCCGCGAGCACGGCCCAGCGGTCGCGTACGTCACGCATGAGGGGCCTCCGAACCGAGGACGATGCGGGCCAGGCTGTCGAGGGAGGCGGTGCCGGGCTTGAGGTAGTCGCTGTGCCCGGCGGTGCCCGCGGCGAAGATCCGGGCGCCGAAGGCGGGGTTCACGGGATCGGTGCCGAACCCGATCCCGCCGAGCCGGACATGGGGAACGTTCCCGATCCAGTCGCCGCTGCCCCGGCCGGCCCAGACCCGGGCGCGGGTCGGCAGTTCGGCGGCGGAGGACGCCCCCGTGCCCGGGCTGCCGAACAGGGCCAAGTCCGCCACGTCGGAGCCGGTCGCCGTACGGGCGCAGACCACCGAGCCGTAGGAGTGGCACAGCAGCGACATCCTGGCGCCCGACGGGGCGAGCTCCCGCAAGCGGGTGAGGAACGGACTCAGTTCGGCGGCGGCCCGGTCGGCGCGGTCGGCGGTCAGCACCGTGGTGCTGACCGTGCCCGGGGTGTCGTACCCGAGCCAGGCGACCACCGCGGAGCGCGGGTGCTCCTGCGCAAGCCGCCGTTGGAGGCTGAGCGCGCCGTCCCGGAAGCGCCGGTAGGTGTCCAGGGTCGTGTCGGAACCGGGCACCAGCACCGCTATCCGGTCGGCGGTGCCCGGATCGCCGAACACCTCCACGGCCCGGCCTCTGCCCCGCCCGTCGAAGTCGAGGAACCGGGCTCCTTCCGCTCCCGCCGACGCCATCTCCCGCAGCTTCGACGCCCGCCCGCCGCGGCCCGCCGCCTCGGCCATCCGCGCCGAGGCGGCGAGGTTGGCGAGGTTGGCGGCATAGCGCTCCTGCGGGGAGGCGGACGCGGCGAGCACCGCCGGCGCGGGCGCCGGCACCCGGGGGGACGCGGCGGCGGACACGGGGACGACCACGGCCGCCGCGACCAGCGCGGCCAGCAGCGTGCGGCCGATCCGGCCGCCCCGTCCACGACGCACGCCCCCGCGAACGCCGTTGCCGCTCCCACTGCCGAGACTGCTGGTCATGGCGGTGCCCCCCGTGCTTCGTTCCCGATCGGGCACTCGCCCGCTCCGGTATCGAAGTTAGGAACCGGCACCCCTGGTCGGCGTCCCGCTGCGGAGCGGGCTTCGGGGGTGGCTCTCAGGTATGACATGCCCTACCTGAGAGCCAGTTGCCCCGAGGCAGGCAGGCAGGCAGGCCGACAGGCCGACAGGCCGGCCGGGACGGGCGCTCGGCTAGGGTCCGGGAATGAGCAACGACGACTGGCGGCACGACCGCATCGGCAGCGCGCACCGAGGGCTGAACCCCACCGTCCTGCGCCGCCTCGACGCCGGATTCGCCGCGATCGGGGACCGGCAGTTCCTCCCCGGCTACTCCGTCCTGC
Source organism: Streptomyces sp. NPDC001373 (assembly GCF_042895815.1). Taxonomy (NCBI): domain Bacteria; kingdom Bacillati; phylum Actinomycetota; class Actinomycetes; order Kitasatosporales; family Streptomycetaceae; genus Streptomyces; species Streptomyces sp. NPDC001373. The sequence continues at coordinate 397,911 of NZ_JBIAWQ010000002.1, forward strand.
TGGCCGACGACCCGGCGGTGACGCGCCTCTCCGACCTCCCGCCGGCCCGCCGGAGCGCGTACCTCACCGACCTGGAGCGGTTCGCCGAGGCCGTCGAACGCGCCTGCGCGCGCCTCGACCCGGCCTTCCGCCGCGTGAACATCGAGATCCTCGGCAACACCGACCCGTACCTGCACGCGCACATCTGGCCCCGCTACGACTGGGAGCCCGCCGACCTCGTCCGGATGCCGGTCTGGCGCTACACGGACGAGGAGTACTGGCGCGGCGGGCGCCACGCCCTGGCGCCCCGCCACGACGCGATGCGGGCCGCCATCACGGAGGAACTGGACCGCCTCGTCGCCTGACCAGGGGCCCTGCCCGCAGCCACGTGGCGGCTACGGCGCCGAAGCCGCCACCCGCACCCCGAAGCCGATCAGGACCACGCCCGTCACCCGGTCCATCGTCCGGCGGACCCGAGGCCGGGCGAAGAAGCGCCGGGCGCGCGAGAGCACGTAGACGTACGTGCCCAGCCAGGCCAGGGTCAGCAGCACGTGGACCAGCACGAGCAGGGCCATCCCCGCCGTCGGGCCCAGGCCCGGCGGCGCCAGGGTGGGGAGCAGCCCCGTGTAGAACACGGCGATCTTCGGGTTGAGGGCGTTGCCGACCAGCCCGGTCCGCCACGCGCCGCCCCGGTCGGGCCGGCCCGGGCCCCCGCTACCACCCGCGTCCCCCTCCGCCGGGGCCTGCGTGCCCGTCCCCGGCCGGCGCAGCGACTGGACGCCGAGGAAGCACAGGTACGCCGCCCCCGCCAGCTTGACCACCAGGTACACCTCCGCCGAGGCGGCGAGCAGCGCCGCGAGCCCGGCCACGGTGAGGGCGCCCCAGAGCAGCAGTCCGGCGGCGACCCCGCCGACGGTGCGCAGCCCGTCGGCCCGCCCCCGGGTGACGGCCCGCCGGGTCACGAGGGCCATGTCGGGCCCTGGTACGAGGGTCAGCAGGGCCAGGACGCCGGTCGCCGCCGCGAGTTGCGTGAGCACGCGGCTCAGTCTGCCACCCGGTCGGCCGACAGGAGCTCGACGTAGCCCGCCCTCCAGCGGGGCGCGGGGTCCTGTCCAGGGCTGGTCCAGTACTCCCGGGCGGCGACGACCTCCCCGTCGCGTACCGTCCACAGGGAGACGGCCCGGTACAGGACGTGGTCCTCGGGTATCTCCACCTCGGTGACGACGAGGTCCTCGTCCGCGAGGATGCGCAGGACTTCCACCGTGCCGACGGACCGTTCGCCGGCGGCGGGGCCCTCGTCGCTGAGCACGGAGACGAAGTTCGCCCGGCCCACGATGCGCTCCCCGCTGACCGGCCATTCGATGACCGCGTCCTCGGCGACGAGTGCGGCCACGCCGTTCCAGTCGCGTGCCCCGATTCGCTCCCACAGTCGTGCCACTACCCTCGACGGCTCCATGTGCCGCAGTGTGCGGTGGGGTGCTCGTGCCCAACAAGCTCTGCCCGCAGGCTTATTGACTTCGACACATTCGATGCGCCTCAGCCGTCGCCGGGGCCGGAGGCGGTGAGTGTCGCCAGGGCCTCCGACAGGCGTTCCAGCGCCGCGGCGGTCTCCGCGAAGGCCGTCTCGCCCAGCAGGGAGGCCAGGCGGGCCGCCAGTTCCGCGTGGCCCGGGTCGATGCGGGCGATCGCGGCCCGGCCCTCCTGGGTCGGGCGGAGCAGTTTCGCGCGGCGGTGCGCGGGGTTCGGGACGTACTCGGCGAGCCCCTCGGCGGTCAGCAGGTCCGCCACCCGCTGCACGCTCTGCCGGGTGATCCCCATCCGCCGGGCGATCCCCGCGACGGGCAGCGGCTCCGTCAGCACCGCGCCCAGCACCTGCCACCACGCGGCCGTCAGCCCCGCCGGGCGGGCCAGCTCCTCGGAGACAGCCAGGAACTGCCCGTTCAGCCGGAAGACGCCGAGCGCGGTCCGGCTGAGCAGGCCCTGCCGCTCCCGCCCGGACAGGGGCTCCGCCGGCACCAGGTCAGGCATCGCCGGCCTCCGCCGCCGCCATCAGGACCGGGAAGGCGCTCGCGTCGGAGTCGTGGAACAGCCGGTACCACGCGTCCAGCACCTCCGGCCTGTACACGCCCAGCCGGGCGAAGACCTCCCGGGCGAAGGCCACCGGCTCGGTCGGGCCCGCCGTGATCAGGTCCCCCGCGGTGACCGCGTCGGCCTCCACGTACCGGTCGGCTCCCCCGTACCCCGGTTGGGCGCCGAGGTAGGCGGCGGCCGCGCTGGTGTGCGGGCGGTCGTCCAGCAGGCCTTCGCGGGCGAGGCCCGCCGTGGCCCCGCAGATGGCCGCGACGGGCACCCCGGCCGCGAGGAACGCGCGGGCCTTGGCGGCGAAGGGGGCCAGCTCGTCACCGGCGTCCCACAGCTGCGCACCCGTCAGGATCAGCAGCGAGGAGTCCTCGGGGTGCAGGTCGGCGAGGGGCAGGTCGGGCTGGATGCGGACGCCGCCCATGGTGGTGACCGGTACCCCGGCCAGCGGGCCCACCGTGCGGATCCGGTGGCCGCGCTGGGTGAGGTGCGCGGTGGTGTGGCCGGTCTCCCAGTCCGCGTACGTGTCGTAGACCGCGAGGTGGACGGGCTTGGCGGCCGTGGTGCCGGTCGTACCGCTCATGGGACGCCTCCAGGGCGGAAGACGGTGGAAGAGGGTAGAAAACGGTGGAAGAGGTCGGGAGAGGGCGGAAGGCGGCAGGAAAGGCGAAAAACGAGGAAAGAGGGATGGAGGGGACGACACCACGCTCCCATGATGACAGCATGCTGTCAATCGAGTCTGGGGCAGACAGACTGCCGAGGGCGGCCCCCCACCCCCATACAGTCCGCCGATATCCCTTCCCACCTGCGCACTTCTAGCGTGGCGCCATGACCCCTCATGTCACCGGCGCGTCCGTCAAGGCCGCCGACCGCGCTCACGTCTTCCACTCGTGGTCCGCCCAGGCCCTGATCGACCCGCTGGCCGTCGCCGGGGCCGAGGGCTCGTACTTCTGGGACTACGACGGGAACCGCTTCCTCGACTTCTCCTCCCAGCTGGTCAACACCAACATCGGCCACCAGCACCCCAAGGTGGTCGCGGCCATCCAGGAGCAGGCCGGCCGGCTCTGCACCCTGGCGCCCGGGTTCGCCGTGGACGTCCGCTCCGAGGCCGCACGCCTCATCGCCGAGCGCACCCCCGGGGACCTCGACAGGATCTTCTTCACCAACGGCGGCGCCGAGGCCGTGGAGAACGCCGTCCGCATGGCCCGGCTGCACACCGGCCGCCACAAGGTGCTGTCCGCCTACCGCTCGTACCACGGCGCCACCGCCGCCGCGATCAACCTGACCGGCGACCCGCGCCGCTGGCCCTCGGACACCGCCTCCGCCGGCGTCGTGCACTTCTGGGGCCCGTTCCTCTACCGCTCGCCCTTCCACGCCACCACCGAGGCCGAGGAGTGCGAGCGCGCCCTCGCGCACCTCGCCGACACCCTCGCCTTCGAGGGCCCGCAGTCCGTCGCGGCGGTCATCCTGGAGTCGGTGCCCGGCACCGCCGGCATCATGACCCCGCCGCCCGGCTACCTGGCCGGCGTGCGCGAGCTCTGCGACCGCTACGGCATCGTCTTCATCCTCGACGAGGTCATGTCCGGCTTCGGACGCACCGGCAGGTGGTTCGCCGCCGAGCACTGGGACGTCACCCCGGACCTGATCACCTTCGCCAAGGGCGTGAACAGCGGCTACGTGCCCCTCGGCGGCGTCGCCATCTCCGGCGCCATCGCCGAGACCTTCGCCACCCGCCCCTACCCGGGCGGACTGACCTACTCCGGCCACCCGCTGGCCTGCGCCGCCGCCGTCGCGACGATCAACACGATGGCCGAGGAGGGCATCGTCGAGAACGCCGCCCGCATCGGCGCCGAGGTGATCGGCCCCGGGCTCGCCGAGATCGCCGAGCGGCACCCGTCGGTCGGCGAGGTCCGCGGGCTCGGCACCTTCTGGGCGGTGGAGCTCGTACGGGACAAGGAGACGCGTGAGCCGCTCGTGCCGTACAACGCCTCCGGTGCCGACAACGCGCCCATGGCCGAGTTGGCGTCGGCCTGCAAGGCGTCCGGTCTGTGGCCGTTCGTCAACATGAACCGGACGCACGTCGTCCCGCCGTGCACCGTCACGGAAGCCGAGGCCAAGGAGGGCCTGGCCCTCCTGGACGAGGCCCTGACGGTCGCCGACCGGCACACCGCGGGAGGCTGATCATCCGCATAGCGGTCGGTACCTCCGGACAACGGCGGGGAACCGATCGGTTTCGGCCGCGCTGCCTGGCCTAAGGTGTCCGAAGTTCTACCGAGGAGACGGACCCCTATGCCAGGCAGCGGTGGTGTCACCCGCAGCACCCTGCGACAGCAGATCGCGGACGCGCTGCGCGACGAGGTGCTCGCGGGCCGTCTGCCCCCGGGCACCGAGTTCACGGTCAGGCAGATCGCCGAGCAGTACGAGGTCTCCGCGACCCCGGTGCGCGAGGCGCTGGTCGACCTCGCGGCGCAGGGCCTGCTGGAGTCGGTGCAGCACCGGGGCTTCCGGGTCCGGATCTACACGGTCGACGACTTCCGGGGCATGATCGAGGCCCGGATGCTGATACTCGACGGGATCTTCCGCCGACTCGTCGAGTGCGGGACGGCGCCCGGTTCCGCCGAACGGCTGGTGTCGGTGCGCCGCCGCGCGGAGGAGGCGCGGCGGGCGGCGCGCAGCGGTTCGCTCGAAGTGCTGATCGGCTACGACCTGCGGTTCTGGCGGGAGCTCAGCGGGCTGGTCGGCAACACCTACATCACCGAGTTCCTGCACCGGATCCGCGTGCAGTGCTGGGTCTTCTCCGTGCCGCACCTCCAGGAGGTTCCCGAGCTGGGGAACGCGCTCTGGGACAAGCACGGGGAGCTGGTCGACGCGGTGACGCTGGCCGACGCCGAGGCGGTGCGCCGCATCGTGCGCGGGTACAACGAGCACGGGCTGGCCTGGGCCGGGACCCTCTGAGGGACCCGTCCGCCGCCGCACCGTCGCGCCGGGTTCTGCGCACCCCTTCGCGGAGCGTGTCCGGCGCACTACGCTGGCCGGATCGGCGGCAACGACTGATCGGAGCCCGCGTGGCCTGTGACCTGTGGCTGGTCCCCCTTGTCGACGTGCTGTGCCACAGCCCCGACAACCCCTTCGCGGAGGAGATCGCCGCGTACGACAAGGCGCTGGGCGAGGCGGGTCTGCCGTCGGTGCCCGTGTTCGCCTACATGCCGGGCCTGAGCGGGGACGTGGCCCCGGTGGCCGGTTTCGACTACGACGCCCTGCACTTCCTGCGGCGGGCGTACCTGCTCCAGATCTGCGGGCTGCCGGTGACCCCGGTCGACGAGCTGGGCGGGGACTACGAGCAGCTGCTGGAGATGTTCGAGTCCACCGCGCAGCAGTCGCACCTGGTCTGGCACTACGACCACGCCGGGGCGTACGTCCCGGTGGACTTCCCGGCGCCGCTGGCCAACGAGGAGCTGCTGGCCGGCGGCGGCCCGCTGGGGTCGGCGCAGGGGCTGCTGCGGGAGCTGGCCTTCGTCGCCCCGGCGATCGGGATAGACCCGGCCAATCCTCCCGCGGCGCCGGCGCCGCCGGGCGGCCCGACGGCGCTGGAGGAGCCCGCGGGACCGATCCCGTACGACGAGAGTCCCTTCGCGCGGGAGCGGCACGTCTGGCTGGGCCTGCATGCGGCGGCCACCCGGAGCCTGGGCCAAGGCTCCATGATCATCTTCAGCTGACCCCCCGGGCCCGGGCCCCCGCCCCGCACTCCGCGGACCTCAGCGGGGCTGCTCCGGAGGACGCTGGCGGGGCATGTTCGGGCGGGTGCCCGGGGGGAGCGGGAAGCGGGCCGGGGGCACACCCGGGTCCGGGCGGGCCGGGCTGGCGGCCAGGGACTGCATGGCCAGCGGCGCCGGCCCCGCCCGGAACTCCACCATCCAGTCGGCCGTCTCGGAGCGCACCAGTTCCGCCACGTCCTCGGAGAACCTGCGCAGCACCGTCAGACAGCGCTCGGCGGCCTCGCTCGCCGTGCCCTCCGTCGGCCCCAGCACCTCGCGCACGTTCTCCGAGGCCCAGTCGAACTGGAGCGTCTGGAGCCTGCGCTGCACCGCCTGCGCCGTGGCCACGTCCCGCATCCACCCCGACGTCAGGCCGAAGAACCGGTCGCAGGCCAGGCAGGCCGCGGCCAGCAGCAGCGAGAGGTAGCCGTACGGGGCCACGCCCGGCGCCGACCCGGTCAGCTCCAGCAGCGGCATCGCGGCGCCCGTGACGGCGCCCAGGGCCGCGCCGGCCCGCAGGGTCCGCGCGCCCCGGCGCTTCCAGGCGCGGTCCGACAGGTACCACTCGGCGGTGCGCAGGGCGTCGGCCTCCACCCGCCGGTAGAGCTCGTCGAGCCGTTCGGCGGGCTCGCCCCAGTCGCCGAGGGGGAACGGCCGCCCGGTGAGGTCGCCGTCCTCTGCGGGATCCCGGGGTGGCCCCTCGGGCTGCATCTCCGGCTGACTCACCCGGGCACTCCCTCTGCCTGCACTGACGTGTCGTGGTGCGCGTGTGCGCAATGGTGCGCATGCTCTTCCTACCTTCGAATGACACGCGATGGACAACGAATCCCCGGTTTTCCGCCCGCAAGGAGGTCTCCATCAGGGACGCGCACGCCCCGTCTCTCACCCGAAAGAGTTGGTCCTCCCGGCGTAGGGCGCGCCGCCCGGGGAGCACGTAGGCTCGGATTGACCGAGCGTTCCCGACGGCCGCAGCCAGGCCGATGCGCAGATGGAGTGAGTACCCGTGATTCCCGGTGGTGGCCAGCCCAACATGCAGCAGCTGCTCCAGCAGGCCCAGAAGATGCAGCGCGACCTCGCCACGGCCCAGGAGGAACTGGCCCGGACCGAGGTCGAAGGCCAGGCCGGCGGCGGCCTGGTGAAGGCGACCGTCACCGGTTCCGGTGACCTGCGGGCCCTGGTCATCGACCCGAAGGCCGTGGACCCGGAGGACACCGAGACCCTCGCCGACCTGGTCGTCGCGGCGGTCCAGGCGGCCAGCGAGAACGCCCAGGCGCTCCAGCAGCAGAAGCTGGGCCCGCTGGCCCAGGGCCTGGGCGGCGGCAGCGGCATCCCCGGCCTCCCCTTCTAGCCCGCCCCTTCCCGTCCCGCCCCCGTTCCCTGTAGAACACAGCACCAGAACCGAAAGAAGGCAGTCCGTTGTACGAAGGCGTGGTCCAGGACCTGATCGACGAGCTGGGCAGGCTGCCCGGCGTCGGGCCCAAGAGCGCGCAGCGGATCGCCTTCCACATCCTGCAGGCCGAGCCCACCGACGTCCGCCGCCTCGCGCACGCGCTGCTGGAGGTCAAGGAGAAGGTCCGGTTCTGCGCGGTCTGCGGGAACGTGGCGCAGGAGGAGCGGTGCGGCATCTGCCGCGACCCGCGCCGCGACGCGACGGTGATCTGTGTGGTGGAGGAGCCGAAGGACGTCGTCGCGATCGAGCGGACCCGCGAGTTCCGGGGCAAGTACCACGTCCTCGGCGGGGCGATCAGCCCGATCGAGGGTGTCGGCCCCGACGACCTGCGCATCCGCGAGCTGCTGGCGCGGCTCGCGGACGGGACGGTGACCGAGCTGATCCTCGCCACCGACCCGAACCTGGAGGGCGAGGCGACCGCCACCTACCTCGCCCGCATGATCAAGCCCATGGGCCTGAAGGTCACCCGCCTGGCCAGCGGGCTCCCCGTCGGGGGAGACCTGGAGTACGCGGACGAGGTCACGCTCGGGCGGGCCTTTGAAGGAAGGCGACTTCTTGATGTCTGACGCAACGCTGCACGCCCTGGGACAGGATCCGGACGACTTCGCCGCCTCGATCGCGGACCAGATCGAGTCCTTCATCGTCGCGGTCACCGAGGTGGCCAAGGGCGAGGACCCGGACAGCGCCGTTCCCTTCCTCCTCCTGGAGGTGTCCCAGCTGCTGCTGGCGGGCGGCCGGCTGGGCGCGTACCAGGACGTCCTGCCCGACGAGCGCTACGAGCCCGACCTGGGCCCGGAGCCGGACGTGGACGTCCTGCGCGAGCGCTTCGCCGTGATGCTGGAGCCCGTCGACGTGTACTCCGAGGTCTTCGACCCGTACGAGCCGCGCAAGGCGCCGGTCGCGCACCGGATCTCCGACGACCTGGCCGACGTGGTCGCCGACCTGCGGCACGGGCTCATCCACCACCAGGCGGGCCGGGTCACCGAGGCGCTGTGGTGGTGGCAGTTCTCGTACTTCACCAACTGGGGGCCGACGGCCTCGGCCACCCTGCGCGCCCTCCAGTCGCTGATCTCGCACGTCCGCCTCAACCAGCCGCTCGCGGCCCTCGACGGGCTGGACACGGACGAGGACATCACCGAGGAGGACCTCGTGGAGCAGGCGGGGCAGGTCATGGAGCAGGAACTCGGTAGGCTCGGCCGTACATAATCCCATCTCATGATGTGGTACGAGGCGGTCGGATCGCGGCCGCTCGTTAGACTGCACCCGCAATGAGACGGACCGAGCGAGGAGCGCACGTGGGCCTTGTCGTGCAGAAGTACGGAGGCTCCTCCGTAGCCGATGCCGAGGGCATCAAGCGCGTCGCCAAGCGGATCGTGGATGCCAAGAAGAACGGCCACCAGGTGGTCGTCGTGGTTTCCGCGATGGGCGACACGACGGACGAGCTGATCGATCTCGCCGAGCAGGTATCGCCGATGCCTGCCGGGCGCGAATTCGACATGCTGCTGACCGCCGGAGAGCGGATCTCCATGGCCCTGCTGGCCATGGCGATCAAAAACCTGGGCCACGAGGCCCAGTCGTTCACCGGCAGCCAGGCAGGCGTGATCACCGACTCGGTCCACAACAAGGCGCGCATCATCGATGTGACGCCGGGCCGTATCCGCACCGCGCTGGACGAGGGCAACATCGCCATCGTCGCCGGCTTCCAGGGTGTGTCCGCGGACTCCAAGGACATCACCACTCTCGGCCGCGGCGGCTCGGACACCACCGCCGTGGCGCTGGCCGCGGCGCTGGACGCCGAGGTCTGCGAGATCTACACCGACGTCGACGGCGTCTTCACCGCGGACCCCCGCGTCGTGAAGAAGGCCCGGAAGATCGACTGGATCTCCTCCGAGGACATGCTGGAGCTCGCGGCCTCCGGCTCCAAGGTGCTGCTGCACCGCTGCGTCGAGTACGCGCGCCGCTACAACATTCCGATCCACGTCCGTTCGTCCTTCTCCGGACTGCCGGGTACCTGGGTCAGCAACGAGAAGCCCGAGTCGCAAGGGGACGAGCAGGTGGAGCACGCCATCATCTCCGGAGTCGCCCACGACGTCTCCGAAGCCAAGATCACCGTCGTCGGCGTTCCGGACAAGCCGGGCGAGGCCGCGGCGATCTTCCGCGCCATCGCGGACGCCGAGATCAACATCGACATGATCGTCCAGAACGTGTCGGCGGCCTCCACGGGCCTGACGGACATCTCCTTCACCCTCCCCAAGACCGAGGGCCACAAGGCCATCGACGCTCTGGAGAAGGCGAAGGCGCAGATCGGCTTCGACTCCCTGCGCTACGACGACCAGATCGGCAAGATCTCCCTGGTCGGCGCGGGTATGAAGACCAACCCGGGCGTCACCGCCTCCTTCTTCCAGGCGCTGTCCGACGCGGGCGTCAACATCGAGCTGATCTCCACCTCGGAGATCCGCATCTCGGTGGTCACCCGCCAGGACGACGTGAACGCCGCCGTCATCGCGGTCCACACGGCCTTCGGTCTCGACTCCGACAGCGACGAGGCGGTCGTCTACGGAGGCACCGGACGATGAGTCCGCACCGGTCGGCCCCGGCCCCGGCGCTCGCCGTGGTCGGGGCGACCGGGGCGGTCGGATCGATCCTGCTCCAGATCCTGTCCCAGCGGGCGGACGTCTGGGGCGCCATACGCCTGATCGCCTCCCCGCGCTCGGCCGGCCGCGTGCTGACCGTCCGCGGCGAGGAGACCGAGGTGCTCGCCCTCACCGAGGACGCCTTCGAGGGCCTCGGCGCGGGCGACGTCGTCCTCTTCCTGACTCCGCCCGAGGTCTCGGCGCGCTGGGCGCCCGTGGTCACCGCGCGCGGGGCCGTGGTGGTGGACCAGTCCGCCGCCTTCCGGGAGGACCCCGAGGTGCCGCTGGTGGTGCCCGAGGTCAACGCCCGTGCCGTACGGAGCCGCCCGCGCGGCATCGTCGCGGGCCCGGACTGCGTGACCGCCGCGATGATCGCCGCCCTGGGCGCGCTGCACGCCGAGTACGGGCTGGTCGAGCTGGCCGTCTCCTCGTACCAGGCCGCGAGCCGGGCGGGCCGGGCCGGTTCCGAGGCGCTGCGGCGCCAGCTGTCGCTGGTCGCCGGGAGCCCGCTGGGGGAGCAGCCCGGGGACGTGCGCCGGGCCGTGGGCGAGGACACGGGGCCGTTCGCGGCTCCGCTCGCGCTGAACGTGGTGCCCTGGTCCGGTGAGCTGCGCGCGGACGGCTGGTCCTCGCACGAGCTGGCCGTACGGGCGGAGACCCGGCGGATCCTCGGCCTGGAGTCCCTGCCGGTCTCCGTGACCTGCGTCCAGGTCCCCGTGGTGACCGGGCATTCCCTGACCGTGCGGGCCCGCTTCGAGCGGGAGGTGGCCGCGGCGCACGCCCGGGAGGTCCTGGAGGCGGCGCCCGGGGTGGTCCTCGTGGACGATCCCGCAGCGGGCGAGTGGCCGACGCCGGCGGACGCGGCCGGGACGGACCCGGCCTGGGTGGGCCGGCTGAGGGGCTCGCTCGACGACGCCCGGGCGCTGGAGTTCTTCGTCTGTGCGGACAATCTCCGCAAGGGCGCCGCGCTGAATGCCGCTCAGATCTCGGAACTGATCGCGGGTGAATTCGCGTAATTCGCTTTGTAGGATCGGCTTCGATCCCTTGATCAAGGTGATGGCCCGACTGCCGCCTGGATAAATGGGGCAATCGGGAAGAGCGGGTACGCATGAAGGCAACGGGGAAATTGCTGAATACTCTGCCTCGCGCGTACAACCCTGACGGGGGGACGCGTGTCCAACGGGCGTGGCAGAGGCACTCTTGGACTTCGCCGTCGTACCGGCGCGCTCGGGGATCGCTCCCCCGCGCCGGCGCACCGGCGCTTACGGCGGCTCTCCTGTGAGAGTGCCCGTCCCGCAGGCCGGCGCGCCCGCCGCCGCGCCGCCCGCCGGGGCGGTCCCTGGCGGCCGCGTGCCCTCGCCCCGCGATAGCGCGGCGCCGGCCGGCGCCGCCGACGGGGCCGCGGCACCCGCCGTCGCGGGGGAGGCCGCCGCGCCGCCGGTCGTGGCCGGGACCACCGTCGACCACCTCACCGAGACCTACCAGGCCCACTACCGCTCGCTCCTCGGTCTGGCCGCCCTCCTCCTCGACGACACCGCCTCCTGCGAGGACGTGGTCCAGGAGGCCTTCATCCGCGTCCACTCCGCCCGCAACCGGGTGCGGGATCGCGACAAGACCCTGGCCTATCTCCGCCAGACCGTCGTGAACCTCTCGCGCTCGGCACTGCGCCGCCGCATCCTCGGCCTCAGGCTGCTGTCGAAGCCGATGCCGGACATGGCCAGCGCGGAGGAGGGTGCGTACGACCAGCTCGAGCGCGACGACCTGATCAGGGCCATGCGCGGACTCCAGCGCCGCCAGCGCGAGGTGCTGGTGCTGCGCTATTTCGCGGACATGACGGAAGCCCAGGTCGCCGAGACGCTCGGCATATCGCTCGGCTCGGTCAAGGCGTACGGATCGCGGGGCATTGCCGCGCTGAGGGTGGCGATGGAGGCTGCGCAGTCATGAGGGACGACCACGGGAACCCGTCGCACCCCGCCGGTCCGGTTGCGGCCGACGAGCAGGTGCTCCGCAGCCTCTTCGCCGGGGCCGTGCAGGGCCTCGAACCCTCCGACGGGGCCCTGGAACGGCTGCGCCACGCCGTGCCGGCACGCCGGGCCCGCAAACGGCAGGCCCTGCTCGGGGCGGCGGTCGCGGTGTTCCTGGCCGGCACCGCCGTCCCGGCGGCGCTGCACCTGGGCGACGAGGACGAGGGCGGCAGTGCCGCCGGGCACTCGGCGATGGCGGGCCACGGCGAGGCGCAGGGCCCGCGCCCCGGCGACCCGTGGGACGGAGACTCCGGCGGCGCGGCCCGGCCGCATCCCGCCCGGTCCGTCGGCGAGGACCAGGGTCCGACGGCCGGCGCTACGGGCGAGCGGCCCTCGCCGCAGCCCGGCGGATCCCCGTCCGGTGGCGTGACGGCGGGCCCCTCCGACAGCGGAGCCCCCGCGGCCGCGGCCGGCAACGGCCCGCAGCACCCGGCCGGGGCGGCCCCCGGGTGCACCGCCGACCAGCTCGGGGTGGCGGGCAGCGCGCGCGCCCCCGAGGCCGACGGCAAGGTCTACGGCGTTTTCAAGGTCACCAACGTCTCCGCCAAGGGCTGTACGGTCACCGGCCCCGACACCGTGACGGCCGCCTCGGTGGCCCACGGCCCGCCTCCCGCACAGCCCCCCGGGGTGACGGTCACGGGCCACAAGGCCGGGGACCCGGCGAGCGGGCTGCCCGACCCCTCGGCGGAGGCCCCGGCGCTGCTGCTCCAGCCGAAGCAGGCGTACGAGGTCCTCTTCGCCTGGGTGCCCTCCCCGCAGTCCTGCCCGGCGGCCCCGGGCCCCTCGGCCACGCCCGGGCAGCAGGACGGTACGGCGCAGAGCCCGGCGGACCGGACCGACGGCGGTTCGGCAAACACCCCGGCCGGCGCGGCGGCGGACACCCCGGCGGGGGCCGGCGACACGGCCGGCGGAACGCAGCGGCCGAGCGGACCGGTCGACCCGGACCGGGCCGGAGTGGCGGTCTCCCACGCCCCGGCCACCGCCACGGGCGCCCCCGTCACCCAGACCACCATTCCGCAGGCCTGCGGGGGCACGGTCTACCGGACGGGACTCATTCCGCAGCCGGCGCCGTAGCGGGAGCAGCCGCCTTCGCGGGGGCGGCGGCGGGCGCGCCCGCCGGGCTCCCGGCCGGCAGCAGGCCCGCCTCGGCGTCACGCAGGGTCTCCACCTCGCGCCGGTAGAACCGGAACCACATGAAGAGCACGAAGGCGACGAAGACGAACCACTCACCGGTGTAGCCGAGGTTCTGGAAGGCCTTCAGGTCGAGCCCGGTGTTGCTCGGCGCCTCCGCCGGGACGGGGACCATCCCGTCCGACGCGGTCTGCACCGTCAGCCAGGCGTCGTAGAGCGGGTCCTGCACCAGATTGACCAGCGTGGCCGCCCCGATGACCCCGAGCTGGCCCGGCGGCAGCCCGCCCTGCGCGTGCACGCCCTTGGTGCCGGAGTTCTCCGAGGCCTGGAGGGCCCCCGTCACCTCGACCCGGCCGGCCGGCGGGGCCGGGGCCTTCGCCGCGTCCGCCGTACCCGGCATCCAGCCCCGGACCACGGGGACGCTCCTGCCGGAGTCGGTCCGCAGCAGGGTCAGGACGTAGAAGCCGCGCCTGCCGTCGAGGTCCCGCTCGGGGACCAGCAGCTGCCGCCCGTACTCGCCGGCCGCGGAAGCCAGCCGTCCGGAGGTCCTGGTGTCCACCGGCAGCAGCGAGTCCAGCGGCGCGGCCGTCTCCGCGGCGGGGCGCCCGGAGGCCGCCTCCCGGTGGCTGCCGACACGGTCCTCGAACCGGCCCAGCTGCCAGGTCCCCATGAACAGGCAGAAGGGGATGGAGAGGGCGACGAAGACGTTGATCCCCCACCAGCGCGGGGTCAGGAGAAACCGGTGCACCCCACCAACGGTACGGGGGGTGCACCGGGGGCCCGGTGCCGGGTCAGCGCGGCAGCCCTTGGGGCAGGTGCTTCAGGGCGAATTCCAGCTCCATCCGGACCTGCTTGATCCGCTCCTCCACCACCAGCGAGCCGTGCCCCGCGTCGTAGCGGTACACCTCGTGGACCGCGCCGCGCGCCACGAGCCGGTCGACGTAGTGGTCGATCTGCCGGATCGGGCAGCGCGGATCGTTCACGCCCGCCGCGATGAACACGGGCGCCTTCACCGCGTCCACGTACGTCAGCGGCGAGGAGGCCTCGAAGCGCTCGGGTACCTCCTCGGGCGTGCCGCCGAAGAGGGTGCGGTCCAGGGACTTCAGCGCCTCCATCTCGTCGTGGTACGCCGTCACGTAGTCCGCCACTGGTACGGCGGCCAGCCCCACCGCCCAGTCGTCGGGCCGCGTCCCGATGCCCAGCAGGGTCAGGTAGCCGCCCCAGGAGCCACCGGACAGCACCAGCCGCGCGGGGTCCGCCAGGCCCGAGGAGACCGCCCACGCGCGGACCGCGGAGATGTCCTCCAGCTCGATCAGGCCGACCCGGTGCTTGAGGGCGTCCGTCCACTCCCGGCCGTAGCCCGTCGAGCCCCGGTAGTTGACCCGGACCACCGCGAAGCCGTGGTCCAGCCAGGCCGCCGGGGCCGCCGCGAAGGAGTCGGAGTCGTGCCAGGTGGGCCCGCCGTGGATCTCGAAGACGGTCGGGAAGGGGCCCTCGCCGTGGCCCGCCGGGCGCTGCGCGAGCGCGTGGATCCGCCCGCCCGGGCCCTCCACCCACACGTCCTCCACCGGCACCGAGCCCGGGGGCCGGAACCCGGGCGGGTCCAGCACCACCCCGCCCGCGGTGGACCGTACGGAGGCCGGCTCGGCGGCCGAGGACCACTGGTACTCCACCGTCCCGTCCGGGCGCGCCGTGGCCCCCGACACCGAACCCGGGGGAGTGGCCACCCGGACGAGCTCCCGCGCGGCCAGGTCGTAGCGCCACAGCTCGTCGCGCGCCTCGAAGCTGTGCTCGATGAGCAGCGCGGTCCCGTCCGGGTACCACTCGGCGCTCACGTCGCCCGGGAGCTCGATCGCGAGGTCCTCCTGGGCGCCCGTGGCCACGTCCCAGACCATCGGCTCCCAGCGGCCGCGCCGCTGGTGTCCGACCAGCAGCCGGGTGTCCCCCGGGACCGGGGCGAAGCCCAGCACCTCCAGGCCCAGCTCCTCGGTGCCGCCGCGCGAGTCGTCCAGCTCCGCGACGGTGGTCCCGTCGAGGGTGACCACGCGCAGCGCGGAGTGCATCGCGTCGCCGTGCTCGGTGTGCTCGATCGCGACCAGGGTCCCGTCGCGGGAGAGGTCGCCGACCCCGGCCGACTCCCGGTGCCGGTAGATCACGGCCGGGGCGCTGCCGTCGGGCCGGACGACGTGGATCGTGGAGCCGTCCTCGTCGGTGGACCGGCCGACCACCGCGGTCCCGTCGCGGCCGATGGCCAGCCCGGCGGGGTAGGAGGGTTCCAGACCGGGCGTGGCGGGCTCGTCGGGGCCACCCGCGAAGGGCTGGCGGACCCAGGTGCCGAACTCGTCGCCGTCGGTGTCGGAGAACCACCAGATCCACTCCCCGTCGGGGGAGAGGGTGCCGTCGGTGGTGCCGTTGGGGCGGTCGGTGGCCTGGCGCTGCGTGCCGGTGGCGCGGTCCCACGCGTAGAGCTCGTAGGTCCCGGTGGCGTTCGACACGAAGAGCGAGCGGTCCGGGGCGTCCTCCGCCCATTCGGGCAGTCCCACGCGCGGGGCCCGGAACCGCTTCTCCCAGTCGGGCATCTCGGAAGCGGGGGTCCTGCCGGGGGTCCCGCCGGTGGTTCCGCCCGTGGTCAGATCGCTGTCGCTGCTGGTCATGCCCTCCATTCTTGCCTGACCGGCCGACGGGCCGCCGGGATGCCGACTGCTCCGAACGGGCGCATGGTGGAGGGCGTACGCCGAGCGCTTCCCGAGAGGGTGTTGATCATGACCAGGCAGGCCCGTACCGGTCATCACGGCCATCAGGACTCCGAGCGCGCGATGGCCAAGAACACGGCGGCCGAGGCACGGGCCAAGGCCGCGGGCCGCGAGGCCCAGTCCCTCTCCGCGAAGACGCGCGGCATGCAGCAGAAGGCGCAGGCCAGGCGCGGCTGAACCCCGACATCCGGTCACGGTCCGTGTTTCACGTGAAACACGGACCGCGCCGCCCTAGCCTGACGGGATGCGGATGATCGTCCGGGGCGCCCGGCTGCTGCACGAGGAGGGCCTCCACGACGTGGAGGTCGCCGAGGACGGACGCATCGCGCGCGTCCTGCCGTACGACGACCAGAAGGAGCCGCCCGCCACAGGCGTGCTCATCGAGGCCCACGGCGGGCTGCTCAGCGCCCCCTTCGTCGAGCCCCACATCCACCTCGACACCGCCCTGACCGCCGGGCAGCCGCGCCCGAACGCCTCCGGCACCCTCTGGGAGGGCATCGCCCGCTGGAGCGAGCGCAAGCGGACCCTGACCCGTGAGGACGTGATCGCGCGGGCCACCGAGGTACTGCGCTGGCAGGCGGCCCAGGGCGTCCTGCACGTGCGCACGCACTGCGACGTCACCGACCCGTCCCTGACCGCCCTCGAGGCCCTGCTGGAGGTCCGCGACCGGGTCCGGGACGTGATGACCCTCCAGATCACGGCCTTCCCGCAGGAGGGCATCGTCTCCTTCCCCGACGGCGCGGCCCTGCTGCGCGAGGCCGTGGTGCGCGGAGCGGACGTCGTCGGCGCGATCCCCCACTTCGAGGACACCCGCGAGGACGGGATCGCCTCCCTGCGCACCGCCTTCGCGCTGGCCGCGGAGCACGGGCTGCGGGTCGACGCCCACTGCGACGAGATCGACGACGAACAGTCGCGCTTCGTGGAGGTCCTCGCCACCCTCGCCCTGCGCACGGGCCTGCGCGAGCGGGCCACCGCCTCCCACACGACGGCCATGGGCTCCTACAACGGCGCTTACAGCCTCAAGCTCCAGCGGCTCCTGTCCCGTTCGGGCATCAACCTGGTCGCCAACCCGTTCGCCAACCTCAACCTCCAGGGCCGCTTCGACGCCTACCCCAAGCGGCGCGGACTCACCCAGGTCAAGGAGATGCTGGCCGCGGGGGTCAACGTGGCCTTCGGGCACGACGACGTGATGGACCCCTGGAACGCCCTCGGCACCGCCAACCCCCTCCAGACGGCCCTCGTCGGCCTGTACGCCGCGCAGCTCACCGGGGCCGAGGAGGTCCCGCTCGCCTTCTCGATGGTGACGGAGCACGCGGCCCGGGTGCTCGGGCTGGGCCCGGACGAGTACGGCGTGACCGAGGGCGCGCCCGCCTCCTTCGTCCTCCTCCCCGCGCCGACCCCCGCGGAGGCGGTCCGCCGCCAGGTCCGCCCGCGGTACGTCGTGGCGCGCGGCACCGTCCTCGCCGAAACCCCGCCGGCGCCGACCCGGCTGTGGTGGCCGGGGCAGGTCGGGCCGTCGGACGTGGACTTCACCCCGCCCCTCTAAAGTGCGGTGCATGACGTGGACCCTTCACAACCTTGACTCCGGCACGGCCCGCCGCGCCTTCGGGATCGCCTCGGAGTACGCGGACCCCGCCCTGCTCAACCACTCCGTCCGCTCCTACGCCTTCGGCGCCGAGTACGCACGGCAGCACGGCCTCGCGTACGACGCCGAGCTCTTCTATGTCAGCGCCCTGCTCCACGACCTGGGCCTGACCGCGCCGTTCGACAGCCACACCCTGCCGTTCGAGGAGGCCGGCGGCCACGTGGCCCGCGTCTTCACGGCGGGCCTGGGATGGGACCCGGCCCGCCGGGCCCGCGCGGAGGAGGTGATCGTGCTGCACATGCGCGACGACGTCACCGCCGCCGAGGACGTCGAGAGCCACCTCCTCCAGGTGGGCACGAGCGCGGACGTCTCGGGCCTGCGCGTCCCGGACTTCGACCCCGCCTTCCGCACCGCCCTGCTGGACGCCTACCCCCGCCTCGGCTTTGGCCCCTCCTTCCTGGCCCTGGTCGAGGACCAGGCGGCCCGCAAGCCCTCCTGCGCGGCGGCCGCCTACGTCGCGAGCGGCGCGGCGAAGCGCATCGCGGCGAACCCGCTGGACGCGTAGCCGCACGGGGCCCCCGGGCCGCGACCGGTCCGCGGGCCCGAGGGATCAGGCCGGCCGGGCGGCGGTCGCCGCCGGCTGACGGCGCCGGTGCCCCACCGGCAGCTCGGCGGTGATCAGCGCGGCGACCGTCGCCAGGATCGCCACCGGCGTCATCCCCGGGCTGTCGACCAGCACCAGCGCCATCACCGTGCTGCTGACCGGCAGCCGCAGCACACTGGCCGCCCCCGCGGCCAGCCCGGCGGTCACCGCCGGCACCACCCCCAGGCCCGGCAGCGGAGCCGCCAGCACCCCGGCCGCGCAGCCCAGGAAGAGGGCCGGGAAGATCGGGCCGCCGCGCAGGCTGCCGAGACACAGGGCGTACGCGGCCGTCTTGCACAGCAGGACGGCCACCAGGACCCCCACCGCCCAGGACTGCGGGCTCTCCACCAGGGGGGCCATCATGGCCTGCCCGGAGGAGGCCACCTCCGCCGGGGACCGGCCGGTGACCAGGGCGTAGACGGCCGCGCACACCCCGGCGCCGAGCGCGCACAGCGCCGTACGGGCGACGGTCCGCCGGGTGACGTAGACCGCGACGTGCCTGCCCGCGCCCACCGTCAGCCGCAGCACCACCGCCAGGACCACCGCCAGCAGCAGCCCCCAGCCCACGTCCGCCGCGTCCAGCCGG
This sequence comes from Streptomyces sp. NPDC001373, assembly GCF_042895815.1. Classification (NCBI taxonomy): domain Bacteria; kingdom Bacillati; phylum Actinomycetota; class Actinomycetes; order Kitasatosporales; family Streptomycetaceae; genus Streptomyces; species Streptomyces sp. NPDC001373. Next base: position 416,529 of record NZ_JBIAWQ010000002.1, read on the forward strand.
GGAACCGTCCCGGGGATCCTGACGGTCAGGCCGCCGGTCTTCAGCCCGGTCCACCGGCCGAACCCGGTGAAGACCAGCGCCCCCAGCCCGCTGGAGAGCAGCGCGGGCAGCATGACGGCAACCAGCTGAGGCCCGCCCACCCCCACCACCTCGATCAGCAGCACGGCCGCGATCAGCGGGCTCCCGAAGATCGCGGAGATGGCCGCGGCCGCACCCGCCACCCCCATCAGCACGCTGGCCTGCGGGGTCCCCGGACCGCGCGCCAGGTCCCGCAGCAGCAGCGCGAGCCCGCCGCCCAGGGCGATCAGCGGCGCCTCGGGACCCAGCACCGCACCGAACGGCAGGCTCGCGGTCGCGGCGAGCACCACCCCGGGCAGCGCCTTGGCCGACGTCCCGCCCATGGCCAGCCCGGCCGCCGGAACGTGGCCGCCCGCACCGGGCAGCCGGGTGACCACCCAGCCCACGACGACGCCCGCGACCAGCAGCAGCGGCAGCGGCCACCACCACGGAGGCCCGTCCCACCCCAGCCCCTGCGGCAGGCTGTCCCACAGCAGGTGCTGCAGCTCGTGCAGCCCGGCCAGGAACCAGAAGCACACCAGCGACACCGGGATGCCGGTCAGCGCGCACAGCGCGAGCGTCTTGCGGTACTCGGGCGTCGTCAGCAGCCCCCGCAGCAGCTCCGCCTCCCCCGCCTGGGTCGCCGTCATGGCCACTCCTTCCGGGCCGCCGGGACGCCCCGCTCCGCCGGTGCCACCGCGCCCGCGCCCGCACCTCTGCACCGACCGCCGGCCCCTCCGGGCATTGCAGCACCCCCGGACCCCACCCGCACCTCACGCGCGGCCACCCCAGTCACCCGTCACGCACGGGAACGCACAACAGCGAAGGGCCTGATCCACTGATGTGGATCAGGCCCTTCGCTGTCAAACACTGTCGGGGTGGCGGGATTTGAACCCACGACCTCTTCGTCCCGAACGAAGCGCGCTGCCAAGCTGCGCTACACCCCGATCGCCGCCCTGGCGTTTCTGCCTGGCGACATCGATTACTTTAGCGGACCCGGCGCCGGAGACGAAATCCGGTTCTCGCGGGGGCCCCGCGGAGGTCCTAGGCCCGGGGGGCCAGGGTCAGGAGGGTGGCCTCCGGAGGGCAGGCGAAGCGGACCGGGGTGAAGCGGTTGGTGCCGCAGCCCGCCGAGACGTGCAGATAGGAGCGCTTGCCTCCGGTCTCGTACGTGGACAGGCCCTTCACCCGCTTCGTGTCGAGGTCGCAGTTGGTCACCAGCGCCCCGTAGAAGGGGACGCACAGCTGCCCGCCGTGCGTGTGCCCGGCGAGGATCAGCGGGTAGCGGTCGGCGGTGAAGGACTCCAGCACCCGCAGGTACGGGGCGTGCACGACGGCGATCGAGAGGTCCGCGTCCGCCTCCGGGCCGCCCGCGACCCGCTCGTAGCGGTCGCGCTTGATGTGCGGGTCGTCGAGGCCGGTGAACGCCAGCTCCATGCCGTTCAGCTTCAGCCGCCCCCGGGTGTTGGTCAGGTTGAGCCAGCCCGCCGCGTCGAAGGCGTCCCGCATGCCCTCCCACGGGTTGTGGACGGCTCCGACGACCGGCTTGTTCCCGTTCAGGCCGTGCCGGCCCTGCGCCTTCTCGATCAGGTAGCGCCCGGGATTGCGCAGCCGCGGCCCGTAGTAGTCGTTCGAGCCGAAGACGTACACGCCGGGGAACTCCATCAGCGGGCCGAGCGCGTCGAGGAGCTCCGGAACGCCCTCGGTGTCCGAGAGGTTGTCACCCGTGTTGACGACGAAGTCGGGCCGCAGCCCCGCCAGGGACTGGAGCCAGGCGCGCTTCTTGCGCTGCCCGCCGACCATGTGGATGTCCGACACCTGGAGCACGCGCAGCGGACGGGCCCCGGCGGGGAGCACGGGGACGGTGACCCGGCGCAGCCGGAAGGAGCGGGCCTCGAATCCGGCGGCGTAGGCCACTCCCGCGGCCCCCACCGCCGCGATTCCGGCGGTGACCTTCAGGGGTACTCCGTAACGCGCGCGCATGGCCCCATGGTCGCAGACACGGAAAACCGATGGGCGCCGCAGCCCCCGCACCTGGCAGACTCAAGGGCATGACCACGCTCAAGGCCAAGCTCCAGGAAGACCTCACCACCGCCATCAAGGCGCGGGACGAACTCGGTTCGTCCACGCTGCGCCTGACCCTCGCCGCCATCACCAAGGAGGAGGTCGCGGGCAAGGAGGCGCGCGTGCTCTCCGACGAGGAAGTCCTCAAGGTGATCGCGAAGGAGGCGAAGAAGCGCCGCGAGGCCGCGGAGGCCTTCGCCCAGGGCGGCCGCGACGAGCAGGCCGCACGCGAGACGGCGGAGGGCGAGTTCCTCGACGCCTACCTGCCCAAGCAGCTCGGCGACGACGAGCTCGCCGCGATCGTGGCGCAGGCGGTCGAGGAGGCCCGGGCGGCGGGCGCCGAGGGCCCGCGGGCCATGGGTGCCGTCATGAAGATCGTGAACCCGAAGGTGGCGGGTCTGGCGGAGGGCGGCCGCGTCGCCGCCGCCGTCAAGAAGCAGCTCTCGTAAGCAGGGGAAGAACGGGGAGGGCCCCGGCCGGATCATCCGGCCGGGGCCCTTTTCCGTTCCCGTCGCCCTGTTACTGGGTCTTGTCGCCGCCGATCAGGCCCGGGTCTGCGGGGAGCCCGGGGATCGGGATGGTCGGCGGGTCGGCCGGGGTGTCGCCCGCGCCGCCGGCGCCCGCGCGGTTGTCCCCGGGCTTGTTGTCGCCGCCGGGCTTGCCGGGCTTCCCGGGCTTGCGCGGGGTCGTCGGCGGGTTCGGGGTGTTGCCCCGGCCGCCGCCCCCGTTGTTGCCGTTGCCGCCGCCCGCGACCGAGGGGTCGGGGATGTGGACGTTGGCGAAGGCCGGGGCCTCGCGGCCGGCCAGCGCGCCCGAGACCGCGTCCTTCCAGATCGGACCGGGCAGACCACCGCCGAAGACCTTCGGGTAGTACTGGCCTCCGATGGTGATGTCCTCCATTGTGATCTTCTTCGCGCCGCCCGAGCCGACCCACACCGCGCCCGACATGTTGGGGGTGTAGCCGACGAACCAGGCGTTGTAGCGGCCGTCGGTGGTGCCGGTCTTGCCCGCGTTGTCGCGGTCGGTCAGGCCGGCCTTCTCACCGGTACCGGAGTCGACCACTCCGCGCAGCAGGGTGTTGATCGTGTCGGCGGTGTCCTGGGACATCGCCCGCTCGCACTTGCTCTTCGGCACCGCCAGCGCCTTGCCGTGGGCGTCGGTGATCGACTCCAGGGCGATGGGGGTGCAGTACACGCCCCGGTTGGCGAAGGTGGCGTACGCGTTGGCCATCGTCAGCGGGGACATCTCGGCGGAGCCGAGTGCGATGGACGGCTCCTCGGGCAGCTTCACGCCGCTGGCCGGGACCACGCCGAGCTTCTGCGTCATCTCCGTCACCGGGCAGAGGCCGATGTCGGAGATCATCTGCACGAAGTAGGTGTTGATGGACTTCTCCATCGCCGTCTTCAGCGCGTACGGGCCGACCTCGTCCGCCGTCTCGTTCTCGGCGGTCTGCATCTTCCCGCCGGCCAGCGGCAGGTTCTGCCAGGGCGGCGAGCCCTCGCAGCGGGCCACCGGGCTCGGGTACTCCATCTTGTTCGGCGCCGAGTAGACCTTCGTCGGCTCCATGCCCTTCTCTATGGCCGCCGCCGCGATGAAGGGCTTGAACGTGGAGCCCACCTGGAAGCCGAAGTTGGAGCCGCCCATCCGCTTGTCGACGGAGTAGTTGATCTGTGTCTCGTTCTTCCCGAAGCCGTAGGGCTTGGACTGGCCCATCGCCAGGACCCGGCCCGTGCCCGGCTGGACCATGGTCACGGCCGTGGCGATCGAGTCGTCCTGGTTGACGTGGTCCCGGATCGAGTTGTTCGCGGCGTCCTGAGACTGCGGGTCCAGGGTGGTGCGGATCGTCAGGCCGCCCTGGTTCCAGATCTTCGCCCGCTCCTCGCGGGTCTTGCCGAAGACCGTGTCGGACAGGAAGGTGTTGCGCACGTAGTCACAGAAGAAGCCGGCGCCCTTGACCGCGGTGATGCAGCCGTTCTTCGGGCGGGTCACCTTCAGGGTGACCGGCAGCTTCTTCGCCTCGTCCGCCTGCGCCTGCGAGATGTCCTTCATGTCGGCCATCCGCTGGAGGACGACGTTGCGGCGCTTCATCGCCTCCTGCGCGTCGTTCACCGGGTCGAACCGGCTCGGCGACTGGACGACGCCGGCCAGGAGGGCCGACTCCTCCAGGGTCAGGTCCTTGGCCGGCTTGCTGAAGTAGCGCTGGGCCGCGGACTCGATCCCGTACGCCGCCTGCCCGAAGTAGGTGATGTTGAGGTAGTTCTCGAGGATCTTCTTCTTCCCGAGCTCCTCCTCGACCTGGATCGAGTACTTCAGCTCGCGGATCTTGCGGCCCAGGCTCTTCTGCTGCGCCTCGGCGACCTTGGCCGGGTCGTCGCCGGCCTCCTCGACGAAGACGTTCTTCACGTACTGCTGCGTCAGAGTGGAGGCGCCCTGCGCGGCGCCGCCCTCCTGCGCGTTGCGGTTGACCGCGCGCAGGATGCCCTTGAGGTCGACGGCGCCGTGCTCGTAGAACCGGGAGTCCTCGATCGCGACGATCGCCTTCTGCATGTACGGCGAGATGGCCGTGAGCGGGACCACCTGCCGGTCCCGCGAGTACACCGTGGCGATCAGGCCACCCTCGGCGTCCAGAATGGTGGTCCGCTGGCTCAGCGGAGGCGTTTTGAGATTGGCCGGGATCTCATCGAAGCCCTCGACGGTGCCCTTGGCGGCGAGGCCCAGCGCACCGGCGCCCGGGATCGCGATGCCGGCGAGAACGACTCCGGAGAGAACCGACAAACCGAGGAACCTGGTGGCCTGCTGCGGCCCCGTGAGCCCTGCGCCCGAGCGCTTCTTTCCCATGGAGGGAAGCCTACGTTCTCATTCGCCGGACACGTGCGAATGCCTTGGCCTAAGCTGTGCCCAACTGTCACAGCAGTGTGGTGCGACATCAACCCCTCGGCTTGATTTTCACCCTTCCCGAATGGGGTGGACGCATGTCCGAATCTCGCCCTTCGCTCTGACGGCGGCTCATCGGCGCTTCCCTGATTTCACCCGAATCGCCGGAATGGCCGGGCATGTCGCCGGATCACTCCGTCGGGTGATCTGCCGCTTACCCATAGTCCGTTCGGACCATTCAAGATTGGGCCCGTCGGGGGTGTTGCACCGTCCGCGCCTTCCGTAACGTCCTCAACTGGCAGCGGTGAATATGCCGCTACCGCCGTGGGGGAGCCTCGATTCGGGAGAGGACGGCACCGGGATGGGCTGGGTAACCGACTGGAGTGCGCAGGCAGCCTGCCGCACTACCGATCCGGATGAACTGTTCGTTCAAGGAGCGGCACAGAACAGGGCCAAGGCGGTGTGCACCGGATGCCCGGTGCGGACCGAGTGCCTGGCCGACGCGCTCGACAATCGTGTCGAGTTCGGAGTGTGGGGCGGAATGACCGAGCGGGAACGGCGCGCCCTGTTGCGCAGGCGTCCCACCGTCACCTCGTGGCGACGGCTGCTCGAAACCGCCCGCACGGAGTACGAGCGCAGTACCGGCATCCTCACCGTGGATGTCGCGGCGGAGATCGACGTGGAGTACGAGACCTACGCGGCAGCCGGGTAGTCACCCGGGCGCCGCGCCGTCACCACTCGTACCCGCGGTCAGGCTCCGGCCGGAGCCCCGGCCGCGAGTCGCTCTCCGATGGCCCGCAGCCCGGCGAGGTCGTGCACATCGCCGGGCAGGGCGGCCACTTCGGCCACCGCCACCTCGGGATGCAGCGAGGTGAACCGGTCACGCGTGCGCTGTTCGCGCGCGATCACCTGCATCCGTTCCGCGTGCAGGCGCAGCAGTCCCGCGGTGATCGCGTCAGCGTCACCGGGACCGGCCGTGCCTTCCGCGCCCTCTGTGCTCTCTGCGTTCTCCACGTCGTCCACGGCGGGGGAGCCGTCGTCGGCGGCGTCACGAGGTCCAGCCTTCCCGGACTCCTGATCGACAATGCCGCCTTCCTCAAGATTCTCTGCGGCCGCCAGGGCCCGCTCGGCCGACAGCTGCCGCGCATCGCTCCCGTGCACCCGGTTCAGCACCAGCCCCGCCAGCGGCATCCTCTCCGCGGCCAGCCGCTCCACGAAGTACGCCGCCTCGCGCAGCGCGTCCGGCTCGGGGGCCGCGACCACCAGGAACGCCGTGCCCGGCGCCTGGAGCAGGCGGAACGTTGCGTCCGCGCGGGTGCGGAACCCGCCGAACATCGTGTCCATCGCCGCAACGAAGGTCTGGACGTCCTTCAGCAGCGAGGCGCCCATCAGCTTGCTCAGCGTGCCGGTCATCATCGACATGCCGACGTTCAGGAACTTCATGCCGGCGCGCCCGCCGACCTTCGCGGGCGCCATCAGCACCCGGATGAACTTCCCGTCCAGGAACGAACCCAGCCGCTTCGGCGCGTCGAGGAAGTCCAGCGCGGACCGGCTCGGCGGGGTGTCCACGACGATCAGGTCCCAGTCGTCCTTCGCCCGCAGCTGGCCCAGCTTCTCCATCGCCATGTACTCCTGCGTGCCCGCGAAGCCGGCCGACAGGGACTGGTAGAAGGGGTTCGCCAGGATCGCCCGCGCCCGCTCGCGGTCCGCGTGGGCTTCGACGATCTCGTCGAAGGTCCGCTTCATGTCCAGCATCATGGCGTGCAGTTCACCGCCGTCGCCGTCCACCCCGTCGACCCTGCGCGGGGTGTTGTCCAGCGAGTCGATGCCCATCGACTGCGCCAGCCTGCGCGCCGGGTCGATGGTCAGCACGACCACCTTCCGCCCGCGCTCGGCCGCCCGCACGCCCAGTGCCGCGGCCGTCGTGGTCTTGCCGACCCCGCCCGCCCCGCAGCACACGATGATCCGGGTCTCCAGGTCGTCCAGCAGCGCGTCGACCGCCAGCTGCCGCGGCGTGTCCAGGCCCATGGTGTTCCCGCCCCCGCTCATTCGGCGTCCGCCTGCTTGCGCAGCTCCGTCGCCAGCTCGTACAGCCCGGCCAGTTCCATCCCCGAGCCCAGCAGGGGGAGTTCGTACGCCGGCACCTCCAGCCCCGCCAGCACGCGGCGCTGCTCCCGCTCCAGCTCCACCCGGCTCGCGTGCTCGGCGGCCTGGGTCAGGAGCGGGTCCACCAGGCGCTCGGCCAGCCCGCCGCGCCGCGCCCCGCCGAGACCCGCCCGGGACAGGGCCTTGGCGATCTCCGTGCGGCGGCCCTCCGCCGCCGTGCGCAGGGTGTCCTCGTCCAGGTGGTGCGGGCGGACCATGTTGACGATGACGCGCCCGAACGGAAGTCCGGCCGCGCGCAGTTCCTCGATCCCGTCGGCGGTCTCCTGGACGGGCATCTCCTCCAGCAGGGTCACCAGGTGCACGGCGGTGTCCGGGGACTTGAGCACCTTCATGACGGCCTGCGCCTGGTTGTGGATCGGCCCGAACCGCGCCAGCCCCGCCACCTCGTCGTTGACGTTCAGGAAGCGGGTGATCCGCCCGGTCGGCGGGGCGTCCATGATCACGTGGTCGTAGACGAACCGCCCGGTTCTGTCCTTGCGCCGCACCGCCTCGCACGCCTTGCCGGTCAGCAGGACGTCCCGCAGACCGGGCGCGATGGTCGTCGCGAAGTCGATGGCCCCGAGCTTCTTGAGGGCGCGTCCGGCCGAGCCGAGCTTGTAGAACATCTGGAGGTAGTCCAGCAGCGCCCGCTCCGCGTCGATGGCGAGCGCGTACACCTCGCCGCCGCCCCCGCCGGGCGCGACGGCGATCTTCCGCTCCTCGTAGGGGAGCGCTTCCGTGCCGAATAGCTGTGCGATGCCCTGCCTGCCCTCGACCTCCACGAGAAGAGTCCGCCTGCCCTCGCGCGCGAGGGCCAGCGCGAGTGCGGCGGCGACCGTGGTCTTGCCGGTGCCGCCCTTGCCGCTGACCACCTGGAGCCTGCTCACAACCTCCGAGCCTAACCACTCCCGCTCAGGCGCTACGCTCGCCCCCATGACCAAGAAGTTCGAATACGCGACGGTCCCCCTGCTGGTCCACGCCACCAAGCAGATCCTGGACACCTGGGGCGAGGACGGCTGGGAGCTCGTCCAGGTCGTGCCCGGCCCGAACAACCCCGAGCAGCTCGTGGCCTACCTCAAGCGGGAGAAGGCATGAGCGGCGTCGTCGAGGCCCGGATCGCCGAGCTCGGACTGACCCTCCCCGAGGTCGTCCCGCCGCTGGCCACGTACCAGCCGGCGGTGCGCTCGGGCGCGTACGTGTACACCGCGGGCCAGCTTCCGATGGTGCAGGGCAAGCTCCCGCTGACCGGCAAGGTCGGTGCGGAGGTCTCGCCCGAGCAGGCCAAGGAACTGGCCGCGACCTGCGCGCTGAACGCGCTGGCCGCCGTGAAGTCCGTGGTCGGTGACCTGGACCGGATCGCCCGCGTGGTGAAGGTCGTCGGCTTCGTCGCCTCGGCCCCCGACTTCACGGGGCAGCCCGGCGTGCTCAACGGCGCGAGCGAGCTGCTGGGCGAGATCCTCGGCGAGAAGGGCGTGCACGCGCGCAGCGCGGTCGGCGTCGCGGTGCTCCCGCTGGACGCCCCGGTCGAGATCGAGATCCAGGTGGAACTCACCCCGGACGCCTGACCCGGCCCGGCGGGGCCGTCCGCGGCCCCGCCGGACGTCCGAGCCCCCGGAGCCCGCGGAGGGCCCCGACGGCGGCCCGCCCGCGGCCGGCGGCCGGCCCCCGCCCAGGGGGGCCTCGAACATCGGGCCGGATGGCCGTAGCATCCGGCCATGCCGAATGGTCAGCACGGACAGCCCTCGCCCGAGCAGCCCCCCGCCGGAGGCCAGTGGTACCCGCCGGAGTGGCCCGCCCGCATCCGCGCCCTGGCGGAAGGCGCCCTCACCCCGGCGGCGCCCAAGCGCGCGGCCACGGTGATGCTGCTCCGCGACACCCCTGCCGGCCCCGCCGTGCACATGTTGCGCCGTCGTGCCTCCATGGCGTTCGCCGGCGGCGCCTACGCCTACCCGGGCGGCGGTGTCGACCCCCGCGACGAGGACCACCGCATCGGCTGGGCCGGCCCGGACCAGGCGCAGTGGGCGGCGCGCCTCGGCACCGACGCCGCCACCGCCCAGGCGATCGTCTGCGGCGCGGTCCGCGAGACCTTCGAGGAGGCCGGCGTACTCCTCGCCGGGACGACCCCCGACACCGTCGTCGGCGACACCACCGGGGACGACTGGGAGGCCGACCGCGAGGCCCTCGTCGGCCGCGAGCTGTCCTTCGCCGAGTTCCTCGACCGCCGCGGCCTGCTGCTGCGCTCCGACCTGCTCGGGGCGTGGGCCCGCTGGATCACCCCCGAGTTCGAGCCCCGCCGTTACGACACGTGGTTCTTCGTGGCCGCCCTCCCGGAAGGCCAGCGCACCCGCAACGCCTCCACCGAGGCCGACCGGACCGTCTGGATCCGCCCGCAGGACGCCGCCGCCGGCTACGACGCGGGCGAGCTGCTGATGATGCCGCCCACCATCTCCACCCTGCGCTCCCTGGAGCCGTACGGGGCCGCCGCCGACGCCCTCGCGGCGGCCGGCGCGCAGGACCTCGCCCCGGTGCTGGCCGAGGCCTCGCTGGAGGACGGTGTGGTCGTGCTCAGCTGGCCGGGCCACGACGAGTTCACCAAGCGCGTCACTCTCGGAGGAGGCCCCGTATGACCGACGCAGCGGCCCTGCCCGGCCAGCCTCGCGGGGCGGTCGTCTCCGGACCGGCCACCGCCCGCGCGGTCAACGTCCTTGCTCCCAACCCGTCGGCCATGACCCTGGACGGCACCAACACCTGGCTCGTCTCCGAGCCCGACTCGGAACTCGCCGTCGTCATCGACCCGGGCCCCCTCGACGAGGCCCACCTGCGCGCCGTCATCGCCACCGCCGAGCGGGCCGGCAAGCGGATCGCGCTGACCCTTCTCACCCACGGCCACCCCGACCACGCCGAGGGCGCCGGCCGCTTCGCCGAGCTGACCGGCACCAAGGTGCGGGCCCTGGACCCCGCGCTGCGCCTGGGTGACGAGGGCCTGGCCGCGGGGAACGTGATCCGCACCGGCGGCCTGGAGCTGCGGGTCGTGCCCACTCCGGGACACACCGCCGACTCTCTCTGCTTCCACCTGCCGGCCGACCGCGCCGTGCTGACCGGTGACACGATCCTGGGCCGCGGTACGACGGTCGTCGCGCACCCCGACGGGCGCCTCGGCGACTATCTGGACTCCCTGCGCCGCCTGCGCTCCCTCACCGTCGACGACGGGGTCCACACGGTGCTCCCGGGCCACGGGCCGGTCCTGGAGGACGCCCAGGGCGCCGTGGAGTTCTACCTGGCCCACCGCGCCCACCGGCTCGCCCAGGTCGAGACGGCCGTGGAGGATGGCCTGGTCACCCCCGGGGCCGTCGTCGCCCACGTCTACGCCGACGTGGACCGCTCCCTGTGGCCCGCCGCGGAATGGTCCGTCCGCGCACAGCTCGAGTACCTTCGGGAGCACGGACTGATCCCGGGGGGACCTGAATGAACACGCTCTACCTGGCGCTCGCGCTGCTGGCCGTCGCGGGCTGGATCACCTCGACGGTGAACCTGCGCATGCGCGCCCTGCAGGACCGTGCCGACCGGCTGGAGCGGCGGCTCGGCCTGGTGCTGGAGCACCTGGGCGTCGAGGAGCCGGAGCCGGCCGGGCTGGACGCCGTGCGCGCGCTGATGCGCGAGGGCCGGACCGTCTCGGCCATCAAGGAGTACCGCCGGATCACCGGCGCGGGCCTGGCGGAGGCCAAGCAGGCCGTCGAGTCCCTGGACCGGGTCCCCGCCGGGAGCTAGTGCTCTGACCGCCTCCGGCCCGTCAGCCCGCCGGGCGCGGCGTCTTGGTGCCGTGCCGGGCCCCGTACTCCGCGGCCAGCCACGGCCCGAGGTCGTCCAGGTACCGGCGCACCACGGCCGGGTCCTCGACCGGGTCGAGCGCCACGGCGGCCGCCTCCCGCAGCTGCGCCGCCCGCCGCGGGTAGTAGCGGCCGAAGATCTCCGCGGACTCGGCGAGGTCGCTGGTCCAGCCGCCCCACTCGGGCATGACCAGGGTGAAGGCGGTCCGTACCAGGTGCCGGGAGAAGAACCGGCTCATCCTGCGGAACTCCGCGGGCTCCGAGGCCGCCTCGAACCGGGCCCGCCACCGGGGCAGCAGGGCGGCCAGGTCGCCGTTGGTCTCCCGGGCCAGCAGGCTGTCGGGGCGGTAGCGGGGCAGGTGCTCGGCCAGGTCGGCGCCGAGCAGCGGGGTGCACAGGCAGGCCAGGAACCAGCCCAGGTCGTGCCGCTCCGGCTCGCTGAGCAGCCGCTCCTTGCCGTACAAGAGGATGCCGACGCCGTCGATCTGCGGGAAGTCCTGGTCGAGTCCGCGGCCCAGCACCTCGGCTGTGTCCCGGTCCTCGTCGGACGGCTCCCGGTGCAGGGCGATCAGCAGGTCGAGGTCGGAGCGGCCGGGCCGGGCCGTGCCGCGGGGCACGGAGCCGTACAGGTAGGCGCTGTGCAGCCGGTTTCCGTAGGCCTCGGCCAGCCGGCCGCGCGCGGCGGCCACGAGTCCGGCGAACTCGGGCTGGATCCGCCCGAGGGACCCGTCCCGCTCGAAGTACCCGTCCTCGTCCAGCCCTCTGCGGTCCATGATCCCCACTCTGCCCGCAGCACGGCCCGGGGCGAACGGATTTACGGCCCGCGCCGCCCCCCGCCCGGGGCCGCGCCGCACTCGCCTGGGCCCGCCCGCCCGCCCGCCACGGCCTGGGCCCGCCCGCCACGGCCCGGGACCGCGACGACCGCCCACCGGCCCGCGCCGCCACCGCCCCGCCGGTGCCGCGAACGCGCGGAGGGGCCCCGTCCGAAACCCGGACGGGGCCCCTCCGCGAAGCTTCGTCAGCGCGAGCGCTTGGCGAGCCGCTCCACGTCCAGCAGGATCACGGCGCGCGCCTCCAGGCGCAGCCAGCCGCGGCCCGCGAAGTCGGCGAGCGCCTTGTTCACGGTCTCGCGCGAGGCGCCGACGAGCTGGGCCAGCTCCTCCTGCGTGAGGTCGTGGACGACGTGGATGCCCTCCTCGGACTGCACGCCGAAGCGGCGCGACAGGTCCAGGAGCGCGCGGGCCACGCGGCCCGGGACATCGGAGAAGACCAGGTCGGACATCTGGTCGTTGGTCTTGCGCAGGCGCCGGGCGACGGCGCGCAGCAGCGCGGTGGCGACCTCGGGCCGGGCGTTCAGCCAGGGCTGGAGGTCGCTGTGGCCGAGGCCGAGGAGCTTGACCTCGGTCAGGGCGGTGGCGGTGGCGGTGCGCGGGCCCGGGTCGAAGAGCGACAGCTCGCCGATCAGCTCGCCGGGGCCGAGGACGGCCAGCATGTTCTCGCGGCCGTCGGGGGAGGTGCGGTGCAGCTTCACCTTGCCCTCGGTCACGACGTACAGCCGGTCACCGGGGTCGCCCTCGTGGAACAGGGCGTCGCCGCGTGCGAGGGTCACCTCGCCCATGGAGGCGCGGAGCTCCGCGGCCTGCTCGTCATCGAGCGCCGCGAAGAGCGGGGCGCGCCGCAGAACGTCGTCCACGAGTCTCTCTCCTATGTCGACCGGCCAATGGGGACCGTTCCCCATTTTGCCGGACGGCTCAAACAGTGCGATCAATCACAAGGATGCCGGACGGACGGGCGTGCTGTGCGGCGAGAGGCCGATCGGAGTGGTGTTACCTGAGGTCCGGGCGGGGTGTCGGTGCCCGGCCTTAGGCTGGCCGGGTGTCCAAGAAGCCGGTGAGAGCACAGGCCAAGGGGTCCGCGGGAGTGACGGCGGCCCAGAATTCAGCCGTGGGCGAACAGGTCCCTGCGGCGACGCCCGAAAAGGCCCGACCTGCCCCCACGGGCAAAGCTTCGGCCAAGAAACCACGGGCCGCGAAGGCCGCCGCTCCCGCGAGGACCGCCGCGCCCGCCGAGCGGGCCGGGGCGCCCCGGCCCGAGTCCCGCCTCGCCATGGTCCGCCGGGCCCGCCGGATCAACCGCGAGCTCGCCGAGGTGTACCCGTACGCCCATCCGGAGCTGGACTTCCGCAACCCTTTCGAGCTCCTGGTGGCCACCGTCCTGTCCGCGCAGACCACCGACCTGCGCGTGAACCAGACGACCCCGGCCCTCTTCGCCGCCTATCCGACCCCCGAGGACATGGCCGCCGCCGTGCCGGAGGAGTTGGAGGAGATCATTCGGCCGACCGGGTTCTTCCGCATGAAGGCGAAGTCCCTCCTCGGCCTCTCGCAGGCCCTGCGGGACGACTTCGGCGGCGAGGTGCCGGGCCGGATGGAGGACCTGATCAAGCTGCCCGGAGTGGGCCGCAAGACCGCCAACGTGGTCCTCGGCAACGCCTTCGGGGTCCCCGGGATCACCGTCGACACCCACTTCGGGCGGCTGGTGCGCCGGTTCAAGTGGACCGAGCAGCAGGACCCGGAGAAGGTCGAGGCGGAGATCTGCGCGATCTTCCCCAGGAGCGAGTGGACGATGCTCTCGCACCGCGTCGTCTTCCACGGCCGCCGGATCTGCCACGCCGTGAAGCCCGCGTGCGGCGCCTGCCCCATCGCCCCGCTCTGCCCCTCCTACGGGGAGGGCGAGACCGACCCGGAGAAGGCGAAGAAGCTGCTGAAGTACGAGAAGGGCGGCCAGCCGGGCCAGCGGCTCTCCCCGCCCCCGGACTACCCGGGGCTCCCCGCGGCGCCCCTGGCGCCCCGTACGGGGCCCTGAGCGGGGCGCGACCGCCTGTCCGGGGGCGCGGCGGCCGCACCTGCGCGCCCCCGGCGGAACGAATCGGTACCCGGTCCGCGTTCAGCGGACGGGGAGAACACGGACAGGGGTTGCCTATGACGCGCGGTACGCAGGACGAGACCACGGCCGCGGCCGACCGCCGGGCCCACGGGCTCACGCTCACGACCGCCGGCCTGCCGGGCTGGCTCGCCCCCGTCGTCGAGGCGGCCCGGACCGTCCGGCCGCGGCAGCTCAGCCGCTTCCTGCCCCCCGAGGACGGCCGGGGCCGGCAGTCCGCCGTGCTGATCCTCTTCGGTGAGGGGCCGCGCGGCCCGGAGATCCTCCTCCAGGAGCGTTCCGGCACCCTGCGCTCGCATGCCGGCCAGCCCTCGTTCCCCGGCGGCGCCCTCGACCCGGAGGACGGCGACCCGCACACCACCGGACCGCTGCGCGCCGCCCTGCGCGAGGCCCGGGAGGAGACCGGGCTGGACCCGGCGGGCGTGCAGCTGTTCGGTGTGCTGCCCCGGCTCTACATCCCGGTCAGCGAGTTCGTCGTGACCCCCGTGCTCGGCTGGTGGCGCGAGCCGTCGCCGGTAGGCCCGGTGGACCCGGCGGAGACGGCCCGGGTGTTCACGGTGCCCGTGGCGGATCTCACGGACCCCGCCCACCGGGTCACCGTGGTCCACCCGAGAGGCCATCAGGGGCCCGCTTTCACCGTGGAATCGGCCCTGGTCTGGGGTTTCACCGCCGGGGTCATCGACCGGATCCTGCACTACGCCGGCTGGGAACGCCCGTGGGACCGCTCACGTCACGTCCCGCTCGACTGGCGCGCATGAGACGGTGACCCTCGTGAACGTGCTGGACATCCTGTTGCTGCTCGCGGCCGTGTGGTTCGCGATCGTCGGCTACCGCCAGGGCTTCGTCGTCGGCATCCTGTCGGTGATCGGCTTCCTGGGCGGTGGCCTCATCGCCGTGTCGCTGCTGCCGCTGATCTGGGACCGGGTGACGGACAACGGCACCCAGGTGTCCACCACCGTGGTGGTGATCGCCGTCGTGGTCATCATCATCTGCGCCTCGATCGGCCAGGCGCTGACCACCCATCTGGGCAACCGGCTCAGGCGCCACATCACCTGGTCGCCCGCACGCGCGCTCGACGCGTCCGGCGGTGCGCTGGTCAACGTGGTCGCGATGCTGCTGGTGGCCTGGCTGATCGGCTCGGCGCTCGCCGGTACCTCACTGCCCACGGTGGGCAAGGAGGTCCGCAACTCCAAGGTGCTGCTGGGCGTGTCGCGGGTGCTGCCCGCCCAGGCGAACACCTGGTTCTCGGACTTCAGCTCCACCCTCGCCCGCAACGGCCTGCCGCAGGTCTTCAGCCCGTTCTCGAACGAGCCCATCGCCGAGGTCAGGCCGCCCGATCCGGCGCTCGCCCGCAGCGTGGTGGCCCAGCAGGCCAAGCTCTCGATCGTGAAGGTCGTCGGCACCGCACCCAGTTGCAGCAAGGTCCTGGAGGGCACCGGCTTCGTCTTCGCGCCCGGCAAGGTGATGACCAACGCCCATGTCGTCGGCGGGGTCGTCGAGCCGACCGTGCAGGTCGGCGGCGAGGGCAAGCTCTACGACGGCAAGGTCGTGCTCTACGACTGGGAGCGCGACATCGCCGTCCTGGACGTGCCCAAGCTGCGCGCCCCGGCCCTGGAGTTCACCGAGAAGGACGCGACGAGCAGCAGCGACGCGATCGTCGCCGGCTTCCCGGAGAACGGCGCCTACGACATCCGCTCGGCCCGCGTCCGCGGCCGGATCAACGCCAACGGCCCGGACATCTACCACCGGGCTACCGTCCGCCGCGACGTCTACTCGCTCTACGCGACCGTCCGCCAGGGCAACTCCGGTGGCCCGCTGCTCACGCCCGAGGGCCGGGTGTACGGGGTCGTCTTCGCGAAGTCGCTCGACGACCCGGACACCGGGTACGCCCTGACGGCGGACGAGATCCGGGACGACATCCGCCTCGGCCGGGTCGCCGACCGGCGGGTCGACTCCCAGGGCTGCGCCCTCTGATCCGGGGCCGCGCCCCCGGGCTCCGGGTCCGGCCCGGGGCCCGGAGGCGCGGCGCCGCTACACCCGTGGATGGCGCAGCCGCGCCGACACCCAGCGGGCGCGGCGGCGCAGAATGCGCGGGATCCCGAGTCGGGGGTCGTGGCCCTCGCGGCCGGACCCCCTGTCGTGCGCGCCCGGCACCGTGGCCGAGCGGCGTTCGCGTGTGGTGTCACCGTGGTCGTGCGTCCAGCCCATACAACGAGCTCTGCCCGGCCTCCAAGGTCGGTAACCCCGTCCGGGGCGGCCAATTGGCCTATGCGCGCGGCAATTGAATGCCCGTAAGCCTGTCGTACGAACCGACCGCGGGACTGTCGTCCACCGGTCACCGGTCCGTTGGGTACCGGCCAACGCCCCGTCAGGGGCGGTCGGGCTCGGGGTCCTTGAGCCAGTTCACCAGCTCGGCGGAGAAGGCGGCCGGGTCCTCCTCGTGCGGGAAGTGCCCGAGACCGTCGAAGAGCCGCCAGCGGTAGGGGGCCTCGACGTACTTCCCGGATCCGGCGGCGCTCCGCGTCCGCATCACCGGGTCCAGCGATCCGTGCAGGTGCAGCGTCGGCACCCGTACGGGCCGCTTCATCCGGCGGTAGAACTGGAGCCCGTCCGGCCGGGCCATCGACCGCATCATCCAGCGGTAGGGCTCGATGGAGCAGTGCGCGGTGGACGGGATGCACATCGCCCGCCGGTACACGCCGAGCGCCTCCTCGTCCGGGCCGTCCTCCTCGGGCCGTGGCCCGGACCACTCCCGGATCAGCTGTCCCACGAGGGCCCCGTCGTCGGCGACCAGCTGCCGTTCGGGGATGAACGGCCGCTGAAAGCCCCAGATGTGGGAGCTCGCCCGGGTCTGGCCGAGGTCGCCCATCATGGCCGAGCGCCAGCGGCGCGGGTGCGGCATGGAGGAGACGACCAGCCGGCGCACGAGCTTGGGCCGCATCACGGCGGCCGTCCAGGCGAGGTAGCCGCCCAGGTCGTGCCCGACGAGAGCGGCGTCCGGCTCGCCGAGGGACCGGACGACCCCGGTGATGTCGAGCGCGAGGTTCGCCGGGTCGTAGCCGCGCGGCGTGCGGTCGCTGCCGCCGACCCCGCGCAGGTCCATCGCCACCGCCCGGTACCCGGCGTCCGCGAGGGCGGTCAGCTGGTGGCGCCAGGTCCACCAGAACTGCGGGAAGCCGTGCAGCAGGAGGACCAGCGGCCCGTCGCCGAGCTCCGCGACGTGGAACCGGGCGCCGTTGGCCGCGACGTCCCGGTGGGTCACCGCCCTGCCGTCCGGCAGGTCGATCCGTACCGCCGTGGCGGCGGTGGGCGGAGTGCTGGAGTCCGGCGAGGGGGCTGTCATGAGGACGAGCGTGCCACACCCACGGCCTGGTCACTCAACGGCCGCGGATGCGGCTTGACGGTCCCCACCAGCGCGGCGGTCTCCCTGACGGACTCCATCGTCTTCACCGGCGGCTTGATCTTCTTGAACTTGGTCATCGCCAGCAGCCCGACCAGGGCCGCCAGCAGCCAGAACGCCACGCCGACGATGAGGAAGGACCAGGCGAGCCCGAGACCGAGGTTGTGGATGCCGTAGGCCGCGGCGAAACTCAGTACGGGGAGGGAGAAGAGCAGGAGCACGCCCGCCGTGATCGCCGCGCCGCTGCCGATGCCCGCGCGCTTGACGTCCTGCTTGATCTCCACCTTGGCGAGCGCGATCTCGTCATGCACCAGGGCGGACATCTCGGCGGTGGCCGCGGCGACGAGCTGGCCGAGGGTGCGCTCGGCCCCCGGAGCCCCTTGGTCCACTGCGCTCATCTCTGTCTCCCTCTGTCGTCGTCTGCCGGCGGCTGTCCTCCGTCGTCAGTCAGATCATGCCGGACGGTCGGCCCGCGTGCTGGACCCGCCCGTGGCTTCGCCCCCGGTGCCGTCCGGCTCGGGGCCCGCCGCCGGGCCCGGAGCCGGGGCGGCCGTGGCGGCCCGGCGGCGGTGCTCGGCGGCCTTCTCCTCGTGGATCCGCGCCATCCGCAGGTGGTACTCCGGGTCCTCTTCCTCGTAGATGTCCGGGATCCCGTCGTGGTCCTCGTCGCGGTCCTCGGCCTCGGTCAGCAGCCGGTAGGTGCGGTTGCGCAGCTTGAGCATGACGGAGGCGATGATCGCCGCGATCAGCGAGCCGAACAGGACGGCGGCCTTGATCTCGTCGGTGAGGACGGGATCGCCCGCGAAGGCGAGTTCGCCGATCAGCAGGGAGACCGTGAAGCCGATGCCGGCGAGGCAGGACACGGCGAGCACGTCGGGCCAGGCGAGGTCCTCGCTGATCTCGGCCTTGGTGAAGCGGGCGGCCAGCCAGGTGCCGCCGAAGATGCCCACCGTCTTGCCGACGACCAGGCCGATGACCACGCCGAGGGTCTCGGGACGGGTGAAGACCTGCGCGATGGCCTCGTCCGAGAGGGAGACCCCGGCGGAGAGGAGGGCGAAGAGGGGCACGGCCAGGCCGGCCGACAGGGGCCGGACCAGGTGCTCGATGTGCTCACCGGGGGAGTGCTCCTCGCCCTCCCTGCGGGTGCAGCGCAGCATGAGGCCCATGGCGACGCCGGCGATGGTGGCGTGGACGCCGCTGTTGTACATCAGGCCCCAGATGACCAGGGCGAGCGGGACGTAGACGTACCAGCCGCGGACGCCGGCGCGCAGCAGGAACCAGAAGAGGACCAGGCCCGCGACGGCGCCGCCCAGCGCCGCGAAGTCGATCGTGTTGGTGAAGAACACCGCGATGATCAGGATGGCGAATAGGTCGTCGACGACGGCCAGGGTCAGCAGGAAGGCGCGCAGGGCGGAGGGCAGAGAGGTGCCGATGACCGCGAGGACGGCGAGGGCGAAGGCGATGTCGGTGGCGGTCGGGACCGCCCAGCCGGTGGTCGAGCCGCCGCCGAGGGTGTTGACCAGCAGGTACACCAGCGCGGGTACGGCCATCCCGCAGACGGCGGCGATGACGGGGAGGGCGGCGGCCTTGGCGTCGCGGAGGTCGCCCGCGACGAGTTCGCGCTTGAGCTCGATGCCGGCGACGAAGAAGAAGACCGCCAGCAGGCCGTCGGCGGCCCAGTGCTGGAGCGACAGGTCCAGGCCGAGGGCGGCGGGGCCTATGTGGAAGGACCGGACGCTCTCGTAGCTGTCCGAGACGGCGGGGATGTTCGCCCACAGCAGGGCGGCGATCGCGGCCGCCAGCAGCAGGACGCCGCCGACGGTCTCGGTGCGCAGCGCCTCCGCGACGAAGCGGCGCTCGGGGAGGGAGAGCCGTCCGAGGAGCTTGCGGCGGGTTGCGGGCGTGGCCACGGGGGGACCTCCGGTCGGTCGACGGCATGACACATGCAGTTGCCGACCAGACTTCCCGGCGCACCCAGAGACGTAGCGAGACTTTCAGACGTCAATTCTTGACGCTTCTCATATTTTACAGGGGTCCGTGCCGTCGTATCGGGTGATCTTCACCTTAAACGGATGGAGGGCGTCCGGCGCGCTGTGCGCCGGACGCCCTCTGGGGCGGTGGGTCTCCCGCCGTCCCGGATCAGTCCTCGTCGGAGGCGCTGGGCAGCTTCGTCTGGATCAGGTCCATCACGGAGGAGTCGGCGAGCGTGGTGACGTCACCGACCGCGCGGTTCTCTGCCACGTCGCGCAGCAGACGGCGCATGATCTTGCCGGACCGGGTCTTCGGCAGCTCCTGGACCGGCAGGATCCGCTTCGGCTTGGCGATCGGTCCGAGCGTGGCGCCCACGTGGTTGCGCAGCTCCCCGACCAGGCTGTCCGTCTCCGAGGCGCTGCCGCGCAGGATCACGAAGGCCACGATCGCCTGGCCGGTGGTCTCGTCGGCCGCGCCGACGACGGCGGCCTCGGCGACGGCGGGGTGCGAGACGAGCGCCGATTCCACCTCGGTGGTGGAGATGTTGTGGCCCGACACCAGCATCACGTCGTCGACCCGGCCCAGCAGCCAGATGTCGCCGTCGTCGTCCTTCTTGGCGCCGTCGCCCGCGAAGTAGCGGCCCTCGAAACGGGACCAGTAGGTGTCGATGAACCGCTGGTCGTCGCCCCAGATGGTGCGCAGCATCGACGGCCACGGCTCGGTGAGGACCAGGTAGCCGCCTCCGCCGTTCGGGACCTCGTGGCCCTCGTCGTCGACGACGGTGGCACCGATGCCGGGCAGGGCGCGCTGGGCCGAGCCCGGCTTGGTCGCGGTGACGCCCGGGAGCGGGGAGATCATCATCGCGCCTGTCTCGGTCTGCCACCAGGTGTCCACGATCGGGCAGCGGTCGCCGCCGATGTGCTTGCGATACCAGACCCAGGCCTCGGGGTTGATCGGCTCGCCGACCGAGCCGAGCACGCGCAGGCTCGACAGGTCGAACTTCGCGGGGATGTCGTCGCCCCACTTCATGAACGTGCGGATCGCCGTGGGCGCGGTGTAGAGGATGGTGACGCCGTACTTCTGCACGACCTCCCAGAACCGGCCCTGGTGCGGGGTGTCCGGCGTGCCCTCGTACATCACCTGCGTGGCGCCGTTGGCCAGCGGGCCGTACACGATGTAGGAGTGCCCGGTGACCCAGCCGATGTCGGCGGTGCACCAGTAGACGTCGCTCTCCGGCTTCAGGTCGAAGACGGCGTGGTGGGTGTACGAGGCCTGCGTGAGGTACCCGCCCGAGGTGTGCAGGATGCCCTTGGGCTTACCCGTGGTCCCCGAGGTGTAGAGGATGAAGAGCGGGTGCTCGGCGTCGAAGGCCTGCGGGGCGTGCTCGGTGGACTGGCGGCCGACCACGTCGTGCCACCACAGGTCGCGGCCCTCGGTGAAGGCGGTGTCCTGGCCGGTGCGGCGGACGACGAGGACGTGCTCGACCTGCGGGCACTTGGCGACGGCCTCGTCGATGGCGGGCTTGAGCGCGCTGGGCTTGCCGCGGCGGTAGCCGCCGTCGGCGGTGATCACCAGCTTGGCGTCGGCGTCCTGGATGCGGGAGGCGACGGCGTCGGCGGAGAAGCCGCCGAAGACCACCGAGTGGGCGGCGCCGACGCGGGCGCACGCGAGCATCGCGACGACCGCCTCGGGGATCATCGGGAGGTAGACGGCGACCCGGTCGCCCGCCTGGACGCCGAGCTCGGTCAGGGCGTTCGCGGCCTGCGCGACCTCGTCCTTGAGCTGTGCGTAGGTGATCGAGCGGCTGTCGCCGGGCTCGCCCTCGAAGTGGATCGCGACGCGCTCGCCGTTGCCGGCCTCCACGTGCCGGTCCACGCAGTTGTACGCGACGTTCAGTCGGCCGTCGGCGAACCACTTCGCGAAGGGCGGGTTGCTCCAGTCGAGCGTCTCGGTGGGCTCGGTCTCCCAGGAGAGCCGTCGGGCCTGCTCGGCCCAGAAGCCCAGCCGGTCCGTGTCGGCCTGCGCGTACGCGGCTTCCTTCACGTTCGCGGCGGTGGCCAGATCGGCGGGCGGTGCGAACCGCCGCTCCTCTTTCAACAGATTGGCCAGGCTCTCGTTGCTCACGACATCTCCCTTTCCCAGGGTGTCCGTTGTTCCCCGGGCATAGCTGGGTCCCCGGGGACAGCTCATCAGTCAGACGCCCAGGTGACAAGGGGTTGCCGAAAATTGGTTTAGACCTATACCACGACTGGGCCCGTATCCGGCCTCCGCACGCACGGCGTGTCGGCGTCGGCCGGCGGCGCGCGAACGGCCCCCTCCCGCCGCAGGGTGCGGGAAGGGGTCGTCAGCTCGCACGGATACGGGAGGGTATCGGTTCCGGCGGGCCGCTGGTCAGGCGCTCTGGCCGACGCTGTCGAAAACCCGACAGTCGAAGAAGTCCTCGCCCGCGGAGAGGAGATAGGCCTGGGCCTCACCCACGTGGAAGTACATCCCGTGCAGCTCCAGCGTCCCCTCGGCGAGGCGCCGGGCCACCGACTCGTGGGCCCGCAGGTGCTCCAGCTGCTGCACCACGTTGGTCAGGCAGAGCTGCTCCACGGCGTCGGCCGGGAGCCGCCCGGAGATCCGGGCCCAGGCGTGGTGCCGGCTGCCCATCCGCTCCAGGCTGGGCAGGCCGTGCCGCAGCCAGCGGCTCAGCGGGGTCGTCGGGGCGCCCGGGCCGGAGCTCAGCAGGGCCTGCATGGCCCCGCAGCCCGAGTGCCCGCACACCGTGATGCTGGCGACCCTCAGCACGTCCACCGCGTATTCGATGGCCGCCGCGACGGAATCGTCGCCGGACTCCGCACCGGGCAGCGGGACGAGGTTGCCCACGTTGCGCACGGTGAACAGGTCGCCCGGGCCGCTGGCGGTGATCATGCTGGTGACCAGGCGGGAGTCCGCGCAGGTCAGGAAGAGCTGCGAGGGCCGCTGCCCCTCTCGCGCCAGCCGGGCCAGCTCCTCGCGCACGTGCGGGGCGGTGTCCCGCTGGAAGGCGCCGATCCCGCTCGCGAGTTGGCCCGCCCCGTGCCGCCGGGACGCGGCCGCAGGGGCGCCGGAGGCGTCGGGAGCCGTACGCACGGGCGGGCTCTCGGCGTCGGCCCCGACGTCCCCGCCCGCCGGTGTGGGCTGCGCCGCCTGGACCGGCCGGTGGGCGCAGTGGTTCTGCCAGGGCGTCCAGGGGCGGCAGCACTGGTGTGCACCCCGGCTCGCCTCGGCCCGGTGTCCGTCGGCCGCCGCACCCTCCCACGCGCCCCCGTCGGCGTGGCCCTCCCCTGGGCCGGAGTCGCCGGACGTTCCCGGGGAGCCGCCGGAGAGCGCCGCGCTGCCCCGGCCGGTCAGTTCGAGCGCACCGCCGTGCGCCAGGTGCGATTCCTGCCAGTCATGCAGCGTCTCGTAGGCGGCGTGGTCCATGAACGAGCCGTCCAGCTCGACCACCGCGCGCCCGCCGTGCGGAACCTGGTTCAGCACCCGGCTCAGCCGGGGCACCGCCAGGAAGGTCAACTGCCCGCGCACCGCGACCCGGTGGACGCCGTCGACCTCCGCGACCGTGATCCGCGTCCGGGCCAGCCGGCGCAGCGCCAGGGCCACGGCGACCGCGATCCCGACGGCCACGCCCTCCAGCACCCCGCCCAGCACGACGGCCGCGATCGTGGTCGCGTAGACCAGGATCTCGCCGTGCCGCGAGACGGTCCGCAGGTGCGTGATGCTGACCATCTGGACCCCGACGAACATCACCAGCGCGGCCAGGGCCGCGAGGGGGATCAGGTCCAGGACCGGGACGAGCAGACCGGCCGCGAGCACCACCCACAGGCCGTGGAACATGGCCGATTTGCGGCTGACGGCGCCCGACTTGACGTTCGCCACGCTGCGCACGGCCACACCCGTGATCGGCAGTCCGCCCAGCAGCCCGGAGACGATGTTCGCCGCGCCCTGGCCGCGCAGCTCGCGGTCGAGGTCGGCGCGGGGCGGGCGGTCCTCCGTATCGCGTTCCGAGGCGATCAGCTTGTCGGTGGCGACCGAGGACAGCAGGGACTCCACGCTGCCGACCAGCGTGATCGTCAGGACGGCGGCGATCAGCCCGAGCACCGGCCCCTCGGGCAGCCCGGGCAGCGCGTGGCTGCTCCAGGACGGCAGGTCGACCCGGGGCAGGGAGAGCCCGGCGAGCGCCGCGAACGCCGTGGCCGAGGCGACGGCGGCCAGCGCGGCGGGCACCTTGCGCAGGGTGCGGCCCGCCCGTCCGGGCAGCCGGTTCCAGCCGAGCAGGACGCACAGCGTCAGCGCGCTCACCGCCAGGGCGGCCGGATGCGGATCGGCCAACTGGGCGGGCAGTCCGAGCACGTTGGCCACGGCCGAGCTCTGCGGGTTCCCGCCGAGCACGATGTGCAGCTGGGCCAGCGCGATGGTCACGCCGATGCCCGCGAGCATCCCGTGCACGATGGCCGGACTCACCACGAGCGCGGACCGCGCGGTGCGCAGGAAGGCGAGCCCGAGCTGGCAGCAGCCCGCCAGGACGGTGATGGCGCAGGTGGTGCGCCATCCGTAGCGCTGGATCAACTCGGCTGTCACGACCGTGAGTCCGGCGGCGGGGCCGCTCACCTGGAGCGGAGCTCCGCCGAGCAGCCCGGCCACGACCCCGCCCGCGGCCGCGGCCACCAGCCCGGCCTGCAGGGGGGCGCCGGTGGCCAGTGCGATGCCCAGGGAGAGCGGCAGCGCGATCAGGAAGACGGCTGCGGAGGCGGACAGGTCGGCCGGGAGGTCCTTGCGGAAGTTCCCCGCGCCCGACGGCTTCCGGTGAGCGGATGGGGCTGGTGCGGTGGCTGTCATGGGTTCCCGTCTCCTCTGCGGAGGGATGAAGCGGCGGGAGTCTCAACACTCGGTAAATGGATGGTAATGGAGAGTAAAGAAGGGTGGGGGGTAATACGGGCAAGCGGCCTAGAAACTCACCCTTGATGGTGATTAAGCATTTTGTCTGGCTTGTCATACCTTCCGAAAACCGCACCGCGTGGGACGTTGCGTCGCGAACGTCCTGCATCGGTACTGCGAGGGAGAGGTGTGCGGATGATGGCCGCCACGAAGAAGATCGCCGGCGGGCTGGTCGCCACGGCCCTGGTCCTGTGCGCCGCCGGGTGCGGCGGCTCGGGGTCCGCGGGGCGCGCGGCCCCCGGCGGGCCGAACGGGAGGAAGGGCGCCGCCGCCCCGGAGGCGCCCGGCAGCGCCAACCGGCTCATCGGCGACGGATCGACCGCCTACACCGGTCCGCAGCCGAACGTGCAGAAGCCGCAGAAGCTGAAGCCCGGTGAGAAGCCGCCGCAGTTCGTGGTGTTCTCGTGGGACGGGGCCGGCGAGGACAGCCAGAAGCTCTTCTCCCACTTCCGCGAGGTGGGCAAGGAGTACAACGCGCGGATGACCTACTTCCTCAGTGGCGTGTACATGCTGCCCGAGGAGAAGCGTTCCCTCTACACCGCGCCGCAGCACTCGCCGGGCCGCTCCGACATCGGGTTCGGCGACCTCCAGGGCATCAGGGACACCGCCGACCAGGTCCGCGCGGCCTGGCTGGAGGGCAACGAGATCGGTACCCACTTCAACGGCCACTTCTGCGGTCCCGACGGCGGCGTGGGCACGTGGTCCGTAGAGGAGTGGAAGAGCGAGATCAACCAGGCCAAGTCGTTCGTCAAGAACTGGAAGACGAACGCCGGCCTGAAGGACATGGAGCCGCTCCCGTTCGACTACGACAAAGAGCTCATCGGCGCCCGCACCCCCTGCCTCGAAGGGCAGAAGAACTTCATGCTGGCGGCCAAGGACATGGGCTTCCGCTACGACTCCAGCGGGATCAGCAAGCAGGTCTGGCCGAAGAAGACGGACGGGCTCTGGGACCTCCCGCTCCAGCTGGTGCCGATGCCCGGCCGGGCCTTCGACACGCTGAGCATGGACTACAACTACATGGTCAACCAGTCCGGCACGACCACCCAGGGCGACCCCTCGCAGCACCAGTACTGGGGCGACCAGATGCGCGACGGCCTCAAGCAGGCCTTCGACCGGGCCTACCAGGGCAACCGCGCACCGCTGATCATCGGCAACCACTTCGAGTCCTGGAACGGCGGCACCTACATGCGTGCCGTCGAGGAGTCCATCAAGAGCATGTGCACCCAGAAGGAGGTCCGCTGCGTGCCCTTCCGGGAGCTGGCCGACTGGCTGGACGCCCAGGACCCCAAGACGCTGGACTGGCTGCGGAGCCTGGAGGTCGGGCAGGCGCCGAAGGAGGGCTGGACGAAGTTCCTCACCGCGGGGCCTCCGGCCGTCCCGGCCGCCCCGCCGGCGGGCAGGGTCAAGCCGGCTGAGGGGCCGGCCGGCGAGCCGGACGAGGGCTGATCAGGCCCTCGTGGAGGACGAACCCGGGGTCGATTTGCTCCGCCAGGTCGGCCCCGGTCTTGGCGTTGCCCCAGCTCTCCGCGTTGCGCAGGTGGAAGTGGACCATCTGCTCGGTGTACTTGTCCCAGTCACGGCCGGAGTAGGAGTCCTCGGCCGCGTGCCGGAGGGTCTCCAGGGCGAGCCGGTTGGTCGCCTCCAGCAGCTCGAAGGAGGCCGGGCGGCCCCGCTCCATCGCCCGCACCCAGTCGGAGTGGCCGAAGGTGACCAGCAGGTCCTCGCCCACCTCGTCCTGGAGGAACTCGATGTCCTCCGGACCCTGCACCTTGTTGCCGACGACCCGCAGCGAGACGCCGAAGTCCCGGGCGTATTCCTTGTACTGGCGGTAGACCGAGACCCCCTTGCGGGTCGGCTCGGCCACCAGGAAGGTCATGTCGAAGCGGGTGAACATGCCCGAGGCGAAGGAGTCCGAGCCGGCCGTCATGTCGACGACGACGTACTCGTCCGGCCCGTCGACCAGATGGTTCAGGCACAGCTCCACCGCCCCGACCTTCGAGTGGTAGCAGGCCACCCCCAGGTCGGACTCGGTGAAGGGGCCGGTCGCCATCAGCCGTACGGAGTCCCCGTCGAGCAGCAGCGTGCGCGCGCAGGCCTCGTAGACCGGGTTGTCCTCGTCCACCCGCAGCAGGCGCGAACCCGCCCCGGGCGGCGTCGTCTTGATCATTTTATCGGCCGAGGCGATGCGCGGGTTCGAGCCGCGCAGGTACTCCTTGATCAGGGGCAGGTGCGCACCCAGCGCCGGAAGCGCCGCGGCTTCCTCCTCGGCGAGCCCGAGGGCGGCTCCGAGGTGCTGGTTGATGTCGGCGTCCACCGCGACGACGGGGGCTCCACTGGCTGCGAGGTGGCGGATGAAGAGGGAGGACAGCGTCGTCTTCCCGCTGCCTCCCTTTCCCACGAAAGCGATCTTCATGTTCACCAAGAGTAGTTGATCGACAGCGGGGTGTTGTCAAGGTGAGTGAAGAAGACCACTCCAAGGAGGGGTCGGTGCTATGGGTCCGCAGTGCGTAGGCTCCCTACTTATGAGTAGCGCTTCTGACCCGCTGGCGGCCCTGGGTGTTCTCCCGGGCGTCGCAGAGTCCGTGGAATCCGTACGCAAGGCCGTGGACCGGGTCTACGGGCACCGGGTCATGCGCCGGCGCAGCGGTGAGATCACCTCGGAGGCCGCGCTGCGCGCCGCCCGGGGGAGCGCGGCGCTGTCGGGAGCCGACTGGGCGCTGGAGGAGGTGCGCCGCCGGACCGACTTCGGCGCGGACCCGGAGGCGCTGGCGGTCGGCGCGGCCCTGCGCCTGACGGCGGAGGCCGGCCAACTGCTGAGCATCTGGCGCCAGTCGCCGATGCGGGTCCTGGCCCGGCTTCACCTGGTCGCGTCCGGTTCGGCCGAAGCGGGGGACGTGGTGGGCCGTCCGCGCCTGGCCGGTGAGCCGGTGGACGAGCCGCTGGTCGATCTTCCGCTTCCGGACGCCGACGAGGTCGCGGGCCGGCTCGACGGGCTGTCGAGGGTGGTCGTCGCGGGCGGGTCGGCTCCGGCCCTGGTCACCGCCGCGGTAGTGCATGGTGAGCTGCTGGCCCTGCGCCCCTTCGCCTCGTACAACGGCCTGGTCGCGCGGGCAGCGGAGCGGATCGTGCTGATCAACAGCGGTCTGGACCCGAAGGCGATCTGCCCGGCGGAGGTCGGGCACGCCGAACAGGGGCCGGAGGCCTACCTGGAGGCCTTCAGGGGCTATGTCTCCGGCACCGCGGACGGGATGGCGGCCTGGATCGCGCACTGCGGCCGCGCGGTCGAGCTCGGTGCGCGTGAGTCGACGGCGGTCTGCGAGGCGCTCCAGCGCGGCGCGGCGTAGGTCCGGGTCGCCTCGGGCCCGGGGCGGGCGGGGCGTGGTGTGTGCCGGCCGCCCGGGCAACGGGTTGCGGCGACACCGTACTGCTCTGGTGTCGCCGCTGGCATTCGCGCCCAGTTACCAAGCGTCCTCGATGATGCCCATCAGGCCGGGTACTTTGCCCGTGGCCTGGTGCGGCTGGCCCGTAATCGACGGGTCGACGTCGCGTGGGTGCTCGGCGCTCCTGCTTCGGTCCGTGGGCCTTACTGCGTTTTAAAGATGATCCTCTCGGATGTTCTTTGGTCTCGCGGGCCGTGAATCCTTTGTACCTCGCTTCGAGGTGGAGTGAAACCCCTGGCCCGAGTTCTTTACTTTCCGGGGCGATTCTGGGTGATTCGGACAGCCCATATCGCTCCATGCCGGGACGATTCTTCGGCCCGGAACGCGGATGGGCTCAGGCCGACGCGAGGGCCGCGGCGGCCCGTCGGCGGCTCGCGTACCAGACCAGTCCGGCGGTGGCCGCCGCGGCGCCGACCGCTGCGGCGGCGACGAGCGCGGGCCGCGCGGGGACGGAGAACCCGGGCAGCCGCTGCTTCAGTCGCACCGGCTTGCTGAACACCAGCACCGGCCACTCGCGCGCGACCGCCTCACGCCTCAGGGCCCGGTCGGGATTGACCGCGTGCGGATGCCCGACGGCCTCCAGCATCGGCACATCGGTGATCGAGTCGCTGTACGCATAGCACCGAGCGAGGTCATAGCCCTCGGACTCGGCCAGCTCCCGTACGGCTTCCGCCTTCGTGGGCCCGTAGGCGTAGTACTCGATCTCCCCGGTGAAGCAGCCGTCCTCACCGACCACCATGCGGGTGGCCACGACCCGGTCCGCGCCGAGCATCTCGCCGATGGGCTCGACGACCTCGGCGCCGGAGCTCGAGACGATCACCACGTCGCGGCCCGCGGTGTGGTGGGCCTCGATGAGGGACGCGGCCTCGTCGTAGATGATCGGGTCGATCAGGTCGTGCAGTGCTTCGGCGACGATCTCCCGCACCTGCCGGACGTTCCACCCTTTGCAGAGGGCCGACAGGTACTCGCGCATCCGTTCCATCTGGTCGTGGTCGGCGCCGCCGGCCAGGAAGATGAACTGGGTGTACGCGGTCCGCAGCACGGCCCGACGGTTGATCAGGCCACCCTGATAGAAGGACTTGCTGAACGTCAGGGCGCTGGACTTCGCAATGACCGTCTTGTCCAGGTCGAAGAAGGCGGCGGTCCGAGGCGAGGAGTGCGGCAAGGGCTGATTTTCCACGACCCGAGCATATGCGCCCACCATTCGGCGTAAGGTGTGGCGCGTGGGTTTGCCTGAGAAGGCTCTCGGGTACACCATGGAAGTCACGGATCGTTCGCGACCGTGCTAACCCGGTCTGACTCCTCCCCCCCCGAGTCGGACTGTGGGGACGACCCCCGCTCTCCCCCCCGGCGGGGGTCGTCGCATGTCCGGATGCGGTTTGCGCTCCCCGTCCCCTGTCTTTGACGGACATCTTCCCGGCCCTTCCGCTTCGTCGGACCCGCCCGGCGCGGGCCCTCACACCCTCCGACGCGTCACGCTGCGTAGTTGTTCCGGCGCACTCCGGAACTCACCCGCCGGGGTGGAGAAGATATTCACAAGTGCCTTCTTGTCCACAGTTTTCCAGCAAGATCCACTTCTTTTTCCCGATCCCTGCACCGTGATTCCAGCCGCGAAGTCCGCGGCGTGTGGATTTGCAGCGAGAAGGGGGCGGAGATCGTGGCTGGATCGAAGTCGTGTGAAGCGCGGGGGCCCGTCGTGGCGGGTGGGAGCGGGCTGGCCGCCCGGACCGCGGGAGCCGGGCCGGCGGGCGGGCGACCGCTGATCATCACCGAGGACCCGCTGCTGCTCGACGATCTGCTGCGGCTGTGCGCCGCCGCGGGCGCCGAGCCGCATGTGCACCACGCGGTCCCGGAGCGGAGTGCCGCCGGGGACGGCCGGGCCGAAGGGGACGGTGCGGCCACCGCCGGGTCCCGTGCGGGCGCAGGCTGGGAGACCGCCCCGCTGGTCCTGGTCGGGGACGACGCCGCGCGCCGGGTCCGCGGGGCGCCGCGCCGGCACGGGGTCCTCCTCGTCGGCCGGGACCTCGACGACCCGTTCGTGTGGCAGCGGGCGGTGGAGATCGGCGCCGAGGGGGTGCTGAGGCTGCCCGACGCCGAGAACCGGCTCGTCGACCGCCTCGCCGACGTCGTCGAAGGGGCCGGCCGGCCCGCCCTCACCGTCGGGGTCGTCGGCGGCAGCGGCGGAGCCGGTGCGTCCACCCTCGCCTGCGCCCTCGCGCTGCGGGCCGCCCGGGCCGGGGAGCGCACCATCCTCGTCGACGGGGACCCCCTCGGCGGGGGCATGGATGTCCTGCTCGGCGGGGAGGGCGCCGAGGGGCTGCGCTGGCCGGACTTCGCCGCCTCCCGCGGCCGGGTCGGCGCCGGAGCGCTGGAGGAATCCCTCCCCGAGCTGCATGCGCTGCGGGTGCTCAGCTGGGACCGCGGCGACCGGGTGGTGGTACCGCCCGCCGCGATGCGGTCGGTCGTCGCCGCCGCGCGCAGGCGGGGCGGGGTGGTCGTGGTCGACCTGCCCCGCCGGGTGGACGAGGCCGTGGCGGAGGTACTCGCCCAGCTGGATCTCGTCCTGCTGGTGGTCCCCGGCGAACTGCGGTCGGTGGCCGCGGCCGGTCGGGTCGCCGCCGGGGTGCGGATGGTGGCCCGGGACGTCCGCGTGGTCGTGCGGGGCCGCTGCCGGCAGGGGCTCGACGCCGAAGCGGTCGCGGGGCTGCTGGGGGCGCCGCTGGCCGGCGAGGTGCCGGTGGAGGTGGGGCTCCCGGGGCGGGTGGCCGAAGGGGAACCCCCGGGCGCCCGGGGCGCGTTGGCCCGGTTCTGCGACGGGTTCTGGCAGCGGGCGCTCGGCTCCGCGCAGGGGGTGCCGGCATGAGCGCGGTGCTGCTGGACGCCGTCCGCCGACGGCTCGCCGAGAGCGGTGCCGAGCCCACGCCCGCCCGGGTCGCGGCGGCCTTGAGGGCGCAGGGCCGGCTGCTCGGGGACGCGGAAGTGCTGGGCACGGCGGCCGAGTTGCGGTCCGAACTCGTCGGCGCGGGCCCGTTGGAGCGGCTGCTCGACGATCCCGGGGTGACCGACGTGCTGGTCGCCGCCCCGGACCGGGTGTGGGTGGACCGGGGCGGCGGACTGGAGCTGACAGCGGTGACCTTCCCCGACGCCGAGGCCGTACGGAGGCTGGCCCAGCGGCTCGCCGCCGTCGCGGGGCGGCGGCTGGACGACGCCCGGCCCTGGGTGGACGCCCGGATGCCGGACGGCACCCGGTTGCACGCCGTCCTCCCGCCGGTGGCCGTCGGGTCGGCGTGCCTGTCGCTGCGGGTGGTGCGGCCGAAGGCGTTCACGCTGGACGAGCTGGTCGCCGCCGGAACCCTGCCGCCGGGCGGGCAGCGGCTGCTGCGGGCCATGGTCGAGGCCCGGCTGTCCTTCCTCGTCTCGGGCGGGACGGGCACGGGCAAGACCACTCTCCTCAGCGCCCTGCTCGGACTGGTCGGGCCGGCCGAACGGATCGTGCTGGCCGAGGACTCCGCCGAACTGCGGCCGGACCACCCCCATGTGGTGCGGCTGGAGACGCGGCCCGCCAACCAGGAGGGCGCGGGGCTGGTCACACTGGCCGACCTGGTGCGGCAGGCCCTGCGGATGCGCCCCGACCGGCTGGTGGTCGGCGAGGTCCGCGGTGGCGAGGTGGCCGATCTGCTGGCCGCCCTGAACACCGGGCACGAAGGTGAGTGCCTGAGTAAACCGTACACACATTGGGCGATCATCGGGGCGCTTGATAGGAGAAAGCCCCGCCCACGTGCCACGGGGGAGGCACACGGACGGGGCCGCTGGGGAGTCGTCCCGCTCAGTGCTGGCGCGGCCTGACCGGCTGACGAGTGGCAGCGTTGCGCGTCCACCACAGGCCCCGGCAGGCGGGCAGCGAGAGCCCGAAGAACGCCCCGCACCGCGCGCACCACGGCAACCCGTTCTCGGGGTCGCTGGGGCACTCGTCGGCACAGCGCGGGCACCGGCTCACGGGACCTTCTCTCAGACGCTCAGGTCGTACTCTCCGCCCTTGATGGCGGCGCTCAGGTCCGCCCACTCAGCGGCCGTGTACGTAACGACGATGTCCGGCCGGTTGCTGTCACGCAAGGCGACGACGCCGGGAACGTTGGTCGCGACCTCGGGGCAGTTGTTCACACGGGCGTCACGGCACGCGGCCGTCTTGACGAACTCGAACTCGGGGCGTCCGGTCATGGTGCGTACTTCCCTTCGTCGGTGTTGTGGAGCCCGCCCCGACCGCGCTGAATCGGCGACAGCGCGAAAGGGGCGGGAACGTGCCCCGTGCCCCGTACGCTGCCGACAGCGAACGGAGCCGGGAACTCAGCGGGTACCGGTCATCACAGCCACGCCCCCGGCTCGAACCGGTAAGGGCGGGTGATGATCTCCCGGTACGTGAGGTGACCGGGGTTGCCCTTGAGATGATCAGCGGCCCATTCGGTGCCGTCCTCGGCGCTCCCGCTGCTCCCGTTGCGCTGGCCGCACCCCTTGCACTCCATGGCGTACTGCCACGGGTCGGAGTCGGGACCGGTGTCCGGGGTCAGCACGTGTTCACGGAAGCGGTAGGTAGCGCGGGTCACTGGTCATCCTTCATCGGTACGCAGTTGGGACAGTCCGTGTGCCAGCGGGACGGCGGGTGCAGCGGGCCGGGGAGGTAGACCACACCCGAGGACACGTCCAGCGCTCCGCCGTACTGAGTCCACCAACCGGCCGGAGAGCCCGCGTACGGGCCTGTGGCGTCTCCTATGAGGCTGACTAGCTCAGGCCCCGGGAGTGCGCGCGTACGGCGCTGCTGTGGCTTCACAGGGGCGCTCATGCGTGCGCGTCCCCGAGGTGCAGCCGCAACCGCACGTTGCAGTCACTAACAGCGCTACCGTCGCCGTTCGCCTTGGCTCGGTCTCGGTCGCTCGCCACCTTGTCGCAGTGCGCGCACCCCGGCACCGGCGCGGGGTCGGGCTCAAGCCTCAGCGGGAGTTCTACGGGTCGCTCTTGCGTCGTCTGCGTCTTCATGATCGCCGCCGTCCCCTCACGTGGTCCGAGAGGAATCACGCTAGAGAGGCTGGAACCCCAACTGCCATGAGTGTGCATGAGGTTGCACGCGAGTTACCCGAGGGCATCCAGCGCCGATGTGATCAACGTACGAGCGGGAGCCCCGTAGACGGCCAGAGTTGCCAGTTCGGCGAACGTCTCGGCGTACATGCCTACCTCGCTCGGCTGCGTGAGCGTGAGGTAGCCAGAGATCAACTCGACGTTGACTTGGGCCGTGTCATAGATCCAGAACCCCTCAGCCGGCCAACGCTCCCGATCCGGCCGCATGGGCACAACTCCCAAGCTGACATTGGGAAGTGAGGCAATCGAGATTAGGTGGCCAAGCTGCCCGGACATGACCTCAGCGCCACCGATACCGGCCCGCAACACCGACTCCTCAACGAGGAACGCGAACCGCCGATCACCCTCGTACAGCACCCGCTGACGTTCCATTCGGGCGGCCACAGCGTCGGCCACGTCGTCCACCAGGCCGCGCCGTTTCTGGATCGCTTGGAGAGCCGCTGTGGTGTACGGCTGCGTCTGGATCACGCCGGGTACGAGCCATGACGAGTAGGACCGGAAACGGCGGGTCCGCTGGTACAGCGGCAAGCGGGCTTCCTGCGCCTGCCTGAGTCCGGCCCGCTCCATGCGCCGCCAGCCAACCCACATGCCCTCGGCCGTCCGCAGCGAGGCAATCAGATCCTCGGTCTGATCCTCGGCCCCGCACGCCGTGCACCATGCCCGGATGTCGTCAGCGGACGGGGGTGTCTTGGCGTTCATAATCCGGGACGACTTGGACCGGCTCCACCCACAGCGCTCGGCTAGGTCGAGTCCGGACAGGCCAGCATCCCGGCAGAGTTCCGCGAGACGATCCGCGAGAGCCTGCCGGGCCTGCTGGGCACTGGAAGATGCAGAGACAGCCATGTGTGCGTGATCAGGCGGGCCGGTACTCCGCGTGAGGAATCGCGCGCTCCCACGCTGCCTCGTACGCCGTGACGTATTGCGCGGCCAATGCCGGATCGTGCACGACCTCCATGCGCGGGCCGGTCCACTGACCCTCTCCGCTGAAGTGGTGGAGGATCACGGTTTCCTCATCCATGACCCACCCGTCCAGCGCGGGGAGCAACAGATCACGCGCCCGCGAGCGAGGCAGCCAACGCACGTCCTCACCCGCTGCGACGTTCGTAAAAGTGCCGTCGTACTCGTACCGGACGTAGTCGCTCAGCGGCTCGGAGACGACGCGCAGCCGCCGCATGTGGACCCCTCGGCCGGTCGTCTCGGCCACCACGTCCAGCCACGACCGCCACCACGACTCACGGTCGGCCGGGTCGTACCGGTGCCCCTCCTGCCAGCGGATGAACTCCGGATCATCCCGCATGTAGCTGTCTCGCATCTCAAGGTGCATCGCTGAGCGCTGCGCCTTTGCGAGGCACTCACGTACCGCTGTTGCCACCGTTGTCCTCACTGTCCGGGCGGGGGATGAACTGGAGCATGTTCGCGGGAAGCCGGATCACAGTCTCGTGCTCCGGAACGTCCGTGGAGTGGCCCGGCACCGAGCCGACTTCCTCTGCCTGCCGGATCGTCTTCTCGTCCGCCTTCCACGACTGGATGATCAGGTCTCCTGTCTCCTCCTCCAGCCAGATCGTGGGCGAGCCGTCATCCGGGGTGTTGGGCCAAATCCCCAGGAACTTTAGGGCCATTGGGCACTCCTCTACCGAGTCGGTTGCACGGGTGTGCATGAGCGTCACTCCTGCGCGTGATCAGCGCAAGAGGACAGGCAGTCACGCTGTGGGCCTGAGACGAAGGGGCCTCAGAAACGGGGCGGGTCCCCGACAACCACCCCAGCGAGGGGAGGCCACCGGGGGCCAAGGGGTCAAGCCGGATCGTGTGCGCTCAGGACGGTGATCATCGGCTTTCGGTAGCGCACCCCCTGACCCGATTTCGTGGTGAACTCCACGAGTTCGAGGCAAAGTTCCGCCAGAACCTCACCCTTGTGACGAGACAGCGCCTCGTCAATCTCGTGGACAACCTCCGCAAGCTTCCAAGAGGCCGACTTGAAACGGAACTTGCCAAGGTCGTAATCCTCGGCGAGACGGAACACAAGGTTCGTGTCCGGTGCCGGACCACGGCCAGACTTGGCCTGTGCCTTGCGATCCTCCATGAGGGGAGGGCAACCGCACGGCTGACCCTTGTTCTTTTCCATCAGGGACTCAACGCCATCACAGTGATGGATGAGACCCGAATGACCCCACTGGCAATTTTCCATCGTAAGAGCATTGGGCCCCTCAATGACGATCAGGACCTTATCGAGCTGGGTCACAACCTCATTGAAGTCCTCGCCGCTGGTTTCCCACTCGGCAGGAGTGCCGCCCATGAGTTCAGAAACCTTTTCGGCAATCTCGGGGTCTCCGGTCGTTACTCGCCAAGTCGCAAGGCTCTCCGGCCGGTTACCGACCATGCGTCCCGAACGGAACCTACCCACAAACTCATCTGACATGCGGGCAGAATAACGCCAAGCGAAACAGCGGGATAGCTATTTCGGAGAACCCGCCTAACATTCCTACTGGCCGGTAACATAGCTGGCCCACCCCTTAACGTTAAGGGGCGGTCTGTGCGCTGTGTAAGCGGCGGGGCGTTCGGCGACTTGGAAACCTGTACCGGGGCAGGGATGCTAAACGCTAGCGATCCGGAAAAGGGCCATTTTGGGGTACCCCCGCACCCCTATGGTCACTTTCTGTGGCCTGGGCCGGCAGTCACGCAGCGCGAAATTCGAGACGAACCCAAAGAGTCGCAGCGCTCACAGCGAGGATCACCAAGGGTCGGGCGTGGCCTCCCGCTGCACCCTGGGGATCTCAATTCGTGGCCGGGGATTCAGCGCGCGTGCTGCTGCTGACTCATCCTGAGTTTTTCGCGTGTGATGCCAGCGACACAGCAATTGCAGATTGTCTAGGCTGTGGTCGTCGCCCTGGACTACGTGGTCAACGTCCGTGCCCGCTTCTCCGCAGCGCTGGCCGGTGTCGAGTAGGACGGCCTGACAGCGACCCCCGGCCCGTCGAATTACGCGCTGTCGCAGCTTGGCCCAATTGGCCGGTAGACGGGAACGCCGGTTACTGGTCTCCCATGCCATAAGCGCGGGTCCTTTCGTGCACAGCGGGGCCGAGCCGACTAGTGCCCGACCCCGCTTGAATCGCGGCGCCTAGCTGCGCGTCCAACCTTCTACAGCCCACTCGTTTTCGCGCGTCCCCATACGCTCCTCGGCTAGCTCCTCGGCCTTATCGGCAATCTCGCCTAGCGGCATTGCCAGGAAGTCACCAGAGAGCAGCGGGGAAGTCTCGTTGACCTGCCGGTGAATCGTGTCTAGGGACGTCGTTAGATCAGCGTGCGCCCAGCCCGTACCCCGCAATGGCAGGCAGCGGTAAGACTCATCGGGAATTGCGTCTAGGTGATTCACTGTAAGGTCATGCAGAACGGCGTAACGGCGACGCGCCTCGCCAATGGCACCGGCAATCTCGCTGTACGCCTCGGCCACCTTTACTCGCTGCTCCTTGAAATCTGCAATGACGGCATCCCGGTACGTGGTCAGGAACTTACGGTCTCGCCACAGCACGTCATATGCCGACCGGGCCTTACGTAGATCGGCCACGGACTCGGTAAGCACGAGAGAACAGCTCTCTAGGGCCGTCTCAGCGTCCAGAATTGCAGCGGCGACACTCGGGGCCTTCTTACCGGTCCGGATCGCCTCAGCGCCCTTCTTGACGGCATTCGCGCGTACGTTCTCGACCTCGGCCTCTAGGGAATTCCAACGGTCGGCCAGATCCTCGCAAGCAGCGTACGCGTCGAGAACCTTTTCCCACCGCTCAGCAGCCACGGCCGGGGCCAGGTCGTCGTGCAGCGGGCCGGACGCAAGAGCGAAAACGCTATCAGTAAGGATCTCGTCCGGGTGCTTTGCCCGGTTCACCTTGCCCTCTAGCTCAGCGACACGCGCCTTAGTGCGGTCGGCCGAATCGAGAGCGATACGGATATTACTTGGAGCAAGCTCAAACATGGGGTTTCCTCTCGGGGTTTACGGGGTTACCAACGACGGCCGATGCGGGCGGCTAGCGCCTCACCCTCGACACGCGCTAGGTATTTGTTACGGCGCTTTGTCCATGCGTCGTGTTCCGTCATGCGCTCTAGAAAGTCGTCAGCGTCCGGGCCAGGCGTGCGCGGCTCCGGGTCATCAGCGCGGAACGCCTTTAGTGCACCGTCCCGCTCGTCTATCTCGTGCATTACGCGGATTCGCTCGCGGTATTCATCAGCCTCTCGCTGGGCAGCCTCCCGCGCCCGTGCCTTTTCCTCGTAGTGGTCGAAGCGATCAACGCTGCTGTTTGCCGCGCGACTACGGGACCAGCGGCGGGCGTATTCCTTGTCATAAGACGTAGAGCCGCCGCCACCTTGAACGGCCGCACCTTCCCAGGTAGTCATGGGGATTCCTTTCGGGTACGAAAAAAACCCCCTTACTCGCCGGGTCTCTGCTCAGACCACAGCGGGCAAGGGGGCCCACCGGCGAGGAGTCCGCCGCTGTGTGCGCGCGTGACATCAACTCGCCGAAGAATTAAGGGGGATTGCGGGAGCAGCCGCAGGGAGGGAAGCGGGGTACCCACCCCTTGACGTTAAGGGGTGGTACATGACCGGCCGACGGAGAGGACGACCGGCCACGCGCCAGAAAGAGACACCGAGTTTCCCGAGGGGGCAGCCGAACGTCGCCCCTACCTATAGGGAGGTGAGTGGGGACGATTTCGAGAGGCGCGAAGCGCATGAGCCAATGAAACCCGACCGACTGTGGAAATTCGGTCACCCAATCGTGACGGCCGGCTCAGGGGGTAACCCAGTCGTCGTCGGCTTCAAGCTGCGCCAACCGGATACGCACGGGATTCTGTCGATCCGCGATGGGGGCGTAGTCAATGTTCCAGTCGGCAAGCTCCCGCATAGCGGATACAACGTCGTCCGGCCGCTCTCGCGCATAGTCGGCCAGCACGGACCAGAATTCATCCATGATGACCCAATCCGCTTTGAGCTGAGCCATGCGGTACACCAGCGCAACGGGGCCCGGGATGCTGTCGGGATTGAAGTCCCACCCATCCGCGATGTCCCGCCGCGTGTCGTCCGAAAATTTGTTCTCCAGTTCCAGCACGTAGCGGATGAACGGATCGCTGAGAGCAGACACGGGAACCCCTCCCCTTCGGTTGCAGTGAGGCGGCATCCTACGCCCCTCTAAGGGCCTCACGTGCCCCGCAGCAGGTGTTAGTCCCCCGACTCATCAACGGCCCGCAGGCTCCCTCTCAGCGGCCTTACGGAGCCGGTACGCCTTTTGCTTGTGCGCGTTGCAGCAGAACCGGCGCGGTGCCCCTACCCCGTCCCAACCGGTGTTCTCCTCGCACCCGTCCAGTTCACAGACCGCCTCGTAACGCGCATCCTCGGACTCTCGCTGAGCAGCAGCGGCACAGTTCGCATCGCAATACTTCTGGCTCGCCGTGCGGGGGTCGAAAGCGTCCCGGCAGTATGCGCAGTCACGGCCCACGAGCCGGGCCATGTACTCAGCCTCAGTCATCTTGGCGGCGCGCTTACGAGCCTGCGCACAGCGGGGGGAACATACGACAACCTGTCGCCCGGATAGCGGGCCGTCACAGATCACGCAGCTCAGGGAAAACGTCAGCATTTTGGTTGCTCCTCGTGGTGTTACGAAGAGTGCTGCTGTTGTACCTAGTTCCATCTAAGGAGCTGCTTTCCATTGCCCCTGACTGGAACTAGGTACATACACTCTTCATTACGTAACAGAGATAGAAAAACAAGAAGAAGGGGGGGACCGGCTCACCCCTCCCGCTGTGCCGCTCGCTGCTTACGTGCGCGGTATGAGGCGCGATCCCGGCAGCGCTGCCCGCAGTACAGGGCCGGACGACCAAACCCCTTGTCCTGTACGGGGTGTACGCAGTCGGGACCGGCGCAGCCGTCAGCGGGGAACAACAGGGCATCGACGATTTCCAGCGCTGAAACGATGGACTGGTGAGCACTGGACGCTGCGGGGTCGCCGGTGAACATGGCCTCTCGCGTTGCCTGCTCGGCGTCTGCGATGTGGCGACGGATCATGGCGCGGCTCCCCTTGCCGAGAGTGGAAAGGTTGTTATTCATAGGTTGGTCTCCTCTAATGTCCGTGGAAGTAGTACCCGATTCCGCGTTAGTCCGCGTAAGGGGCATGTGACGGGGTGGTGGATTCCGTGAATGTCCGCGCAAGTGCAGGGGCATTCCGTGTTAGTCCGCGTAAGGACTACGCGGCTTGGGTTGGTTCCCGCGAAAGTCCGCGCAAGGCGAGTGTCATTCCGCGTTAGTCCGTGAAAGTAGGACAGGGAAAACCCCCGCCAGGGAGTGACGGGGGTTTCTCTGGGGAGGGCGGCAGAACGTTTATGCGGGATTCTCGGCGTAACCGACCAGCAGTGCCAACCGGGCTGCCTGTAGGTCGGGAGAGTTCCCGAGATTCTTACGGAACGCCCGAACGAGTCGGCCGCGCTTTGTCGTCTCCTCGCTGGCCCATGAGTCCATTCGGGCGCTGAGCATTTCAAGGTCAAGCGTGTTCGTGATGGGCACTGCGCACCTCCTCGCTGTCTTTCCTGTAAGCGGTTCCGATCTGCACGAGGGGTGCCAGTTAAGCGCCATAAGTTACCGATGGGTAATATGTAAAGTTCGGCTGCTCCTGTGAACCGCTGTACGGCCGTCTGCGGGCATGGGAAAGCCCCGGCGGGGAAATGCCTCACCGAGGCTCTCACTGGCTCTCAGGTGGCCCTACATGGTCTTGCTGGCCGCCCTGTGCCTCTCCCTCTCCACAGCGGCTCTCATGCGCGCTGCGCGTTCCTCCTTGACCCGCTTCAACTGCTCAGCCGCAGCAAGCTTTTCGGACCGCCTGCCGTCCCGTTGGCGCAGCCTCTCGGCGTCTCGCTCGGCCCGCTCCCGCTCCTCTGCCTCGGCGCGTGCGGCCCGCTCCCTCTCGACCTTCCTGCGGGCGGCTGCGGCCTTCCGGCGCTCCTCGGCCTCTCGCTCCTCCCGCTCCCGCTGTGCGAGCCGGGCCGGGGTGTTCGCGGCCACGGTCGCGATGAGTTCGGCGGCTATCTCCTCGGGGGTCGGGTGGTGCCTCACGCTGTGCTCTCCATGGTCTTTGTGCGGTTCTGGGTCGGGACATTACGGGGCGAGGCTGACAGCGTTTCGGGCTCGGCCTCGTCGGCAGCGATGGCCGCAAGTTCCGCCGCTTCGGGGTCGGTCTCTCGAACCCATGCCGGGCCCTCGAACGTCATGGACACCCGCGAGGGATCGAACCGCTTCGGTGCCCCCGGCGTCGCCGGACGGATCACCACCCGCGCCCCCATGTCGGCGAGCAGGCCCCGCCGCCCT
Organism: Streptomyces sp. NPDC001373; assembly: GCF_042895815.1. Classification (NCBI taxonomy): domain Bacteria; kingdom Bacillati; phylum Actinomycetota; class Actinomycetes; order Kitasatosporales; family Streptomycetaceae; genus Streptomyces; species Streptomyces sp. NPDC001373. The sequence continues at coordinate 456,674 of NZ_JBIAWQ010000002.1, forward strand.
TCCTCGTTACGGCGCTCCCACTCGTCAGCCACGGTGCCCCCGGCGTCCACCCATCGGCCCTCGGCGTGATTGGCCTCCGCGCGCAAGTCCGCCTGTCGCTTCTCCAGCGTTCCCAGTTGGGCGATGACCACGCGCGCCGCAGTCCCGTTCGGGTCAAGCTGTGCAAGGTTTCCTGCGAGCCGTTCAATCTGCGTCGTCACCTCGGAGAGCTGGAGTACCGCGCTGCCGTCAGGCTCCGCCCAGCGCTGCAAGTTGAATCGGCCAAACCGCCGCAGGAAGTCCGCAAACACGGTCTCTTCAAGGTTGCGAGCGATGATCACGTTCGGGGCGTGGATGCCGCGCTTGCCTACGCCCTTGCGGCATACGTACGTGCTGTAGTCCTTGCCCTTGACGGCGCGGCGCTGCCTGTACATCGGGCCGTCGCACTCGGAGCAGCGCGCCACGTGCAGCAGCGGCGACTTTCCGGAGCGGGAGCGATCGTTGCCACGGCCTACGGCCCGACTGTCGATAGATGCGCGGACGGCCGCCCACGTCTCGCCGTCGAGGATCTCCGGCCCCACAGACAGGGGGATGCCCTCGGTATCCAGTACGGGTTGGTGGGTCAGCGCGCCCCGCTTGTCGCCGGGTGCTGCCTGCACAAGCCAACCGCGCATGGCGGGGGTGTAGAGCACGTCCCGAAGCGTGCTCAGGTGCCACCGGTTTCCGCGCAGCTTGCGGCCGTCGCGGGCGCGTGCGTGGTCAGCGGGCGGAAGAACGCCCCGAGCGTTGAGGTCGTGCATAAGACCCGTGAGCGTCGCCCCGTGGTTGATCAGCTTGTCCGCGCATTCGCGGATGATCGCTGCGGCTGCCTCATCGACGGCCCATCGCTTGTCGTTGATCGGACCGACGACGTGGTACCCGTACGGCGCCAGCCCGCCCAGGTGGTTACCGCGCGCCCGAAAGTGTTCCTTGCTCGCTGTGATGCGGGCCTTGATCATGTCGCGCTCGTACTCGGCGAACGCAGCGAGAACGTTGATGATGATGGACGCGTTTTCGGGGCTGACCACACCATCGGCGGTGACCACGGTTGCGTTGGTGGTCTTGGCTGCGTCGAGGAGCCGCTGAAACTCCAGGACGCTGCGGGCGTACCGGTCGAGCTTGGCGGCAAGCACGTAGTCAGCGCGGGGCATCCACGCCAGTACCTCCCGCATACCGGGGCGGTCTTCCAGCTTGCTCGCGCCGCTGACGTTCGTATCGGTGGCGACGTGCACCACCTTCCACCCGCGCTGTGCGGCGTACGCCTTGCAGGCGGCAATGCGGTGGTCGGGTGCTTCCTCGGCGAACAGGCGGGACAGCCGGTCGTAGATGACAACGGTCTTTTGGCTCATGTGGACCCCGAGCGAGTCACGCCCCCGGTAGAGGGAGGCGAATCGGCGCCATACCGCTATGCACGGTTAGGCGGGGCACTCGGGGGGCTGCGGCACGGTCCACGCCAATGCCGCCGAGCATGTTCCGGCCCGGCTGGAGGCGCTCGGCACCGCTGCCGGGCTCGACCGGGCCGCCCTGCACAGCCAGGTGGCGGCCGCGCTGACCCTCGTGGTCCATCTGGTCCGGGACCGGTCGGGGCGCCGGCGGGTGGCCGAGGTGCATGTGCTGGAGCGGGATCCGGCCGGGCTGGTGGTGACGGTCCCCGCGCTGCGCTGGGGAGCGCGGGGCTTCGTACGGGAGCGGGGCTGGGAGCGACTCGGTCCGCTGCTGCGGGGTGCCCGGTGAACGCCGGGGCGCTCGGGTCGGTGCCGGTGTTCGCCGGGGTGCTCTGCGCCGGTGCGGCCGCCTGGGGGCTGGCCGGGGGCGGTGGGGCGACCCGCCGGGCCCGGCTGGTGCTGACGGGGGGAGTTCCGGGCGTGCCGGGCGGGCCGTCCCCCGGATGGCGGCTGGTGGCCGCGGCGCGGGTGCGGGCCGCCCGGTGGCGGGAGGGGGCGGCGCTCGCGGCCGGGGTGCTGGTCGCCGTCCTCGGCGGTTCGGTGATCCCGCTGGTGCTGGGGGCGGCCTCGGTGCCGCTGCTGCGCCGGTGGCTGCGGGCCCGGGAGCGTGAGCGGGCGCGGGCTGCCCGGGCCGGCGCGGTGGTGGCCCTGTGCACGGCCGTGGTCGGGGAGCTGAGGGCGGGTGCCCAGCCCGGGCCGGCGCTGACGGCGGCGCTGCGGCGTACGGCGGCCTCTCCGGACGGCCCGGGACCGGCCGAGACGGCCGTCCTGGCGGCCGCGGCGTTCGGCGGGGACGTGGCCTTCGCCCTGGGCGAGGCGGCGCGGGAGCCGGGCGCGGAGGGGCTGGCCGGGATGGCGGCCTGCTGGCGGGTCTCGGTGGACGGCGGCGCGGGCCTCGCGGCGGGGCTGGACCGGCTGGAGGGCGCCCTGCGGGCCGAGCGGGACCGCAAGGAGTCGCTGCGGGCCCAGCTGGCCGGAGCGAGGTCGACGGCGGTGGTGCTCGCGCTGCTGCCGCTGGTGGGGCTGCTGATGGGGACCGCGCTCGGGGCGGATCCGCTGCGGGTGCTGCTGCACTCCCCGGTGGGGTGGGGCTGCCTGGCGGCGGGCGGAGTGCTGGAGGCGCTGGGGCTGCTGTGGTGCCGGCGGATCGTACGGATGGGGGAGCGGTGAGGGGCGGGCCGGCGGTCCACAGCCTGGGGACGGCGCTGTGCCTGGCGGCGGCGGTGTGGTGCCTGGCGTCGGCCGTGTCGGCGCGGATGGGGCGGCGGGCGGTGCGGCGCAGGCTCGCCGCGGTCATACCGGTGGCGGAGCCTGTGCGGCGCGGGCCGCGGTGGGTGCCCCGGGTGGGGACGGCGGCCGTGGCCTGGGCGGGGCCCGCCGGGGCGCTGCTGGCGGGCTGGGCGCTGGTCGGCGGGGTGTGGGGGCCGGCGGCCGGGTGCGCTGCGGCGGCGGTCGTGCGGTGGTGGTCGCTCCGGCCCCGGCCACCCGCCGGGGTCGACCCCCGGGAGGCGGAACGGGAGCTGCCGTTCGCGGCCGACCTGCTGGCCGCCTGTCTCGCGGCGGGCGCGGGGCCGGTGGAGGCGGCCGAGGTGGTGGGGGAGTCGCTGGGCGGGCCGGTGGGCGAGCGGCTGGCGCTCGCGGGGGCGGAGCTGCGGCTCGGCGGTGAACCGGGCGCGGCGTGGGGGAGCCTGGCGGGGATACCCGGGGCGCGGGCGCTGGCGGAGTGCCTGGAGCGCGCCGCGCGGACGGGGGCGCCGGCGGCGGAGCCCGTCTCCCGGCTGGCGGCGGCCCTGAGGGCGGACCGCTCCCGGCGGGCGGCCGCCCGGGCGCAGCGGGCCGCGGTGCTCGTCACCGCGCCGGTGGGGCTGTGCTTCCTCCCCGCGTTCCTCGCGGTCGGGGTGGCGCCGGTGGTGATCGGAATGGCGTCCGGTCTGCTGTCGGCCGGCTGAAATCCCGAAGCCCCCGTGCTTCGCCGTGGAGTTCCGGAATCACAAACCTGAAATCACATCAAGAACGTAATCCCACAGGAGGTTGTCATGAGGATCGCCGGGTTTCGTCTGCGGGCGGCTCTGAGGCGTCGCGGGAGCGACGCGGGAATGTCGACGTCGGAATACGCCATGGGCACGATCGCGGCCTGTGCGTTCGCCGCGGTTCTGTACAAGGTGGTGACGAGTGACGTGGTCTCGGCGGCACTCCAGTCGACCATCGGGAAGGCGCTCGATGCGCCCTTCTGAGCGAAAGCCGCCGCCCTTTGCGGACAGGGGATCCGCGGACCGGGGCTACGTGACGGCGGAGGCGGCACTCGTCATTCCGGCCCTGGTGCTGTTCGCGGCGCTGCTGGTGTGGGCGCTGATGGCGTCGGCCGCGCAGATCCGGTGTGTGGACGCCGCCCGGGCCGGTGCCCGGGCGGCGGCCCGGTCGGAACCGGTCGAGGCCGCTCTGGCGGCGGCCCGGCAGGCGGCCCCGCCGGGGGCGCGGGTGGAGCTGGAGCGGACCGGGGACCTGTGGCGGGTGCGGGTGGCGGCGCCCGCCCCGGGTCCGGCCGGGCTGCCGGTACGGATCGGGGCGCGGGCGGTGGCCCTGGCCGAGGACAGCATCGGGCCGCCGCCGTGAGCCGGGACCGGGGCTCCGCGACGGTGTGGGCCACCGTGGTGGCGACGGCGCTGGTGGCGGTGTTCGGGGGCGTGCTGCTGCTCGGGCAGGCGGTGGTTGCCCGGCACCGGGCGGGCGCCGCGGCCGATCTGGCGGCCCTCGCGGCGGCGGCCACCTGGGCGCACGGCCCACAGGACGCCTGCGCGGCGGCCGGGCGGGTGGCGGCGGCCCAGGGGGCCGAGGTCGCAGGGTGCCGTGTCGGGGGCGAGGTGGCCGAGGTGACCGCGGTGGTCCGGGCCGGTCCCTTCGCCCCCGCGGTCCGGGCCCGTGCGGGCCCGCCCCTGGCTCCCGTGAGACCGCCCGCGGCCCCCGGCGGGCGGTCAGGGGGCGGGGGCGAGGAGGCGGGTGAGGAGGCGGATCGCGCCGCGCTTGTGGAGGGGGTCGTTGCCGTTGCCGCACTTGGGGGACTGGATGCAGGAGGGGCAGCCCGCCTCGCATTCGCAGGCGGCGATGGCATCCCGGGTGGCCGTCAGCCACTCCCGGGCCGTGTGGAAGGCCCGCTCCGCGAAGCCGGCGCCGCCCGGGTGGCCGTCGTAGACGAACACCGTGGGCAGCAGGGTGTCAGGGTGCAGCGGGACGGAGACGCCTCCGATGTCCCAGCGGTCGCAGGTGGCGAAGAGCGGGAGCAGGCCGATGGAGGCGTGCTCGGCGGCGTGCAGGGCGCCGCCGAGGATCTCCGGGTCGATCCGGGCCTCGTCGAGCTGGTCCTCGGTGACCGTCCACCACACAGCCCGGGTGCGCAGGGTGCGCGGCGGCAGGTCCAGCTTGGCCTCGCCGAGCACCTCGCCGGTGATCAGCTTGCGGCGCAGGTAGGACACGACCTGGTTGGTGACCTCGACGGAGCCGTAGCAGAGCCGGGCCCCGCCCCACGGGATCTGCGTCTCGGTCTCCAGGATCGAGATCGAGGTGGTGTCGCGGGCCGTGGTCGAGAAGGGCGGGTCCGCCTCCTCGACCAGGGCCACGGACTCCTCCAGGTCCAGCCGGCGCACCAGGTAGGTGCGGCCCTGGTGGAGGTGGACGGCGCCGTCGTGGACGGCGGTGTGGGAGGCGGACTCGTCGACGGTGCCCAGCAGGCGGCCGGTCGCGGCCTCGACGATCTGGACCGGGCGGCCCCCGCCGCCGCGGATGTCGGCCAGGTCGCAGGCCCGCTCCCGGCGGGTCCAGTGCCAGGCCGCGGTCCGCCGCCGCAGCAGCTTCGCCGCCTCCAGCTGCGGCATCAGCCCGGCCGCGGCCGGCCCGAAGAGGTCGAGGTCGGCCTCGGTCAGGGGGAGCTCGGCGGCGGCCGCGCACAGGTGCGGGGCCAGCACGTAGGGGTTGTCGGGATCCAGCACGGTGGCCTCCACCGGCTGCCGGAAGAGCGCCTCGGGGTGGTGGACCAGGTAGGTGTCCAGCGGATCGTCGCGGGCGATCAGCACGGCCAGGGCGCCCTGTCCCGACCGGCCGGCGCGCCCGGCCTGCTGCCACAGCGAGGACCGGGTGCCCGGATAGCCGGTGATCAGCACGGCGTCCAGGCCGGACACGTCCACGCCGAGCTCCAGGGCCGTGGTGGCGGCCAGCCCCAGCAGCTCCCCGGAGTGCAGGGCCCGCTCCAGGGCGCGGCGCTCCTCGGGCAGGTAGCCGCCCCGGTAGGCCGCGACCCGCCGGGGCAGGGACCGGTCGACCTCCGCCAGCCGTTCCCGGGCGATCACGGAGATCAGCTCGGCCGCGCGCCGGGACCGCACGAAGGCCACCGTCCGGACCCCCTGGAGGACCAGGTCGGTCAGCAGGTCGGCGGTCTCCGCCGTGGCGGTGCGGCGCACCGGGGCGCCCTTCTCGCCCTTGAGCTCGGTCAGCGGCGGCTCCCACAGGGCGAAGACCACCTCGCCGCGCGGCGAGGCGTCGTCGGTGATCCCGGTGACCGGTACGCCGGTCAGCCGGGAGGCGGCGGCCGCCGGGTCGCCTGCGGTCGCGGAGGCCAGCAGGAACACCGGCGCGGAGCCGTAGCGGGCGCACAGCCGGCGCAGCCGCCGCAGTACCTGGGCGACGTGGGAGCCGAATACCCCCCGGTAGCTGTGGCACTCGTCGACGACCACGTAGCGCAGGGCCTTCAGGAAGGAGGACCAGCGGGGGTGGGAGGGCAGTATGCCGCGGTGCAGCATGTCGGGGTTGGTCAGCACGTAGTTGGCGTACTGGCGCACCCACTCGCGTTCCTCCACGGGCGTGTCCCCGTCGTACACGGCCGGTCGCACGGCGTTTCCGAGAGGGGCGGCCAGCTCCCGGACGGCCCGCCGCTGGTCGGCCGCCAGAGCCTTGGTCGGAGCCAGGTAGAGGGCGGTCGCACCCCGCCCGTTCGGCGCCTCGGCGCCGTCGGCGAGGGCGGAAAGCACGGGGGCCAGGTAGGCCAGGGACTTGCCGGAGGCGGTTCCGGTGGCGACGACCACCGACTCGCCGTCCAGGGCGTGCTCGGCGGCGGCCGCCTGGTGTTCCCATGGGTGTTCGATGCCCGCGGCCCGGATCGCCGCGACCACATCCGTTCGGACGCGGTGCGGCCAGACCGCATGACGGCCCTTTCGAGGGGGCAAGTGCTCCGTATGGGTGATGCGCGCAGCTCGGGAAGGCCCCCGTGACAGGCGGTCCAGGACGGCGCCGGGGGTGGGTCGCGGGTCCTCCGGTGCCGTGGCCGGACCGGGGCGGTGAGTGTTGGCCATTGGTACCGAGTGTGTCACCGGAGTGCGGGACAATGGACTCAAGGCGTCGTGCGCGCCTGCCGGTAAGTGATTGAATGCCATCGCGGCAGCCGATCCCTCCCCTACCTTCGGGTGGGAGGCCCCTGGGGGGCGCCGCTCGATAGCAAGGTGCTGGAGGATCCGTGGACCTGTCCCTGTCGACTCGCACTGTCGGCGACCGCACGGTCGTAGAGGTCGGTGGCGAGATTGATGTGTATACCGCGCCCAAGCTGCGCGAGCAGTTGGTGGAGTTGGTGAACGACGGCAGCTACCACCTGGTTGTCGACATGGAGCGAGTGGACTTCCTCGACTCCACCGGCCTCGGTGTGCTCGTGGGAGGCCTCAAGCGCGTCCGCGCGCACGAGGGCTCGCTGCGTCTGGTCTGCAACCAGGAGCGCATCCTGAAGATCTTCCGGATCACCGGTCTGACGAAGGTGTTCCCGATCCACACCTCTGTGGACGACGCCGTCAGCGCCACCGACTGACGGCTCCCGGCGAGCGCCGCCCCGGCGGCGCGGGAGCCGACGAGGAGCAGGGGGTACCGGACCACGGGTGGTCCGGGCCCCTGTCAAGGCACGCCTGTAGTCCGAGGGGGACGAACATGGCCACCGTTGAACTGCGTTTCAGCGCCCAGCCCGAACACGTCCGTACGGCCCGCCTGGTCGCGGCCGCCGTGGCGCGCCGGGCCGGGGTGGAGGAAGCCGTCCTCGACGAGGTCCGCCTCGCCGTGGGTGAGGCCTGTTCCCGTGCCGTCGGACTGCACCGCAGCAACGGGCTGACCGCGCCCGTCCGGGTGGTGCTGATCGAGGAGGAGAAGCTGTTCTCCATCGAGGTCGGCGACCAGGTGCCCGGGCCGGGCGGCGGCTCGTCCGAGCCGGTGCCGGGCATGGACGCGGCCCTGGACCGGGAGGCCGACGGCGAGGACGAGATGGGGCTCGCGGTGATCAGCGGGCTCGTCGACGACGTCTCGGTGACCAGTGGGGAATCGGGCGGAACGATCCGCATGCGGTGGCCCGTCTCCGGCGTCGCCGATCTTCCGTAAGGCCCCGCCCGTCCTATCTTCCGATCTTTATCAAGGCCCTGCTGAGCAGGGCCTTTTTCATTTCCCGGGAAATCCTCTAGATCGCTGATCGACCGTCAATGGCTTTGTCCCATTACTTCTTTCGAGGGTAAAGGAGTGATGCGATCTATTGCTGAGGAGCAGGAGCACGCCAATTCCGTTTCACGCCCACTGTTTTGATCGGGTCGCGCTCCCTACAATCCGTCCACATCTTGAGCTCATCACGTCAAGGAGGACGAATGACGGGGCTCTTCACCCCCCAAGCAGCGGTTCCCGCCGATGATCTGGCGGCCGCAGTACTCACCGATGACAACCGGCTGATCGTGTTCGTCATCGCGGGCATCGCACTGGCCGCGCTCGTCGTCGCGCAGATCCTGGTCCGCCAGGTCCTCGCAGCCGACGAGGGCACCAGCAACATGAAGAAGATCGCTGCGGCGGTGCAGGAGGGCGCGAACGCCTATCTGGGCCGCCAGTTGCGCACCCTCGGCATCTTCGCCGTCGTGGTCTTCTTCCTGCTCTTCCTGCTCCCCGCCGACGACTGGACGCAGCGCTCGGGGCGCTCCGCCTTCTTCCTCGTCGGCGCCCTCTTCTCGGCCACCACCGGCTACATCGGCATGCGCCTCGCGGTCCGCGCCAACGTCCGCGTCGCCGCGGCCGCCCGCGAGGCCACCCCCGCCGAGGGCGAGCCCGCCAAGGACCTGACCGAAGTGGCCCACAAGGCCATGAAGATCGCCTTCCGCACCGGTGGCGTGGTCGGCATGTTCACCGTCGGCCTCGGCCTGCTCGGCGCCTCCTGCGTCGTGCTCGTCTACGCCGCCGACGCCCCCAAGGTCCTGGAGGGATTCGGCCTCGGCGCCGCGCTCATCGCGATGTTCATGCGCGTCGGCGGCGGCATCTTCACCAAGGCCGCCGACGTGGGCGCCGACCTGGTCGGCAAGGTCGAGCAGGGCATTCCGGAGGACGATCCGCGCAATGCCGCGACCATCGCCGACAACGTGGGCGACAACGTCGGCGACTGTGCGGGGATGGCGGCCGACCTCTTCGAGTCGTACGCCGTCACCCTCGTGGCCGCCCTCATCCTCGGCAAGGCCGCCTTCGGCGACCTCGGCCTCGCCTTCCCGCTGATCGTGCCGGCCATCGGCGTCGTCACCGCCATGATCGGCATCTTCGCCGTGGCCCCCCGCCGCGCCGACCGCAGCGGGATGACCGCGATCAACCGGGGCTTCTTCATCTCCGCCCTGATCTCCCTGGTGCTCGTCGCCGTCGCCGTCTACGCCTACCTGCCGGCCACCTACAAGGAGCTCGCCGGGGTCGAGGACCCCGCGATCCTGGCCCACTCCGGGGACCCGCGCGTCCTGGCCGTGGTCGCCGTCGCCATCGGCATCGTGCTCGCGGCCCTGATCCAGCAGCTCACCGGCTACTTCACCGAGACCACCCGCCGCCCCGTCCGCGACATCGGCAAGACCTCGCTGACCGGCCCGGCCACCGTCGTCCTCGCCGGCATCTCCGTCGGCCTGGAGTCCGCCGTCTACACGGCGCTGCTCATCGGCCTCGGCGTCTACGGGGCCTTCCTGCTCGGCGGCACGTCGATCATGCTCGCGCTCTTCGCGGTGGCCCTGGCCGGCACCGGCCTGCTCACCACCGTCGGCGTCATCGTCGCGATGGACACCTTCGGACCCGTCTCCGACAACGCCCAGGGCATCGCGGAGATGTCCGGCGACGTCGAGGGCGCGGGCGCCCAGGTCCTCACCGACCTCGACGCCGTCGGCAACACCACCAAGGCCATCACCAAGGGCATCGCGATCGCCACGGCGGTCCTGGCCGCCGCCGCGCTCTTCGGCTCGTACAACGACGCCATCACGAACGCGGTCAGGACGGTCGGCGCCAAGGCCGGGGAGATGAACCTCAGCCTCGCCATCGCCCAGCCCAACAACCTGGTCGGTCTGATCCTGGGCGCGGCCGTCGTGTTCCTGTTCTCGGGCCTGGCCATCAACGCCGTGTCCCGCTCCGCGGGCGCCGTCGTCTACGAGGTGCGCCGCCAGTTCCGCGAGCACCCCGGGATCATGGACTACACGGAGAAGCCCGAGTACGGGCGCGTCGTGGACATCTGCACCAAGGACGCCCTGCGCGAACTGGCCACGCCCGGCCTGCTCGCGGTGCTCACCCCGATCGCCGTCGGCTTCACCCTCGGCGTCGGCGCTCTCGGCTCCTTCCTCGCGGGCGCCATCGGCTGCGGCACCCTGATGGCGGTGTTCCTCGCCAACTCCGGCGGCGCCTGGGACAACGCGAAGAAGCTCGTGGAGGACGGCCACCACGGCGGCAAGGGCAGCGAGGCCCACGCCGCGGTCGTCATCGGCGACACCGTCGGCGACCCGTTCAAGGACACCGCCGGCCCGGCCATCAACCCGCTCCTGAAGGTCATGAACCTGGTGGCCCTGCTGATCGCCCCGGCCGTCGTGCAGTTCAGCTACGGCGAGGACACCAGCGCGGCCGTACGGGCGATCGTCGCCGCGATCGCGCTCCTGATCATCGTCGGCGCGGTGTACGCGTCCAAGCGGCGCGGCATCGCCGTCGGCGACGAGGAGGGCGCGGACGCGACCGCGGAGCGCGTGGGCAAGCCGGCGGACCCGGCGCCCGTCTCCTGACCCCGCTGACCCCCTGAGGGCGGACCGCGGCCCCTTGGGCCGACCGGCCCGGGGATGCGCCCGAACGGCGGACGGGCGGCGCGTACTGACGCGCCGTCCGTCCGCCTTTCTGCGTGCTCCGATGGCGGGCGTGTATCTTCCGGCCGAGAGCCTTCGAAGGGACCAATCCGGTGAACAAGAAGCTTGCGACCGCGGTGTCCTGCGGTGCAGTACTGATGCTCGTGCTGTCCGGCTGCGGCGGTGACGACGACGGCGACAAGAAGGCTGACGCCTGGGCCAAGAAGGTCTGCGACAAGTGGGAGCCCGAGCTCACCAAGATCAAGACCACCAATGACGAGCTGAAGCGGGTCGCCTCGCAGAGCAGCAAGCCCGAGGAGGTCCAGAAGACCGACTCGGCAGCCTTCCAGACGCTGTCCGACTCGTACAAGAGCATGGCGGGCTCCCTGACGGCAGCCGGCACGGCCCCGGTCGCGGACGGCAAGACCGCCCAGGACTCCGTGGTGAAGAGCTACGGCGAGATCTCCAAGGGCTACACCGATCTCAAGACGAAGATCGACGCGCTGGACCCCAAGGACCAGGCCAAGTTCGCGGACGGCCTCCAGCAGGTCGCGGGCGGCCTCACGGAGGTCGCGGCCAACGAGACCGCGAGCAAGGAGAAGCTCAACTCGACGGGCCTCAAGGTGATCTACACCCAGAAGGGCTGCCAGGTCTCGGCACCCAAGTGACCGCCCCCGCGCGGCGCGCGGGCGGCCGCACGCCGTCCGCGGCGGCCGGGATCCCCGACGGGTCCGGCCGCCGCGCCCCGCGCGGCCCCGGCCGGACCGTCCGGGGAGCCCCCGGATGCCCCGTCGCGCCCCGCGCTTCGCACGGATCGCCGGTACCAGCGGCCACAATGGACGCGTGAGTACCACCAGCCTCCCCAAGCCCGACCGCGCCGCCGAGCTCCGCAAGGCGTTCCTCGCCGCCGGTTTCACCGCCGACGGGTTGCTCGACCTGCTCGGCGCCCCCGCCTACGCCGCGCTCGCCCGCAGCGAGACGGTCCCCGCCCTGCGCGCCACCCGCAGCCACGGCGACGCCCCCCTCGCCACGCTGGTCCGGCTGTTCCTCCTGCAGTGCCCCGTGCCCCACGCGCACGCCGCGCAGGCGCTGCCCCTGGAGGCGGCGCTCGCCGACGGCTGGCTGCGGCGGGAGGAGGTCGCCGACGGCGAGGACACGGTGCACGCCACCGTCGACGTGCGCCCGTACGGCGGCCCCGACGGCGAGGACTGGTTCATCGCCTCCGACCTCGGCTGCGCCGTCGGCGGGGCCGGCGGCATCGGCAGCCGTGAGGAGGGCGTCGTCCTCGGCGTCGGCGGCGCCTCCACCACCCTGGCCGGGATCACCGTCCGCGTCCCCGTCGGATCCGCCCTCGACCTGGGCACCGGATCGGGGATCCAGGCGCTGCACGCCGCCCGGCACGCCACCCGCGTCACCGCCACCGACGTCAACCCGCGCGCCCTGGAATTCACCCGGTTGACGCTGGCACTCTCCGGGGCCCCGGAGGCCGAGCTGCTCGCCGGGTCCCTGTTCGAGCCCGTCGGCGACGCGACGTACGACCTGATCGTGTCCAACCCGCCCTTCGTCATCTCCCCCCGCGCCCGGCTCACGTACCGGGACGGCGGGATGGGCGGCGACGACCTGTGCCGCACCCTCGTCCAGCAGGCGGGGGAACACCTCAACCCGGGCGGGTTCGCGCAGTTCCTCGGCAACTGGCAGCACGTCGAGGGCGAGGACTGGCACGACCGGGTCCGCTCCTGGGTGCCGCGCGGCTGCGACGCGTGGATCGTGCAGCGCGACGTACAGGACGTGACGCAGTACGCGGAGCTGTGGCTGCGCGACGCCGGCGACCACCGCACCGAGCCGGCCGAGTACGCCGCGCGCTACGAGGCCTGGCTCGACGAGTTCGAGTCGCGGGGGACCAAGGCCGTCGGCTTCGGCTGGATCACACTGCGCCGCACCGACGCGGCCGAGCCCTCGATCGTGGTCGAGGAGTGGCCGCACACGGTGGAACAGCCGCTCGGCGAGACCGTCCTGGCGCACTTCGCCCGCCAGGACTACCTGCGCGAGCACGACGACGCCGCCCTGCTGGCCGGGCACTTCCGGCTGACCGCGGAGGTCGTCCAGGAGCAGGTCGGCGCGCCCGGCGCGGAGGACCCCGAGCACGTGGTGCTCCGGCAGAACCGCGGGATGCGCCGGGCCACCAAGGTGGACACGGTCGGCGCGGGCTTCGCCGGCGTCTGCGACGGCTCGCTCAGCGCGGGCCGGATCCTCGACGCGATCGCGCAGCTGGTCGAGGAGGACCCGGTCCTGCTGCGCGACCGGACCCCGGAGGCGATCCGGATGCTGGTCGAGCAGGGCTTCCTGGAGCCCGTCCAGGAGCAGGGCCGGTAGCCGTCCCGGGGCCGCCGAGCCGCGAACCCGTGATGTAACCCGGGGTTCGCCCGCCGTATCCCCACGGGTGGCAGGCTCCCGGGCAGCGGGGGATTCGGGGGGATCCCCCGGGCGGCCCGGGGTGAAGGGGGAACGGCATGGAACGCGGTCCGGCGGTCTTCGCGGCGGGCGTGTTCCTGCTGTTCGGGGCCGCTCTTCTGGTCTGGACGGGGGCGCGCGTCGGCCGTCGTGCGCCGGTGGCCGAAGGCGTGCGCCCCGCGGTGGCCGTTCCGCTCGCCCTGCTCGCCGGCGCGGGGTCGCTGGCCCTGGGAGTCTGGTGCCTCCAGCGGTTCTGAGGCGCGGACCGGCGATGATCTCCACCGGGGTGTGAAACCCGACGTCGCGGCGGGTGCGGGGGTGGGGCCAGACGGCCCCCAGGCCACCCGGCCCGGTGACCGGGAGGGGTCCGGCGCGGCATCCGGGCGGCAGAAATGGCACTTGTCGGGTTACCGTTCGAGTGGCCGTTGCGGGCTTGTGCCGTTTGACACGGGGGCGGGTTGTACCGTCACACTCCGCAGCGTCGCCGTACCGCGACCGAGTGCCGACCGGAGAGAAGAGCCAAGTTGTCCCCGACTAGCGAGACCGCAAAGGGCGGCCGCCGACTCGTCATCGTCGAGTCCCCTGCCAAGGCGAAGACGATCAAGGGCTACCTCGGCCCGGGATACGTCGTCGAGGCGAGCGTCGGGCACATCCGCGACCTGCCGAACGGCGCCGCCGAGGTCCCCGACAAGTACACCGGCGAGGTGCGCCGCCTCGGCGTGGACGTCGAGCACGACTTCGCGCCGATCTACGTCGTCAACGCGGACAAGAAGGCCCAGGTCAGGAAGCTCAAGGACCTGCTGGCCGAGTCCGACGAGCTCTTCCTCGCCACCGATGAGGACCGCGAGGGCGAAGCCATCGCGTGGCACCTCCAGGAAGTCCTCAAGCCCAAGGTCCCCGTCCACCGGATGGTCTTCCACGAGATCACCAAGGACGCCATCCGGGATGCCGTCGCCAACCCGCGCGAGCTGAACCAGCGCATGGTCGACGCCCAGGAGACCCGCCGCATCCTCGACCGCCTCTACGGCTACGAGGTCTCGCCGGTCCTGTGGAAGAAGGTCATGCCGCGGCTGTCGGCCGGCCGCGTCCAGTCCGTGGCCACCCGCCTCGTCGTCGAGCGCGAGCGCGAGCGCATCGCCTTCCGCTCCGCCGAGTACTGGGACCTGACCGGCACCTTCGGCACCGGCCGCGCCGGCGACGCGTCCGACCCGTCGTCGCTGGTCGCCCGCCTGAACACGGTCGACGGCAAGCGCGTCGCGCAGGGCCGCGACTTCGGCCCGAACGGGCAGCTCAAGGGCGAGGTGCTGCACCTCGACGAGGCCGGCGCGCGAGCGCTCGCCGCCGCGCTCCAGGGCGCCGACTTCTCCGTCCGCTCGGTCGAGTCCAAGCCGTACCGCCGCTCCCCGTACGCCCCCTTCCGCACGACGACCCTCCAGCAGGAGGCCTCGCGCAAGCTGGGCTTCGGCGCGAAGGCGACGATGCAGGTGGCGCAGAAGCTGTACGAGAACGGCTTCATCACCTACATGCGTACGGACTCCACCACGCTCTCCGACACCGCGGTGGCGGCGGCGCGGGCGCAGGTCACCCAGCTCTACGGGGCCGACTACCTGCCCGAGAAGCCGCGCGTCTACGCCGGCAAGGTCAAGAACGCGCAGGAGGCGCACGAGGCGATCCGGCCTTCGGGTGATCGTTTCCGCACCCCGGCCGAGACGGGCCTGACCGGCGACCAGTTCCGCCTGTACGAGCTGATCTGGAAGCGGACCGTCGCCTCCCAGATGAAGGACGCCACCGGCAACTCGGTCACCGTGAAGATCGGCGGCCGGGCGGCCGACGGGCGCGACGCCGAGTTCAGCGCCTCCGGCAAGACGATCACCTTCCACGGCTTCATGAAGGCCTACGTCGAGGGCGCCGACGACCCGAACGCCGAGCTCGACGACCGCGAGCGCCGGCTGCCGCAGGTCGCCGAGGGCGACGCGCTGACCGCCGAGGAGATCACCGCCGACGGCCACGCGACCAAGCCCCCGGCCCGCTACACCGAGGCCTCGCTGGTCAAGGAGCTGGAGGAGCGGGAGATCGGCCGCCCGTCGACGTACGCGTCGATCATCGGCACGATCCTCGACCGCGGCTACGTCTTCAAGAAGGGCACGGCGCTCGTCCCCTCCTTCCTGTCCTTCGCCGTCGTGAACCTGCTGGAGACCCACTTCGGCCGGCTCGTCGACTACGACTTCACCGCCAAGATGGAGGACGACCTCGACCGCATCGCGCGGGGCGAGGCCCAGTCCGTGCCGTGGCTGAAGCGGTTCTACTTCGGCTCCGAGGACGCCTCCGAGGTCGTCCCGGCCGACGGCGACCACCTCGGCGGCCTGAAGGAGCTGGTCACGGACCTCGGAGCGATCGACGCCCGGGAGATCTCCTCCTTCCCCGTCGGCGACGGCATCGTGCTGCGCGTCGGCCGCTACGGCCCGTACGTGGAGAAGGGCGAGAAGGACGCGGAGGGCCACCAGCGGGCCGACGTCCCCGACGACCTCGCCCCGGACGAGCTCACGATCGCGTATGCGCAGGAACTGCTCGCCGCGCCGAGCGGGGACTTCCAGCTCGGCAAGGACCCCGTCAGCGGCAACGAGATCGTCGCCAAGGCCGGCCGCTACGGGCCGTACGTGACGGAGGTGCTGCCCGAGAGCACGCCGAAGACCGGCAAGAACGCGGTCAAGCCGCGGACGGCCTCGCTCTTCAAGAGCATGTCCCTGGACACGGTCACCCTCGAGGACGCCCTCAGGCTGATGTCGCTTCCCCGCGTGGTCGGCGCGGACGCGGAGGGCGTGGAGATCACGGCCCAGAACGGCCGCTACGGCCCGTACCTGAAGAAGGGCACGGACTCGCGGTCCCTGGAGACCGAGGACCAGCTCTTCTCGATCACGCTGGACGAGGCCCTCGCGATCTACGCCCAGCCGAAGCAGCGGGGCCGGGCCGCGGCCAAGCCGCCGCTGAAGGAGCTGGGCACCGACCCGGTCAGCGAGAAGCCGGTGGTCGTCAAGGACGGCCGCTTCGGCCCGTACGTGACGGACGGCGAGACGAACGCGACGCTGCGGCGGGACGACGACGTCGAGACGATCACGCCGGAGCGGGGCTACGAGCTGCTCGCGGAGAAGCGGGCCAAGGGCCCGGCGAAGAAGACCGCGAAGAAGGCCCCCGCGAAGAAGGCCCCCGCGAAGAAGGCGCCGGCGAAGAAGGCGACGACGGCGGCGGCCAAGAAGACGGCCGCGAAGAAGACGACGGCTTCGGCGGCCAAGAAGACGGCGGCGAAGAAGACGACGACGGCCGCCGCCGCGAAGAAGGCGGCCGCCGCGGCCCCGGCGGACGAGTAGTCGCCCCGCCCGTCCTCCTCCCCGGCCACCGCCGGAGAGGAGGACGGGACCGGCTCCGCGCGGCCGCCTCCGGAAGGTGGGTCCGGGGTCACATGCGACGGCGTCCACAGGCCACGGCGACGGCCCATCACAGCGGATAGGCTGGGCGGATGACGCGAGCCGAGCAGCCCCCGGTCGTGACCGCCTCCGAGAACCCCGCCTACGACGAAGCCCTAGCCGCGGACTCCCGCGAGCGAGCGGTGCGCGCCCTGCTGCGCACGCCCGGGCTGCGCCGGCTGTGGAGCGCCCAGCTGGTGAGCGGCATCGGCGACGCCCTCGCCCTGCTGGTCCTCGTCCTGCTGACGCTCCAGGCGACCGTCACGACCACCACCGGCGGCCTCTTCGGCACCGGCTACCGGGGCGCGGCCCTCGCCGTCGCCGCCGTCTTCGCGGTGCGCGTCCTCGCCACCGTCCTGTTCGGCGCGGTCCTTCTCGGACCGCTGGCCCGGTTCACCGCCCCCGGCGGGAAGCTGGACCGCCGCTGGACGATGGTCGGCGCGGACGGCCTGCGGATCGTGCTGTTCGTCGTCGCCCCGCTCTGGCTGGACTGGATCCCGGCGCACGCCACGACCGCCCTGCTGGCCACCGTCCTCGTCTCCGGCGCCGCCGAGCGCGTGTGGACCGTGGCCAAGGAGAGCGCCGCGCCCGCGCTGCTGCCCGCGACGCCGCCGGAGGGGGCGACCGTCCGCCCGCTCCCGGACCACCTCGACGCCCTGCGCCGCCTCAGCCTGCGCACGGCCTTCGCGGCGATGCCCGCCGCGGCCGCCGCCCTGCTCGTCGCGACCCTGGTCGGCCGGGCGCTGGGCCTGGGCGTGGACTGGTTCGCCGTGAACCAGTCGGCGCTGGGGTCGTACGTCGCCGCCGGGCTGTTCGCCGCGTCCGTCTCGCTGCTGCTGCCGCTGGCGCTGCCCGCGGTGAAGACCTCGCGGCCGCGTTCCCCGCTGGAGGGGCTGCGGCCTCCCCGGGCGGGCGACCGGACCGAGAAGGGCCGTACCGGCGCGATCCCGCTCCTCGTACTGGCCTGCGCCGCCGTCTCCGGAGCCGTGGCCTCCGCGGCCTCCGTCTCCGTACTGCACGCCTTCGACCTGGGCGGCGGTCCTTCCTCGTACGCCCTGATGGTGCTCGCCCTCGTCGGCGGCACCGGCGTCGGGATCCGCGCCTCCCAGGCCGGCAAGGTGCTGCCCGGGCTGTCCCGTCGCCGGCTGCTGGCCCTGGCCACGGCGGTCACCGGGCTGGCGCTGCTGCTGAGCGGGCTGGTCCGGGACACGGCGACCGTGCTGTTCCTGGCGCTGCTCGCGGGCACCGCCGCCGGCGTCGCCGCCAACACCGGCCACACGCTGCTCGACCAGGAGACCGAGGAGTTCCGCCGGGCCCGGGTCACCGAACACCTCCAGGCCGTGGTCCGGGTGGCCGTGGCCGTCGGGGCGGTGGCCGCCCCCCTGCTGGCCGCCGCGATCGGCCCGCACCGGCTGGACGCCGGCCGGATCGTCCTCACGCACGGAGGCGCGGCCTACACCCTGATGCTGGTCGGCGCGCTCCTGCTGCCCGCCGCCGTCGTGGTCCTCACCAAGGCCGACGACCGCGGAGGCGTACCGCTGCGCCGCGACCTGCGCGACGCGCTGCGCGGCGGGGAGCCCGTACAGACCCCGTCCGCGACCGGGTTCTTCATCGCCCTGGAGGGCGGCGACGGCGCCGGCAAGTCCACCCAGGTCGAGGCGCTGGCCGACTGGATACGGAGCAAGGGCCACGAGGTCGTCGTGACCCGGGAGCCCGGCGCCACCCCGGTCGGCAAGCGGCTCCGCTCGATCCTCCTCGACGTCTCCTCGGCCGGGCTGTCGAACCGCGCCGAGGCGCTGCTGTACGCCGCCGACCGCGCGGAGCACGTCGACACGGTCGTGCGGCCCGCCCTGGAGCGGGGGGCGGTGGTCATCTCCGACCGCTACATCGACTCCTCGGTGGCCTACCAGGGTGCCGGGCGCGACCTGTCCCCGACCGAGATCGCCCGGATCTCGCGCTGGGCCACGGACGGCCTGGTGCCGAACCTGACCGTGCTGCTCGACGTGTCCCCGGAGGCCGCCCGGGAGCGGTTCACCGAGGCGCCCGACCGGCTGGAGTCCGAGCCGACCGAGTTCCACCAGCGGGTGCGGGCCGGCTTCCTGACGCTCGCCGCCGCCGACCCCGGGCGCTACCTGGTGGTCGACGCCGGCCAGGACCCCGGCTCCGTGACCACCGTCGTGCGCCACCGCCTGGACCGGATGCTCCCGCTGTCGGAGGCGGAGGTCGCCGCGCAGCTGGAGGCCCGCCGCCTCGCGGAGGAGGAGGCCCGGCGCAAGGCCGAGGCGGAGGCCGCCCGCAAGGCGGAGGAGGCCCGGCTGAAGGCCGAGGAGGAAGCCCGCCTGGCCCGGGAGGCAGAGGAGGCCCGGATCAGGGCCGAGGAGGAGGCCGCGGAGGCCCGGCGCAAGGCCGAGGCGGAGATCGCCGAGGCGCGTCGTCTCGCCGAGGCGGAGGCCGCCGAAGCGCGCCGCCTTGCCGAGGCGGAGGCCGCCCGCAAGGCGGAGGAGGCCCGGCGCAAGGCCGAGGAAGCCCGGATCAGGGCCGAGGAGGAGGCCCGGGCACGGGCCGAGGCCGAGCGGCTGCGCGCGGAGGCCGAGGAGCGGGCCCTGGCCGCCGAGCGGGAGCGGATCCGGCTCCAGGAGGCGGAGGAGGCCCGGCTGCGCGCCGAGGCGGAGGAGCGCCGGCTGGAGAAGCAGCGGCGGGCCGAGGAGGCCCTGCTGCGCGCCGAGGAGGCGCGCAGGCTCGCGGAGGCCTCGGCCGCCGCTGCCGCCGCGCCGAAGGCCCCCGAGGCTCCCGCGTCCAAGGTCGTGATGAGCAAGGAGCCGCTGCCGGCGGACGAGGCCGTCACCGTCGAGACGCCGGTGGTGCGCCGGTTCGTGCAGCCCGACGACGTCACCCAGACGGTGCCGGTGCCCAAGATCGACCCGTCCGCGGCGCGCGCGGCGGACGAGACGGCGGTCCTGCCCGCCGTACGGCCCGACGGCCAGGCCCCCGCCGCCCCGGGCGGCCGGACCCGCCCGGCGGAGCGGCCGACCGCCCCGCACACGCAGGAGCCCCCGGCCGACCGGGTTCCGCCGGAGATCTTCCGGGACTCGGCGAACGACGTGACCCGCGAGCTCCCCGTCTTCGACGAGGACGGCCGGCCGCGCGGTACCACGCCCGACCGCGCCGGGTCGGCCCCGGCGGAGGACGACCAGCCGACCCTCGCGGACGAGTTGCTGGGCCCGCGCCCGGACGGCGGCGACGACCGCGGCGACGCCGGCGGCCGCGGCGGCCGGCGCTGGCGCCGCTGACCCGGCGGGCGGGCGCTCCCGGCGCCGGGGACGGATTGTCGGCGGCGCGCGCCACAATGTGAGCAGACGGGTGCGCGGCATCCGCGGACGGTGAAAGGCGGTGGGCGGGATGCCCGTGTGGGACGACCTGGTGGGACAGGAGCGCGTGCGCGCGCAGCTGGCCGCCGCCGCCCGCGACGCCGACGCCCTGGTCACGGCCGCGGCCGCGGGCGAACCGCTGCCCCCCGGCTCCAAGATGACCCACGCCTGGCTGTTCAGCGGCCCGCCCGGCTCCGGGCGGGCCACCGCCGCCCGCGCCTTCGCGGCGGCCCTGCAGTGCGTCAGCCCGGACCGCGCTCTCGGCGGCGAACCGGGCTGCGGGTTCTGCGACGGCTGCCACACCACCATGGCCGGGACCCACGCCGACGTGGAGTTCGTCCGCACCGACCTCCTGTCGATCGGCGTGAAGGAGACCCGCGACCTGGTCCGCCGGGCCCAGCTCTCGCCGGCCGTCGGCCGCTGGCAGGTCATCGTCCTGGAGGATGCCGACCGGCTCACCGAGGGCGCGGGCAACGTCCTGCTCAAGGCCGTGGAGGAACCCGCCCCGCGCACCGTGTGGCTGCTGTGCGCGCCCTCCCTGGAGGACGTGCTGCCCACCATCCGCTCCCGCTGCCGGCACCTGGCCCTGACCACCCCGTCCGTGGCGGCGGTGGCCGAGGTGCTGGTGCGCCGCGACGGCGTCGAGCCGGCCGCCGCCGCGGCCGCCGCCCGCGCGACCCAGGGACACATCGACCGGGCCCGCCGGCTCGCCACCGACGAGGCCGCCCGCTCCCGCCGCGCCGCCGTCCTGAAGCTCCCCCTGCGGGTGGACGACGTGGGCGGCTGCCTCAAGGCCGCGCAGGAGCTCGTCGACGCCGCCGCGGAGGACGCCAAGCAGGTCGCCGAGGAGGTCGACGCGAAGGAGACCGAGGAGCTCAGGGCGGCTCTCGGCGCCGGAGCCGGCGCCGGAGGCCGGCTGCCGCGCGGTACGGCCGGGGTGATGAAGGAGCTCGAGGACCGCCAGAAGCGCCGTCGCACCCGCACCCAGCGCGACAGCCTCGACCTCGCCCTCACCGAGCTGACCGGCTTCTACCGGGACGTCCTGGCCCTCCAGCTGGGCTCGGCCCTGGCCATCGCCAACGAGGACATACGCCCCGACCTCGACCGGATCGCCCGTGCCTCGGGCCCCGAGCGGACGCTGCGGCGCATCGAGGCGATCATCGCCTGCCGCGGGGCCCTCGACCGGAACGTGGCCCCGCTCCTGGCGGTGGAGGCCATGACGATGGCGTTGCGCTCCGGCTGACCGTTTCACCCGTACGAGCGAATCCCGGGCCCCGCGCCCGGCGGACGGTGCGGTCACCGCACCCGGGGCCGGTCCCCGGTCTGCGGTCGGCCGCCCGGGCGGCGGCCGACGGACAGGCGCCCCGGCAGGACGTACGCTCGCCGCATGGACACCAGGCGACTGCTGCGCACCACCGGGATCGTGATCGCAGCCGCCGGGCTGCTGCTCTCCGGCTGTACCTCCGGCAGCCCGGACGTGGCCTCCGCCTCGGCCGAGCCGTCCTCGGTCCCCGCCGGAATGCGTCCGTACTACGAGCAGAAGCTGACCTGGCGCGACTGCGGTGTCCAGGGGTTCCAGTGCTCCACGATGAAGGCGCCGCTGGACTACGCGAACCCGGGCTCCGGCCAGGACGTGGACATCGCGGTGGCCCGCCGGACGGCGACCGGGCCGGGCAAGAAGCTCGGCTCCCTGGTGGTCAACCCGGGCGGCCCCGGCGGCTCCGGCATCGGCTACCTCCAGGCGTACGCCGGCATCGGCTACCCGGCGCCCGTCCGCGCCCGCTACGACATGGTCTCCTTCGACCCGCGCGGGGTGGCCCGCAGCAGCCCCGTGGAGTGCCTGAGCGGCCCGGCGATGGACCGGTTCACCCAGGTGGACCAGACGCCGGACGACCAGGAGGAACGGGCCCGGCTCGTGGCGGCGTTCAAGGAGTTCGCGGCGGGCTGCGAGCAGCGCTCCGCGCGGATCCTGCCGCACGTCTCCACCGTGGACGCCGCCCGCGACATGGACATCCTCCGGGCGGTCCTGGGCGACGAGAAGCTGAACTACGTCGGCGCCTCCTACGGCACCTTCCTCGGCGCGACGTACGCGGACCTCTTCCCGGGCCGGGTGGGCCGGCTGGTCCTGGACGGGGCGATGGACCCCTCGCGGCCGGCGCTCGACCTCAACCGCGACCAGACGGCGGGCTTCGACACGGCCTTCCGCTCCTTCGCCAAGGACTGCGCCCAGCAGGCCGACTGCGCCCTGGGGCAGGGCGGGCCGGAGGCGCAGGGCCGGCGCCTGAAGGAGCTCTTCCGCAAGCTCGACGCCCAGCCGGTCCCCTCCGGCGACCCGGCCCGCCCGCTGGGCGAGGCCCTCGCGACGACGGGCGTGATCGCGGCGCTGTACGACGAGAGCGCCTGGCCGCAGCTGCGCCAGGCCCTCACGGACGCGATGAACGGCGACGGCGCCGGCCTGCTGTCCCTCGCCGACAGCTACTACGAGCGCGAGGCGGACGGGAAGTACGCGAACCTCATGTTCGCCAACGCCGCCGTGAACTGCCTGGACCAGCCCCCGGCCTTCAGCGGCCCGCAGGCGGTGGACACCGCCCTGCCCTCCTTCGAGAAGGCCTCGCCGGTCTTCGGCGCGGGACTGGCGTGGGCCTCGCTGAACTGCACGTACTGGCCGGTCAAGGCCACCGGCACGGCCCAGCGCCTGGAGGCCAAGGGGGCGGCCCCGATCGTGGTGGTCGGCACGACCCGCGACCCGGCGACCCCGTACAAGTGGGCGCAGGCCCTGGCGGAGCAGCTCGACTCGGGCACCCTCCTCACGTACGACGGCGACGGCCACACGGCGTACGGCCGGGGCAGCGACTGCATCGACACCGCGATCAACCGCTACCTCCTGGAGGGCCAGGCCCCGCCCGCCGGCAAACGCTGCTGACCTCGGCGGCCGGCCCTGGTTCGGGGCACCGGTTCCCACCCTGTAGACTTGGCGACGCTGCTGATGAGAGGCACCCTCCGGGGGAATTTTCTCGTCTTCCCAGTGGTGCCGCCTTAGCTCAGTTGGCCAGAGCAACGCACTCGTAATGCGTAGGTCTCGGGTTCGAATCCCGAAGGCGGCTCCAGCGAAGCCCCAGGACTCACTCGCCGTGACCTGGGGCTTCTGCTTTTTCGCTCTCCAGGAGGCGGGGCGGGCGGCTCCGGGAAGTTTGGGGCGTTCCAGGAACCGGCCCCACGCGGGCGCGCCCAGGACTCCGGTGTCCGCCGCCGGGTACGCCGGCATGGGAGCGCGCGGACGCATCGTGGCAGACCCTGCGGTCAGTGCTCGATACCGGAGGACTTCGGCGTGATCTGAGGGGGTGCGGGCTCGCTCACTCCGTGGCCGGTGAGGGCGCTGCGGGGTGCGCGGATGACGCCGTGGCCCAGGTTCACACCGGGCATGAAGGCACTCATGCGCTCCCTCCGCTTCACCTCGGCGGTCGGCGGATTCAGTTCCTCGTAGGAGCTGGCCGTCGACAGCCGGTCGACGATCGCCGCATGGGCCTCCTTCCGGTCCTCGGGGACATCGATGGCGTGCAGTTTCATGGCGAATGCCTCGGGGGACTTCCCGGGGTCGTCGTCCCCCATTCGCAGTTGGCAGCGGATGGGGGGATCGGCCATGAACGCGTTGATGTCGGGCGGAAGGTGCGCGTGCTCAGGCAACGGCGTCGCGAACTTGATGCCCTCCTTGCCGACCTTGGCGTTCTTGAGGAGCGCTGGTATCTCGGTCTTGCCGAGGACCGAGTCCGCGGTGATGTCGGCGGCGAACCCGATCACGAGTCCCTCGGTTGCGAGGGCGTACCGGTCCGAAAGGGTGTCCCAGGCGGCACCGTGAGCGGCGTCCAGTTCCTCCGGATCGAAGTCGAAGTGCCGGGCGAGCGCATCCACCACGAATTCGTTGCCGAGGAAGTAGCCGTTGAGCCGGTGCCCGGCAGGGGTGTCCTCCAGCACCTGCAGACCGCGCGACTGACCACATGCCTTGGCCAGAAAGCGATTGGGCACGGGTATGTCCACGCCCTCGAGCTTGGACTCGTAGGACCAGAAAGCGCGGTGGGGGCCGCGGTTCTTGTTGGTGACCGACTCCTTCGCCGAAAGGTTCTCGATGAAGTCCAGAAGACCCGGCTTGGGCCCTTCCGCCTTCGGATCGAGAGTCGACAGGTAGTCGCCGTACAGCCTGCGGGCTATCGCGGCCCCGGACTGCCTGTCACGTGGTTCCGCGGAGGCATGTTCCTGCTGGAGGGTAAAGGCTCGGGCTATCTCCTCCGGGGTCGGAGGAGCGTCGGGGTTCACGGGTTCCTCCGTGAACCTTCAGGGGCATTCACGGTCAGCTGGATCCGCGAACCGCCCGGCGTTTCAGTGGCCCACGCTGTGAACGACACCGACTGCGCCAGCACGATGAAGGCCTGCCCGGGGTGGTCCCCCACCGGCTTCCAGTACGCCATCCGGTAGGGGGTGCGGGTCTCGAGGCGGTATTCACGGCTCTCCCAGAACGCCGGTTCCATCGGCTCCGGGAAGTCCGGTGCATCCCAGGGGCCGGTCCATACCGCAGGCCCCAGCACACTTTCGGCCGCCTTGACGAAGTCGGGCCATTCGTCGGCCGCGCGGGTCAAGAGAGCGGGGTTCTCGGACGCCTCGTCCGCCTTGAGGTGCCACGCCCAGTGCGTCAGGCGGCGTACGGGATGCCAGTTGCCACCCGCTTCGAAGGTCCACCTGCCGCCGGCCCCGCTGCGCACCGTCAGATTGCGGTCGGCCGTCTGCGGCTCCCAGCCGTAGCGCTCGCACCACGTGCGGCATTCCGGAGAGCCGCCCTGCGGCGGACCGGCCCAAACAGATGCCCAGTCCACCCCCCGCAGGCCCTCCAGCTCGGCGGCCAGGTCCTGGGCCGTGCGGCCCGATGTCTCCGTCAGCATCGTCTCAAGCTCCTCGCCCGGTGTAGGTGTGGGCATCATGACATGCCGTCAGCGCAGAGCAATCCCCCGTATCAGCAGGCAGACGACCACCGGGCCCATGACCTGTGCGGGCCCTGTTTCCACGAACTCGGCTGAAACATTCCCGGACCGCCATCGCGCCGAAGGAGTGGGACGGACGCGAGGGGGAGTGGATGCGGCAGGGTCGCAAGGACGGGTTCCGGGAGTTCGCAGTGGGACGGTCGGGGCCTCTGTACCGGTCGGCATGCCTGCTCGCGAGCGGTGACGTGCACCTCGCGGAGGACCTGGTGCAGGAGACCCTGGGGCGGATGTACCTGCTCTGGGGCAGGATCTCCCGCATCGACAATCCGGCCGCGTACGCGCAGACGGTGCTCGTACGGTCCTTCCTGACGCACCAGCGGCGCCGCTCGGCGGGGGAGCGTCCGGTCGGGGAGTTCCCCGAGTCGGGCACCCCCGAGGCCGGCGCCGCCGACCCGGAGCTGCGGGTGACCCTGCGGCAGGCGGGGGACGGTTTCACGCCTGACCGGCAGGCCCTCGTCGCCGGCGGTGAGCGGCGCGGGCGGAGGCTGGTGGTCCGCCGCCGGGCCGCCGTGATCGGCGGATCGGTGCTGGGGCTGGCGCTGATCGGTAGCGCCGGCGCCTACACGGTCGGCCTGCTGGGTGCCTCGGGCAGCGTTGGGCGTCGAACGTCGTGGCCCCGCCGCCCCTGTCGAGCGCCCCGACAGCGAAGGGGGTGCCGGGGTACGGCACGGGTGCCGTCTCCGACGGCCAGATGGTCGCGTGGCTCAGGCAGCTGCTGCCCGACGGGCAGCTGACCGAGGCCAAGGGGCACGGAACGGGTGCCGGACCCGGGGGGATCCCGGGGGCCTCCGGTGTGTACGACGACGGCAGGGGCAAAGGCGGCCCTCGGGGTCGCCCTCAACCGGGTGGACCCGAACGGTGCGAGCACCGCCAAGATGCTGGCCTGCCCCGACAAGAACGCGTTCGACTACGACGGCTGCACGTCCGAGACGCTGGCGGACGGGACGAAGGTGATGGTCTACCAGGGCTACGAGTACCCCGACCGCCGCGTCCCCACGAAGTCGTGGCGGGCCACGCTGGTGACTGCGCAGGGCTACCAGGTGGACGTACAGGAGTGGAACGCGGCTGCGGAGAAGGGCGAGCCCGTCTCGCGGCCCCATCCTCCGCTGGACGCGGCCCAGCTGAAGGCCCTCGCGCTCTCGCCGTTGTGGCGCCCGGCGCTGGAGGACCTGCCGGCGGCCCACCCGGAGTCGCCGCGCTCGGCCCCGCGTCCGGGCGCCTCGGTCGGGCCGGTCCTGGACGGCCTGCTGGCCGGGTACGGCATCCCGGTCGTCGCCAAGGGGGACGAGGGCTACAGCGCCTACGCCGTGCTCGACGACGGCAAGGGCAAGTCGATGGTCAGCGTCGAGGTCCAGTCGGTCGGGAAGGCCGGTCCCGTGGACAGCCTGTTCGCGGGCGCCGCGGTGATGCCGGACGGCACGAAGGTGGTGACCCGCCAGGAGCCCGGGGAGAAGGGCGGCAAGAACGTGGTCTGGTGGACCGTGGACACGCTGCGGACGGACGGCACCCGCGTGATCGTCTCGGCCTTCAACTCGAAGAACCAGGAGAGCGACGCCTCCCGGAAGGAGCCGGCGCTGACGATGGCGCAGCTGAAGGAGATGGCGACGAGCAGCACGTGGGTGCAGTACGCCAAGTAGCAGGGCGGGGCGAGGGAGTGCAGGTCACGGGAGTGGCCTGCACTTTCGTCGTCGGACCCTCTTTCGGCGGTGCCGATGGCGGTCAACGGGTCGGCGGGCTGGCGGCATGGGGAAACCCCAGGCCGTACCGCTCGCGACCTGGGGTTTTCCGCTACGGTGTGGTGCTCAGCGGGCGCCCGGGTCGTACTTCGACAGGGAGGCCTTCACCTCACCGGCGTGCTGCCCCTCCCACCAGGGGATCGTCTCCACCAGGACCGGCTTGGTGCCCGAGGCCAGGACCAGGGCGCGGCCCGGGGGCATCGAGCCCAGGTCGGAGACCTGGAGGACGCGCTCGCGGCGGACCGTCTCGTTCACGGTGCGGTTGCCCGACCAGCGGCCGCGCTCCGACTCCTGCGTCGCGGAGTACTCGCGGAGCTCGTACTCGCCCGCCAGCTCCGAGAGGTCGCCGAGGAAGCGGGTGTCGGAGACGCCGCCGCCGTAGACGCGGACGTTCGCGGCGGACCAGAGCTTCTCCATGCCGCGGTCGCCCCACACCTCGACGCCCTGGGCCCAGGACTGGAGGATCGTCATCAGGATGATGCCGCGCGAGCCGTAGTGCGAGTAGAGGTCGGGCAGGGCGCGCCAGCGGCAGACGTTCGCCGCCTCGTCCAGGACGCCGACCATCGGCAGCGAGAGGCGGCCGCCGCGCTGGCTGGTGGCGTACTCCTCGGCCGCCTCGACGACGGCCACCGTCAGGGCCGTCACCAGCGGGCCCGCCGAGTCGCTGCCCTCGCGGGAGAGCGAGTAGAGGGTCGAGCGGGTGCGGACGAACTCGTGCGGGTCGAACTCGGGCCGCCCGTCGGTCGGTCCGAGCGGGGACACCCACTTGTTGACCTCGGGGTTGATCAGGCAGGACGCCATCTGCAGGGCGACGCCGTAGATACCGCCGCGCTGCTTGTCCGGGGCCGTGATCACACCGTTGAGGGCGTCGGCGGGCATGTGGTGCCCGGCGCCGCGCAGGATGCGCTCGGGGGTGTCGTCCTTCGGGTTGGTCAGCCAGGTGTAGATCTGGGTGATGGGCATCTTGCCGGTCGCGGCCGCGAACAGCAGGTTGGCGAGGAGGTCCTGGCCCGCCGGGTCGAAGTACGCGTCGCCGGAGGAGTCGGGGTCGCGGGAGCCCGAGGCGAAGTGGTCCGCGAGCTTGCGGGCCTTGGCCACGTCCGTGACGTAGGACAGCGGGTTCCACCACCAGGCCGGCGCCTCCTGGGCGACCTGCTGCGGGTCGAAGACCCACACCTGGCCGCGCGCCTGGCGCGGTCCGCGGGTGGCGTCGACGATGTCCCGCTTGTTGGAGGTGACGAGGACCGCTCCCGGGCCGTCGAGGATCGCCGGGATGGCGCGCCGGGTCGTCTTGCCGGTACGGGGGCCCCAGATGTCGACATGCATGTCCTCGAAGGAGCCGAACAGCGGCTGGCGGCCCTTCACCGACCGGCCGATGAACACGCCGGGAACCCCGGCCTTCACACCGAGGCGCTCCGCGGTGGCGGCCGCGCCCTTCATGGTGAGTTTGCCGAGGTCCGCGCCGTCCACCATGTGCTTGGCCGCGCGGTCCACCTCGGGCTTGTTGCGCAGCCGCTGGCGTATCCGGTACCCGGCGGTGATCAGTCCGGCGAGCAGCAGCGCCTCGGCGGCGGCGATGGCGCTGGCCGCGCCGCCGGGCCAGGAGTAGTCGCCCTTGGCCATGGCGATGGCGAAGGAGAAGGGGTTGCCCGGGGGCTCCGGCTGGTCGGTGAACGACGAGCCGAGGCGGGCCGCGAGCCAGGCGGCGGACAGGAGGGCCAGGACGCCGACGACGAGGAGGACGATCTCGATCGTCCAGTCGTCCTCGGCGCGTGGCTTCTTCTGTGGTTCTTGGGCCATGGTCAGGGCGTTCCTTCCGCCGGGCCCGGGGTGGACGTCGGCATCTCGTTCTTCCGGTGGTCTCGGGCGCCGTGTGCGCCGCTGGTCTAGGGGAAGTTCCCGGCCGTGGGCACCCGGTAGACGCCCGTGATCTGCCCCTGCCACTCCCAGTTGCTGAACTCGACGTTCTTGCCCGGCCTCGGGGCGTGCAGGATCGTGTGCTTGGCCGGGTCCCAGACGATGCCAACGTGCTCCGACCCCGCCGCACTGGGGTGGAAGAAGATCACGTCGCCCGGCTTGGACTGGCTCAGCTCGACCTTGTACTTGGAGAGGTTGGGCTGCTGGTCGTAGGTGGTGGACCCGATATTGATCTTGCCGCCGCTGGCTTGGTAGTACATCCACTGCGTGAAGCTGGAGCAGTCGAAGGACGTGGGGTTGTCGCCCTGGAGGCGGGCGGCCCCCCAGACGTACGGCTTGCCGATGCCGCGCTGGGCCCAGCCGAGCGCCGCGCGGACCACCGTGTCGTCGACGTCGGGCAGGGGCCCGGTCGAGCCGGCGCCGTCCGGCGGGACGGCGGTGCCCTTGCCGTTCTTGGCGCAGTCGCGGTAGTCGGCGTCCTTGGCGTTGCCGTTGCCGCCGGGCACGCCGCCGTAGTCGGGGCTGGCCGTGACCTTGCCGGACATCCAGCCCTCGGGGTCGATCTCGCCGGGGCCGTTGTCCTGGCCGCTGCGGAACGGGTCGTCAACGCCCGGCATCAGCACCTCCCAGTGGAGGTGCGGGCCGGTCACGTTGCCCGTGGCGCCGACCAGGCCGATCTGGTCACCGCGCTTGACGGTGTCGCCCGTCTTCACGGCGACGCTGCTCTGGTGGGCGTAGAGCGTGATGACGCCGCCGGCGTGCTCGATGCGGGTCTCGTTGCCGTACGCGCCGCCGCTGCCGACCTTCACGACCTTGCCGTCGGCCGGGGCGTAGATCGGGGTTCCGGTGGAGGCCACCAGGTCGAGGCCGGTGTGGTAGCCGAGGCTCCAGTGCGGGCCTTCCTGGTGGTACTTGGTGCCGATCGTGTACGTGCCCTGCTTGAGCGGCCACTGCCAGTCCTTGCCGCCGGTCGTCGCGGGCGGGTCGTCCGGGCGGAACGGGGCCGCGAGCGGGCGGGAGAAGCCCATCGGTGCCATGGCCGTGGTCGTGCCGCCCCCTCCGCCTCCGCCGAGGGGCGGGGTGGACCAGCTGTGGGGGCCCTTGGAGCGGATGCTCAGCGCCTCGCTCGGCTGGGCGTCGTTGCCGACGGGCTCGGGGATGTCCGAGCTCTGGCCCAGGACCGGGAAGGAGGGATTCTTCTCGACGGTGGTCTTCAGGTGCGCGTACCAGCGGTTGATCAGGTCCTTGTCACCGGTGAGGGTGCCGCGGTAGCGGGCGGCCTGGGTGAGGACCACGCGGGGGTAGACGGTGTTGGTCTTGGTCGAGCCGGAGTAGCCGAGCAGCGCGTCCCAGGCGTTGCTCTCCGCCTTCAGGGCGTGCATGTAGTTGGCCGCCGCGAAGGCCAAGTCGTCGATGCCGTAGCGGTCCTTCTGGCCGTCGCCGTTGCCGTCCTCGCCGTATTGGCCCCAGGCCCAGTCGCCGAACTGCAGCAGGCCCTTGTAGCCGAGGCCGTTGTCGCCGCCGGGGGCCGCGGACTTGTCCTGGCCGTACCTCGTCTCCTGGTACATCTGCCCGGCGATGATCGTCCAGTCGAGGCCTTCGTAGCGGGCGGCGGCCCGCATCGAGGCGAGGATCATCTTCGGGGGTATCTCGTCGCGGGCGGTGTCGCTCGGCATGTACATCTTGCCGGCGGGCATGATCGGGTTCGTGGCCGCCTTGTCGCCGGTGTTGCCCGCGCCCGCGTTCTTGCCGTAGTTGCCGCAGGCCGCCTGGGCGGCGCCGCCACCGAGGCCGCCCACGAGGGCGCTGATCAGGATGATGACGATGAAGACGACGCCGAGCGTCGGCATCGAGCCGATGCCGCCGATCAGCAGCACCCACTTGAGGTTGCCGCCCTTCTTCTTGCCGCCGCCTTTGCCGCCCTGTCCCGAGGCGAGTTGAGCCGCGCCCTTGGCGGCCTTCGCCACCTTGGCGGCCTTCGACGCGGCCGCCAGTACGGCAGGAGCCACCACGGGTGCCTCACCCTCCCTTCGGCTCGGGCGCGCCCACGTTGCCCAGGCCGTATATGTCGAACCCGGTCACCTGCCAGCCACCACCGCTCCTGCGGGCGCTCACCAGCCAGGTGTTGGTCTCGGTCTCGCTCTTGCCGCCCTCGCCGGAGCGGGTCGCGGTCACTTCCACCACGCTCGAGATGGACTGGCCGCTGCCGCGCGAGAGTTCGTCGGCGATCAGCGCGTCCCGGCGTACGAAGGCCTTGCCGGCGGACGAGCACTTGGTCTGCTGGCAGACGGCCCAGGCCTTGTCCGTCGGCAGCACGGTCTGCTTCTTCATCGTCTCGCCGCCGTCGGTGAGGGCCAGCAGACGCGGTGCCCAGGACGCGGTGCTGTCGGTGTACTTGAAGGTGCTCACGCCCGCCATGTAGTCGGCCATCGCCCGGTGGGCCTTGGCCAGGTCGGCCGGCTGGACGATGGGGGCCACCCCGTCGGCCGCCGCCGACTGCGGCCCCGCCGGACCGCCGGCGGTACCAGAACCGCCGGTGCCGCCCGCGGCGCTCAGGGCGGGTGCGGTCGTCTTGGGCTTGGCATCGGCTGCGGGGTCGTCCTCGCCGTCGAACACGGTGAGGACGACCAGGCTGCCGACCAGCAGGGCACCGAGCAGTGCCAGGGCCAGTACGGCACTTCGCTTGTTCTCGGCAGGTGAATCCACCGTCCCGGGCCTCCCTCAGTCTGGTCGCCGAGCCACCGTAGGTGGCGCGGCGACCAGGGGAGCGCGGGATTTCCCCGTGGGGAAAACCGGGGAAAAGCGCGAGGGCGGGTGAGGAAAACAGGCTGCTCGGCGTGGGGTTGGAGGATGTGGGGAAACGGTGAGGAACGTCTGTCGCGTCCTCACCGGTTCCTTACAAGGGCTGTTCCTCGGGGTCGTACTCCTCCAGCGGGAGCGGGTCGAAGGGGTACGCCGTGTGCCCGCCCGTCTTGGGGGAACAGGCCGCGAACGGGCCCAGGTCCGTGTCCATCAGCACCCGCAGGTGCGGGTCGGCGTGGTGCAGCCACCACGTCGACAGGCCGAGGGTGGGCTCCAGGCGCAGCTGCTCCCAGGCCAGCCAGAGCGCGGAGAGCCGCGCCCCGGCCTCGGGGTGCTCCCACCAGCGGGGGCACCAGGTGGCGGAGGAGCCGTTCAGGCGGCGGCGGACGGTCGGGGCGAGGAACTCGCTGACGAAGGCGAACACGTCCGGGAAGAAGAGCTCCACCTCCTCACCGGGTGCGGGTACCTCTGCGGGGCCGGTCACTGGTCGATCTCCGGGGCCTTGGGGGCGGCCTCGACCGCCGGGTTCATCACGCCGTGTGTACTCGCGACGCCCGGGGCGGGGCGGGGCGGCACGGTGAGGGTGCGGGGGATGGTCGCACCACGGAGGAACGAGGCGCCGTGCACGGGCACCCTGGGCTCGGGCTCGGGCTCGGGCTGGGCGGGCGTCGCGGGCGCGGACACCGGCTGGTCCGGCGCGGGTTCGGCGAGCTCGGGATCCCGGAGCCTGGGGTGGCTCCCGGGCTGCTCGGTCTCGGGCTCGGTGAGCCCGGTCCCGGCGGCCTCCGCCGCAAGGCCGGTCAACGCACCATAGGAAGGCGCCGTGTTCAGCTGCGCGACCGCCGCCGTCTGCGCCTGGAGCAGGTGTTCGGGGAGGTCGAAGGCCGCCAGT
This sequence comes from Streptomyces sp. NPDC001373, assembly GCF_042895815.1. Lineage (NCBI taxonomy): Bacteria > Bacillati > Actinomycetota > Actinomycetes > Kitasatosporales > Streptomycetaceae > Streptomyces > Streptomyces sp. NPDC001373. The sequence continues at coordinate 488,913 of NZ_JBIAWQ010000002.1, forward strand.
TTGGCGGCGAACTGCTCGGGGGTCGTCTTCTCCGGGTCGTAGTGCTCCCTGCGCAGCACGGCCCGCACGGCGGGGTCCGCCAGCAGGTCGCGCATGTCCGCCGGCAGGTGGGCCGGGTGGGGGAACTCGATCGGGAACTGCAGTCCGTCCTTGCCGACGAGCTCGTTGGCCATGACCACGGGCAGCTCCGTCCCGCCGAGGATGGACTCTTCTCCGATCTCGGCCGCGAAGACGGCGACGTTGCCCCGGGCTTCGCTGATGTAGCGCGCGGAGACACCGTCCCAGACCTTGCCGGCGCTCGTCGTCACGTCGTCGAGCTTGACGCCGTAGGACCGCACGAGTGTGTTGCGCACCTGCTCGTCGAAGAGCCAGTAGTCGTCCAGCTGCTGTCCGGCCGGGGAGTCCTCCAGCACCTGGTACCCGCGGGTCCGGCCGCAGGCCTGGGCCAGGTATCGGTGGGGTATCTCGCGGTCGGCGCCCTCGGGTTGGGACCTCCAGGACCAGAGCGCGCGCACGTCTCCGCGGTCCTCGTTGGTGACCCCGGCGTCCTGGGCGACCGCCTCGACGTACGCCAGCAGGCTCCCGGGGTTCGGGGTCGACTCCTCCAGCCCCTTGCGCGCCTGCCAGTCCGCGTACATCCGGCTGATGACCCTACGGGCCTCGGCCGCGCTTCCCGGCTGCCTGGACAGGTGCTCCGCCTGGAGCTCCTTCGCCAGCTCGATCTCCTCGAGGGTGGGGCGCAACGCCTCGCTCACTGGTCACCCGACAGGGACTCGACCGGGGCGAAGACGTCCAGGGAGATGGCCGAGCCGCCGGGCTCGGCAGCGGTCCAGGCCTGGAACGACAGCGACTGCTGCAGCACGAAGGAGGGCTGTCCGGGGACCCGCCCGGCGGGGGCCCAGTAGGCGAGGCGGTACGGGCTGCGCGTCTCCATCCGGTCCTCCCGGCCCTCCCAGAAGTCGGGGCGGGGCGGCTCCGGGAAGTCGGCGGCGTCCCAGTCCCCGGACCAGGTCGGAGCGCCCAGGACGTCCTCGGCCGCCTTCAGGTACGCGGGCCACGCCTCGGCCGCCGCGGTGTGCACCGTGCCGTTCTCCTCGCCGGACCCCGCCAGCACCTGCCACGCGTAGTGGTTGAGGGTGCCGATCGGGTTCCAGAAGGCGCCCCTCGCCGCGAAGAAGGTCCACTCCCCGCCGGCGCGCGTACGGAGCTGCAGGGTCCGCTCCGTCGTCCGCGGCTGCCAGCCGTAGCGCGCGCACCACTCGTCGAACTCCCGGGTCCCGCCCTGAGGCGGGCCCGACCAGACCGACGGCCAGTCGTCGACGGCCTTGAGGCCCGCCAGTTCGGCGGTAAGGTCCTGAGGCGTCCGGCCGGTTGTCTCCGTCAGCATGCTGGTCTCCCTCGTCCGTGGTGGGTTTGACCGTATCCGGTCAGGACAGGAAGATCCCCAACGCGAAGACGGCGATCACGATCGCGCCCATCACGAGGCGGACCGTCGGGTCCTCCCGCTCCCACAGTTCGTGGACCGCGGCCCAGCCCGTCAGGCGTGCCGCGCGGCCGTTGTGCATGCTCGGGCGCTGTGGCTCGTACGCGGACGGCTCCGCCTCCGGGGCATCCTCGGCCTCGGCGTCGTACAGGGCGTCCGCCCCCGTCACCCCCTGCTGTTCCTGCGCGACCACCACCAGGCCCTCCAGCAGGTCCGGCATGGTGTGCGGGGTGAGGGGATACGCGACCGTGCCGTGCGGGGTGCGCAGGCAGAGCTTCGACTGCCAGGGGTTTCCCGGCTCGTAGCCGGAGATCCAGGCGTGCGTGGCGTCCACCGCCGGCGGTTCGGGGGTCTCGGCGGCGGTGCCCGGGTCCTGCCACGGGTGGACCTTCTGCTCGCTCAACTCTCGTCCTTCGGAAGGTCGGGGACGGCTCCGTACCCGGAACCCGGTCACAACCCGGCATTGTGACGGAGCCGCCGGCAGGTGGCGGCGTCGGCGATCCTCCGGTTTTCCTCACGGGGATTCCTTATTTTTTCCTCACATCTCCCCGCGAGGAAAAGCGGGAGGGGAATGTCAGCGCGATTTGCCACACTGCCGTCCGCACCTGGTCTCACCAGGGCCCGCCGCACGCCCGACCGGCGGACGGGGACCACACGCGGGGAGAGAGCCGAGTCGATGACGGACCACAGCAGTTCTGCTGACGGGGCCGGCGAGGGCCGGCCGTCCGGGCAGCCCTCGCAGCCGAACCCGCAGTCGCCGGGTCCGTACGCGCATCCCGGCACCGCCGCGCCCCAGCTCTCCCCGGAGGAGGCCCGCACCCAGGTGGCCGCCGCCTGGGTGCGCGTGGCCCCGCAGTCCAACGTCCCGCCGGGCCAGGCCGCCGTTCCGAGCCTTCCGCCGCGCACGGAGCAGCCCGTGGCGGAGTCGAAGAAGGACAAGCGCAAGGCGGAGTACGAGCGCAAGAAGGCTCAGCGCAAGGCCGACTACGAGGCAAAGAAGGCCGCCCGCGAGGAGCGCAAGCGCGGGGGGAAGGGCGGAACCGTTCCTGCGGCCGCTTCGGCCCCGGCTGCTCTCGTCTCCCCCGCTCCCTCCTCATCCGCCGCCCCTGTCTCTGTCACCAAGGGCGAGGACCGGGCCGTCCCTGCCGATCCCGCGCCGGGCGGGGCCAACGGCACGCGTGCGGTGTTCGACGTCCCGCGTCCCGGGGGCCGCCTGCCCTCGCAGGGCCGGGGTCTGCACGCCGCGCTGCGCGCCACGCTGCTCATCACGACCTGTGGTCTCGCCCTGGGCTCCTGCGCCGTCACCGGACTGGTCATCGGGCGGTCCTCCGTCTCGCTGAAGCCCGCGTCCCTGGATGGTCAGGAGCTGGACCGCTACCGGCTCAGCGAGTTCCCCACCCAGACGGCCGCGGTCTTCGCCGAGGAGTACGCGACCCTCTGCATGACCTACTCCCCGGAGACGGCCGACAAGCGCCGTGAGTCCCTCGCCCGTTTCGCCTCGGCGGGTGTCGACCGCGAATGCGGCTGGAACGGGAAGGGCAAGCAGGAGGTCAAGCTCGCCAGCTGGGACGGGACGACCGAGGAGCTTCCCGAGTACGGGAAGAACGGCCGGTACCTCAACATCCAGCTGACCTACGGGAACGGCCGCACCACCACGCTCTCCGTGCCGGTGTACGTGAAGGACCTCGGCAAGGGGTCGGGGCTGCGGATCGCGGGTGACGTCGGCGAGATGCCGCTGCCGGTACGCGACACCGTGCCCGTGGTGGACAAGAAGGACGAGGTCGTCGACCAGACGCTGTCGGGCCAGCTCAAGGAGCAGGTCCTGCCCGGCTACTTCAAGGCGTGGGCCGCCTCCGACACCACCGCCCTGACCCGCTTCACCACCCCCGACGCCACCGCGTCGGCGGTCACCGGCCTGGCCGGCGTGCTGACCGACCCGGTGGTCCAGGAGGTGCAGGCGCTGGCACCTGAGGGCGCGAAGGTGGGGGACAAGCTCACGTACGCGCAGGGCCAGTCGGTCCCGGCCCGTGTGACGGTCATCTGGGGCGGCGGGGGACCCGACGACGGGAAGAACGCGGTCACCCTCAAGCGCTCGTACCGGGTGACCGTGGTGAACACCCCGCAGGGCTGGTTCATCAAGGACGTCCGCGGCGGCGTCATGGATCCGACCGGCGGTCGCGCGGACGAGGGGAAGACCGCCGCCCCGGCCGTCTCTCCGAGCGCCACCCCGGCCGCCGGAGCGGGCAACCCGTCCTCCCCGGCAGGCCCGTCCTCGCCCGGCCCCTCCTCGTCACCCAAGGCGGCCTCGTCCAAGCCGGCCCACTGACCCGCCATCCCGCGGAGCGGTGCACCGACCGCCTCGCACCACCCAACACCCATCCGTACGCCCCTCACGACAAGGGACCCACATCATGATCCTGGCAGCCACGACCCTCGAAGGCATGTTCGGTCAGATCCAGACGATCCTGACCGGCATCGGCACCACCGTCGCGATCTGCGCCCTGCTCATCCTCGGCATCCGGATGCTGCTCTCGATGAAGCGCGGTGACGGCATGCGCGAGGCCTTCCAGGGCTTCGGCATCATCGCGCTGGCCGCCCTGATCATCGGCGGCGCGACCGGTCTCGCCGGTCTCCTCATCAGCCTCGGCGCCCAGATCGGCGGCGGCGGTGGCGGCGGCAAGAGCTGAGCCGGGGCGGGCCGGCGACGGCCCGCGACTTTGACCGTGCGGCCCGAGGCCGCGTGGCACAGCACGCAACCACGCCAGAGAGGGGGACCGACGGATGACGCAGCAGACACCGGAAGCACCGGCACCCATGGTGGCCTACGACCACACGGATCTGCTCAACCGGCCCAAGCGCATCTGGAACTGGGGCAACATCCCGCTTCCCGGCCTGCTCCTGCCCGCCCTGGGCGCAGCCTTCGGGTTCGGGGTGGTGTGGCTCGTGGTGCTGCTCTCGCTCTCCGCCTTCCTGCCCTTCCTGGGCATCTCGATCGTCACCTCGCTCCTGTACATCGGTCCGCCGGTGGCCGTGTACTTCGTCTGGGGGCGGCCGCTGCCCTCCGCGCTCACCCTCAGCCAGCAGGTGGTGGTCTGGGCCGACTACTGGATGCAGCCGAAGCGGCTGCAGGGCTTGGCCGCGGACCGCGAACCCGAGGAACTGCACTGGCAGGTCATCCTCTGGCGGCCGGAATCCCGGCGCTGGCACAAGCGGTACGACGCGGCGCTCGCGTCGGCCGCCCGGCACGGCTCCTCGTACGCCGCGTCGGCGTCTTCCCCGACCGCACCCGCCGAGAGCGCACGCTCCGAGACCGCAGGATGAATCCTCCATGTTCTTGATGATCCTTCTGGGCGGGGCGGTCGCCTTCTTCCTGATCGCCATGCTCCTCGCCGCCTCCTCCTCCAAGAAGAACACCGGCTCCGGCAACGGGCGCTCCGGTGGGCAGGGGAAGACGGGCGGCTCCCGTAGCCAGGGCCGCGGCCAGGCCCAGGCCAAGCGCCGCGAGGAGATGCGGCTGCCCTACCGGTACGCCGACGACATGATCTTCGTCCACGGGGAATCCGTCTGGACGGGCATCGCGCTGCCCACGGCCATCGACGAGTACCTCAACGCCGTCGAGCTCCAGGCCATGGCCGAGGCCCCGGCCCGCGCGCTGCTCAACCTCGCCCGCGGTGACCGCAACGTCGAGTGCCACTACCGCAAGGTGTACCGGCCGATCACGGCCCAGGACTGGGCCGACCAGCTCAACGGCGTGGCGTGGGACCCGACGGAGAACTACAAGGCGTACAACCTCCGCAAGGCCGAGTACCAGGAGCGCATCGGCGCGATGCGCGAGCGCAACATCCTGCTGGTCAAGCTGGGTTCGATGAAGCGGGGTGCGGGCGGCAGCGGCGTCCTGCCGGGCGGCGACGACCCGGTCGAGCAGGCCGGGGTGACCCGCTCGGTGCGCGGTGCCGCCGACGCGGCGGCGGCCGGGGCCACGGGCGTGCACGACGAGTACCTGTCGCCGGAGCTGCTGGCCCACTGGACCCAGGTCGCCCGGGAGGTCCACGAGAGCCTGGAATCCCTCGGGGGCTCGCCGCTGAGCCGCGAGGAGCTGGTCTGGCTGATCCGCAAGCCGCTCCACGGGGACCTGGCGGTGCCCGCCGAGCCGCTGCTCGGCAGCCGGTCCTGGGGTCCGGACCAGTTCGACCTGGTCGTCGACTTCTCCGGTGAGAACCACAAGACGCACATCGTGCTGCACCAGTACGACGAGATGACCGGCGAGCGGCACACCAGCTATACGACGACCCTGGTCGCCGCGAGCTGGCCCACCGAGACCCGGTTCCGGCAGTCCACCGCCTGGGCTCGCTACGCGGCGCAGCACGTCGAGTTCCCCGTCGAGATCGACCTGCGGTTCACGCTCATCCCGTACCTGAAGTTCAAGGACCGGGCGAAGAAGATCAGCGGCAACCTGGTCGACGAGATGAACGACATGGCCAACTCCGGCCGTGCCCCCAGCACCCAGCTCGCCGCCCAGGTCACCCGCGCCCAGAACCTCCTCGACGACGTCGACGAGCACAAGATGCCCGGCATGGAGGCGCAGATCCGCTTCACCATCTCCGCCCCCGACCTCGCCGAGCTGGAGCGCCGCCGCCGGGTCCTGGAGATGCAGTTCAAGCAGGACCTGAAGGTCACGCTGCTGCGCCCGAGCCGCCAGCAGTGGCGGCTGCTGCAGTCGCAGCTCCCCGGCGACGCGCCCAGGCTGCCCGTCGCGCCCTACCTGCGGCTCCAGGAGGTGGAACAGCTCGGCGCCGGGCTGCCCACGGCCGGCACGGAGCTGGGCGACAACCCCGAGCACCGCTCCGGCAAGCAGCTGGGCTGGGTCGGCAACCTCGTCGGCTGGGCCGGCAAGACCCCGGTCCACTACTCGCTGCACGTCGGCCCCGCCCGCAACGACGGCGGCGGCGTGGCCATCGTCGGCGCCTCCGGCGGTGGCAAGTCCTCGCTGGCCCTGCAGAAGTTCTACGAGGAGTCCGAGTCGGGCGTGCGCTGCCTGGTCATCGACCCCAAGACCGACTTCGCGCAGCTCTGCTACTACCTGGCCTTCGGGTCCCAGGTGAACGACCCCGAGTTCCCCCTCGACGCCGAGGCGGGCCTCCTCGGGACCCAGCAGAGCCGCTTCCAGCCGGTCAACCGGGAGTTCTGGGACGAGACCGAGGTCGTCGACCTCCTCAAGGGCCAGGCCGGTGTACTCGACCCCTGGGTGGTCGCGCGGGACGTCCCCTCCGGTCGGCTCCTCGCCGAAACGATGCTGCGGGGCTTCCTCGGCGACGAGGACTACCAGCGGGTGCGCCTGCCCGTCATCGAGGCCATGGCCACGGTCGTCGGCTGGTACAACTCCGCCATCCGCCAGGCCACCGAGCAGGGTCTGAGCGCCCGTGACGCCGAACGCCAGGTGCCCCGGCCGACGCTGTGGCAGGTGGTCGACGAGGTCGTACGGGCCTACGACAACGCGGTGGCCGGCGGCGACCGCGAGGCCGTCAAGGAACTCAAGCTCGCCCAGATGCTGCTCACCGAGCTGCGCACCCTGCCGTACGCGCGACTGGCCTTCGCGGAGAACCCGCAGACCCTGTCCGCGATGCGCAAGCGCCGCACGGTCATCACCTTGCGCGGTTTCCAGACCCCAGCGTCCTCCGACCCGCGCAGCTGGAACCCGGCCGAGCGGCTGGCCGCGACCGCGCTGATGGCGGTCGTGGAACTGGGCAGCCAGATGCTCGACGTCGGCTACGAGAAGAACCCGGTGACGGGCGAGGTCGGGCTGCGGCCCAAGGCGCTGTTCGTCGACGAGGCGTACGTGGTCACCGCGACCGAGAGCGGCCGCGACCTGATGCGGCGCGCGCTCAAGCAGGGGCGCTCGTACTTGGCGGTGATCGTCCTGATCACGCAGCAGGCCATCGACCTCGTGCAGATCGAGGACTCCGAGGCCCGCAGTGGTGGCGCCAACCAGATCCACACGGTCTTCGCCTTCAAGCAGAAGTCCGCCCAGGAGGCCTCGCTGGTGGCCCCCCTGCTCGGCCGGCCCGAGAGCGACACCAAGGTGTCCAACGCCCTCCAGGAGCTGCGGACGGGTGTCTGCCTCCAGCGGGACGTGGACAAGCGGGTCGGTACGGTCGCGGTGGACCTCGTCTTCCAGGAGATCCTCGCCGCCACGGACACCAACGGCACCACCCGCCCGGGCCGCCAGTCCGTCGACCCGCCGCTGAGCGTCTGGGACTGGACCTTCATGCAGGAGGCCGCCCGCGAGGACCGGTCGGCCGAGACGGAGGCTGCTGCCGCGCGGTAAAGCGGCGGACGCCGGACATGCCCTACCCCCGACCCTCAGGAGACATCGTGCGTTTGACCAGGACCCTCACCGCCGTGACCGCGGCCGTGGCGCTGACGGCACTGACCGGCTGCGGCGGGGAGGCCGACGGCGGACCGCTGGCTGCGCTCGGCCTGCCGAAGGCGGACGACATCGCCGGGATCGAGAAGGTGATCAACAAGGGCGGCACCTGCCGGGAACTCGAGGCGGGCGGCATCGGTCCGGATGCCGCCAAGAGCCTCAAGGAGCCGTCGTTCGGCGTCAAAGAGACCGCAACCTGCAAGGACGAGAAGGGCAAGTTCGCCACGCTGTTGCTCCTGTCCGACATGAAGACGTTCCAGGAAGCCAACAAGAAGGCGCTGGAGAGTGACCCGGGCTTCGACACGGGCTATCTCGTGGGGCAGAACTTCGCCGTCGTGCCGGGAAGCGACGACGGGGCCAAAGGCATCAAGGCAGCCGGCCTCTTCATGATGTCCTGCAACCCCAAGCACAAGGACCGGATCCCCAGTGGCTACAAGGTCAACGAGGAGCTGGTGAAGGGCTGCTTCGTGACCGATTACCTGCCCTCCTGACCCGGTCGGCCACGACCGCCCCTGCCCCAGCCCCTGTGGAGACCCCAGAAGGATGCCGATGTCCTTGCGCCGTAGCGCAAAACCACGCGGAACTGCCACCGATGGCCGGTCGCTCCGCGACCGGGTGAAGGGAACCGGGCGGGCCGTCAGAGCCGCGTTGTTCGTGCTCCTCGCGTTGTTCGCGCTGACACTGGCAGCCCCTGGTACGGCGGCCGCCGACTTCGCGTGCAGTTTCACCGGAGACGACGCCTATGAACTTGACTCGCCCGGCGCCAACGGCGAGAGCGTCTTCCCCGCCGTCAACCAGTGGGAGAACGAGGCGCAGCGGGCCAAGAACCTCAACGACACCACGGGCATGGTCACCGGGGCGGTGAACATGCCCCTGGGCGCCGACCAGTACACCATGTACGAGATCAACGCCGTACGCGGTATGAACTGGTCCGGGACGCAGCGGGGCATCGGTGACGCATCACAGACCGATTCCACGTGGGACGCCAGTGGCGCCGACAATTGCAAGATCATGGACTATGTCAACAACGGCATAGCCAACCTGGTGTTCGACGGCACCAAGACCCTGACGCGCATCGCGATATCGATCAAGGAGTTCGCCTCCAACCCGAGCCCCCTCAGCGGCCTGTACACCGGACGCGACAACGTCGTGGACACGCTGAAGACCAAGGTCTTCGTACCGGCCGTGCCGCTTCTGATCACCCTCACCGGTATCTGGGTCTTCACGAAGTGGCGCAAGGGTGAGATGCGCGAGGCATGGTCCGGCGTCAGCTGGTCTGCCCTGACCACGATCGCCGTTGTCGCGCTTCTGACCGGCGGCAACTTCCACAAGTTCATCAACGAGGCGGACTCGGGCATTGCCCAGGCCAACAGCTACCTCACCGAAGCGGTGCTCAGCGGCATGGCGGACGAGATGCAGCCGCCTTGCGACCTCCCGACGGGTGCGCCCAACCGCGGGCTGCGCGAGTCGAGCTGCGCCATGTACGACACGCTGGCGTTCCGCCCGTGGGCGCTCGGCCAGTTCGGCGAGGGTGGAACGAATTGCATATTCAAGCGGAAGGACGGCGGCGAGGTCGTCAACGGGACCTGTCGGCCCGCCAGTGCCTCCACCACGTGTGACTACGGCAAGGGTGCCCGTTGCGAGGATCTGCGGGTCCGGCAGATGGTCTCGCAGTCCATGACCAACTTCGACGTCGCCAAAGACGTGAGTACGCACGACAAGTACAAGGTGGACTGGTACGGCGTCCGTCAGGACATGGCCGGCGGAAAGGGCGTCAATCACAAGGAGGACGATCCGAAGAAGAGGGTCTACCCCGTCGCCTTCGATCTGTGGGCCGGGCACGAGGCCGGGAACCGGATCGGGATCGCCGTCTACTCGCTGATCGCCGCTCTGATCGTCGGCATCATGGTCATCGTGCTCAGTGCGCTCACCCTGCTGTGGCACGCCGTCACGCTGATCATGATCATCATGCTGCCGCTGATCGCCACGATCGGCATCCACCCGTCCCAGCAGAAGCTGCTCAAGGGCTGGCTCCAGACCTTCATCCACAGCTTCGTGCTGCGGGCCGGATTCGGCGTCATCCTGACCGTGCTCCTGGTGCTCTACCAGATGATCCTGCCCGCCAAGATCTCCCTCGGCATGCAGCTGCTGATGCTGCTCCTGGTCACCATCGCCGTCGTGATGATGCTGAAGAAGCTGCTCTCGGGTGCCTACAGCCCGCAGATCGCAGGGGCGCAGGACGCCCTGGGTGTCGGGGACATGGCGAACACCGTGGGCGGCAAGCTGGCCCAGTACGCCCCTGGTGCCGCGGCCGGCGCCGCGAAGACGACGGGCCGTGTCGCCGGGAAGACCGCTTCTGCTGCCGGACGGATCTACGGCAAGACGAAGGTCGCTGGCTCATGGAAGCGTACGGATCCCTTCCCCGATTACGAGAAGAACCGGCGCGAACACCGGGACGAGTACATCGCAGAAGACGCGTTCGAGCAGGCGGTGGAACGACAGGGGGCAAAGGCTGCTCAAAGGGAGGCCGCCCAGAGGAAGGCCGCTCAGCAATCACCGCCTGAGCCGCCGAGGAGCCACAGCGGCCGCGTCAGCCACGGGAACGCGCCCACCCCGGACCCCGCCCCCACCGCACAGCCCACGGGGCCCCTGCCGAAGGGCTCCGAGTCCTCCGGGAACCGGGTCCAGGCGCCCGAGCCGGCACCCGCACAGGCACCCGCGCAGGCACCCAGGCCCGCCGCTCCCCTTCCCTCCGGGAGCGGCGGCCGGGTCAACGCCCCGGACCTGGGACCTGCGCGGCCGCAGCCGCGGCCGTCCGTGCCCGATCCCCGGAGCGCACCCACGCGGCCGAGCCGGTCTGTGCCGCCCACGCCCCCGACGCCGCCCGCACCGCGGGACGGTGACGGTGGCGGCCGGGTGTCCGGTGGCTAGGAAAGGCTGAGCCATGGCAAGCGTCATCGCCGACCACCCGCCCCAGGAGCTCGCTGCCGAGCTGGCCGGGCTCCTGCGGGTGGACTGGCGATCCGTGTGGCCCGGGGTGCCGGACGGTGAGGCCGGGCGGGACGAGTGGTGCACGGGGTTCGGGTGGCGGCCGCTGTGGTCCCAGTCGGGGCTGTGGGTGCGGACGCCGCAGGGCGGCCGGCTGCACCTGGCCGCCTCGCCCGGCCCCGGTCGGCCCGTGACCCGGGCCTCGTACGACGTCTGGAAGGCCGCGGCGGGCGGGGCGTCCGACGGGGAGGTGGTGCTGGCGGCCGGCCTCGACCGCTACGCGGCCCACCTCGCCCGGATGACGGCCGCGCTGGGCGCGCCGGGCTGGGAGGGCGCCTGGGACCGCCCGGACTTCCCGGAACCGCCCGCGCCCGGCCGGTGGGGTGACGCCGACGAGCGGCGGGAGCTGCGGGCGCCGTACCGGCTCGCGCAGTGGAGGTACCCGCATCCGCTTGCGCCGGTGATCGTGCTGGCCCTGGACTGCCGGGACACGGGGTACGCGGCGGGTGGGACGATCACTCTCACCTTCCACGGACCGCCCGACCCGAACCCGATGGGCGGCCCCGGCTGGCTGCTGTGACGTAACGAGACACGAGAAAGAGAGCACGACATGGGCACGCCGTTCGAACCGCCGGTGGACCGTACCCCGCAGGAGCTCGCCACCGAGCTGCGGGGGCTGGCGGGCGTCCACTGGGAGACGGTGTGGAACGGCCCGCCGCTGCCGAGCCAGGGGCTGGACGAGTGGTGCGCGCAGTTCGGGTGGACGCCCACGCAGTTCGAGTACGTGCTCAACGTGGTCACGCGGACCGGCGGCAGGATGACGCTGAACGCGCTGGGCGGGAGCTGGGCGCCCGTGCAGAGTCTTTCCTACTGGGTGTGGGGGGAGTCGACTGTCAGCCCGGAGGGCAATGCACAGGTGCTGGCCGAGGCCGACCGCGTGTGGCCCCTCTACCGCGACGCCGTGTCCTCGGTGCTGGGCGCACCGGCCTGGGTCGGCGCCTGGGACTCGACGGCCTTCCCCGACGAGCTCCGGGAGGTCGCCGTGCCCAAGCTGGAGAGCCGCCTCAAGCAGAAGCGTCCGTACCACATCGCCTACTGGGAGCTCGGCCTTCCCGGCGGCGCACTCGCCAGCCTGACCATCAGCCCCGCCACGGGCACCGCCGACGGGTCTCGTCCCGGAGTGGTCAACATGAGCCTCGATGTGTATCCCCGTCCGTTGAAGGCCGGCAGTCGGTGAACTCGGAATCGATACCGGAGCACATAGAGGAGGGTGCGCTGGAGCGGGCGAAAGCCCGCGCCCTGGCTTCCCGGGAAGCCGGCCTTGACCCGGACTCCACGGTAGAGCGCATCGCGGCCGCCGCCGAGGCGGCAGGACTGAAGGACATCGTCTCGAAGGACGGCAAGTCCCGGCTGTCCAAGGAGAGGCAGTACATCGACGCCCTTGCCCGGGACAAGGTGAAGCTGACTCCGCCCGAAGGTACCAAGCCGATCAGCGCCTTCTGGTCGCACGGCATTGAGCACCCGGAGGCGCCGAAGAACAACCGGGGCGTCCCGTTCCTGTCCCAGCGCTTCATCGCGGAGCAGTGGGCCGCCGAGCAGAACGCGATCAGCGCCGGGACCGCTCAGACCCTGGAGACGACCCGGGGCGGCCAGGAGCTCGACGACATGTTCCTCTTTGAACCGGAAGTCATCCGTGCTCTCGGTGGTGTCGAAGCGGGTTTCCACGAGGATTTCGCCAAGGAGACCTGGGACAAGATCTCCGAGACCTACGGCAGCGTCGCCGCAGGCCGCGTGATCATCTTCGCGGATACCGCCAACACCCGCGCGGTCTTGTACCGGAAGGAACTCGGCGCCCTCTGCAACAACCCGGACGTCGGCCTGCACAACATCAACTTCGTATACGAGGCCCCCCAGTCCTGGCCCGAGGTCACCCGTGCCGAGGCCGGTACGAACGCCGCGCGCGTCGCCGCGCAGTTCGACAACAAGGACCTCCCGCGCTACATCGATCCGCACGCCTTCGCCGCCGACGCGCCCGAGGTCCGCAAGGCGAAGATCGACGCCGCCCTGGAGGCCATCGCCCCCGCCCAGGCGCAGGCCCCGGCCGTCGAGGCCCCCGAGCAGCAGGCCTCGCCGAAGAGCCTGCCCAGCCCGCTCTGGCAGATGGGCTTCCAGCAGCCGCGCACCATCGTCCGGCCGGCGAACCCGGGGCCGGCCCAGACGGCCGGCCCCGCAGCGGCTCCGCCTCCCCGATCTCTCGCACCAGGTATGGACGGTCCGTAATGACCCCTCGTCCCACCCTCGAATCCGTCCGCCGGCTGCTCCGCCAGGAGCGGGACGACGCCTGGGCCGTGCGGATGCTCCCCCGCCTGGTCCTCGGACTGGCGGCCGCCTACACGCTGTTCGTGCTGGCCTCGTCCGGGATGGCCGAGTTCATCGCGGTCTGCTCGGTGCTCGTGCTCGCCGGGATCCTCTGGCTGCTGCGCCGGCGCGGCCAGCTGCTGCTCGCGCTCGGGTCGACGGCCGTCACCGCCGCCATGACCGGCTACCTGGCCGCCGCGGGCGACATCGCGCGCGGGTCGGCCGGCGGGCTGCTCAGCGGGCAGGCGGTCTTCGGGTACTGGGCGCTCGGCGGGATGGCGCTGCTGGGGGCCTGGATGCTCAAGCGGCCGCGCGGCCGGCGTGGGGTCACCGTGGTGCTGGCCGACCTCCTGCTCGTCGGCGCGTCCGGGGTGGGAATGCTCGCCCCGCTCTTCGGCGTTCCCCTTGGATTCCTTTGCGTGGTGGGGGTTCTGACAGCACGTAGTAAATTCGCTTCCCCTGTGAGCGGGCGCGAACAGAGGGTGAGGCGTCGGGGCTCCCGGCGGTCCGCGGCGGTCGCCGAGACGGAAGCGCGGTGAGATGGCGCACCGTCAGCACCGCTGTGTAATAAACACTTCACAGCACCTGGGACGGCTTTGCCGCTGCCAATTCGCCTGTTCTAGAGTCCCCGATGGTTACAGAAAACATCGGGGGACTTCTTCCATGGTGAAGACAGCACTGAGAACCCGGCCGGCAGGCGTGCTGCCGGCCACCACGGCGCTTCTGCCCTGCCAGCGGCGGCCCGACATATTCGAAGAGCCGCTCCTGGAGCACCCGCCCGCGGGTGCTCCGGAGCTTCCGTTCCGGATGCGCCGGAGCCAGGCCCTCACCCATGCCGCCCGGCAGCTCTGCTTCTCCTGCCCCCTGTGGGCCGAGTGCCTGCAGGACTCCGTCGTCCGCTCGGATCCGGGCGGGTACGCAGCCGCCACCACCGAGCAGGACCGGCGGTGGATCCGCAGGTGGCTGCAGATCGGCGACCGCCTGGGGCGGCTCGCCGCCACCGCGTCGGCCGCCGGCGGGCGGGGTGAGGCGGTCGAGGCCGCCGCCGTGCTCGACGCGTTCAGCGCTCTCCAGGAGCACCGGACCCGCCGGTCCTACGGGCCCGGCGGGTCCGGGGCGGTGCCCGCCCAGCGGCAGGATCCGCCGCAGCACGTCCCAGCAGACCGCCGACAGCGCGCCGACACAGACGAGGTACCGAAGATGGCCGCTGCGGCCCTGTCGGGAGAACGGATCACCTACTCACTGGACGATCCGGCCCTGGCCATACAGAAGACCGTGCTCGGTCCGCTGGCCCGCGCCACGCTCCTCGTGCTCAAGGCCGCCGAGCAGCTCGCCGGCATGCTCGCGCTCACGCCCTCCGCCGCGGTGGCGCCCGAATTCCTCGCCGCCGTGGGACGGACCCGGCTGAGCCTGGAGGCCTGGCGGGCGGCGGCCGACGACGAGAGCGTGTACGAGGTCGCGGACAGCGGCCTGACCGGATCCGTGAGCATAGAGCTCGCGACCAGCGACCCCGTCGCCGCGCTGCGGCAGGACATCTTCGAGCCCCTGCTGGGCCGCCTCGCGGACTCGCTCCGGCGCGTCGAGGCCATCACGGCCGTGCTCGTCCCCGACCCGGACGCCGCCGACCCGGCCGCCGTCCCGCACGGCCGGGAGCTGGCGGCCGTACGCGAAGCGGTGCGCGAGCTCGGCCCCCACCTGGAGCGGTACCAGAGCCCCGACCCCCGCCTCCAGGAGCCCGGCGGGGGTCCCGCGGCCGCCCCGCGCGACGCGTACCCGCAGCACACCGGCGCCGGTGCGGCCGGCAGCGCGGGCGGGGCCGGTTCCTGGAGCGCCCCCAGCCTGCGCCGGGCCGTGGAGACGGCGGTGGCCTCCTTCCCCGGCCACTTCACCGGCCGCGACGTGGTGCGGGCGCTGCCGCCGGGTGCGTACCCGGACGCGGGGAAGTCGGTCAGCAACGCCCTGTCCGCCATGGTCAAGTCGGGCCGGCTGCAGCGGATCTCGCGCGGCACCTACACCGCCGGTCCGACCCCCGCCGGCGAAGCCGGCCCGAACCCCTGAAAGGCAGTCGCCGTGCAGCCCACCTCCCCGGCCGCGGAAGTCCGCGTCTTCTCCCACCACGCCGGTCTGATCGACGGTGTCCCCGTGACGGCACCGCCGTTCGGCAACATCCAGGACGTCGTCATCGGCATCCTCCAGCAGCGCGCCCAGCAGCTCGGCGCCCCGACCCACGCGGTCGTCACCGACGACCGCTACGGCGGTGCGGTGCGCCTGCTCATCCACCCCGACGGCAGGACCGAGAGCCTGCCCGAGCCCGGCGCCGCCGGCTGAGGCGGGGCGAGAGGGGCCGATGGCCCGGGAGGGCCCAGGTCGCGTGCGCGTGACCCGGGCCTTTCGCATGCCGCCGGGCGGCTCCGCTCGCCGGGCGTGGGGCGCGGGCTCCGTTGGTGGGGAGGTTCGTGGAGGTCACCGGCCTGGGCGGCGGGCGGCAGGCAGCAGGCAGGAGGCCGGGCATGGCGGCACGGTGGCGCGGTGCGGCTCTCGGAGCGGCCGCGGTGGGGCTGGTGGTGGTTCCTCCGGGGTTCGGGGCCGGGTACGCGGGGGACACGCCCGCACCTCCCGCCGCATCCGCGTCCGCGACCCCGGCGTCCGACGGGTTCCCGCAGCTGACGCCCGCCGTCGCCGCGCGACTGGACCAGGCCGTGCTGAAGGTGCTCAAGGAGGCCCGGGTCCCCGGAGTGATCGTCGCACTGTCGGCGCCCGGCAAGGGGGAGTACGTGCGGGCCTTCGGGCTCGCCGACGAGGCGGCGGGCGCGCCGATGAAGACCGACTTGGACATGCGGATCGGCAGCGTGACCAAGACCTTCACCGTGACCGCGCTGCTGAGGCTGGTCGACGACGGGAAGGCCGGGCTGGACGACCCCGTCGGCAGGTACGTGAGCGGGGTGCCCAACGGGGACAGGATCACCCTGCGCCAGCTGGCCTCGATGCGGAGCGGGTTGTTCAACTACTCCGAGGACGAGGGGTTCTTCCAGGCCCTGACCGCCGACCCCCGGCGGCCGTTCACCCCGCAGGAGCTGCTCTCGTACGCGTTCAAGCACCCCGTGCAGTTCGCGCCGGGAGCGAAGTTCGACTACTCCAACACCAATCTGATCCTGCTGGGGCTGGTCGTCGAGAAGGTGAGCGGGAAGCCGCTCGACCGGTTCGTCACCGAGCAGGTGATCGCGCCGGCCGGGCTGCGGCACACCCTGTTCCCCACCGGCGCGGAGTTCCCGAAGCCGCACGCGCAGGGCTACACCGACCAGACGGCCGGCGGGAGGGTCGAGGATTCCACCGACTGGAACCCCTCCTGGGGGTGGGCCGCCGGGGCGATGGTCTCCGACCTGGCCGACCTGCGGAGCTGGGCCGGGACCCTGGCCACCGGCACCCTGCTGACCCCCGCCACCCAGGCCGAGCGGCTCGACGTGACGCGGGCCGCGCCGGACGCCGGCTACGGGCTGGGCGTCTTCGACGTCGCCGGGTGGATCGGGCACAACGGCTCCCTGCCCGGCTACCAGGCGCTGGTCGTCTACCTGCCCGAGTCGCGGGCCACGCTGGTGGTCCTGCTCAACACCGACATCTCCTCCCAGGGGGGCGAGCCCGGTACGCGCTTCGGTGAGGCGATCACGAAGGTGGTCACCCCGCAGCACGTCTTCCGGCTGCCCGCCCAGCCCGTCACCGGGTCCTGAGGAATGCCGGTGGTGCGGGCCCCCGCCCGCGCGCACAATGGACCGTCGGGTGCGATGCGGAGTGAGCGAGGGGTTGCGGATGGCCGAGCGGGGCGGGGCGTCGGTTCGGGTGGCGGGGGAGGCGGACCTCGATGTCGCCGCCGAACTGTTCCGGGGGTACCTCGACTTCTACGAGGTGGACGTCGAAGATCCCGGCCGGCCCCGGGAGTTCCTCGCCGAGCGGATCGCCAAGGACGAGTCGCTGGTGCTGCTCGCCGAGGTGGCGGGGGCGGGCACGGTCGGGTTCGCGCAGGTCTACCGGACCTTCTCGTCACTCACCCTGCGGCCGGCCTGGATCCTCAACGACCTGTACGTCGCCCCGTCCGGCCGTCGCACCGGCGCCGGGCGGGCGCTGCTGCGCGAGGTGCTGGAGCGGGCGCGGGAGGCCGGGGTGGTCGGGGTGCAGCTGGAGACCGCGTACGACAACCACGTCGCGCAGGGCCTGTACGAGTCGGAGGGGTTCGTGCGGGAGGGGTTCCACCTCTACTTCCACGGCCTGGGCTGAGTCACTTCGCGTCCGCGTAGCACTCCACGACCGCGGTCGTGAAGGGGAAGCGGACCGGGGTGTCGCCGAAGGCGAGCCGGCCCGCGCGGTCGCCCGCCGCGCGGATCGCCTCCGCGACGGCCTCGGCCTCGTCGGCCGGGCAGTGCACGATCACCTCGTCGTGCTGGAAGAACACCAGCTCCGCGCGCATCCCGGCGGTGGCCTGGCGCAGCGCCGCGAGCATCAGCAGGGCCCAGTCCGCGGCGCTGCCCTGGACGACGAAGTTGCGGGTGAAGCGGCCCCGGGCGCGGGTGTCGGTCGAGGCGTAGGACGGGGTCCGGCCCGGGTCCTCGTCGCCCCGGTCCTGGGGGAGGCCCGCCTCCCCGACCTCGGCCGCGTCGGCCGGGGGTGGGCAGGTGCGGCCCAGCCAGGTGCGTACGAGCCGGCCCTCCTCGCCGGCGCGGGCAGCGTCGTCCACGTACGCCACGGCCCGGGGGAAACGGCGGCGCAGGGCGGCGAGGTTCTTGAGCCCGTCGCCGGAGGTCTGTCCGTAGACCGCGCCCAGGACGGCGATCTTGGCCTTCTCCCGGTCGCCGGAGAAGGTCTGGCGGGAGACGGCCGCGTAGAGGTCCTCCGGCCGGCCGGCCACCTCCATGAAGGCCGGGTCGCGGGAGATCGCGGCGAGGACGCGCGGCTCCATCTGGTCGGCGTCGGCGACGACGAGCCGCCAGCCCGGGTCGGCGACGACGGCCCGGCGGATCACCTTGGGGATCTGCAGGGCCCCGCCGCCGTGGGTGACCCAGCGGCCGGTGAGGGTGCCGGCGGGGACGAACTCGGGGCGGAAACGGCCGTCGTGGACCCAGTCGGTGAGCCAGGACCAGCCGTGGGCGGTGTAGATCCGGTACAGCTTCTTGTAGAGGAGGAGCGGCTCGACGGCGGGATGGTCGACCTCCTGGAGCTCCCAGCGGCGGGTCGAGCGGAGTGTGATCCCGGCCCCGGCGAAGGCCTTGACCACGTCGGCGGGCAGGTCGGGGCGGACCCGGCGGCCGAACGCGGCGGAGATCTCGTCGGCCAGCTGCGCCAGGCGGCGGGGTTCGCCGCGGCCGGCGTAGCGCTCGCCGAGCAGCTCGGTCAGCAGGGCGCGGTGGACGTCGGCCCGCCAGGGCATGCCGGTGTGCTGCATCTCCGCGGCGATGAGGAACGCCGCGGACTCGGCGGCGGTGAGCAGGCGGAGCCGGTCGGGATGGGCGGTGGCGGCGTGCCGGCGGGCCTGGTCGGCGTGGACGGCGAGGAGGGCGTCCAGGGGGAGGGGGACCGCGGCCCGGTGGTGCGGGTCGGCGAGCCCGGCGGCGTCGAAGAGGGAGTCCTGGGCGCGGGCGGGGGGCGGGGCGGCGGCGCGCTGCGGGGGGTCCTGGGGGACTGGGGCGTGGGTGAGGCGGGCCCAGGCGGCGGCGGCCGAGCGGGGCTCGCCCGAGCGGCCCTCGTGGCCGAGGAGGAGGAGCTCGGCGTCCTCGACGTCGTAGCAGCGGTCCACGCGGACGCCGGCGGCGAGGAGGCGGGGGTAGACGGCCTGGGTGGAGCGCCAGATCCAGCGTGTGCCGGGGGGCGCGGAGCGGATCGCCTCCGCGGGGGTGGCGGTGGTGAGGGGGCCCGCGGGGGTGGGGGGTACGGGGGTGGCCTGCCATCGGCCGTCGGGGGTCTCCGTCAGGGCCCAGGGGGTGGGGTGGTCGCTCACGGGTGCGAGTGTCCCACCGGGGGCTGACAAGGGGCCGCGCGAGCGCTTCCGGCGGCTCCCGCCCCGCACCCCCGCACCCCCGCACCCCCGCACCCCGCACCCCCCGGACCCCGGGCGCCCGCACCCCCGCACCCCGGACGCCGGCGGGGCCGGATCCCGGCCGGTCCGGCCGGTGGAACGCGGCGTGACACCCTGAAGGGGTGAGTGAGATCGCTGAGCTGGTCGACCGGGCCTTCGCCGCCGCCTTGTACGCCCAGGACGATGCCGGGCTCGACAGCGGGGCCTCCGTGCTGGCCGCCGACGGGGGCCTGTGGGGCGCGGTCGGGCGGGAGCTGCTCGGGCGCGGGGAGGCATACGTGCGGCAGGCCTGGGAGCGCGGGTGGCGGCCGGCCGACGTGGCGCGGCTGGCGCGGCGGGACCTCGGGGAGGTGCACCTGCGGCTCCTCGGGGACGTGGTAGCCGCCGAGGCGCGGCGGTACGCGCGGCTGCCCGACGGGTGGGGCGCCGGGGAGGTGTGGTGGTCCGGGGACGAGGCGTACGCGCAGGAGTGCGCGCGGCGCGAGCGGGCGGACCGGTTCACCCTGGCCACGGCCGTCCTGGAGGTGTACCGGCTGCTGATCCGGCTGCCGTCCGTCGAGCCCGTGGGGCCGGTCCCCGGCGACCCGGCCGGGGACGCCCTGGAGCACGCGCACATCGAGCCGCGGATGCTCGGGCGGATCCGGGCGCTGCTGGCCAAGGCCGAGGCGACCACCTACCCGGAGGAGGCGGAGGCGCTCAGCGCCAAGGCGCAGGAGCTGATGGCCCGGCACACCGTGGACGAGGCACTGCTGGCCGTGCGCGGCGGCGGACCGGCGCAGGTGCCCGGGGCCTGCCGGATCGGGGTGGAGCCCCCGTACGAGGAGGCCAAGGCGGTCCTGCTGGACGCGGTGGCCACCGCCAACCGCTGCCGGGCGGTGTGGAACAGCGCCTTCGGGTTCTCGACCGTGGTCGGGTTCGAGAGCGATCTGGAGGCCGTGGAGCTGCTGTACACCTCGCTGCTCGTCCAGGGGACGGCGGCCATGACGCGGGCCGAGGCCGCCCAGCGGGCCGGCGGGCGCAAGCGCACCAAGACCTTCCGGCAGTCGTTCCTGCTCGCGTACGCCAGCCGGCTCGGCCGGCGCCTCGCCGAGACCGCCGAGCACACGGCCGCCGAGACTCCGGACAACCTGCCCGCGCTGGTGGCCCGGGACGTGGCCGTCACCTCCCGGGCCGACGAGATGTTCCCGCGGACCACCACGACCCGGCTGCGCGGGGCCACGGACCACGCGGGGTGGGAGGACGGGACCGCCGCCGCCGACGCGGCCCATGTGGGAGGGAAGCGGCCCGCCCTGCCGTAGCCGGGCCCCGGGGGCCGTGTCTAGGCGGGGTCCCGGGGGCTGTTCTCGGAGCGCATCGCGCGGGCCTCCGACTTCAGGATGCGGGCCGACTTGCCCAGGGAGCGGGCCATGTCCGGCAGCTTCTTCGAACCGAACAGCATCAGGCAGACCACCAGGACGATGATCAGGTGCCAGGGCTCCAGGCCGTTGCGGAGCATGGGATACCTACATTCGGGTGAGGGGCGGAGGACAGGGGACGCACCGATGATTCGGGGTCATCGAACAGCGCGGCAAGGGTCCCGTACAAATCTGAAGAAATCCTGAAAACCGTCGGGACCGTTAGGCTCGGCGCCATGGGCTGGCTCCGCGCGCTGAAGGACACCGCGCGGGCGGCCGTGACCGTCGAGCGGCGCCGGCTGGAGCCGCTCGTCGCGCTCCGGGCCGCCGCGGGCCTGGCGCTCGTCATCGGGGCCGGGCTGGCCCTCCTCGGGCCGGGCGCGGCCGCGAGTTCCGCGTTCGGGGCCTTCACGGCCGCCGTCGCCACCTTCCAGCAGAGCTGGCGCCCGCGTCCCGTGCTCGCTCTCGCCTCCGGGCTGACCCTGGCCGTCTCCACCTTCCTCGGGTACCTGGTGGGCTCGGCCGACCTGGGGCTGTTCCTGCCGATGCTGGCCGTGTGGGCCTTCGGGGCGGGGCTGCTGTGGGCCGCCGGGCCGACCGCCGGGATGATCGCCTCGGGCAACGTCGCGATCATGCTGGTCACCGTCACCCTCCCGACCTCCGTCCCGCAGGCCGCCGGCCACGCCGCGATGATCGCCGCGGGCGGGGTCGTCCAGGCGCTGCTGATCGTGCTCTTCCCGGTCCGCCGCTGGGGCGCCCAGCGCGATGCCCTGGCCGACGCCCTGGCCGCCGAGGCGGACTACGCCCGCCGGCTGCGGCACGACCCCGTCTGCGCCTTCGACCCGGTGCCGCTGATGAAGGCCCGCGACGCGGCCGCCGTCACCGTCCGGCAGGCCCGGCGGCGGCCCGCCGAGCTGCACGGGGCGCGGGGGCTCGCCGAGAAGATCCGGCCCGTGCTGGCCTCGCTCGCCGACCCGGCCGTCGGGGCCCCCGCCGAGGGGCCGGGGCGGGACCGGGTGCGCGCGCTGCTGGACGCCGCCGGGACCGTTCTGGACGCCGCCGCGCACGCGATCCGCCACGGGGACCCCGTACGGCTGCCGGGGCCGGCCCTGGAGGTGCTGAAGGCCCCCGACCCGCCGGAGGTGCTCCGCGGGGCGCCGCTGCGGGCCGCGCGCAGGCTCGCCGCGCTGCTGGAGGACGTCCTGGAGACGGCCGAGCCGGGCACCGGGCGCACCGCCGACCCCGGTGAGGCACGGCTGCGGCCCGCCGTGCCGGCCCTGGTGCCGCTGGTGCTGAAGGCCGTACGGGCCGAGCTGCGGCCGGACTCGCCGGTCCTGCGGCACGCCGTACGGGTGACGGGGGCGGCGTGCGCGGGGTACCTGCTCGGGCAGGCGCTGCCGTTCGGGCACGGCTACTGGGCGCCGATGACCTCGGTGATGGTGATGCGGCCCGACTTCACCCAGACCTGGTCGCGGGCCGTCGCGCGCTTCGCCGGCACGCTGGTGGGGGTGGGCGCGGCCACCGGCGTCGTGCAGCTGTTCCATCCGGGGACGTACCTGTCGGGGCTGCTCGCCGTGGTCAGCGCGGGGCTGATGTACGCGCTGATGCGCACCGGGTACGCCGTCACGCAGGTCTTCGTCTCCGCGTACGTCGTGTTCCTGCTGGGCATGGGGGGCGTCGGCTGGGACCAGACCGTGCCCGACCGGATCGCGCTCACCCTGGTCGGCGGGGTCCTCGCGATGCTCGCGTACGCCGTCTACCCGGCCTGGGAGACCCCGCGGCTGCGCACCCGGCTGGCCGACTGGCTGGCCGCCGACGGGCGGTACGCGGCCGCCGTGCTCGGGCCGTACGCCGATCCGGCCGGGGCCCGGCGCGAGGAGGTGCGGAAGGCCCTGCTGGCGGCCCGCGACGCCCGCATCGCCTGGCAGGAGGCCCTGGCGCGGGCGGAGGGGGAGCCGGTGCGCCACCGGGGCCTGTCCCGGGCGGCCGCCGACGGCGCCGGGGAGGCGGTGGCCGCGTTCGGGCGGGGCGCCATGCTGCTGGAGGCGCACCTCCCCGACCGGGCCCACGACCCCGTGCCGGGGGCTGCCGAGCTCGCGGAGGCGCTGCGCGGGGCGACGGCGGTGCGGGAGCGCCGGGTTCCGGAATGGGAGCAGGTACGCGCGCTGCTGGACGGGGGGAACCGCCTGCCGGAATCGGGCGTCGTACGCCAGGCGGCGGAGCGGCTGCTGGACTCTCTGGACGAGGTCGCGCAGGCCCTCCGCCCCTGACAGTGATCACTGCGGTACCCCGCGTGCACGTGCATCTGCCCATGCATGCGGTGGTGAACACAGCTATGATCCGGTGGAGTTGACATCTGCACTATCGGGGGCTTCCTGTGGACCACGCGTACAACGGGACGGCAGCTGCAGAACTCACTTCCCTGTATGAGCTGACCTGGCAGAAGAGCAGACACAGCAACTCGCAGGGATCCTGCGTGGAGTTCGCCAAACTGCCCGGCGGCGACGTCGCCATGCGCAACTCGCGGTTCCCCGACGGTCCGGCGCTCGTCTACACGCCGGCCGAGATAGAGGCGCTGCTCCTCGGCGTCAAGGACGGCGAGTTCGATCATCTGATCGGCTGAACGGAACAGCGCCAAGGATCAGGCCATGCACGTGCACTGGCCGGGACTGATCGAAAGGATCAGGCCCGGCCAGTGGTGCGTCGCGCGGCGTGCGGTCAGTCCTGGAGCAGGAACAGTGCCCAGACCACCTTGCCGGTGAGCCGTCCCGCGAGCGGGTGCCAGCCCCAGCTGTCGCTGTAGGAGTCCACGAGGAACAGTCCCCGCCCCGACTCCAGGTCGCAGTTCTCGTCCGTGCGCTCGGGCGCGAACGAGCCCCCCGGCCGGTCCTCGCTCGGGTCCCGCACCGCGCACACCAGCCGCGTGCTCCACCGCATCAGGTGCAGCCGCACCGCCGCCGACTCCGGCGGCTCGCCCCCGCAGGGCCGCGCGTCGTCGGGGAGGGCGTGGCGCAGCGCGTTGGTGACGAGTTCGGAGACCACCAGCGCGACGTCGTCGAAGCGGTCGTCCAGGCCCCACTGGGACAAGGTCGATCTGGTGAAGGAGCGGGCGCCCCGCACCGCTTCGAAGCGGGCCGGCAGGGCGCAGGACGCGGACCCGGAGACAGCCGTGGGGTCGACCGGGGGCAGCCCCTGCCGTAACGGCTCGAGCATGACCGATCCAATCGTCCCCATGCGAGGCACTCCCGGGATTCGCGGACGAAGCGGTCGGCTCCGGCCAAAGAGAACTGCGGGGTGGGTCCGGCGCCGGCGCGAAGAGCACGCAGGTGCGCGGCACCATCGTTCCGAATGCCGAAGCCGGATGCAAGGGCAGATGCACGTGCACGCGCCGGACCTGTCCGCTCCCGTGACGGTTCTTGCTCATTTCTTCCTACGCATACTTACGGACTTCTTTTCCGGGACGCCGGATTCCGTTACAGAACGAGTACGGGCCGATGCGTTTTGGTGGCAGACTGCGGCACCGGGGATACGGGGGCCCCGACGAGGCACGCGCACACCACGCGCACACCATTGCGATGGGGAGGGCAGGACTAGTGACCGCAGAAGCCAGCGGTTCTGTGGTGCGCCGCATCCTCCTGGGCTCACAGCTCAGGCGACTCCGAGAATCCCGCGGCATCACCCGTGAGGCGGCCGGCTACTCGATCCGCGCATCCGAATCGAAGATCAGCCGCTTGGAGTTGGGAAGGGTGAGCTTCAAGGCCAGGGACGTCGAGGACCTGCTGACCCTCTACGGGGTCACGGACGGCGCGGAGCGGGAGTCCCTCCTGGGGCTGGTCCGCGAGGCGAACGCGGCGGGCTGGTGGCACAGTTACGGCGACGTGCTCCCCGGGTGGTTCCAGACCTACGTCGGCCTGGAGGGCGCCGCGTCCCTCATCCGCATCTACGAGGTCCAGTTCGTCCACGGCCTCCTCCAGACCGAGGCCTACGCCCAGGCCGTCGTCAAGCGCGGCATGCCCAGCGCCTCCGCCGCCGAGATCGACCGCCGCGTCGCGCTGCGCCTGGAGCGCCAGAAGGTCCTCGTCTCCGAGAACGCGCCGGTCTTCCACGCCGTCCTGGACGAGGCGGCGCTGCGTCGCCCCTACGGTGACCGCGACGTGATGCGCGGCCAGCTGGAACACCTGATCGAGATCAGCCAGCGGCCCAACGTGCAGCTCCAGGTGATGCCCTTCTCCTTCGGCGGGCACGCCGGCGAGAGCGGCGCCTTCACCCTGCTGCGCTTCCCCGAGTCCGACCTGCAGGACATCGTCTACCTGGAGCAGCTCACCAGCGCGCTCTACCTGGACAAGGAGGAGGAGGTCGGCCAGTACGCACGGGCGATGGAACGGCTCCAGGCCGACTGCCCCGACCCCGACCAGACCCGGGATCTCCTGCGCGGACTGCTCCAACTGTCTTGAACCGCACGTATTATGACGTCTGATCAGTGCTCGACGAAGAACGATCGGTCTCCGGTGCAGCGCAGGGGTGCGCGCTCGCAGTAAGGGATGGCATGTCCATATTCACCGACCTGGCTCACCAGTACATAGACGGCGAATGGCTGGCCGGCACCGGTTCGTGGGACATCATCGACGTCAACCCCTACAACGGGGAGAAGCTCGCGGCCATCACCGTGGCCACCGTCGAGCAGGTCGACCGGGCCTACCGCGCGGCCGAGCGGGCCCAGCGGGAATGGGCCGCCACCAGCCCCTACGCGAGACGCACCGTCCTGGAGCGCGCCCTGCGGATCACCGAGGAGCGCCAGAAGGAGATCGTCGAGGCGATGATCGACGAGCTCGGCGGGACCCGCCCCAAGGCCGAGTACGAGGTCCACCTCGCGATGGAGTTCCTGCGCGAGGCGGTCCAGCTGGCCGTCCGCCCCGAGGGCCGCATCCTGCCCTCGCCGGTCACGGGCAGGGAGAACCGCGTCCAGCGCCTGCCCGTCGGCGTCGTCGCCGTGATCAGCCCCTTCAACTTCCCGCTCCTGGTGACCCTGAAGTCGGTCGCCCCCGCGCTGGCCCTCGGCAACGCCGTCGTCATCAAGCCCAACCAGAACGCCCCGGTGTCCGGCGGCGGGATCATCGCCAAGATCTTCGAGGACGCGGGCCTGCCGGCCGGGCTGCTGAACGTGCTGGTCACGGACATCGCCGAGATCGGCGACGCGATCCTCACCCACCCCGTTCCGAAGGTCATCTCCTTCGCCGGCTCCGACCGCACCGGACGGCACGTGGGCGCGGTCGCCGCCCGCCACTTCAAGCGGACCGTCCTGGAGCTCAGCGGCAACAGCGCCCTGGTCGTCCTCGACGACGCCGACGTCGACTACGCGGTGGACGCGGCCGTCTTCAGCCGCTTCGTCTTCCAGGGCCAGGTCTGCATGGCCGCCAACCGGATCCTCGTCGACGCCTCCGTCGTCGAGGAGTTCACCGAGAAGTTCACCGCCCGGGTCCGCGCCCTGAAGACGGGCGACCCGCGCGAGGCCGACACCCACATCGGCCCGCTGATCAACTCCTTCCAGGCCGACGCCCTGACCGCCCTCGTGGACCGCGCCGTAGAGTCCGGGGCGCGGGCCCTCGTGCGGGGCTCTACGCGCGGCAACCTGGTCGAGCCGACCGTCCTGGCCGGGCTCCCGGAGGACTCCCCGCTGCTGGGCCAGGAGATCTTCGGCCCCGTCGCGCTGCTGGTGGTCTTCGACGGGGAGGAGGAGGCCGTGCGCCTGGCCAACGCCACGCCGTACGGGCTCAGCGGTGCGGTGCACACCCGCGACGTCGAACGCGGGGTCCGCTTCGCCCAGCGCGTCGAGACCGGGATGTTCCACGTCAACGACTCCACCATCGGCGACGAGCCGCTGACCGCCTTCGGCGGGGAGAAGGCCTCGGGGCTGGGCCGCCTGGGCGGGGAGGCCACGGTCGAGGCCTTCACCACCCAGAAGTGGATCTCCGTCCAGCACGGCCGGACGACTTTTCCCTTCTAGGGCGCCATCAAGGACAGGAACTGACCGCATTGGTTTGTAGCGTGGTGGGTGTCGGCGGGGGAGACCCCGGACACCACCACGGCAAAGGCGGTCGGTCATGGCACACCCCACCCAGGAAGTCGCGGGAGACGAGCGCGGCACGCTCCTGCTCTTCGTCGAGGACCAGCGCGAGGCCCTGCGCCGGGCCGCGTCGGGCCTGACGGCGGAGCAGACGGCGAGCCGGCCCACGGCGAGCGAGCTGTCGCTGTCCGGGCTGGTCAAGCACGCGGCCGAGGTGGAGCTCAACTGGCTCCGCATGGCCCAGCAGAAGCCGAACGAGCACAGGCGCGCGCCCGAGGAATGGCACGAGGGCTTCCGGCTGGCCGAGGGGGAGACCCTCGAATCCGCCCTCGCGTTCTGGGACACGGTCACGGAGCAGACGACCGACTTCATCAAGGCGGTCCCCAGCCTGGACGACGAGTTCCCGCTGCCGCCGGCCCCCTGGTTCCCCGAGAACGCCACGGTCTCCATGCGCTGGATGCTCCTGCACCTGGTCCGGGAGTTCGCCCGGCACGCGGGCCACGCCGACATCATCCGCGAGACACTGGACGGCACGAAGGCGATGGGCTGAGCCCTTCCTCCGGACCGGGGCTTGCACCTCACGCGGCGTGAGGAACCACAGTGGAGGGCGTACCCAACCGGAAGGAGCGGAAAGCGATGGGCTATTCCGTGGGCCAGGTCGCCGGTTTCGCCGGAGTGACGGTGCGCACCCTGCACCACTACGACGAGATCGGCCTGCTCTCCCCGAGCGGCCGCAGCGGCGCGGGCCACCGGCGTTACGACGACGCCGACCTGGACCGGCTGCAGCGGATCCTGTTCTACCGGGAGCTCGGCTTCCCGCTCGACGAGGTCGCGGTCCTGCTGGACGACCCGGATTCGGACCCGAGGGAGCACCTGCGCCGGCAGCACGCCCTCCTGACCGAACGGATCGCCCGGCTCCAGCAGATGGCCACGGCTGTGGAGCACGCCATGGAGGCGAAGAAGATGGGCATCGACCTCACGCCCGAGGAGAGGTTCGAGGTGTTCGGGGACAAGGACCCGGAGCAGTACGCGGAGGAGGCCGAGCGCCGCTGGGGCGGCACGGAGGCCTACGCCGAGTCGCAGCGCCGGGCGGCCGCGTACACCAAGGAGGACTGGCAGCGGATCCAGGACGAGGTCGCCGACTGGGGCTCCCGCTACGCCGCCCTGGTGGCGGCGGGCGCACCCGCCGACGGCGATGCGGCCATGGACATGGCCGAGGAGCACCGGCAGCACATCTGCGACCGGTACTACGACTGCCCCTACGAGATGCACGTCTGCCTGGGCGACATGTACGTCGCCGACGAGCGGTTCAAGGCGTTCTACGACGGCATGGGCGAGGGCGTGGCCGAGCACCTGCGGGACTCGATCACGGCCAACGCCGTGCGCAAGGCGTAGCCGGCCCCTCACCCGTACCGCCCCCTCCGGTCCCTGGAACCCGGTGGGGGCGGTGTGCGTTCATAATTGAGACCGCCTGCATCGTCGCGTCCCCCACCGCAGACGTCCCCCTGCTGATCCAGGAGAGCCCGGAAACGTGGAACCCCTCTACACGCTTGCCCTCGGCCCGCAGTGGCTGTCGCCGGACTACCTGATCGGGCAGTTCGGCCTGATCGGCATCCTGGTCATCGTCTTCGCGGAATCCGGTCTCTTCGCCTTCCTGCCCGGCGACTCCCTGCTGTTCACGGCCGGCCTGTTCACGGCCAGCGGCAGCATCAAGGAGCCGCTGTGGCTCGTGTGCACGCTGATCGCGGCCGCCGCGATCATCGGTGACCAGGTGGGCTACCTGATCGGCAAGTTCTTCGGCCCGAAGCTGTTCAACCGGCCGAACAGCAAGGTCTTCAAGCGGGAGAACCTGGACGCCGCGCACGACTTCATGGAGAAGCACGGCCCCAAGGCGATCGTGCTCGCCCGCTTCGTGCCGATCATCCGCACCTTCGCCCCGATGGTCGCGGGCGCCGGCGCGATGAAGTACCGCACCTTCCTCGTCTACAACATCATCGGCGGCGTCGCCTGGGGCGCGGGCGTCACCTGCCTCGGCTATCAGCTCGGCCGCTTCGACGTCATCAAGAACAACATCGAGGCGATCTTCATCGTCATCGTGCTGATCTCGGTGATTCCGGTGATCTTCGAGGTGCTGAAGGCCCGCAGGGCCAAGAAGGCCGCCGTCCCCGCCCCGGTGCAGTCCGTGTACGCGCACGAGGAGCAGCCGCCGGCCCCCGGCCAGCGCGGCCGCCACGCCAAGCGCTGACGCAGGGCGCCCCCGGGCGCCCCGTACGACGTCCACCCGCGCCCCGGAGACGGCCCGTCTCCGGGGCGCCGGTGCGTCCGGGCGCATCCGGCTCCGGCGGGGGATCCGGCCCGGCAGGGGGGCCTCAGAAGCCGCGGGTCCGTTTCGCCGCCGCCCGGCGCTTGGCCTCGGTGCGCGCCCCCGGGATCCGCATGAACAGCCGCGAGGTCTCCGACCCCAGGTTCACGCCGATCGCGATCGCAAGCGCGATCGCGGCGGCGCTGGTGAGCGAGGCGAGCCCCTTGTCCAGCTGTCCCTCGGCGATCGACAGCAGCCCGAAGTAGGTGACCGAGCCCGGCAGCAGCGGGCCGATGGCGGCGGTCACGTACGGCAGCGCCGAAGCGAACCGGTACCGCGAGAACAGCTGCCCGAACAGGCCGACCAGCCCGGCCGCGATCGCCGTGGACGGCACCGGCGGCAGCTCGGCGGCCCGCAGGGCGCCGAAGGTCACCCAGGCGACCCCGCCGTTCAGGGTCACGATCCACACCGTGGACCGCTCCTGCTGGAGCAGGATCGCGAAGGTGAACACCAGCACCATCGAAGCCAGGGTCTGGAGCACCGGCCGGTGGGGGATCTGGAGGACCTCGTCCGGGTTGGGCGAGGAGCCGATCTGGAGGCCGACGTAGATCACCGCGAGTACGCCGATGATGATCCCGATGAAGAGGTACATGACCTCCAGGAGCCGGGCGGAGGCGGTGATGTAGAAGCCGGTCAGGCCGTCCTGCACGGCCGCGACCAGGGCCCGCCCGGGCAGCAGGGCGAACAGTCCGCCGGTGATCACGGCGGAGGCGCGGACGTCGGAGTCGGCGAACTTCAGGGCCACCCCGAGCGCGGCCGGGGGCATCGCCGCGACGACGAACTGGTAGAACTCCGGCATCCCGCGGTCGGCGAGGTACCAGGCCAGCCGGTCGCCGAGAACGGCGCCGAGGGCGGCGCAGAGGAACACCGTCACCCCGCCGCCGACCAGGACGGACGCGGCCGCCGCCAGCAGCCCGGCGGCGCCGGTGAGCACCCAGGTGGGGTACGGGTGGCGGTTGCGGCGGATCACGGCGAGGCGGCGGTAGGCCTCCTCCAGGGAGATCTCCACCTCCGGCGTGCTGATGTCGGCCACGAGCCGGAAGACGGCGGCCAGGCGGGTGTAGTCGGTGCCGCGGCGGCGTACGGTGCGGCTCGCGGAGACCGGGTTGCCGACCAGGGAGGGCTGGTGGGTGATCGACAGCATGGTGAACGTGACGGTCGGCTCGGCGCGGTCGAGGCCGTACGAGCGCGCCACGGCGAACATCGCGGCCTCCACGTCCTCGGCGCCCTCGCCGCCCGCGAGCAGCAGTTCCCCGATGCGCAGGGTCAGGTCGAGGACGCGGCCCACGGCCGGGCCGGCCTCGCTCTGCCGCTGCGCGGGCTCGGGCACGGGACGGACGTCCACGGGCATGCGCAGCATCGTGCGCATGCGGTCCTGCCAGGGGGAGGAGGCGGGGAAGGAGGGGGTGGGGGCCGGGGTGTGGGCGGGCGGGGAGTGCTGGGCGCTGTGGGTGGCCGTGGCGGCCGGCGGGGTGAGGCCCTCCGGCAGGGCGAACTCCGAGGTGGGCTGGTCCCCGGTGGTCTCCGGCTCCATCCCGGGTGGCGGCGTGAAGGCGCTGTGGGCCTCGTCGGACTTCGGCTTCCGGTCCTCGGGACCGGGCTCTTCGGCCTCCGCCACGCATCCTCCCACCCTTGATCACTGGCGGTATCAGTATGCGGAATCGTTTCGTCCGTGGCGAGGCCGGGCGGGCGGGAGCGGCAGCCCCCGTGAACGCGCCGACGGGCGGCACCCCCGTGTGGGGTGCCGCCCGCCGGCTCCAGCGCCTACCGAGCGGAGCTCAGTGGTGGCCGCCCTGGGCCTCGAGGCGCTTGTACGAGGCCTCGATCTCGGCCTCGGCCTCGGCGCGGCCGACCCAGTTGGCGCCCTCGACCGACTTGCCCGGCTCCAGGTCCTTGTAGACCTCGAAGAAGTGCTGGATCTCCAGGCGGTCGAACTCCGAGATGTGGTGGATGTCGCGCAGGTGCTCGACACGCGGGTCGGAGGCCGGGACGCACAGCAGCTTGGCGTCGCCGCCCGCTTCGTCCGTCATGTTGAACATGCCGATCGCGCGGCACTTGATCAGGCAGCCCGGGAAGGTGGGCTCGTCCAGGATGACCAGCGCGTCCAGCGGGTCGCCGTCCTCGCCGAGGGTGTTCTCGACGAAGCCGTAGTCCGTCGGGTAGCTGGTCGAGGTGAAGAGGCGACGGTCCAGACGGATCCGGCCGGTCTCGTGGTCCACCTCGTACTTGTTCCGCGAACCCTTGGGGATCTCGATGGTGACGTCGAACTCCACGTCCTGCTCCTCCATGATCAGCTCCGGCCCGGTGCCGAAGCTTGACTGCTTCGAGACGGCTTTGACTCAAATACGTGCGCGTCCGGCCCATCCCTGGGGTGGGGTGCCATGCTCGCGGCAAGACGCAGTGGTTAAGTGTCCCTCACGCATATGTGTGATCGCGAAAGGGGCTGGTCCGAGGTGCCATTGGTCAAGACGTGGCAGCTCATCGCGGGGTCGGCCGTCGCCGGCCTCGCCCTGTCGGCGGTGGCCGTCGCCTCCGCAGGTCCCTGGGACTCCGGCCAGCGTAAGGCCGAGCGGGACAAGGCCGCCTCCTGGAGCCGGACGGGTGGCGCAGATCACGCGGCCGGATCCCCGCCGCAGGCCGCGCCGAGCGCCCCCGGGGTGCTCCAGGGCATCGCCCCGCGCGCCGCGGACGCGCCCTCGGCCGCCCTCGCCGGGGTGCTCGGGCCGCTGCTCGCCGACTCCGCGCTGGGCACCGTGCGCGGCGCGGCCGTGGTCGACGCCGTCACCGGCCGGGTGCTCTACGAGTCCGGGGCCGGCGAGGCCATGACCCCCGCCTCCACCGTCAAGATCGCCACCGCGAGCGCCGCGCTGGCCGCCCTCGGCCCCGAGCACCGCATCCGCACCACCGTGGCCCCCGGCCCCGGACCCGGCCAGATCGTCCTGGTCGGCGGCGGCGACCCCTCCCTCACCGCGAAGAAGAAGAGCCCGGCCGGCTCCGGCGGCAGCCTCGTGGCCCTCGCCGCCGACACCGCCCAGGCCCTCAGGGCGGCCGGCACCGACACCGTCGCCCTCGGCTACGACGACACCCTCTACACGGGCCCCGTCCGCCACCCCATCGGCCGCAACGACAACCTCGCGCCCGTCACCGCCCTCACCGCCGACGAGGGCCGCCCCGACGACTCCACCGCCGGACCCGTCGAACGCAGCGACGACCCCTCCAGGGACACCGCCCGGGCCTTCGCCGGCCTGCTGCGCGACCGGGGCGTCAAGGTCACCGGCGAACCCGCCCCGGCCAGGCCCGCCCCCGACGCCCGGCCGTTGGCCACCACCCTGTCCACCCCCCTCGCCGGGCTCGTCGAGCGGATGCTCACCAACAGCGACAACGACATCGCCGAGGCCCTCGCCCGCCAGACCGCCCTCGCCTCCGGCAAGCCGGCCAGCTTCGAGGGCGGCGAGAAGGCCGTCTCCGAACGGCTGGGCTCCCTGGGCGTCGACCTCACCGGCTCCCGCTTCGCCGACGGCAGCGGCCTCAACCGGGCCGACAAGGTCAGCGCCCGCCTCCTGACGGGCCTCCTCGCCAAGGCCGCGGACCCCGGCCACCCCGAGCTGCGGCCCGTCCTCACCGGACTGCCCGTCGCCGGCTTCACCGGCACCCTGCGCACCCGCAACGCGGGCACCTCCCCGGCCGCCGGCCTGCTCCGGGCCAAGACCGGGACCCTGACCGGCGTGAACTCCCTCGCGGGCACCGTCGTCGACCCGTCCGGGCGGCTCCTCGCCTTCGCCTTCCTGACCGCGAACGCCCCCGACGGGTCCGCCGCCGAGAAGGGCCTCGACAAACTGGCCGCCGCCGTCGCCACCACCCCCTGACACCCGGGGGGATCCGCAACGGCGCAGGTCCACGTACCGTTGACGCATGACGAGCATCGGTGGTGCGGAGATGGTCGACTGGAACCTCGCGGTGGCGACCGCGACCCGCCTCGTACGGCCGGGTCCGGAAGTCAGCCGCGACGAGGCCCGGGCCGTGGTGGCGGAGCTCCGCCGGCACGCCAGGACCTCCGAGGAGCACGTGCGCGCGTTCACCCGGATGACGGCCGGCGGCACCCCCCTCCCCGACACCCCCGTCCTCGTCGTCGACCGGGCCGGCTGGGTCCGGGCCAACGTCGCCGGTTTCCGGGAACTGCTCGGCCCCCTTCTCGCCAAGATGCAGGACCGCCGCGCCGGCGCCCCCGCAGGCCCCGTCCTCGGAGCCGTCGGCGGCAAGGTCACCGGCGTCGAGCTCGGCATGCTGCTCAGCTTCCTGGCCTCCCGCGTCCTCGGCCAGTACGAGACTTTCGCGCCGGTCGCAACCGACCTGCCCGGCAACCCGGCCACCGGCGGCCGGCTGCTGCTCGTCGCGCCCAACATCGTCCACGTGGAGCGCGAGCTGGAGGTCAGCCCGCACGACTTCCGGCTCTGGGTCTGCCTGCACGAGGAGACGCACCGCACCCAGTTCACCGCCGTGCCCTGGCTGCGCGCCCACCTGGAGGGCGAGATCCAGGCCTTCCTCGGCGCCACCGACGTGGAGCCGGGAGCCCTCCTGGAGCGGGTGCGCGAGGCCGTCCAGTCCTTCACCGGGGCCCGCCCCGAGGGCGAGCGCGGCGACGAGGCCCACTCCTTCGTCGAACTCGTCCAGACCCCCGAGCAGCGCGAGGTGCTCGGCCGGCTCACCGCCGTCATGTCCCTGCTGGAGGGCCATGCCGACTTCGTCATGGACGGGGTGGGCCCCGATGTGGTCCCCTCCGTCGCCGAGATCCGCGAGAAGTTCCAGCAGCGCCGCGCCAGCGGGGCCGGGCGGCTCGACGTCGCCCTGCGCAAGCTGCTGGGCCTCGACGCCAAGCTGCGCCAGTACCGCGACGGCGAGCGGTTCGTCCGGGCCGTCGTCGGCGAGGTCGGGACGGACGGCTTCAACCGCGTGTGGACCTCCCCGAACACACTGCCGACCAAGGCGGAGATCGCCAGGCCCGCGGACTGGGTGGCGCGTGTGCACCGCAGGGGGAGCGCGGGGCGCGAAGAAGGGTGACTCGGGAGGCGTAAACATGTCCCACTGGGGGAAGCAGCATCACCCTTCCGAGGGACCGTGGGCCGTGGAAGGGCGTGCGATGCTCAGGGAACGGCTCGCTTCTGTCACCATCAACGCACTCTGAGTGACCACCTGCGCGCAGCACCCCGAAGCCTCCGAGCATCCGAACTCCACGAAGGGCACCGGACATGGGTCCCCATCCTGCGGTCGCGGCGATACGCCTGGCGGTCCGCCGCGTACTCCACGACGTCCTCACCGACCTCACCGACCTCACCCCGGCCCCGTCCGCGGGTCCCGCCCCCACGGGCCCCCGCGCCGCGGCCGGAACCCCGCCGCTGGTCCTCGTCGCCTGCTCCGGCGGCGCCGACTCCATGGCACTCGCCTCCGCCCTCGCCTTCGAAGCCCCCAAGCTCGGCATCCGGGCCGGCGGCATCACCATCGACCACGGCCTCCAGCCCGGCTCCGACCTGCGTGCCGCGGAGGTCGTCAGCCGCATGACCGCACTCCGCCTCGACCCGGTGGAGTCCGTCGCCGTGCGCGTCGGCCGCGACGGCGGTCCCGAGGCCGCCGCCCGAGACGCCCGCTACGCCGCCCTCGACGAGGCCGCGGACCGCCTCGGGGCCGCCGCCGTGCTGCTCGGCCACACCCGCGACGACCAGGCGGAAACCGTCCTGCTGGGCCTCGCCCGCGGCTCCGGCATCCGGTCGCTGTCCGGCATGGCCGAGGTCTCCGGCGGCCCCGGCCGCACCCGGCGCTACCGCCGCCCCTTCCTCCAGGTCGACCGGCAGACCGCCCGCAAGGCCTGCATGGTGCAGTCCCTCCCCGTCTGGGACGACCCGCACAACATCGACCCCGCCTACGCCCGCTCCAGGCTCCGCCACGAGGGACTGCCCGCCCTGGAGAAGGCGCTCGGCAAGGGGGTCGTGGAGGCGCTCGCCCGCACCGCCCAGCTCTCCCGGGACGACGCCGACGCCCTCGACGCCTGGGCCGCCGACGCCGAGGCCGGCGTACGCGACGCGGACGGCCGCCTGGAGTGCGCCAAGCTGTACGCCCTGCCGCCCGCCGTGCGCCGCCGCGTGCTGCGCCGGGCCGTGGTCGCGGCGGGCTCCCCCGCCGGCTCCCTCTTCGCCCGCCACATCGAGGAAGTCGACCGGCTCATCACCGGATGGCGCGGCCAGGGGGCCATCAACCTGCCCGGCCGCGTCGAGGCCCAGCGGCAGGGTGGCAGACTTGTCATCCGGCAGGGCTGATTGGTGCTGAAGCACGGCTGAGTCCTCCGGGGACGCCCTCCGGAGCCCCGGCCGACAACGAAAGTGATGCGGGTGGACGAGAAGGACATGGGCAACGACCTCCAGTCGGTGCTCATCACCAAGGAAGAGATCGACGCGAAGCTGGCCGAGCTGGCCGCGAAGATCGACGCGGAGTACGCGGGCAAGGACCTGCTCATCGTCGGGGTGCTCAAGGGCGCCGTGATGGTGATGGCGGACCTGGCGCGCGCCTTGTCCACCCCGCTCACCATGGACTGGATGGCGGTGTCCTCCTACGGCGCCGGAACCCAGTCCTCCGGCGTGGTGCGGATCCTCAAGGACCTGGACACCGACATCAAGGACAAGCACGTCCTGATCGTCGAGGACATCATCGACTCCGGCCTGACCCTGTCGTGGCTGCTGTCGAACCTGGGCTCCCGCCAGCCGGCCTCCCTCAAGGTCGTCACGCTGCTGCGCAAGCCCGAGGCCGCGAAGGTCGCCATCGACGTCGAGTGGGTCGGCTTCGACATCCCCAACGAGTTCGTCGTCGGCTACGGCCTCGACTACGCGGAGAAGTACCGCAACCTGCCGTTCGTCGGGACGCTCGCCCCGCACGTCTACGGCGGCTGAACCCCCGCCGTCACCTGGATCGCCCCCGGGGGGAACCCGGGGGCGATTCCCGCCGTTGGAGGAGAAGGCGGGTCTGTCAGCCGTCCCACGGGGCGGCGGGTGACAATACAGGGGTACATTCCGAAGAACAGTCTTTACTCACAGCAGCATTTACCTACGGGCAGGAGGGACGGGGTGCCCGGCACCCCGTATGGATGGACGTGAAGCGATACTTCCGTGGGCCGGTCATGTGGATCGTGCTGGCCGTCCTCGCCGTGGTCGTGTTGATGAACGTCGTCGGCTCCGGCGGCGGCTACAAGTCGGTGGAGACCAGCGAGGTCATCAAGGCGATCAACAGTGGCCAGGTCGAGAGCGCCAAGCTGACCACCGGCGACAGCCAGATGATCAAGATCGAGCTGAAGAAGGGCCAGAAGCTCGGCAACAACAGCGGCACCAAGTTCCAGGCCAACTACATCGGGGACCAGGGCGTACAGCTCGCCCAGAACCTCCAGACCAAGTACGAAGCCGGTCAGATCCCGGACGGCTACTCCGTCACGCCGGACAAGACCAGCCCGTTCCTGAGCGTGCTGCTCTCGCTCCTGCCCTTCGTCCTCATCGTCGTCGTCTTCCTGTTCCTGATGAACCAGATGCAGGGCGGCGGCTCCCGGGTCATGAACTTCGGCAAGTCCAAGGCCAAGCTCATCACCAAGGACACCCCGAAGACGACGTTCGCCGACGTCGCGGGCTCGGACGAGGCCGTCGAGGAACTCCACGAGATCAAGGAGTTCCTCCAGGAGCCGGCGAAGTTCCAGGCCGTCGGCGCCAAGATCCCCAAGGGTGTGCTGCTCTACGGCCCGCCCGGCACCGGCAAGACCCTGCTCGCGCGTGCCGTCGCGGGGGAGGCCGGCGTTCCCTTCTACTCGATCTCCGGTTCCGACTTCGTCGAGATGTTCGTCGGTGTCGGCGCCTCGCGCGTCCGCGACCTGTTCGAGCAGGCCAAGGCCAACGCCCCGGCGATCGTCTTCGTCGACGAGATCGACGCCGTCGGCCGGCACCGCGGCGCGGGCCTCGGCGGCGGCCACGACGAGCGCGAGCAGACCCTCAACCAGCTGCTCGTCGAGATGGACGGCTTCGACGTGAAGGGCGGCGTCATCCTGATCGCCGCCACGAACCGCCCCGACATCCTCGACCCGGCGCTGCTGCGCCCCGGCCGCTTCGACCGCCAGATCGCGGTCGACCGCCCGGACATGCAGGGCCGTCTGGAGATCCTCAAGGTCCACCAGAAGGGCAAGCCGGTCGCACCGGACGTCGACCTCTCGGCCGTCGCCCGCCGCACCCCCGGCTTCACCGGTGCCGACCTGTCCAACGTGCTGAACGAGGCCGCGCTGCTCACGGCCCGCTCGGACAAGAAGCTGATCGACAACCTCATGCTGGACGAGGCGATCGACCGCGTCGTGGCGGGCCCGCAGAAGCGGACCCGGATCATGTCCGACAAGGAGAAGAAGATCACCGCGTACCACGAGGGCGGACACGCCCTGGTCGCGGCGGCCTCCCCGAACTCCGACCCGGTGCACAAGATCACGATCCTGTCCCGCGGCCGGGCCCTGGGCTACACCATGGTCCTGCCCGACGAGGACAAGTACTCGACCACCCGCAACGAGATGCTCGACCAGCTCGCGTACATGCTGGGCGGGCGCGCGGCCGAGGAACTGGTCTTCCACGATCCGACCACGGGCGCCGCGAACGACATCGAGAAGGCCACGGCGACGGCCCGCGCGATGGTCACCCAGTACGGCATGACCGAGCGCCTCGGCGCGATCAAGTTCGGCGGGGACAACACCGAGCCGTTCCTGGGCCGCGAGATGTCGCACCCGCGGGACTACTCGGAAGAGGTCGCGGCGCTGGTCGACGAAGAGGTCAAGAAGCTCATCGAGACCGCGCACAACGAGGCCTGGGAGATCCTGGTCGAGAACCGGGACGTCCTGGACAACCTGGTGCTGGCGCTCCTCGAGAAGGAGACCCTGGGCAAGGAGGAGATCGCCGAGATCTTCTCCACGATCGTGAAGCGCCCGGCCCGCCCGGCCTGGACCGGCTCCGCGCGCCGCACCCCCTCCACCCGTCCGCCGGTGCTCTCGCCCAAGGAGCTCCAGCTGACGAACGCCGCCAACGGCACCTCGGCCTCGGCCCAGACGGCCGTGTCGGTGGAGAAGTCCCCGGAGTCCTCCCCGGAGGACCGTCCGGGGGCCTGATCAGGTCCGGAATGGATGCCGCGCCCCCCAGGTTCTAGCCTGGGGGGCGCGGCCGTTCGTACGCCGTACGCGCACACAGGAACGAGGATGAGATGACCGACCCAGTGACCCTGACCGGTGGCGAGGGCACGATCGGCGAGTTCGACGAGAAGCGAGCCGAGGCGGCCGTCCGCGAACTCCTGATCGCGGTCGGCGAGAACCCGGACCGCGAGGGCCTCCTGGAGACCCCGGCACGCGTGGCGCGGGCGTACCGCGAAATCCTGGCCGGCCTGTGGCAGAAGCCGGAGGACGTCCTGACCACGACGTTCGACCTCGGCCATGACGAGATGGTCCTGGTGAAGGACATCGAAATCGTCAGTCTGTGCGAACATCACCTCCTGCCCTTCCACGGTGTCGCCCACATCGGCTACATCCCGGCCGAGTCGGGCAAGATCACCGGGCTTTCGAAGCTGGCGCGCCTCGTGGAGGTCTTCGCCCGCAGGCCGCAGGTGCAGGAACGTCTGACCACGCAGATAGCCGACTCTCTCATGGAGATCCTGGAGGCCCGAGGGGCGATCGTCGTGATCGAGGCCGAGCACATGTGCATGTCGGTCCGAGGGATCCGTAAGCCCGGTGCCAAGACCACCACGTCGGCGGTGCGGGGGCAGCTCCGGGACCCCGCGACCCGCAGCGAGGCGATGAGCCTCATCATCGCGCGCTAGCCGGATTGTCAGTGCGGTCCGCTACGGTCCCC
Source organism: Streptomyces sp. NPDC001373 (assembly GCF_042895815.1). Classification (NCBI taxonomy): domain Bacteria; kingdom Bacillati; phylum Actinomycetota; class Actinomycetes; order Kitasatosporales; family Streptomycetaceae; genus Streptomyces; species Streptomyces sp. NPDC001373. The sequence goes on from NZ_JBIAWQ010000002.1 coordinate 527,943, forward strand.
CTCCGCCTGGATGTGGAGGGGGACCGATGCTTTGGGGGTTACCGAGTCGGCAGACCGTCAACGCGGTAGGAGGACGTCTGCGGGCCTGTGACGTGCGGCCGGGCGGACCTGTTGTGGACGCTGCGCGACGGTCGTAGCCATACCTTCAGAGGCTTCCTCGACGGGTATGAGGACGGCGACGGCTGCCGGATCCAGCGGTGGCCCGCACGGGTGCTCATCAGCGCGAACGTCCCGTTCCTGGAGGAGCTTGCCAGAGTGGTCGGGGCGCGGTTCACACCAAGCGCCAAGGGGCGGGCGTCGCGCCTGGTCATCGCCGACGGCTGGCCGACGAGGGGCACGTTCCGATCCGAGGCGCACCCTCTCCACCTCGTGGAGTCGGCATGGGTGGAGGTGACGGCCGTCGAGGCGCGTCCGGTGAGCCGAAAGCCGTCCACCCTTTACGGCTTCCGCTCGATTCCCACCAGACGTTCCTGGTCAGCGGGCATCTCGCCCGAACGGCCTGGCTGGAGTAGCGGCCCCTAGGCCGCCGCGTGGGCCTTGTGGGGGTCCTCGTCGTCCGGGAGCTTCAGGACGTGTTCCAGGAAGAGGGCGGCCGCGACGACCGCGGCGCCCGCCAGGACCGAGCCGCCCGCGTACCAGGCCTGGTCGCGGCGGGCCGGGACGTCCAGGGAGTCGGTCAGCAGGAAGACGCCGACCCCGCCGTACATGCCGGCGACCAGGGCCGCGACCAGGGCGCTGGCCTGCGCGAAGATTAGCGCGCGGGCCGCCATCAGCGGCTCCACGCCCTTGGCTCCCGGACGGCGCTCGCGCTGGGCCTTCAGGCGGGCGCGCAGCGAGAGGGCGGTGGCGAACAGCACCGCGGCGATGACCGCCAGCACGATCGGCGCGGCCAGTGGGACGCCCGGCAGGTTGCCGTAGGCGTTCCACAGGCGGGCGCCGGCCCAGGACAGCACGCCGGCGATCACGAAGGTGCCCGCCAGGACCGCCGGCCTCAGTTGCTTCACTTGCGCGTCCCCTGTTCAGTGTCTGCTACCTGAACACGCTAACGGCTATTCCGGGAGACGGAGTTCCAGGTCGGCCCGCGGCGTGACCCCGCTCAGGCCGATCGCGGCCAGCAGGTCGGAGACCGGGCCGCGGCCGGGGAGCTGGGCCTCGGGGTCGATGTCGTTCCAGGGGGCCAGGACGAAGGCCCGCAGGTGAGCCCGAGGGTGCGGCAGGGTCAGGACGGGGTCGTCGGAGACCACGTCGGCGTACGCCACGATGTCCACGTCGATCGTGCGCGGGCCCCAGCGCTCCTCGCGGACCCGGTCGAAGGCCTCTTCGACGGCGTGCGCCCGCTCCAGCAGCGAGGACGGCGGCAGGGTGGTCTTCAGGGCGATGACCGCGTTCAGGTACGAGGGCTGGGAGCCGGGCTCGACGCCCCACGGCTCGGTCTCGTAGACCGGTGAGACGGCCTTGACCCGGAGCCCGGGGGTGTCGCCGAGGGCGTCGATGGCGCCCTGGAGGGTCTCCAGCCGGTTGCCGAGGTTGGCGCCGAGCGCGATCACGGCCCATTTGGGGTTGGAGAGCGTCACGTCGGCCGCGTCGACCGCCTCGACCACGGACGCGGGGACGGGCTGGACCGTGGGGTCGCTCTGGGCGTTCTGTCCGTTGTTCACGCGCGGCTCCGGGTGATCGTGACGGTCACGTCGTCGAAGGGGACGGTGATCGGTGCGTCCGGCTTGTGGACGACGACCTCCACCTGGGCGACGGCCTCGTGCTTGAGGCACTGCTGGGCGATGCGCTCGGCGAGGGTCTCGATCAGGTCGACGGGCTCGCCCTGGACGACGTCGACGACCTCTTCGGCCACGACCCCGTAGTGCACGGTCTTGGCCAGGTCGTCCCCGGCCGCCGCCGGGCGGGTGTCCAGGTGCAGCACGAGGTCGACGATGAAGGTCTGGCCTTCTTCGCGTTCCCGGGGGAAGACGCCGTGGTGCCCGCGAGCCTTGAGGCCGCGCAGCGCGACACGATCCACGCGAATCACTCCTGCTTTCGTAGGTGCTTCCGGTCCCGGGACTCCCCGGGCCCTTGGGCCTACGCCGAGTGCGGTCGGCGTCGTCCACCTTCGAATTTACCTGCGATAAACCTTCGCCCCCGCCCTTGGGTCAGTCGGAGGCCTCTTCTTCCTCGTCATCGGAGTCCGTGAGCACGGGAGAACCGTGGTGGGACCAGAGCCGCCACCCCTCCGGTGTGCGTCGGAACACATTCGTGGCGACGACCAGCTGGCCGACGAGCGGGCCGAGTTCCCCGGCCTGCTCGGCGGGGCCCCCGCTGAGGATGTTCTCGGTGCAGGTGACCAGGGCGGTGTCGCCTATGAGGGCCACCTTGGTGTCGGTGAGGAAGAACTGGATGTACTCGGTGTGCGACATGATCAGCGCGTAGGAGCGCAGCACCTCGCCCCGCCCGGAGAGCACCGGCCACCCCGGGTGGACGCAGGAGATCTCGTCGTCGAGCCAGAGCGCCGACAGTGCGTCGAAGTCCCCCCGCTCCATGGCCTCGTAGAAGGCCGCGTTGACCTCTTCGACGGCTTCGATGTCGGTACGGCTCACCTTTCCCCTTCCCTGTGCGTCCGGTCGGTCCCGTCGGCCCTGCGGGTCACAGAGCCCCTTCCACGGCACGGGCCACCCGAACCGCGTCGGCGGTCGCCCGTACCTCGTGCACCCGTACGGCCCAGGCGCCCTGGTGGGCGGCGATGGCCGAGACGGCGGCCGTGGCGGCGTCCCGCTCGCGGGCGGGGGGCGGGGCGGCGTCGTCGGCGCCGGCCAGGACCCGGCCGAGGAAACGCTTGCGCGAGGCGGCGACGAGGAGGGGGAAGCCGAGGGCGCGCAGCTCGGGGAGGCGGGCGACGAGGGCCAGGTCGTGTTCCGCGTTCTTGGCGAAGCCGAGGCCGGGGTCGACGACGATCCGCTCGGGGGCGATGCCTCCGGAGACGACGGCGTCGATGCGGGCGCGGAGTTCGGCGGTGACCTCTGCGAGGACGTCGGCGTAGACGGCGAGGCTGTTCATGTTGTCGCTGAAGCCGCGCCAGTGCATGACGACGAAGGGGACGTCGGTGGCGGCGACGGCGGGGATCATGCGGGGGTCGGCGAGGCCGCCGCTGACGTCGTTGACGAGGCGGGCGCCGGCGGCGACGGCCTGTTCGGCGACGGTCGCGCGCATGGTGTCGACGGAGACGGCGACGCCCTCGGAGGCGAGGCCGCGGACGACGGGTACGACGCGCCGGAGCTCTTCCTCGGCGTCGACGCGGGTGGCGCCGGGGCGGGTGGACTCGCCGCCGACGTCGACGAGGTCGGCGCCCTGGGCGACGAGGTCGAGGCCGCGCTTGACGGCGGCGGTGGTGTCGAACCAGCGGCCGCCGTCGGAGAAGGAGTCGGGGGTGACGTTGACGACGCCCATGACCGCGCAGCGGTCCCAGTCGGGGAGCCCGGCCACGTGGCCCCGGGGGGCGGTGGTGTTCATGGGGTCCAGGGTAGATCCCGCGCAGCGGAACGCCCCCGGGCCCTGGCGGGCACGGGGGCGTCGGGAGCGGTGGCGGCTACGCGGCCTGGACCTCGCGGTCCTGCTGGGCCGGGACCGTCGTCTCCTGGTGGGCGCAGGGGCGGACCGGCTTCGGGCGGCGGCGGCTCTCGAAGAGGCGGGGGAGGGCGAGGGTGACGAAGCCCTCGGCCTGCATCACGGCGAAGCCGATGCGGGGCAGGTCGCGGTGGTGGCGGTAGACCATGAAGCGCGGCTCCCAGCGGGGGCGGAACTTCTCGTTGAACTTGTACAGCGACTCGATCTGGAACCAGCGCGAGAGGAAGACGAGCAGGCTGCGCCAGGCGCGCAGGACCGGGCCGGCGCCGATCTTCTCGCCGCGGGCCAGGGCCGCGCGGAACATCGCGAAGTTCAGGGAGACCTTCTCGATCTTCAGCTCGGGGGCCTGCTGGAGGGAGGCGACGATCAGCAGCTCGTTCATGCCGGGGTCGGCGCCGCGGTCGCGGCGCATCATCTCCAGCGACATGCCGTCCTTGCCCCATGGCACGAAGTGCTGGATGGCCTTCAGGTCGCCGAAGGGGCTGCTGTCGCCCTCCTCCACGCGGTGCGCGGTGGCGATGATGCAGTCGCCGTCGCCCGGGTCGCCGATGCGGCCCAGGGCCATGGAGAAGCCGCGCTCGGTGTCGGTGCCGCGCCAGGCCTCGGCCGCGCCGCGCACCTGGGACAGCTCGAACTCGTTCAGTTCGCTGACCCGGCGGACCTTGGTGGTGTAGCCGTTGCGCTCGATGCGCTTCACCATCTGGCGGACGTTGCGCATGGGGCGTCCGGCGAGGGAGAAGTCTTTGACATCGACGATGGCCTCGTCGCCGAGCTCCAGGGCGTCCAGGCCCGTCTCACGGGTCCAGACCTCGCCGCCCGTCTCGCTGCACCCGACGACGGCCGGGGTCCAGGAGTGGGCCTTGGCCTCCTCCATGAAGCGCTCGATGGCGCCGGGCCAGGCCTCGACGTCGCCGACGGGGTCGCCGGAGGCGAGCATGACGCCGGAGACCACGCGGTAGGTGACGGCGGCCTTGCCGCTGGGGGAGAAGACGACGGCCTTGTCGCGGCGGAGCGCGAAGTGGCCGAGCGAGTCGCGGCCGCCGTGCCTGGCGAGCAGGTCGCGCAGCTTCGCCTCGTCGTCCGCGGTGAGCTGCGCGGCCGGGTGCTCGGGGCGGAAGGCGAGGTAGATCGTGGTGACGGCGGTCAGCATGCCGAGGGCGCCGAGGGAGTAGCCGACGGTCCAGCTCACCCGTCCGGCGTAGTCGACGGGGCCCTCGAAGCCGAAGAGGCCGTAGACCACGTGGGTGATCTGCTCGTAGAGGCTGGGGTGGCCGACGACCTTGTTCGGGTGGACGTTGACGATGACCAGGCCCAGGCCGATGGAGCCGGCGCTCATCAGGACGAAGTTCGCGAGCGCCTTCCAGCGGCTGCGCGGGTCCGGGAGGGCCTTGAATTCACCCTGGTGGCGTACGAGCAGCGCGAGGAGCACCGCCGAGATGACCACGCTGATGATCGAGTGCCGGTAGACGAACTGCGCGACCGCACCGGCCGGCAGCAGGATCACGGCGGCGCGCCAGGCGCGCCGCTTGCGTCGCTTGAGTCCGTGCGCGAGCAGCAGGATCAGGACGCCCGCGCTGATGGAGAGGGCCGCGGCGAAGGGGCCCAGGGAGCCGGGCAGCACCTCGGTGACCGCGTGGAACCGGCTGTGGCGGAATCGCGGGAAGACGCCCGCCGCGATGTCCAGAAGGCCGACGATCATGACGGCCGTACCTACGAGACCGGGCACCGACTCCGGCTTGGGTCCGCGGAAGATTCGCCGGACCTTACTCGGAACCTGTCCCGACTTATCGCCATCTATCCTGCTAGACATCGCTTCCCGTTGCTCCGCGAGAGATCATGTGGCCGAAGGCCGCGACAGCCTCCGGGGTGTGGTGCGTCCACTAGGACGACATCGAGGAGGAGCGGGTTCACTCTTCCGTCGGAAAAATCCAGCCCTGCCATCAGAAAGTCGACTGACTGCTCATGGGTCTCACCAGTAATGCCGTTCTGGTCCTGGCCATCATCGCGGGTGTAGCGCTGTTCGCGGTGACGGTCTGGCTCTGGCCGAAGCTCTCCGGCCGCACCTGGCGGTCGGTCCTCGGCCGGGTCGGCCTCCTGCTCGCGACCCAGCTGGCGCTGTTCTCGGCAGTCGGTCTCGCCGCCAACAAGTCCTTCCTCTTCTACGGTTCCTGGGCCGACCTGTTCGGTCAGCAGACGGCCATCGGCAAGGTCGTCGACCACTCGATGAGCAGCAAGGACATCAAGGTCATCGACAAACAGAAGCTGGACGTCCCCGGCGGCGGCCAGCCGCAGGTCGGCGGTCAGATACTGAAGGTGGCCATCACCGGGCAGAAGTCGAAGATAACGAGTCCCGGCTACGTCTGGCTCCCGCCGGAGTACTTCCAGCCGCAGCACAAGGACAAGAACTTCCCCGCCTCCATCGTCCTCACGGGTTACCCGGGTACCGCCGAGAACCTCATCAAAGGGCTGAACTACCCCATGACGGCCTTCAAGCAGGCCAAGCAGGGCAAGATGAAGCCTATGATCCTCGTCATGCTGCGCCCGACCATCGCGCCGCCGCGCGACACCGAGTGCGTGGACATACCGGGCGGTCCGCAGACGGAGACCTTCTTCGCGCAGGACCTGCCGCAGGCGATCCAGGGCACCTTCCGGGTCGGCAAGAAGCCGCAGAACATGGGCTTCATCGGCAACTCCACGGGCGGCTACTGCGCCCTGAAGATCGCAGCGCACCACCCGCAGGTCTTCGGCGCCGCCGCGGGCCTGTCCGCGTACTACAAGGCGGCCGACGACCCGACGACAGGTGACCTCTTCCACGGCGACGAGAAGCTGAAGAAGGCCGCGGACGTGCTGTGGAGCATGGAGAACAAGAAGCCGACCGGCACCTCCTTCCTCGTCACCACGAGCGAGAAGGGCGAGGACAACCTGAACGACACCAAGAAGTTCATCAAGCTGGTCAAGGGTCCGGACCGGGTCTCCTCGATCATCCTCGACAGCGGCGGCCACAACTTCAACACCTGGCGCCGCGAGATCCCGCCGATGCTGGTGTGGATGAGCAGCCGCATGCAGGCCTGAGGCAGGGCACGCGGTCCCGGCAGTCCAGCAGTCCAGCAGTACCGAGCCCCTCTTGCTCGCGCGTGGTCAGGGCCCGACTCCCGTCGGGCCCTTCGTCATGCCGCGGGCGGTTCGGCCCGGCGCAGGGCCCGGTGGACGCCCTCCGGGGTCAGGACACCGACCAGCGCGCCGGACCGCGGATCCGTGACCCCGATCCGCCCCGCGTCCTCCTGGAGCAGGGCCGCCAGCGCCTCGCGCAGCGACGCCCCCAGCGCGACCGAGCCGGCCGGGGCCTCGCCCTCCCGCGCCGGTGTCAGGTCCGCCTCCCCGACCGGGGTGACCGCGAGGCGCCGCAGCCCCCGGTCGGCGCCGACGAAGGAGGCCACGTAGTCGGTCGCCGGGGCGCCGAGCACCGCCGCCGGCCGGGCGAACTGCTCGATGGTGCCCCCGCCGTAGACCGCGATCCGGTCGCCGAGCCGGACGGCCTCCTCCAGGTCGTGGGTGACCAGCAGGATGGTCTTGCGGACCGTCCTCTGCAGGGTGAGGAACTCGTTCTGGAGCCGCTCGCGCACCACCGGGTCCACCGCGCCGAACGGCTCGTCCATCAGCAGCACCGGCGGGTCCGCCGCGAGCGCGCGGGCGACCCCGACGCGCTGGCGCTGCCCGCCCGACAGCTGCTCGGGGTAGCGGTCCCCGTACACGGCCGGGTCCAGGCCAACGAGTTCGAGGAGCTCGGCCGCCCGCGCGCGGGCCTTCGCCTTCGGGGTCCCGATCAGCTGCGGCACGGTCGCCGTGTTCTCCAGCACGGTCTTGTGGGGGAACAGCCCGACCTGCTGGATGACGTACCCGATGCGGCGGCGCAGCTCGACCGGGTCGGCGGCGGAGACGTCCTCGCCGTCGAGCAGGATCCGGCCGGAGGTGGGCTCGATGAGCCGGTTGACCATCTTCATCGTGGTCGTCTTGCCGCAGCCGGACGGGCCCACCAGCGTGACCAGCTCGCCCTCCGCCACCTCGAACGTCAGGTCCTCGACGGCCGTCGTCCCATCGGGGTAGCGCTTGGTCACATGCTCGAATCGGATCACTCCGCCATCCTCCCCCACCGCTGCTCACGGATGGGCGAAGGCTTTGTGAGGGGAGTGTTGCACCTGTGCGAATCATTCCGGCCGGTGCGGGCACCCGGGGTTATGGTCGCACTGGCCGGGTCTTCGGGTACGCGTGTGCGAGGGAAGAAGGGGGTGGCGGGGTGGCGGTACGGAACTGCCTGGTGGCGAACGACTGGATCTGCTGGGACTACGTCAGCTCCCGGGCCCCCGAACTCGCCGACGCCACCCTCGAACACGTGTGGATCACGGCCGTCTCGGTGCTCATCGGCGTCGCCGTCGCCGTCCCCCTCGCGCTCCTGGCCCGCCGCGGCCGCCGCTGGGCGGCCCCCGTGCTCGGCCTGACCACCCTGCTCTACACGGTCCCCTCGCTCGCCATGTTCTCCCTGCTGCTGCCCTTCTTCGGGCTCTCGGCGGCGCTCGTGGTGACCGGGCTGGTGCTGTACTCGCTGACCATCCTGGTCCGCAACGTGCTGGCCGGCCTGGAGGCCGTCCCCGAGGAGGTGCGGGAGGCCGCACGCGGCATGGGCTACGGCCCGGCGCGGCTGCTGTGGCAGGTCGAACTGCCCCTGGCGCTGCCCGCGCTGCTCGCCGGGGTACGGATCGCGACCGTCTCCACCGTGGCGCTGACCACCGTCGGCTCCATCGTCGGAAAGGGCGGGCTGGGCAACCTGATCGCCCCCGCCGTGAACAGCTCCTTCAAGGCCCAGGTGCTCACCGCCTCCGTGCTGTGCGTCCTGCTCGCGCTCGCCGCCGACCTGCTGCTGCTGGCCCTCCAGTGGCTGCTGACCCCGTGGACCCGCGCCGGACGCCCCGCGCGGGCGGGGAAGGGGGGCTGAGGCGTGGAGGTGCTCGGGAAGGCCTGCGGCTGGCTGGCCGACGGAGCCAACTGGTCGGGGGAGAGCGGCGTCCGGCACCGCCTGGTCGAGCACCTGCTGGTCAGCGGGATCGCCCTGGGCGTCGCCTGCGCGGTGGCCCTGCCGGTGGGGCTGTGGCTCGGACACGTGGGGCGGGGCGGGGCGCTCGCGGTGAACGTCTCCAACGTGGGGCGGGCCGTGCCGGTGTTCGCGGTGCTGGCCCTGTTCATGGTCTCGCCGCTGCGCAGCGCCGGCTACCTGCCGGCCGTGGCCGCGCTGGTGCTGTTCGCCGTACCGCCGCTGCTGACCAACGCGTACGTCGGCGTGCGGGAGGTGGACCGCGCGGTGGTCGAGGCGGCCCGGGGCATGGGCATGTCCGGCCGGCAGCTGTTCTGGCGGGTGGAACTTCCCCTCGCCCGGGGGCTGGTGATGACCGGGCTGCGCTCGGGCGCCGTCCAGGTCATCGCCACCGCCACGATCGCGGCGATGGTCGGCCAGGGAGGCCTGGGCCGGATCATCACCGCCGGCTTCAACACCTACAACACGCCGCAGGTGGTGGCGGGCGCCCTGCTGGTCGCGCTGCTGGCCCTGCTGGTGGAGGGCCTCCTGGTCGCGGCGGACCGGCTGCTGCTGCGCCGCGGACGCCGGGTGCCGCGCTGAGCCCGTCCCCTTTTCCGACGCTTTCCCCTGATCTCCAAGGAGCATGATGAGCAAGTCCACGCGCATCCTCGGCGCGACCCTGGGCGCGGTGGCCCTGACCGTTTCGCTCAGCGCCTGCGGGGGCGACAGCCTGGAGAAGGCCAAGGAGGGCGGCTCGTCCTCGTCCTCCTCCTCGTCCGGGGGCGGCGGAGCCAAGGGCAGGCTCGTGGTCGGCGCGGCCGGGTTCACCGAGTCCGACGTGCTGGCCGAGCTGTACGCGCGGCTCCTGGCCGACGCGGGCTACGACACCTCCGTCACCACGGTCAGCAACCGGGAGCTGTACGAGCCTTCGCTGGAGAAGGGCGAGATCGACGTCGTCCCGGAGTACGCGGCCACCCTCGCGGAGTTCCTCAACGCCAAGGTGAACGGTCCGGACGCGCCGAAGGGGAAGCCGGTCGCGTCGAGCGACGCGCCGGCGACGGTCACGGCGCTGGAGAAGCTGGCGGCGCCGCTCGGTCTGAAGGCGCTCCCGGCGGGCGCGGCAGTCGACCAGAACGCCTTCGCCGTGAGCAGGGAATTCGCCCAGAAGAACAACCTCAGGACCCTTTCCGATCTTGGAAAGTCGGGCCAGAAGGTGAAGATCGCGGCGGGTGACGAATGCTCCGTCCGCCCCTTCTGCGCACCCGGGTTGGAGAAGACGTACGGAATCCAGGTTTCCGGTATCGACCCGAAGGGCGTCGGCACCCCGCAGGCCAAGCAGGCCGTCAAGGACGGGGTGGACCAGCTCGTGCTGACCACCACCACCGACGCCACCCTGGACAGCTTCGGCCTGGTCCTGCTGGAGGACGACAAGAAGCTCCAGAACGCCGACAACGTGCTCCCGGTCGTCAACGCCAAGGACGCCGGGGCGCCGGAGGTCGCGGCCGCGCTGGAGCGGCTCACCAAGGTGCTCACGACCGCCGACCTCGTCGAACTGAACCGCAAGGTGGACGCGGAGCGGGCGAAGCCGGCGGACGTCGCGAAGGCGTACCTGGAAGCCAAGGGCCTTCTGAAGAAGTAGCGGTTACACGGTTGATGGCCAATTGTGGGGTAACCGCGCGGGAAGAGATTGCCGGGCGGGTACCCCAACCGTGGCCCACGCCCTGTAAATTTCAGGCCATGCCCCGTGGACGTCACCGCAATCCCGAGCCCCTGCACCGACTTCTCACGCCGACGGCCGTCGGCGGGGTTTCCGTCGCCAGTGCCGGCGCGGCCTGGCTCCTCGCGGAACCCCTCGCGCTGCGCCTGCTCGTGGCCCTCACGGCGGCCGCGGGCATCGGCGGCGCCGTCCTGATGCGCTCCTGGGACCGGGCGGCCGGCCGCCGGGTGGCGGAGCTGGCCCGCGAGCGGGTCAAGGACGAGTGGAAGACCGACGAGCGGATAGCCGAGCTGGAGTCCGACCTCGAGGAGGCCCGCGTCCTGCGCGCCAAGCTGGACGCCAAGCTCCGCGCCAAGCGGGTCGAACTCGCGGGCCTGCGCGGGGAGCACGCCGCGCTGCTGCGCCGGTACGCCACCGCCGAGACCGAGCGGGCCAGCGCGCTGGAGAAGCGGCGGCTGCTGGCGCTGGAGAACGCGGGCAACCCGAAGGAGCTTCCGGCGGTGTCGGAGGAGCGCACCGGCAGCGGGGCGCCGACCGCGGTCGGGTACGCGCGGGCCAACGCGGCCATGACCGCGCTGCTGCGCAAGTCGCAGGCGCGGGCGGCCGCTGCCGCCGCCCCCAGGGAGCTGGCCCCCTCCGCCGCAGCCCCCAGGGAGCCGGCCCCCTCCGCCGCAGCCCCCAGGGATCCGGCCCCTTCCGCCGGCGACCACACCCGTCCGGCGGTCCCCGCACCCGCCCCCACCTCCGCCGCGGCCCTGACGCCGGCGGTCCCGGTGCGGCGTCCCGCGGCGCCGGTGGCCCCGTACGCGGCCCAGCGGCGCTCCGCCTCGCGCGTCGAGGGCGGTTTCGACTTCTTCGGCACCAAGAACACCGCGCAGGCGCGTGCCGCGATCGAGTCCGTGCAGAACGAGGACCTGGCGGACGTCGTCGGCGCGGAGGCGCTGGCCGCGCACAAGGCGGAGTCCGGCGAGGACGAGGCCGAAGCGGAGTTCAAGCCGGCGACGCCGGAGCAGCTGGCGGTGGGCCAGGTCATCGACCTGACGGCCCACGACGAGACCGAACCGATCGACGTGGTCCGGCTCCGCACGGCCATCTCCTAGCGGTCGGAGCACTGGTGCTGGGGAGCCCGTCCGGGCCCGCCGCGTCAGCCGGTGCAGGCCGCCACCGGGCGGGTCGGCCGGTGGCCGCCGCGCGGGGTCAGAACAGGGGGAGCTGGCCCGGGTGGGGGCCCAGGGTGAAGCCGTCCAGTGTCGGGGCGCAGGCGCCGAGGACCACGCGCGCCCGCGACCCGGGACAGGACACCAGGCCGGCGCGGCGCCCCGCCGGGGGGTCGTGGCGGGCGATCCGGCCGGCGGTCACGGCGCAGTCGCGGCCGCAGGACGGGCAGGCCCGTCGGGGGGAAGCGGACATGCCCCAAGTCTGCCCTGCCGCACCGACATCGACTCCGCCGGGCCGGCGCGCGCCCCCGCCGCTACGGCCGCGGCGCGGGGCGCGGCCGTAGCGCGGCCCCGCCTCAGCCGGCGGTTTCCGCCCGCGACGCGCGCCAGGCCTCGTGGGCCCGGGTCACCCGGGTCCACAGGGCGGCGCGGTCCTCGCGGGAGAGGTCGTCCAGGTCGCGGTCGAAGACCTCCGTGACCGCCCCGTAGAACTCCTCGGCGGTGGCGAGCTCCCGTACCGTGCGCGTGCCGTCCGGGGCGGTGTGGATCAGCATGCGGCCGTGCAGCCGGTCGATGCCCCGGGCACTGCGCCGCAGCATGACGAACGACTGCCGGAAGGGCGAGTCCTCGGCGGTGGACAGCCACCGGTGTGCCGGCTCGAAGTCGGCCATGACGGCCGGTGCCGAGCGGAAGTTCATGCGCGGCGTCGGCACGCCGTCCCGGTGCAGGCTCCAGCCGCCGCCCTCGCCGCCCCCGTCCCAGGTCACGTCCGCCGGCTCCAGCCGGTAGGTGAACCCCTGCGCGTACACGCCCTCCCGCAGGGGCAGGGGTTCGTGCGGGCCGTCGCCCATGCCGACGTCGACGAAGTGCTCCCGCCCCCCGGCCCGTACCGTCAGGGCGAGGTGGTCGCCGCCCGCGTCCCGGGACTGCGGGTCGCCGTGCATTCCGCCGAGGTGGCGCGTCACCTCGTACCCGAGCTCCTCCAGCAGCAGGGCGAAGGCCCCGTTGAGGTGGAAGCAGTAGCCGCCGCGCCCGGCGGCGATCCGGCGCACCGACAGCGCGGGGTCGATGCCCGGCGGCCGGCCCAGCTGGATGCCGGTGTTCTCGAACGGCACGCGCTCGACGTGGGCGCGGGCGAGGGCGTACAGCCCCTCCTCGGAGGGGGCGCCGGGCTCGGTGACGCCGAGCCTGCGGAGGTAGCCGGCGAGGTCGTCGCGGGTGGCAGCAGTGGTCATGCGGGCGACCCTAGGGCGGCCCCGTCCCCGCCCGGCGGGCGGCGCACGCCGACTGTCAGGTCGGCGGGCCCGCCGGCCTACTTGTCGATGTCGCCGACGACGAAGAAGAGAGAGCCCAGGATCGACACCATGTCCGCCACCAGCTGCCCCGGCAGCAGGACCGCCAGGGCCTGGATGTTGTTGAAGGAGGCGCTGCGCAGCTTCAGCCGGTACGGGGTCTTCTCGCCCTTGGAGACCAGGTAGTAGCCGTTGATGCCGAGCGGGTTCTCCGTCCAGGCGTACGTGCTCCCCTCGGGCGCCTTCAGCACCTTCGGCAGCCGCTGGTTGACCGGCCCCGGCGGCAGCTCCGCCATCCGGTCCAGGCAGGCCACGGCCAGGTCCAGCGCGTTGTGCGTCTGCTCCAGCAGCACCTCGAAGCGGGCCAGGCAGTCCCCTTCGGTGCGGGTGACCACCTTCAGGACGTCCTGGAGCTCCCCGTACGCCAGGTACGGCTCGTCGCGGCGCAGGTCGAAGTCGACGCCGGAGGCGCGGGCGATCGGACCGGAGACGCCGTACGCGTGCACCGCCTCCGCGGACAGCACGCCGACGCCGCGGGTACGGCCGCGGAAGATCTCGTTGCCGTGGACGAGCTTGTCGTAGACGTCCATCCGGGTGCGGACGTCGGCGACGGCGGCCCGGGCGCGCCCGAGCCAGCCCGCCGGGAGGTCCTCCTTGAGGCCGCCGACCCGGTTGAACATGTAGTGCATGCGGCCGCCGGAGATCTCCTCCATGACCGCCTGGAGCTCCTCGCGTTCGCGGAACGCGTGGAAGATCGGGGTGATGCCGCCCAGCTCCAGCGGGTAGGACCCGAGGAACATCAGGTGGTTGAGGACCCGGTTCAGCTCGGCGAGGAGCGTGCGCATCCACACGGCGCGCTCGGGGACCTCCATGCCGAGCATCCGCTCGACCGCCATGACCACGCCGAGCTCGTTGGAGAAGGCCGACAGCCAGTCGTGGCGGTTGGCGAGCATGATGATCTGGCGGTAGTCACGGGCTTCGAACAGCTTCTCGGCGCCACGGTGCATGTAGCCGACCACCGGCTCGGCGCTCGCGATGCGCTCGCCGTCCAGGACGAGCCGCAGCCGCAGCACGCCGTGGGTGGAAGGATGCTGCGGTCCGATGTTGAGCACCATGTCGGTGCTCTCCGCCGCGCCGCCGATGCCGACCGTGGTCTCCGTCATGGGCGCATTGTCGCAGTCCTAGGGTGGGGGCATGGAAACGGGGACGACGGGTGAGACGGACCGGCCCGCATGGGTCGGACTGCCGGGTGGGCTCCTGTCCCTCCGGCGGCTGCTGCTGGTGGTGTGGACGACCCTCCTCGTGGTGGCGACGGCCCTCCCGCTGGGGCTGCTCGCCGGAGCGGGGTGGGCGGCGCTCGGCGGCACGTGGCTGCTGCCGCTGGTCTGGGGGTGGGTGCTGCTGGGGCGGAACTGGCGGTCCTGGCGGTACGCGGAGCGCGCGGACGACCTGCTGATCAGCCGGGGGGTGCTGTGGCGGGAGGAGACGGTGGTCCCGTACGGGCGGATGCAGCTGGTGGAGGTGACCTCGGGCCCGCTGGAGCGGCGCTTCGGGCTGGCGTCCGTCCAGCTGCACACGGCCGCGGCGGCCACCGACGCCAAGATCCCGGGCCTGGCCCCGGACGAGGCGGAACGCCTCCGCGACCGCCTGACCGAGCTCGGCGAGGCCCGATCGGCCGGCCTGTGACCGGCCCGGCCCCGTCCCCGGCCCCGCCCCCGCCGGGCGCCGAGCGGCGGCTGCACGTGCTGACGCCGCTGCGGCGCGCCTGGGTGCCGATCGCCGGCTGCGTCGGCCTGGTCGCCCAGCAGGGGGAGCGGGCCCAGGAGTGGGCGCTGGCCCTGCCCGTGTGGCTGCGCCTGCTCGTGCTCGCCGGGCTGGTCCTCGTGTTCGGCACGTACGGCTTCCTCAGCTGGTGGTTCACCCATTACGCCGTCAACGACACGGAGCTGCGCATCCGCACCGGCCTGGTATTCCGGCGCACCGCCCACATCCGCCTCGACCGCATCCAGGCCATCGACGTCACCCGTCCCCTGCTGGCCCGCGTGGCCGGGGTGGCCGCGCTGCGCATCGACGTCATCGGCACCGAGGACAAGGACGAGCTGGCCTTCCTCGGCGAAGGGGACGCCGTCGCGCTGCGCGCCGAGCTGCTGGCCCGGGCGGCCGGCTTCGCCCCGGCCGAGGCCACCGCGCTCGGCGAGGCCCCCGAGCGGGAGCTGCTGCGGGTCCCGGTGCGGGACCTCGTGGTCTCCCTGCTGCTCAGCCTCGACGTGTGGGCCGCCCTCGCCGCGGGGGTCGCCGGTCCGGTGCTCGTGTGGGGGCTCAGCTCCAACCCCTGGGCGACCCTGGTCGCCCTGCTGCCGCTGCTGGGCGCGGGCTGGAAGGGCAGCGCGGCCCGCTTCCTCACCGGTTACGACTGGCGGGTCGCCGAGTCCCCCGACGGGCTGCGCCTGGACCACGGACTGCTGGACCGGGCCCACGAGACCGTCCCGCCGGGGCGCGTGCAGACCGTGCGGATCGTGGAGCCGCTGCTGTGGCGGCGGCGCGGGTGGGTGCGGGTGGAGCTGGCCGTGGCGGGCTCTAAGAACGGGGTCCTGGTCCCGGTCGCCACCCGGGACGCCGCCCACGCCCTGGTCGCCCGCGTCCTGCCCGGCGCGGACCCGGCGGCGCTGGCCTTCGTGCCGTCCCCGCGCCGGGGCTCGCGGTGGGTGGTCCCGGTGTGGTGGAAGGGGTACGGGCTGGCCGTCTCGGCGGAGCTGTTCGCGGCCCGGCGCGGACGCCTCTGCCGACGCACGGAGATCGTTCCGCATGCGAAGGTGCAGAGCGTGCGCCGTACGCAAGGCCTCCGGGAACGCGTCTGCGGGGTGGCCGACCTGCACGTGGACACCGGAGCCGGCAACACCGTCACCGCCCGGCTGAGGACGGCCGGCGAGGCCACCGCACTCCTCTACGCCCAGGCGGCCCGCTCCCGCACCTCCCGGGCGACGGCCCGCCCCGACCGTTGGATGGCCTGAGCCCGGGGCCCCGTCGATTTCCGGACAGAGGTTCCGGCCAGCTGAAACCGTGTTTGTGTTCGCAACGTCCCTTCTGTAGACAGGTAGGCACGGAAGCGACGGCACAACACGTCAGGGGTGGGCGGATGAAGTTCGACATGGGCAGCACGACGCTGTCCGAACTGGGCAAGGCCACGAGCGGTTCGAGCGACGACCTCGGCACGCTGATCAAGCTGCTGATCGCCGCCGCCGACCCGCTGGAAGGCAAGTTCAACGGCGTCGGCCGCACCGCCTTCGACTCGTTCAAGCGGCGCTCCGACGCCGTCACCGCGGAGCTCAACGGCTCGCTGCGCGCCATCCTCGGCGGTCAGCGCGGCATGGACACCGCCTTCGTCACCGGTGACCACGAGCAGGGGGACAACGCCCACCAGAACATGGGCTCCGCGAACTTCGACGCCGCCCGCTTCGGCGCGCGCTGAAACCCCGGGGGATTGAGGAGACATGGGACAGAACCAGGACCGCACCTCGTACGACGTCGCCGCCTCCGTGGAGGTGCAGGGCGGCCTCGGCGGGATCATCGGGCAGCTGGAGCGGGTGCTCGGCGACCGTGACGCGGCGGTGAAGGCGGCGATGGCCGAGTTCAAGGCCGACGGCGTCTCGGACGACTACCACGCCAAGGAAGTCCGCTGGAACAAGGCGGCCAACGAGGTGCGCGACATCATCCGCCTCGTCCGCAGCACGCTGGAGCAGAACGACGCGACGGCCCAGGCGACGCTGGCCAGGGCCAAGGCGGCGGTCGACAACATCGGCTGACGCCGCCCGGAGCGGCCGGCGCGGGAACACGGGGACACGGGGGTAGGTCATGGACTGGGACATCAAGCCGTCCGGCGTGCAGGGCGTCGTCAACAAGACGATCACGGCGGCCGAGGGCTTCCAGAAGGCGGGCACCTCGCTCCAGAAGGAGCTGCCCGAGGCGGCCAAGCACGCCGGTACCGTCACGCCCGGCGGCGGAACCGGCGGTGAGGGTGGCGGCATGGGCCCGATCGCCGGAGCGCTGGGCGAGCTCATGGCCTCCCACCAGCAGCGGCTGGGCTTCATCTCGGCACGTACGGAGGCCTCGCTCAACGGGGCCGTCAAGGCCACGACGGCATACGTCCAGGGCAACATCGAGCAGGCGGAGAACGCCCAGCGCGAGGCACTGAAGGAACCCAAGGTCGATCTTCCGGGGGCGGAGAAGAAGTGACCGACCACGTACCGATCAATCCGTGCACGATTCCTCAGTTCACGGGGGACCTGGACGCGTTGGAGAGGAACAGGACGGCGATCGCCACGGCGGCGGGGACGTTCCGTGACGCCGGGTCGAACGTGGATTCCGAGTTCCAGGGCCTGTCGGCGTTCTACTCGGCGCCGGAGGCGGAGAAGCTGTTCGCGACGACCAAGCCGGTCAAGACCGACAGCGACTTCTTCGCCGACCAGCTGGAATCGGCGTCCAAGGCGCTGGGCGAGTACATCACCGAGGCCCGCCCGATCGTGGCGCGGCTGAAGGAGCTCCAGGCGAAGGCGACCACGTTCAGCAACAAGATCAGTGGGGACAAGCACTGGAAGGACGACGGGGACAAGATCGATGAGAACAACGATCTGATCCACGACGTCAACGCGGCGGTCTCCGCGTTCTGGGCGGCGGAGCGGACCTGTGCGAACAAGATCCGCGCCCTGTACTGCGCCGCGCCGCTCGTCGCCGACGACGGCTCGCACGGCGACAACATGTACGGCTACAAGGGCGAGGACCTCAACAAGGCCCAGGACCTGCCGTGGGGCTCCCAGCTGGAGGAGACCCACCGGGCGTGGGAGGTCGGCTACTGGGTCAAGTCGTTCGTGTGGGACGGTCTGATCGTCGACGGGATCTGGGGCACCATCCGCGGCCTGGGCACCCTGGTCGGTGTCGACGGCTGGGACAAGGCCGGGCAGGCCTGGACCGGTCTGGCCAAACTCGCCACCGGCCTGGCGATCGCCTCGATGCCCGGGGTCGGCACCGCGTTCTGGCTGGCGGACGACAAGGACCTCCCGTCCTGGATCCGGGACTCGCGCACGGCGGTGAAGGAGACCGGCAAGGCGCTGGTCGCCTGGGACGAGTGGGGCAAGAACCCCGCCCGCGCGGCCGGGGCGGTCACCTTCAACGTGCTGACGACCGTCTTCACCGGCGGCGCCGGCACCGCCGCGAAGGCGGGCACGGTCGCCAAGGTCATCAGCGTCGCCGGGAAGGCCGGCCGCCTGATCGACCCGATGACCTACATCGGCAAGGCCGGCCAGCTCGCCAAGGTCAAGGTCGGCGACCTGTTCGCGAACCTCGGGAAGGCCGACGGGGCCTTCCCGAAGATCACCGACGTGGTGTGGAAGGACCTGCCCAAGGCCGACATGCCCGGCGTCACGTTCCCCCACCCCGAGGACACCGTCCGCCTCCCCGACGACGCGCTGGGCCGCCCGCAGTTCTACGACAAGACCACCCACCAGCTCCTCGACCACCAGGGCCTGCCGAAGCAGGACCTCACCTCCGTCCCCAAGGGCCCCGACCACCCCCTGGCCGAGGTCCCCAAGCACGAGGACGCCACGGTCGGCGCGCCCAAGCACCAGGAAGTCACGGTCGGCGGCGGCAACACCCACCACGTCACGGGCACCGCCGACCACCCCGTCGCGGGCGGGACCACCCACACCCCGAGCGGCGCCACGGACCACACCCCCGGCGGCACCGCCGACCACACCCCGCACAACAGCCACACCGAACCCGGCACCGGCACCACGGGCGGCCACGGCACCACCGACACCACCCCCACGGGCGGCGGCCACGGCGACACCC
Organism: Streptomyces sp. NPDC001373; assembly: GCF_042895815.1. Classification (NCBI taxonomy): domain Bacteria; kingdom Bacillati; phylum Actinomycetota; class Actinomycetes; order Kitasatosporales; family Streptomycetaceae; genus Streptomyces; species Streptomyces sp. NPDC001373. Next base: position 546,633 of record NZ_JBIAWQ010000002.1, read on the forward strand.
CGTCCACGAGCGGGCACGGCGACGGCCCCGGCGGCCACGGCGACGGCCCGACGGTCCCGCACCAGGGCGGCCACGATCTGCCGTCGGGGGGTGATGGTGTGAACGCACCCCCCAACGAGCTGTCGAAGCAGCAGCGGGCAGAGTTGGACGAGCACCTCGCCGACCTGGAAAAGCAGCACGCTGACGACTTCAACGAGTTGAAGCACGACCTTGATCACAAGGGAAAGGTCGCGCCGTCCGAGATGGACGAGGCCAGAGTGGCGCTCGATTTGCGAGAGATGGGCCGGGTTCCCTCGGATATCCAGCGCCCGCCGACCGCCAACTCGGGCGATCTCTATTCGCCTGGCACGGGGGAGTTCTATGACATCAAGGGCGTGCACTCTGACTGGCCACCCCTCAACGACGCCCGCGATAAATCCATGCCCTTCAAGGGGGCATATGACCCTGCAAACAACCAGGGTTGGGTGAATAAGATCCGCAAGCAGATCGAGGTCAATAAGCGGATCGTTATCCTGGACGTCAGGAATGCCAACCAGGCGGCCATTGACGACCTGCGGGCGATCGTTGAGCAGCACGGATGGAGTGGTCGAGTTGTCTGGTATCCGTGACGAACATCGAGTCGTGGGTGCATGGCCGGCTGACGAGGCGGCGGCCGAAGCACTGAGGGGCTGGGCGGCGGGGGACGATGACCTGCTGGATGTCGCGGGGCTCGACCTTTCCATGGTCGACCTGTCAGGTGCGGACTTGGCGAACGGGCTCCTCACGGAGACGGTTCTGCGGGGAGCCCGTATGCCAGGCGCGGACCTCTACCGCGCGCATCTCGAATCTGCGGTTCTCGACGAAGCCGATCTCGCCGGCGCCTCCTTGGTGAAGGCCGAGCTGGACGGGGCTTCGCTGCGCGGCGCCAGGCTCGACGGTGCGGACTTCGGGAGCGTCGAGATGTACGACGTGGACGCACGGGCGGCTTCGTTCCGAGGGGCAGTGCTCCATGGCGCGTCACTGGACGCTGTGGATCTGCGAGGCGCCGATCTGAGCGATGCGTCGGTGGCGCAGACCTTCATGCAGGTGGTCCTCGACGATCGGACGGTGGTGGACGGCCTCACGGGCACGCTCTTTGGGCCAGCCGTCGTCGTGGATGCCGAAGGCAGGCGGGAACTTTCCGGTGCCGACCTGGAGTCGTGGCTGAACAGCAAGGGTGCGAAGGTGAGGGTGATCCGATGACGTACATCGGCAAGGCCGGCTCGCTGGCCAAGGTCAAGGTCGGTGACCTGTTCGCCAACCTCGGCAAGGCCGACGGGGCCTTCCCGAAGATCACCGACGTGGTGTGGAAGGACCTGCCCAAGGCCGACATGCCCGGGGTGACGTTCCCCCACCCCGAGGACACCGTCCGCCTCCCCGACGACGCCCTCGGGCGCACCCAGAGAGCGAAAAGGACCTGTACGAAGCCCTCAAGGCGGCGCTGGACGCGGATCCGCCGCGGATCGATTACGTCGTCGTCAAGGGAGCGGATAACACGGGAACTTATGCCGGATACACCATTCGCCATTTCGACCTCACCAAATGACAGGAGAAGCGATGACCGTCTTCGTGCCCGGCCATTCGGAGCCGCGGCCGACCAGCGCGGCCTGGGTCGACGGGCTTACCGGGGATCTGGTCGAGGACCTCGACGCCCTCTCCTCGTCGCCCCGGAAGCTCAGGTCGGCGTGGAAGGACGGCACCTTCAACGTCAACGCCCGGTTCGGGGTGGACCCACAAGCCGCCGAGCTGGGCACCTGGGAGGCCGTGGTCACGGCGGCGCAGCTGGGATCCGCGCTGTTCCGCACGGCGGGGATGACCGAGGGAACCACCGAGGTGCGCATCCACCACGCGATGCGCACCCTGCCGGCGGCGGGGCCCTCGTGGGACGCGAACGCGGAGGCATGGATCGAGGCGTTCTGGTACGCGGTCATCACGCGCGACCAGCCGAGGATGACCGAGCTGTGCGAGCTCCCGATCGACGTCCTGCGCGCCTCGGGGGCCGACCACGACGACTACCTCTACCACTGGGTCGCCACCCTCCAGGCGTACTGGCTCAAGCGTCCCGAACTGGTACCGGAGTTGACGCTGACGTTCCAGCGGTCCCACCCCGACGTAGCCGTCATCGCCGGACGCGACTACATCCAGCACGTGGCCTACCCGCCGATCAACCTCTTCTACAAGTTCCTCAAGAAGGACGAAGAGGGCTTCCACACCACGCTGCTGGAAGCCCTGGAACTCCACAAGCGGTACTGGACCGCCACTCCCGAACGCGCCGAAGACATCGACGGCCTCGTACCGATCGGCGTCCTCGCCGTCACCTGCCTCGCCTACGACGGCGGCATCCCCGTCGACGTCGAGTCCCCCTACCTGCCCGAGCACCTGCTGAAGCGCTCCTGGGTCGGCGAGTTCGAGGTCTGATGGCCGCGGAGGACTACGACAGCCAGCTCCTGGAGTCCGTCGCGGTGCGGCGGCGCCGGCTGCGCGACGCCGTACTGTTCGGGGCGCAGCGGGGTCGTCGGGTCGCCGACGAGCGGATCGGGAAGGCCGTCGCAGGGCTGGTCGTCGCGGCCGTGCTGTGCGCCGGATGCGTCGGCTGGTCGTTCGTCTCGCACCGGGTGATCGGCAAGGTCGGGACTCCAGGTCAGGTCAGAACTCGGTGACAGGTGCGGACAAGTGGTGAGCACGGTGGCGGGAAGCGGTACGGCGCTGAGCCGGGTGACGCTGGTCGGCCGGCGGCGGCGGATGGATCTCCTGCTGCCCTCCCGGGAGCCCGTCGGGCGGCTGCTGCCCGACGTCATACGGATGCTGGACGACCGGGTCGCCACGCAGCCGATGCTGCGTCATCTGGTCACGGCGGACGGTTCCGTGCTGGAGCACGGCGTCTCGCTGGAGGAGGCGGGCGTCACCGACGGGGCCGTGCTGCGGCTCGTACGGGTGCAGGACGTGCCGTCCGCGCCCGTGGTGCACGACGTCACCGACGAGGCCGCCGAGGACCTGGACGTACGGGCCTGGCGCTGGCGGCCGTCCGCGCGGCGGGTCACCGCCGGGGCCGGGCTGGTGGTGTGGGCGCTGGTGGCCGGGTGGTTCGCCCGGGCCGCGTTCGCGCCGGGAGCCGTCGCCGGTGTGCTGCTCGCGACCGCCGCCGTGTGCGGGGTCGTCGGCGCCGTGGCGGGCCGGCTGAAGCGGGCCGGGCTCGCCGCCGCGCTGCTCGCCACCGCCGGCGCGGTCGGGGTGCTCGGGGCGTGGACCCTGGCCGACGCGCAGCACTGGGGGGTTATGGGCCGCCTCGGTGCCGTGGCCGGGGCGCTGGCCGTGGCGCTCGCGCTGCTGGGGTGGTGCACGCCGCTCGGACGGGGCGGGTTCGTCGGCGCCGCCGCCGTGGCCGGGCTCACCGTGCTCTGGGAGGTCGTGGCCCTGGCCCAGGGGCACGCGGGCGCCCGGACCGGGGCCGTGCTCGCCGTGGTCTCCGTCGTCCTGCTCGGGCTGCTGCCGCGGCTCGCGCTGGCCGCGGCAGGGCTCACCGGACTCGACGACCGGCGGGCGCGCGGTGCCTCGGTCAGCCGGTACAAGGTCGCCACCGCCCTCGGCGCCACCCACCGGGGCATGGCGCTCGCCACCCTCGCCACCGCCGTCTCGGCGGGGGCCGGCGGGGTGGTCGCGCTGCGGGAGCCCGACGTCTGGACGGTGTCCCTCGCCTCGGCGGTCGCCGCCGTGCTGTGGCTGCGCGCACGGGCGTTCCCACTGGTCGCGGAGGTGGTCGCGCTGCTGCTGGCCGGGGCGGCCGTCACCGTGGCCGCCCTGCTGGTGTGGGCCGGCCGGGCCGGCGCGGCCGGGCCGCTGACGCTGCTGCCGGCGCTCGCCCTGGCCTCGCTCGGGGTGCTGGCCGTCCAGCCGCCCGAGCACGTACGGGTCCGGCTGCGGCGCTTGGGGGACGCGGCCGAGTCCTTCGGCGTCATCGTGCTGTTCCCGCTGCTCATCGGGGTGTTCGGCGTGTACGGGCGGCTGCTCGGCACCTTCGCGTAGGGGTTGCGACCAAGACATGTCAGACACGAACCGCCAGGACGACTGGCAGGCCGAGGTCCTCGGCGAACTGACCGGCACGGGTCCCGCCGCCACCCCGCCGCCACAGGCGGGCCCCGCCGCCGGCCCCGGTCAGGGCCACCGGCCGGCCGACGCGGCGCAGGCCGCCGCCGCGCAGGGCCCCGGCCGGCCGTACCCGGCGCCCGGTGGGCAGGCCCCGCACGCCGACCCCGCCCGGGCGGCTGTCGGCACGGGCCCGGACGCCACCCTGCCGCCGCAGGTGCGCGCGGTGCCCGGTGGGCAGGTCCCGCACGTCGGTCCCGGCCGGGACCAGTGGCCGGCCGGCCCCGGCGGGGCGGCTGTCGGCACGGGTTCGGATGCCACCCTGCCGCCGCAGGTGCGCGCGGTGCCCGGTGGGCAGGTCCCGCACGTCGGTCCCGGCCGGGACCAGTGGCCGGCCGGCCCCGGCGGGGCGGCTGTCGGCACGGGTTCGGATGCCACCCTGCCGCCGCAGGTGCGCGCGGTGCCCGGTGGGCAGGTCCCGCACGTCGGTCCCGGCCGGGACCAGTGGCCGGCCGGCCCCGGCGGGGCGGCTGTCGGCACGGGTTCGGATGCCACCCTGCCGCCGCAGGTGCGCGCGGTGCCCGGTGGGCAGGTCCCGCACGTCGGTCCCGGCCGGGACCAGTGGCCGGCCGGCCCCGGCGGGGCCGTCGCCGGGCCGGGACCCGGTCAGGCCCACCCGCCGCGGCGGCAGGCCACGCCCGCCCACGCCCACGCCCAGGCCGGGCCCGAGACCGTGCTCGTGCGCGGGGCCGGCGCGCCCGCCGGGCGGTCCCGGCACGGCGACCCGCTCCTGCGGCGCACCCTGCGTGGCCTGCGCGGGGCCCTCGGCGCCTCCGCCGCCAAGGCCGTCGCCACCGGGACCGGCCTCGCCGCGCAGGTGCAGCAGCCCGTCACCACCGGGCGGCAGATCGTCGTCACCAGCATCCGCGGCGGCTCCGGCAAGACCACCGTCACCGCCCTCCTCAGCCGCACCTACAACCACTTCCGCCACGACCCGGTGCTCACCCTGGAGGCCGACGCCGCCCTCGGCACCCTCCCCGTCCGGCTCGGCGTCGAGTCCCTGCGCTGGACCTGCGGCGACCTCGCCCGGATCGTCCGCCCCTCCATGCAGCTCACCGACGTCACCGGCTACCTCGTGCCCCTGACCGACGGCGGCTGGCTGCTGCCCGGCAGCCAGGGCCGGATCGGCGCCCAGGTCGACGTCGCCGCCTACCGGACCGTCACGGTCGCGCTGCGCCGCTACTTCGGGGTCACGGTCGTCGACTGCGAGACCCTCCCCGGCGAGGTCGCCCGCACCGCCCTCGACACCGCGCACGCCCGCGTGCTCACCACCCCCGCCACCGCCGAGGGCCTCGAATCCACCCGCGCCGTCCTCGACTGGCTCGGCTCCCTGCCCGTGCCCGTCCTGCCGAGGACCGTCGTCGTGATCGCCGTGCAGTCCCCGCACCCGGCCGTCGACTTCGACGGGGCCGCCGAGACGCTGGCCGCGACCGGTGCCGGGGTCGTCGTCCTGCCCTACGACCGCCACCTCGCCTCCGGCGGCCCCGTCCGCACCGAGCTGCTCGGCGTAGGCACCCGGCAGGCCGCCGTACGGCTGGCCGCCGAGGTCCTCCAGCGCGCCGTGGCCCTCCCGGCCCCCGGCGGCGCCCGGTGACCCAGCAGCTCGTCCACCGCCCGGCCCGCGGCACCCTGCCCCCGGCCCCCGCCGCACCCCGCACCGTCGAGGCCCCGCCCAACCTCCCCGAGGGGAAGATCGGCAGCCCGGCCACCGCCCTGCTGCCGATGGCCGGCGTCATGGGCTCGGTCGTGATGATGACCGTGATCCGCAACAGCCAGTTCGCCGCCGTCGGCGCGATCGTGCTGGTCTTCGCGCTGATCGGCGCCGTCGCCCTGTTCTGGTCCCAGCGCGGCAAGGCCCAGCGGACCCGCCGCGCCCAGCGCGAGCGCTACCTGGAGTACCTGGAGGAACAGCGCGAGGAGCTCGGCGCCCGCGAGAAGGAGCTCCGCGAGGAGGCCCGCCGCCTCAACCCGCCGCCGGAGGCCCTCTACGACCTCGTACGGGACCCCGCCCGGCTGTGGGAGCGCCGCCGCACCGACCCGGACTTCCTGCGCCCTCGCCTGGGCACCGGGGCCGTCGCCGTCCAGGAGCTCACCCTGGCGTCGGGCGGCGCCAACGTCCTCACCCCGCCCGACCGGTTCATGCTGAACGAGGCCGGCGCCCTCATGGCCCGCTTCGCCCGCGCCAGCGACTTCCCGCTGACCGTCCCCCTCGACCGGGCCGGGAACATCAGCGTCATCGGCGACCGCGAGGGCGTCCTGCGCGTCGCCCGCGCCCTGCTCGTGCACACCGCCGTCCTGCACGCCCCCGACGACGTGGCCGTCGCCCTCGGCGTGCCCGGGGAGCGGCTCGACGACTGGGAGTGGGTCAAGTGGCTGCCCCACGTCCTCGACCAGCAGGAACAGGACGGGCCCGTCGCCGCCCGCCGCATCGCCCCCAGCCTGCCCCAGCTCGCCGGCGGGGTCCTCGCCCCCGACCTGCGGCGCAGGGCCTCGTACGCGGCCGAGGTGCGCCGCGGCCTGTCGGACCGGGGCGCGCTGCGGCTCGCCGGCCGGCTGCTCGTCGTCAGCGACGAGTACGGGGGGAACGCCGTCGAACTGCCCCGCCCCGACACCGCGGTGGGCCTGGCCGACATGAACACCACCGTCCTCCACCTCCTCGCCGAGCAGGTCCACGAGCCCGACGAGGTGTCGATACGGATCACCGTCGACGGCACCGGCGGCCCGGACGGCTGCCGCGTCACCGTCCGGGACCTGCGCACCCCGCAGGCCCCCGCCGCCGAGGGCCTCACCGACACCCTCGGCCCCGCCACCGCCGAGGGGCTGGCCCGGATGCTCGCCCCGCTGCGGCTGTCCGCCGAGTCCGTCGCCGAGGGCACCCCCGTCTCCGGGCCGGTCGACTTCATGGGCCTCATCGGCATCACCGACCCCGCCGCCCTCGACGTGGACCGGCTCTGGGCGCCCCGCGGCGAACGCGACTTCCTGCGCGTCCCCATCGGCGTCGACGACCGCCACGGACCCGTCCTCCTCGACCTCAAGGAGTCCTCGCAGCTCGGCATGGGCCCGCACGGGCTGTGCGTCGGCGCGACCGGCTCCGGCAAGAGCGAGCTGCTGCGCACGCTCGTCCTCGCCCTGGTCACCACCCACGCGCCCGAGGACCTCGCGATGGTCCTCGTCGACTACAAGGGTGGCGCCACCTTCGCCCCCTTCGAGAAGCTCCCGCACGTCGCCGGCGTCATCACCAACCTGGAGAACCAGGCCGGCCTCGTCGAACGCGTCCACACCAGCCTCGCCGGCGAGGTCAAGCGCCGCCAGCAGGTCCTCAAGGACGCCGGGAACGTCGCCGACATCGGCCACTACGCCGTCCTGCGCGCCGAGCGGCCCGAACTGGAGCCGCTGCCCCACCTGTTCGTCGTCATCGACGAGTTCGGCGAACTCCTCACCGCCAAACCCGACTTCATCGACCTCTTCCTCTCCATCGGCCGCATCGGACGCTCCATCGGCGTCCACCTGCTGCTCTCCAGCCAGCGCATCGAGGGCGGCAAGCTCAAGGGCCTGGACACCTACCTCTCCTACCGCCTGGGCCTGCGCACCTTCTCCGCCGACGAGTCCCGCACCGTCCTCGACACCACCGACGCCTTCCTGCTGCCGCCCCTGCCCGGCTTCGGCTACCTCAAGGTGGACACCTCCACCTACACCCGCTTCAAGGCCGGCTACGTCTCCGGGCGACACCGGGGCCCCGCCGCCGGGCCCGACCCGGCCGGACCGGGCCCCCTCGCCCTGCCCTACCCGACCTTCAACACCCTCGGGGACGGCGCCGCCCCGGACGAGCCCGCCGAGGACAAGCCCACCGCGACCGCCCGTGAGACCGGGCCCAGCGTCCTCTCCGTCATCGTCGACCAGCTGGCCGGCGCCGCCCCGCCCGTCCGCCGCATCTGGCTGCCCCCGCTGCCCGACACCGTCGCCCTCGACGCCGCCGCCGGACCGCTCACCGTCACTGGGGACGGGCTCCGCCTCGGCTCCCCCGCCGGCCCGCTCGACAAGGCGCGCCGCACCCCGCTGCGGGTGCCGCTCGGCATGCTCGACGACCCGGCCCGGCAGTGGCGCGGCCCCTGGGAGCTCGACCTGACCGTCGCCGGCGGGCACACCGCCGTCACCGGCGGCCCCCAGTCCGGCAAGACCACTCTGCTGCGCACCCTCGCCCTCTCCCTGGCCCTCACCCACACCCCGCAGGAGGTCGCCGTCTACGGCCTCGACCTGGCCGGCGGCGGCCTCGCCGCCCTCGCCGGGCTCCCGCACGTCGGCGGCATCGCCGGGCGGGCCGACCGGGAACGCGCCGCCCGCACGGTCGCCGAGGTGCGGGCCATGCTCGCCGCCCGCGAGCAGCTGTTCCGCGAGCACTCCATCGACTCCGTCGACCAGCTGCGGGCCATGCGCGCCCAGGGCCTGCTCCCCGAGCTCCGCTCCACCGACATCGTCCTCCTCGTCGACGGCTACGGGGCCCTGCGCGAGGAGTTCGACGCCCTCGACGACGCCGTCACCGACCTGCTCAAGCGCGGCGGCGGCTACGGCATCCACGTCGTCGCCGGCATGCTGCGCTGGAACGACGTCCGCATCGCCAACCAGTCGCTCTTCGGCAGCCGCGTCGAACTACGCCTGGGCGACCCCTCCGACTCGGCCATCGACCGCAAACTGTCCGAGACCATCTCCGCGGACACCCCGGGCCGGGTCCTCACCGAGGGCAGGCTCTTCGCCCAGACCGCGCTGCCGCGCATCGACTCCCGCGCCGGCGCCACCGGCCTGGCCGCCGCCCTGGAGGAGGCCGCCGCCACCGTCCGCGCCACCTGGCACGGCGAACTCGCCTCCCCGGTCCGGGTCCTGCCCTCCCGGCTGCCCGCCTCCCGGCTGCCCTCCGCCGACGAGGAACCGCACCGCGTCCCGGTCGGTGTGGACCAGGACGTCCTCGCACCCGTCCTCCTCGACCTGTTCGGCCAGGACCAGCACCTGCTGGTCCTCGGCGACGACGAATGCGGCAAGACCAACCTCCTGGCCCTCGTCGCCCGCCAGCTCATCGCCCGCCACGGCGAGGACGAACTGGTCTTCGCCGTCTACGACCCCCGGCGCGGGCTGCGCGGCGTGGTCCCCGAGCCCTACCGGGGCGGCTACGCCCACAACGCGAGGATCGCCGCCGCGCTGTCCGCCGGCATCGCCAAGGAGCTCGACAAACGGCTCCCCGAGGACGGCATCGACCCGGACGCCGATCCCGGCGAGGGCCCCGGCTTCGCCGGACCGCGCATCGTGGTCCTCGTCGACGACTACGACATCCTCACCACCGCCGGGCAGCAGCCGCTCCAGGCGTTCGTGCCCTACCTGCCGTCCGCCCAGGACATCGGGCTGCACTTCGTCATCGCCCGCCGCGTCGCCGGCTCCTCCCGCGCCCTGTACGAGCCGCTGCTGACCACCCTGCGCGAATCGGGCACCACCGCGCTCGTCATGAACGGCGAGCGCTCCGAGGGCCAGCTGTTCCCGCAGCTGTACGCGAGCGCCCAGCCGCCCGGCCGGGGCACGCTGGTGCGGCGCGGCCGCCCGCACCAGGTCGTCCAGACCGCCCTCGCCGACCCGCCGACCCAGGAAGCGCCCTGACACCGTGACCAAGGACGTCATCGCCCTCACCCCGAAGATGCCCGACGCCGCCGCCCTGCTGGTGGCCCTCGCGGCCGGCGGCGCCGACCTGGACGCCGCCACCGCCGGCGAGGGGGCCGTCGTCCAGCTGCTGGGCGCGGGCGGGCGCCCCCTGGTCTCCGTGGAGGCGCCGGTGCTCGTCCAGGTGCCCGGGGAGGCCGAGCGGCTCCTCGGCACCCCCTCGGACACCCCCGTCTGGTGGACGGAGACCCGCGCCTCCACGGCCGTGCCCGAGGCGGCGGACCTGGCCGGCGCCGTCGCCGGACGGCTGGCCGAGGTCCTCGGCGGGAGGGTCTGGCCCGAGGGGGCCGGCCGGGTCGCCACCGTCCCGGTGGCCTCCGAGGCCTCGGCGGCGCCCGCACCCGCCGGAGCCCTGCCCACCGTCGACGTGGTCACCGCGTCCACCGCCGTCGTCCTCGCGGACCGGCCGGTCGTCCCGCTGACGGCCTGGCTGTCGGACGTCCTGCGCACCACCGCCGCCTTCGGCGCGGCCCTGCACCTCGTCACCCCCGCCCACTGCCGGATCAGCCTGCCGCTGCGCACCGTGCTGACCGGGGTCCCCAACCGCTGGGTCGTCCAGGACCCCGCCGGCGGCTACTACGACGGCCTGTCCGGGGCCGTGCTCGCCTGGCAGGACGGCACCTTCGCCCCCGCCCGCGACGCACAGGGCCGGGCGCGGCCCGCCGAGGCCTTCGGGCGGCCCGCCACGGAGCCCGGGGAGCGGCGGCTGACCGTACAGCTGCGCACCGAGCGGCCCGCCGAGGCGGACACCCTGCTCGGCGGCGGGCTGGAGGCCGCCTGGCGCACCCTCACCGGAGCGGGCCCGGCCGGCTGGGGAACCGCCGAACCCGTCAACCTGCCCTGGTTCCCGCGCCAGCTCACCGACCTCGCGCGCGGCCGGATGCCCGATCCCACCCTCGTCACCGTCGTCGGCCGGCCGGACCGGCCCGCGCTGGCCACCGTCCGCGTGACCCGCACGGCGACCGGGATCGAGGAGGACGCCACCCTCTCCCTCGGGTACGGGCCCACCGAGGAGGTCCCCCTCGAAGCGGTGCGGGAGCTCGCCGAGGTGCTGGTCGCCGGGCACGGCCTGGTCAGCATGCTGGTCTCGCTGGGCCCCGGCCGGCGGGACCCGAGCCTCGCCCCCCGCTACTCGGCCCCCGCCCTGCCGGTGTCGTTCACCCTGGGCGCCTCCGGGGTCGCCGAGGCCACCCTGACCGCCGCCCGGCGCCCCCCGCTGGCGCTGACCCCCGTGCAGCTGGGCCCGCAGCACCGGCCCGGACTGCACTACCCGCTGGGCGACGGGGCCGACCCCGCGGGCTGGGACTCCCTCTCCACGCTGCTGGCCCACCTGCGCACGGCGGTGCCCCCGCTGCCGTAGGCCGGCCGGGGTAACTCCGTGATGAACACACTGATCTGACGGTTGCTCCGGGTAGGGGCGGACGCGAAGGACCCTCGATCCCGGTCCGCGCCCGCAACCGAAGGACAGTCCCGATGCACCTCTCCCGCACGGCACGCCTCGCCGCCCCCGCCCTGGCCGCCCTCGCCCTCACCACGGTCCTCGCCGGACCGGCCTCCGCCGCCCCCGCGGTCGTCTCGCGCGACAACAACCAGGTGGTCTTCACCGCGCAGCCCGGGGAGACGAACACCGTCGCCTTCAGCACCCCCGGCGGCTGGCTCCAGGTGGTGGACAAGACCAGCAGGATGGTCCCGGGCTCCGGCTGCTCCCGGTTCGACAACGACCCGCACATCATCCGCTGCGGGCACTCGGCGGCCGTGACCCGCATCCAGGCCTCGCTGGGCGACCGGGACGACGTGGTCAGGAACGAGACGTCCATCCCGAGCGACCTCGACGGCGGGCCGGGCGACGACATTCTCATCGGCGGCTCCGGCCCCGACCGGCTGATCGACCCCGACGGCTGGAACGCCGCACCCGGCTCCACCACCCTCGAGGGGCGCGGCGGCAACGACACGATCGTCAGCCGCAACGGCGGCTACGACCGGATCGACTGCGGCGAGGGCCTCGCCGACCTGGACATCCTCCTGGCCGACGCGGCCCCCCTGGACCACCTCGTCCCGAACACCTGCGAGTACGTCCGGCGCGGCTAGGCCACGGGGTTACAGCTGCGGGCCGCCCCCGGCCCGCACCAGGCCCGTCTCGTAGGCCAGCACCACCACCTGCACCCGGTCGCGCAGCCCCAGCTTCGTCAGGATGCGGCCCACGTGCGTCTTGACCGTCGCCTCCGACAGCACCAGCCGCCCCGCGATCTCCCCGTTCGACAGGCCCTGCGCCACCAGCAGCATGACCTCCCGCTCCCGCTCGGTCAGCCGCTCGATCTCCTTGTTCTCCGGCTCCTGCGCGGTCGTCGGCAGCATCGGCGCGAACCGGTCCAGCAGACGGCGCGTCGTCGACGGGGCGACCACCGCGTCCCCGCTGTGCACCGACCGGATCGCCGCCAGCAGCTCCGCCGGCGGGACGTCCTTCAGCATGAAGCCGCTCGCGCCCGCCTTCAGCCCCGAGAACGCGTACTCGTCCAGGTCGAAGGTGGTCAGGATGATGACCTTCGGGTGCTCCTTGGGCTCACAGATCCGCCGCGTCGCCTCCACCCCGTCCAGCCGGGGCATGCGCACGTCCATCAGCACCACGTCCACCTTCGTGGCCCGCAGCACCTCCAGCGCCTCCAGGCCGTCCCCGGCCTCCGCGACGACCTCCATGTCCGGCTGGGCGGCGAGCACCATCCGGAATCCCGTGCGCAGCAGTACCTGGTCGTCGACCAGCATCACTCGGATGGACATCAATTGCCTTTCTTGAGCGGGAGCAGGGCACTGATCCGGAAGCCGCCGCCGGGCCGCGGGCCCGCGTCCAGGGTGCCTCCGACCATACCGATGCGTTCCCGCATGCCGATCAGACCGTGCCCGGCGCCGTCTGCGCCGCCGTCCTCGTACAACTCGTGCGCGGCGCCCCGCCCGTCGTCCTCGACCAGCAGGCCCAGCCCGTCGTCGAAGTAGACCAGCCGTACGCTCGCCTTCGCGTCCGGGCCGCCGTGCTTGCGCGTGTTCGTCAGCGCCTCCTGCACGATCCGGTACGCGGTCAGCTCCACCCCGCTGGGCAGTTTGCGGGGGGCGCCCTCCACTTCGAAGTCCACGGTCAGCCCGGCCGCCCGGACCTGCTCGACCAGCACCTCGATCTGCTCGACGTCCGGCTGCGGCACGTAGTCCTCCGACTCCTGCGGCTCGCCCGTGCGCAGCACGCCCAGCAGCCGCCGCATCTCGGCGAGCGCCTGCCGGCCCGTCCCGGAGATGGTCTGGAGGGCCTCCTTGGCCTGCTCGGGCGCCACGTCCATGACGTAGGCGGCGCCGTCGGCCTGGACCACCATCACCGACACGTTGTGCGCGACGACGTCGTGCAGTTCGCGGGCGATCCGGGCCCGCTCGGCGGCCACCGCCACCTTGGCCTGCGCCTCCCGCTCCTTCTCCAGCCGCTGGTTGCGCTCCACGAGCTGGGCGTAGTAGGCGCGGCGGGTGCGCAGCGAGTCGCCCATCACCCAGGCCAGGGCGAAGGGCACCATCACGAAGACGACGAACAGGGCCTCCTGCGGGGCACTGCCGGTCTTGTCGACGCCGAACCGCAGGAAGTACAGCGGGGGCGCCAGCAGTCCGGAGACCAGCGCGATGCGCGAGAGGCGGCGCGGGACGTCGCCGGAGGCGGCGACGGTGTAGAGGATCACCAGCATCGCGATGTCGCAGAACTGCATGGGCGACCCGATGGCCAGCTGGTAGACGCCGGCGCCCACCGTCAGCCAGAACATCTGCTGCGTCCACTTGCGGCGCAGCGCGATGACGGCGGTCAGCGCGGCCACGACCGGCACCGTCGCCAGCCGCAGCGCCGTGCTCGCCCCGCCCAGGTCGGCGACGTTCAGCATCGAGAACCCGAAGAAGAGGACAGCCCAGAAGCTGTCGACGCCCGTCGGGTGTCTGCGGATGAAGTCGTAGAGGCGTTGCACGTAACCCAGCGTAGGGAAAGCGGATAGGTGCTGGAGTCAACCACAGGTGCGATCCCTGTGACGGGGGAGTACTCCCCAAGGTGGAGGGTGACCTTAACCTGGGCGGGATGAACGCTCAGGGTGGTGTCGGGGAGCAGGCCGGGGGCCCGGTGGCCGGGGAGCCGGTCCGGTGGCGGACGGCCATGGAGGCCGCGCTGTACGGGCCCGGCGGCTTCTACGTGCGCCCGGGCGGCCCGGGGCCCGCCGGGCACTTCCGGACCTCCGTGCACGCCTCGCCCCTGTACGCGGGGGCCGTGGCCCGGCTGCTGGCCTCGGTGGACGCGGAGCTCGGGCATCCGGAGCGGCTCGACCTGGTGGACGTGGGCGCCGGGCGGGGCGAGCTGCTGGCCGGGGTCCTCGCCGCCCTGCCGGAGGCTACGGCGGCGCGGGTGGTCCCGTACGCCGTCGAGCGGGCGGCCGCCCCCGAGGGGCTGGACCCCCGGATCCGCTGGGTGGACGCGCCGCCCCCGGGGACGGCGGGCCTGCTGTTCGCGAACGAGTGGCTGGACAACGTACCGCTGGAGATCGCCGAGGACGGCCGGTACGTCCTGGTCGCCCCCGACGGCACGGAGACCCCCGGCGGCCCCCTGGAGGCCGCCGACCGGGCCTGGCTGGAGCGGTGGTGGCCCGGCGGGGAGCGGGAGGGCCGGGCGGAGATCGGCCGGGCCCGCGACGAGGCCTGGGCGGCGGCCGTCGCCACCCTGGAGCGGGGCCTGGCGGTGGCCGTGGACTACGCCCACACCCGCGACGCCCGCCCCCCGTACGGCACACTCACCGGCTTCCGCGGCGGCCGCGAGGTCGCACCGGTCCCCGACGGCGGCCGCGATGTCACCGCGCACGTCGCCCTCGACTCCTGCGCGGGCCCCGGCGCGGTCCTGCTCACCCAGCGGGAGGCCCTGACCGCCCTCGGCGTCTCGGGCGGACGGCCCCCGCTGGCCCTGGCCTCCACCGACCCGGCGGCCTACGTGCGGGCCCTGGCGTCGGCGGGCGAGGCGGCGGAGCTCACCGCGCGTGGCGGGCTGGGCGACTTCGGCTGGCTGCTCCAGCCGGTCGGCATCACCGGCAGGAGCCTCCTGGCCTAGAGTCGCTTCACGCTGCGCAGGGTCGCGGCGTAATAGCCGTTGCCGTCGAGGCGGGAGGTGCCGCCCTTGTCGCCGATGGTGGGGCCGTTGGCCTCCTCCCGGCTGGAGATGAAGATCTGGTGGCCGTCGGTGTCGGTGCCCAGGTAGATGCCCGTGTGGTCCAGGCGGTCCTTCGTGCGGGCGTCGAGCTTGAAGAACAGCAGGTCGCCCGGCTGGATCACGTCGATCGACGCGGGCCGGAACTCCGCCCCCACCCCCTTGAGCGGGATGACGTCCGCGCCCAGCGCGGAGCGGGCGATGCCGTTCGCGGTGCGCGGCAGGCCGGGGCCGGGGGTGTCGTCGGGCATCAGCGGGTAGCGGGCCCGGTAGCCGAAGACCGTGCGGACGAAGCCCGAGCAGTCCATCGACCGGTAGCGGGCGGTCTGCGGCGTCTTCCGCACGCCGTTGCGGAAGGTGTAGGGGGTGCCGAGGTAGTCGAAGAAGTCCGACTGCTCCAGCCGCAGGTCGTTGCCCTCGGAGCCGTTGGGGTTGAGCGGGCCGAAGGAGGCGTCGCCGGCGTACGAGACGCCCTGCGCGTCCTTCTTCACCGGGGCCTGGTCGCCGTACTGGAAGGCGACCGCGAAGATGTCGTCCTCCTGGCTCCCGAAGTACTTCCTGAACCACTCCTTGAACCACGGCGTACTCTCGGCGCCCTGCTTCCACGGCTCGGGCATCAGCCGCACCCAGTTCTCGGTGACGACCCGGGTGCTGGTGTTGGCGGGCTCGGTGAAGGTGCGGCTCGGGCCGGTGAGGGTGGCCGTGCGGGCGCCGTCGGTGAAGGTGGCCAGGACCTGCCCGGTGGCGTCGCGCAGCACCGACCGGTTGGGGCTCTGGACGCGCTCCCACTTCTGGCCGCCTGCGTCGCCGCCCTTGAGGGCCGCGGTGATGTTCTTGTCCTGCACCATCTGCACGGAGGGCGCCTTGGCCTGCTCCTGCGCGCGCAGCGCGTAGGTGAAGTAGGCGCTGCCGGCCAGCAGCGCGAGCACGGTGACCGTGTGCAGCACCGGGCGGGTGCGGCGGCGGCTCTTCGGCTTGGCGGTCATTCGGGGCTCCGGGGGTGGGGGCGGTGCGGGGTCAGGCGGCGGGCATGACGCCGAGCAGGATCCCGGCGGTCAGGACGACGTACGTCATGAGCGTGGCGCTGCCGGTGGCGAGGAGGGTGGCGCCCTTCGGCTGGCGGACCAGCTGGTAGGCGATCAGGCCGGGGACGATGAACCCGAGGGTCTGGTTCGCGTAGAGGAGCGGGAACTCCAGCTGGAGCACGATCACCACGGTGGCCTGGAGCAGTACGCCGATCAGGACGACGGCGGCGAACAGGCGCTTGCCGTAGAGGATCACGAACCGCTGCGTGAGCAGGGTCAGCAGGTACGTCATGACCGTGATGCCGACGACCAGGGCGGCGCGCTGGAGGTCCTCGACGAGGGTGAGCGCCAGCCACCCCGGGGTGATCATGCCTCCGGGGGAGAGGTTGGTGGTGAGGTAGCAGAGCAGGGAGAACAGCAGGCCCAGCGCGATGCCGATCGCGGCGATCTCGGGGGTGAGGACGGCGGGGATCAACGGGGCTCTCCTGGGGGGTACGGGTGCTGCTGCTGCCGCGGCGGTGTCTGGTGCGGCCAGGCCGGTACGGGGGTGGCGGCGGCGATGCCGTACGGGTCGGCCGGCCGCTGCGGGCGCTGCGGTCCGCCCCCGCCGTACGGCTGCTCCCCGGGCCAGGGGCCGGACGCCGGCTGCGCGTTCTGCGGGTGGGGCTGCCGGTCCCATGCGGGCTGCTGCCCGTACGGGGTCTGGTCGTACGGGGTGTGCGCCTGCGGGGTCTGTTCGTACGGGGTGTGCGCCTGCGGGGTCTGGTCGTACGGGGTGTGCGCCTGCGGGGTCTGTTCGTACGGGGTGTGCGCCTGCGGGGTCTGTTCGTACGGGGTGTGCGCCTGCGGGGTCTGGCCGTACGCCGTCTGCCCGTACGCCGTGTCCGCGTACGCCTGGTCCCCGGGGAAGCCCGCGTACGGGTCCGTGCCGTACGGGTCCGGTCCGTGCGGGTCGTCCGCGTACGGGTCGAAGGGACGGGCGAACGACGGGGCTTGCGGCTCCTCCCCGGCCGGCGCCGGCGCGGGGGCGTCCTCCGTCTCGTCCGGCGGCAGTTCCGCCAGGTGCTCCAGCAGCACCTCGCCCTGGCCGTGGATGTTTCCGATGGCCACCAGCGAGGAGCTCTCGCCGAGGTGTCCGAGCAGCTCGTGCATGAACTCCTCGCCGTCGCGCTGCTCACCGCCGAGGTCCACCGCGCGGTCGCGCCACTCGGCCGGGATCGCGTCGATGGCGCTCTTCGCCGGATGCCCGATCACGAACACCTTGTCCGGCCGCAGATCGGGGACGATCGCGCCCATCTGGCCGTTGCGCTCGACCCGGTCCGGCCGGCAGTTGACCACCACGTTCAGGGGGCGGTCGACCGCGCCCAGGTCCAGCAGCTGGTTGATGTTCATCAGCGTGGACTCGGGGTCGTTCGCCGCGAAGACGTTCGCGAACCGCAGCCGCTTGCCGCCCGGGGCCAGGTACCGCTCCACCGACAGCACGCCCGGGTCCGGCGGGGCCTCGTACATGCCCTTCAGGGCCGTGGCCCGGTCCACGCCCAGCAGCTCGGCGACGGTGAGCGCGATGGCCACGTTCTCCTTGAACGTGAACCAGCCGAACCCGCGCAGCTCCTCGTCCGAGACCGTCTCCGGGTCGGCGTAGACGAGCGTGCAGTCCCGTGCGTCCGCCTCCTCCTGGAGCACGTCGAAGCGCTCCTTCTCGGCGGTCACGCAGATTCCCCCGTACGGCATCGACCGCGACAGGGAGCGGGCGATGTCGTCCAGGGTCGGGCCCATCTCGGCGACGTGGTCCTCGCGGACGTTGCACAGGACGCCGATGGTGGACTGGATCAGCTTGGACTGGTTGATCTCCTGGAGCGCCGGCATGACGGCCATGCACTCCATGACCAGCGCGTCCGGCCGGTAGGAGGCCGCGCGCCGCACGATGCCGATCTGCTCGACGACGTTCGCGATGCCGAACTTGCGGTAGACCGGCTCCTCGGTGGCGTCGGGGTGGATGAACCGGGCCGCGGTGCCGGTGGTCTTGGCGACCGTCGTCAGCCCGCCGCCGCGCAGCGCGCCCGCGCACAGGCGGGTGATGGAGCTCTTGCCGCGGATGCCGTTGACCAGCACCCGGTTCGGTATCCGCTCCAGGCTGGCGAAATGCCGGCGCTGCTCCACGATGCCGGCGACCAGCATGATCAGGCAGCTGACGAGCAGGACGCAATAGAGGAAGAGCACGGGGGATCAGTTCCTTCCGGCCGTGGGGGCGGAGGGGGCTCCCGCTCCCCCGGTGTCGTTCGTCGTCCGCTGCCGCCCGCGCCGCCTGCCGCTCTGCTGGAGCTGCTGGCGGATGATCTCCAGGCTGCGGGTCACGGCGCCGACCTCGTCGTGGTGGCGCGGGTAGAGCACGGTGCGGCGGTCGCCGTCGGCGAGGGCCTCGGCGCGGCGGGCGAGCTCGCGCAGCGGGGCGACCACGATGATCTGGAGCCAGCCCAGGCAGGCCGCGCCGACCGCGAAGCCGAGGAGTCCGGCGAGGACGGTGCGGTTCTGGAGGCTGTACTCGCTGATGGCCAGACCCTTGGCGGACTGCCAGCTGACCACGCTCCACTTCAGGTCCCCGGCCGCCCCGCCGCCCGAGAAGGGCGCGGCCGCCGCGATGACGTGGTCGCCGCCGCTGCGGTAGAGGACGCCGCCGGGCCGCGGGGCCATCCCCACCTTGAGGGAGGAGCCCTGGACGAGGGCGTCGAGGCGTGCGTCGTCGAGGCCCTGGAAGGCCCGGTAGCCGCTGTTGGAGCCGATGACGCGGTGCTTGGAGTCCACGACCCGGATCTCGCCGAGGCCCGGCCGCTTGAGGAGGGCGTTGAGGAAGTCGATGCGGAACTCGCCGACGACGGCCGTGCCCGCCCGGCCGGGGACCTCGGCCGTGGCGATGATGACGGGCTCCTTGGCGCCGTCGTAGAGGGCGACGGGCTCCTTGCGGGGGCCCTTGCCGAGGGGGGCGCGGGGGGTGCCGCCCGCCTGGGCCAGGTTCTTGCCGGAGCCGTCGAGCACGTACAGGGAGGCGTAGCGGGTGTGCTCCCGCACGGTGTGCTCCAGGACCTCGGACATGCGGTCGGGGCCGGCGTCGGCGCCCATCAGCGCGGCCACGGACGCGAGGTCGGCCTGGCCCTCGTTGAGGGCGCGCCGGACCCGGTCGTTGAGGGTGTCGGTGCGTTCGCGCTGGTCGTTGACCAGCTGCTGCGGGACGACGACGGAGTCCCCGGCCCGGTTGACGAGCAGCCCCAGCGGCACGCACCAGGCGAGGAGCAGCACGGCGCAGACCGCGACGAGCGTACGGGCGCCCGTGCGCCGCTTGTCCCTGCCGCGGGCGCCGGGCGCGGCAGGGGCCCCGCCGCCCTCGCGGTCGCGGTCGCGGAGCTGGCCGCGCAGCCGGTCCAGTGCGAGGGCGATCCGCGCGGCCTCGCCGCCGCGGGGGATGTTCACGGGGCGGGTGAGGTCGCCGCGGGTCAGCCGGCGGCTCTCCAGGAACAGGGTGATCAGCGGCCGCTGCACGGTGGCGACCAGCAGGGCGATGACGAGGGCGCCGACCAGGAGCAGGGCTCCGGCCAGGACCAGTCCGGCGAAGGCGTCGGTGGCGCGGGACGGGTTCTGCGTGATGTCGATCACCGCGACGACGGTGAGCTCCAGGCTGGTGGCGCTGGTGCCGACGCCCGCTTCCGGCCCGGAGAGGCGGGCGTACCCGGCGGCGGCGCGCTCGCCGCTGGTCTCGCCGCCCATCAGGCTGCCGCTGACGCCGGGGAAGCCGCCGGAGCCGGGCTCCTTGACGGTCAGCGGGTTCGCCCTGGCCTTCTTGGCGGCGGTCTTCGCGAAGGAGGCCAGCTGTTTGGTGTCGCGTTTGACGTCGGCGCGCCGGTTGTCGCTGAGGAGCATCTCCGGCTCGGGTATGCCGTCGGTGCTCAGGACGGTCCCGTCGGCGCCGACGACGGCGATGCTGCGGAGGTTGCCGAGGCTGATGCCGGGGAAGCGCAGGCTGCTGGAGGCGACCAGCAGCTGCTGGGGCCGGTCCTTCCAGGTGAGCAGGGAGAGGGTGAGCAGGCGGGTCTCGCCGTTGGCGAGGGTGACCATGCGGGGGGCCAGGCCGCCGTCGCCGGAGAGCTTGGTCCGGTCGACGGCCGTCAGCGGGAGGTTCTCGCCGCGTGCGGCGAGCAGCCGGCCCGAGCCGATCTCGACGACGGCGGTGCCGCGCCACTTCTGGTAGACGCTGCCGATCCGGTCGAGCACGGCGTCGGGGGTGACGGGCTTGCCGGCGGAGAACAGGGCCGCGGCCCGGTTCAGGTCGGTGACGCTCTCGTCCAGGGAGGCGCGCAGCGCGATCGCGCCGTCCTCGGCGAAGTGCTGCTGGGAGGTGAGCACGGCCTGCGGCAGCCGGTCCTCGCGGACGCTGCCCAGGCTCATCGCGGTGAACCCCGCCAGGGCGAGCAGCAGGACCGACAGGACGGTGATCGGGGGCCTGATGCCGCCGAGCAGGGACATGTCGGCCCTGCGGCGGGCCTTGCGCCGTCGCTTGGCGGGCGAAGCGGCCACAGCGGGGGTCCTTCCTGGCGGGGGAGGTCGTGGGCCCGGGGCGGGCGGGGCTTCCGGCGGGCTCGGGTCGTACGGGCTTACGGGCTTACGGGCTTACGGGCGTGCGGGCTGAAGGGCTGGCGGGCGTGCGGGCTGGAGGGCTGGCGGGCGGGTGCCGCGCCGGGTCAGTCGGGCAGCTCCCGCAGCGGGCGGAGCCCGTCCTTGCCGGCCCCGCGGTTGAGCAGGGTGCCCCGGGTACGTTCGAAGGCGAGCCGGTAGCGGGCACGCTGTTCGGGCAGCAGCCGCTTCCCGTCGGGGGTGGTGCCGGAGGCGAGGGCGGCGGCGACGTCGACCAGCCGGTGGTCGCGTGCGGGGGCGGGGACGGTTCCGGGCAGGTCGGTGCCGGGGGTGCCCTCGCGGTCCGGCGGGATGTCGGTGTAGGTCGGCACGAAGCGGGCCTGGACCTCCCACTTCCCGTTCTTCTGCGTGAAGTCGAACCAGCCGATGGCGCCCTCTTCGGTGAGGCCGCTGGGCACGTCGTGGCGGGCGAGCTGGTTGCCGAGGCCGTACGCGACCCAGGTGCCGTCGATCTTCTCCATCGGCTGGACGACGTGGGCGTGGTGGCCGATGACCAGGTCGACCCCGGTCTCCTCGGCGATCTCCCGGGCCAGTTCCAGCTGCGGGCCGCTGGGGTCGGGCTGGTGCTCGCGGCCCCAGTGCACGGAGAGGATCACCACCTCGGCGCCGGCCGCGCGGGCCCGCTTCTCGGCGGCGGCGACGGCCTTGACGCTGACGAGGTTGGCCAGCCAGGGCTTGTCCCGGGGGACCTCGCGGCCGTTGAACCCGGAGGCGAAGGAGATCTGGGCGACCTTGACGCCCTTGACGTCCAGGATGTTCGGCTTGTCCGCCTCCTGCTGGCTGCGGGCGGAGCCGGTGTGCCTGAGGCCCTCGCGGTCCAGGGTGTCGAGGGTGCGGTACACGCCCTCGGGTCCGTGGTCGAGGGTGTGGTTGGAGGCCGTGGAGCAGGTGTCGTAGCCGACGCTCTTGACCGTCTTGGCGATCTGCGGCGGGACGAGGAAGTCGGGGTAGGTCTGGAACGGGCCGTTCGGCTCGCCCAGGACAGGCTCCATGTGGCAGATGCCGAGGTCGGCCTTGCTGATGACCGGCTTGACCCCCGCCATGATCCGGTCGAAGTCGTACCCCGTGCGTCCGGCCGCCCGTGCGTCCCGGGCGGCCTGGTCGGTGAGCTGGGGGTGGATGAGGATGTCGCCCGCCGCCGCCACCGAGAAGGACCGGCCGCCGCCGCTCCGGGCGCCCCCGCCGCCGCTCGTGGCGCCCTCGCCGCCGGAGTCCCCGCCGAGGAGGCCGCAGCCCGCGAGGGCGAGGCTCAGCGTCGCGCAGAGGAGCGCGGTGAGGGCCCTGGGGGAGACCGGTCGGGTGGGGCGGGGATTCATTCGGCTATTTTCGGCCAGTGATGACGGCGAAATTGACGAAAAACATAACGATCCCTGTGATCATTTGCGTGATGATCATGATGATGGTCGGTTATGTCGCCTTTCGTCCCGCCCATTCGGTCAAAATGGCGGAGGGATCCGTTCCGCAGCCTGTGGCGCAGGCCACCGACCTGCTCGACCGGGTGACCCGATTCACCTCCGGATTCGGGGTGCGGGGCGGTTATCGCGCCCCCACCGAGGCGGAGAGGTCCGCGCTCCTCGGTGGCGTTACAGCCCTTTTCGATGGAGATGTCGAAAAAGCCCGGACCCGCCTCGCCGAGGTGGACTACCGCCTCGACACCTTCACCGACGGCCCCGGCGGCCGCCGCTACGCGGAGGTCGCCGACGCCGCCGCCCGCTCCGGCCCGGCCGACCGGGGCTGGGGCCGGGTCTACGTGGGCCTCGGCGCGCCGGTGCGCTGGTCGGTACAGGTCCCGCATCCGATCGCCGACCAGGACACCGAACGGCTCGGGGTCGCCGTCCTGCGCGGGGCCCCGGGCGGGGTCATGGTTCTGGCGGGCGCCCACCGCAGGGCGGCCGGCGGCCCGGGCGGCAGCGACGGGGACGGCGAGGAGGGGGACGGGACCGGGGACGGGAACGCGGCCGGCGGCGGGAACGCGGTCGGCGGCGGGAGCGGCGACAAGGACGGTGGCGGCACCGGGGAGGCCGACATGGCGCACCGCACCGACTCCGTCTTCCACGCCGTCATCGCCGAGCTGACCCGGCGCGGCCTGCCCGGTATCCAGCTGCACGGCTTCGCCGACTCCACCGTCCCCGGCGCCGGAGCCGTCGTCTCCACCGGGGCGGGCGACGCGGCGGCCGCCGACGCGGCACGGCTCGCCGCGGAGCTGGCCTCCCGGGGGGTGCGCCCCTGCCGGGCGTGGAGCGCCAACTGCCGGATGTCGGGCCGCGGCAACGCCCAGGGCCGGCTGGCCGCCGAGCTCGGAACGCGCTTCCTCCACCTGGAACTCGCCCGTTCCGTCCGCGCGGACCCCGGCCGGCGGGGGGAGGCGGCGCGCGCGATCGCGGCTGTCACGGCCGGGTGGGCGGGGGAGTAGCCCCGCGGGCGGCGGTACGGCGGAGGGGCCGGCATCCCCCCGGAAGCCGGCCCCTCCTCCGTACCGCGGCCCGCTCGGCCCGCTCCGCTACTCCGCGGCCTCGTGGTCGTGGCCCGGGCGCAGGCCGCCGCCGCCGGCCGAGCCGGTGGTCGGCTTCGAGACGACCGGCTGCGACAGCGGGGCCAGGTCGTAGGCGTAGTGGCCCACCGCGTTCGCGATCACGTCGACGTTGATGTCGAGGGCCTTCTGGTCGATGTTGCTGATGTCGTCGCCCTTGCCGTGGTAGTTCACGTCGTAGGCGACCCCCGCCTGACCCCCGAACTTCGCGGCCTGCGCCGGGGTCTTGATGCCCTCGGCGCCGGTGTCCGTACCGCCGGACGGGATGCCCGCCTCGATGAACGGGCCGTAGTCCGAGCGGCCGGTGAAGTCACTGCCCTCGTGCGGGATCTTCTGCGCGTCGAGGAAGTCGGTGATCTGCTTCTCCAGCTGCGCCGAACCGTCCGGGCCGGGGCCCGAGCCGACCTTGTCGGAGTCGTCGCCGTCGTAGACGAAGTAGGCGGCGTTGGGCGAGGCGATCATGTCGAAGTTCAGGTACAGCCTGATCTGCTTCTTCTGCTCCGGAGTCAGCGAGGCCACGTACGCCTCCGAGCCGAGCAGGCCGAACTCCTCCGCCGACCACCAGGCGAACCTGACCTTGTTCTTGATCTTCTTCTGCTCGCCCGCGAGGCGCTGGGCGACCTGGAGGATGCCCGCGGAGCCGGAGCCGTTGTCGTTGATGCCCGGGCCGGCGGCGACCGAGTCCAGGTGGGCGCCGAGGACGACCGTGTTGTCCGGGTCGCCCCCCTTGGTCTCGGCGACGACGTTCCAGGTCGTGCGGTTCTCGCGGAACTGGCGGACGTCGAGCGTCACGTTCACCGGTCCGGCCGCGGCCTCGGCCGCCAGCTTCTCGCCGTCGGCCTGGCTGATGCCGCCGGTGGGGACCTTGCCCGCGTTCGGGTCGCCGAGGGTGCCGTTGAGGGCGCCCGCGGTGTTGTTGTAGATGACCGCGCCGACCGCGCCGGCCGCCGCCGCGTTCGCCTGCTTCGCGGCGAAGGTGCAGCCGCCGCGCTTGACCAGGGCGATCTTCCCCGTGAACGCGCCGGGGGCGAAGTCGGCGGCGTCGCAGCCGTTGGAGCCGTCCGCGTCGACCGGGACGACGGCGACCGGGGCGGTGATGCCGCCCTCGGGGCCGCTCGCCGTGTACGTCATCAGCTTGAGCGGGACGTCGCGGCCGTTCGCGCCGTCGACCTTCAGCGTCTCGGCGATCGTCTCGACGTACACGAACTCGAACGCGTGGCGCGAGACCTCGTACCCGGCCGCCCTGAGCACGCCCTCGACGTACTTGGCCGACTGCTCGTGCCCCTTCGAACCCGCCACGCGGGTGCCGTTGTTGTAGTCGGCGATCGACTGGAAGGCCTTCAGGTGGTTGTTGGCGCCCTTGCCGGTCGCCTCCTTGACCAGCTTCCTGGCCAGGGCGTCACCCCGGGCGGCGTCGCTCTGCGGGCTCGACGCGCCGGCCGGGCCGGCGAGGAGCAGCGGGGAGACGAGGGCCGCGGCGGCCAGGGCGGCGGTTGCTGCGGCTATACGGCGAGAAGGCATGAAAGTCCTTTCACAGCATGGAGCGACTGCGGGGGGTGAGCGGTGGGGGCACGTTAGGCAGCAACCGGCCGCCGTCGCCAGGGTTTTCACTGCTTCCGGTTTGTGAAATCCGGATATCGGTGCGTCTGCGCCGACGGGGAACGGCGAAATCCGGCCACCGTCCGGAGGCCGGACCGGGGGTGGTTCAGCGGAGGATGCCCTCGATCAGATCGGGGCCTATCCGGGCGACCACGGCGAGGTCCAACTGGTGCTGTACGTAACGTCCCTGACGTCGCCTCTGTATCAGACCGGCCCTCTTCAGGACCGCCAGGTGCCGGGAGACCTCCGGCGCGGATATCGCGTACACCCGCGCCAGTTCGCTGGTCGTGTACGGGGCCCTCGCCAGGCTGCGGCAGAGCCTCATCCGCATGGGGTGCGCCAGCGCCTCCATCCGGCGCTGGACCTGCTCCACCGAAGGCGGCTCGGAGGCCAGCTCGGGGGACTCCAGGGGGTAGTGGACCACCGGCATCCAGCCGGGCGCGTGCAGTACCAGCAGGTGTGGCCAGCCGAAGTTCGTCGGGATGAACAGCAGGCCCTGTCCGACCTCCGGATCGGTGGCGGTGGCCTGGCCGTTGACCATCTTGTCGGCGGTGATCACGGTGTGCGCCTCGTCCACGCTCAGGGCCGAGGACACCTCCTTCAGCACGGCCGCCAGCCCCCGGTGGCGCAGCACCTCCGTCTTGTGCCGGACGTCCGCGGTCTGCCGCGGTTCGATCCGCCGCCAGGTCTCGGCGAAGAACGCCTCGTCGCAGTCCTCCAGCAGCCGCCGCAGCCAGACGCGCACGGTGGACGGGTCGTCCAGCAGCCGCCGCGTGAACTCCAGCCGCGCCGGACCCCGCGCGGCCGCCGTCTCCAGCGCCTTGGTCCGGGCGGCGGCGTCGGCCAGCGGGGAGGGGGCGCCGCCCTCGTTGTAGAGGGCCAGCCAGCAGTGCTCCAGCGCGGCCAGAACGAACCGCTCGTCGTCCATCCGGTCGAGGACGTCCAGCTCCTCCGCCAGGGTCGCCCCGGGGCGCCCGCTGCCGCCGGGGATGCCGGCGAAGGCCATGAAGATGTCGGAGAAAGAACTGCGCCACATGAAATCGGCCTCGAGGAGGCGCTCGGCCAAGCAGGGGTCGAGCGAGGCCGTAGTGGTCCTCGTCCAGGAGTGCAGCGCGGGGTGGTGGGCGGGCTGGGAGAGCGCGTGCAGTGTCATGCAGAGCTCGGCGAGCGGGGACGGCGCGAAGGCGATCCGCTCCACGGGGAGCCCGGCGATGTCGATGGTCACGCTCATCGCCCCATTCTGTCCGGCCCGGCCCCCGCACGGAGCCCCGGGGTACAGGCCGGACACGGGCCGGACCCGCAGCCGTCCGGGCGGACCGGCGGGGGCTCCACCGCAGGTGGGAGGGGTCGATTGACGCCTCCCGTCAATCGACGGGCGGACTGCGGCCGACGGGGTGAGGGTGGGGGCATGACCGCGACAGAGCAGTACCTTCTCGACACCTACCGGGCGACCCGGCACGGCACGCGCGTGCCCCCGCCCCCGGGCCGCGACGACGTGGCCGTCCTGCGCTCGATCCGCACGGCGGCCCAGTTCGAAGCCGCCGTGTCGGGCGCCCCCATCGGCCACCCCTGGCGGCACGCCCTGACCCGCTTCCTCCACCGGGCCCGCCCGTGCTGAGGGACTCCCCGGCCCGACGCGTGGAGCCGACGCTCGCTACAGCCGTGCCAGGAAACCCGTCAGGGCCGTCCGGACGGTCTCCGGGGTCCAGTCCAGGCCCGGGCGGGTCACCGTCACCTCCGTCATCGACAGGCCCGGCGCGACGCCGTCCGCCGACCAGCGCTGGAACAGGACCGTGCCCTCCTCCTCAGCCAGCCGCGTGCCCGCCTCGATCAGGCGGTCCGGCTCGTACGGGAGCCACACCTGGAACTGGTGCGTGTGAGGCACCCCGGGGTTGATCCGGAACCACGGCACCCCGGCCGCCTCGAACCCCTCGCGCAGCGCCCCCGCGACCATCCGGGCCTGCTCCACGTACGCCGGGAGCAGGGGCAGCTCCCGCTCCAGCCCGGCCAAGGCCGACAGGGCCTGGGGGAACTGGCGGAAGACCTGGCCCCCGTACCGGTGGCGCCACACCCGGGCCTCCTCCACGAAACCGCGGGCCCCCGCCAGGCAGGCCCCGCTCAGCCCGCCGAGGGACTTGTAGAAGGACACGTAGACCGAGTCGGCCAGCCCCGCGATCTCCTCCAGGGGGCGGCCGAAGTGGACGGTGGACTCCCACAGCCGGGCCCCGTCGAAGTGGACCACCGCGTCCCGCTCCCGGGCGGCGTCCACGAGCCCCGTCAGCTCCTCCCACGAGGGCAGCAGGAAGCCCGCGTCGCGCAGCGGCAGCTCCAGCATCAGTGTGCCGAAGGGCTCGGGGTGGTCCCGGACCTCCTCCGGCGTCGGCTGGCGCGGCTCCTGCACGGGGTGGACGGTGCGCAGCCCCGACACCGCCGACAGCGCGCCGTCCTCCCACCGCTCGGGGTGGCCCATCGGGTGCAGGGCCACCACCCGGTTCCCGGTGCGGCCCGCCCAGCAGCGCAGGGCGATCTGCTGGGCCATCGTCCCGGAGGGGAAGAAGGCCGCTTCCTCGGTGCCCAGCAGCTCCGCGACTCGCCGCTCCAGGTCGGCGACGACCCCGTCGCCGTACAGGTCGCCGGGCGCGTCCATGTCGTACGGGGCGTCTGCCAGCTCCGCCAGCAGCTCCCCGACGGTGGCCTCCCGGGGGCTGCGGGTCAGCGTCCGCGAGGCTCCCCGCCACGCCGCGACGACCCGCTTCGTCCGCTCCGCCAGCTCGTCGGCAGTGTCCGCCATGCCCCCGACGCCCCCTTCGTCCCGTACGCCTTCATCCGTCACGCCAGTCATGCCCCGATCATCCCCCGGCCCCCGGGCCGACCCCGAACGATTTCCGGGCCCCCGGGCGAGTCCGGCCGCCCCGGGCCCACCCCGGCCCCCTGAGCGCCCGCCGGGCACCGCCCCGGGCCCGCCGTGCAGCGCCCTGGTTCCCCGGGCCCACCCGGCACCGTCCCCGGCCCCCTGAGCGCCCGCCCGGGACCACCCCGGGCTCCCGGGCCTGACCGGTGGCCACCCGGCCCCGGCCCCGGCCCCGGCCCCGCCCGGCACCACCCCCCGCCACCCCCCGCCACCCCGGGCCTGACCGGCGCCACCCCCGTCCGAGGGCCTAGCATGGCGACGTATCGTCCGGTACCCCCCGCGGACTGGAACGGAAGGCATTCCCCGCGTGAACGCACCCCATCAGACGGAGCCCCGGGATCCGTCCGGCCGACCTGCCCGGCTCTCCGTCGGAGTCGTCGGCGCCGGCCGCGTCGGTCCCGCGCTGGCCCGCGCCCTCCGGCAGGCCGGGCACCACCCCGTCGCCGTCTCCGGCGTCTCCGACGCCTCCCGCCGCCGGGCCGAGCGGATGCTGCCCGACGTCCCGCTGGTCAGCCCCGCGCAGGTGCTGGAGCGGGCCGAGCTGGTGCTGGTCACCGTCCCCGACGACGCCCTGCCCGGCCTGGTCGAGGGCCTCGCCGAGACGGGCGCCGTGCGCCCCGGGCAGCTCCTCGTCCACACCTCCGGCCGGTACGGGACCGCCGTGCTGGACCCCGCCCGCCGCGCGGGCGCCCTGCCGCTGGCCCTGCACCCCGCGATGACCTTCACCGGCACCGAGGTCGACGTGCAGCGCCTGGCCGGCTGCTCCTTCGGCGTGACCGCCCCCGACGAGCTGCGGCTCGCCGCCGAGGCCCTGGTCATCGAGATGGGCGGCGAGCCCGAGTGGATCGCGGAGGAGAGCCGCCCGCTCTACCACGCCGCCCTCGCCCTGGGCGCGAACCACCTGGTCACCCTGGTCGCCCAGGCCCTGGAGCTGCTGCGCACCGCCGGGGTCGAGCACCCCGACCGGATGCTCGGCCCGCTCCTCGGCGCGGCCCTGGACAACGCCCTGCGCTCCGGCGACGCCGCCCTCACCGGCCCCGTCGCCCGCGGCGACGCCGGGACCGTCTCCGCGCACGTCTCCGAACTGCGCAAGCACGCCCCCGCCACCGTCGCCGGGTACCTCGCGATGGCCCGCACCACCGCCGACCGGGCCCTCGCCCACGGCCTGCTCAAGCCCGAGCTCGCCGAGGACCTGCTCGGCGTGCTCGCCGACACCGCCGACACCGCTGATCCGAAGGGTGGGGAGCGATGAACGGCCCGCTCCGGCTGCTGAACACCGCCGAAGAGCTCCACAAGCTTCCGCGCACCGGCCGCCGCGCCGTCGTGATGACCATGGGCGCCCTGCACGAGGGCCACGCCACCCTCGTCCGCACCGCACGCGAACAGGCCGGCCCCGACGGGCAGGTCGTCGTCACCGTCTTCGTCAACCCCCTCCAGTTCGGGGCGAACGAGGACCTCGACCGCTACCCGCGCACCCTCGACGCCGACCTGGTGATCGCCGAAGAGGCGGGCGCTGACGCCGTGTTCGCGCCCTCCGTCGACGAGGTGTACCCGGGCGGCGACCCGCAGGTCCGGATCACCGCCGGCCCGATGGGCGGCCGGCTGGAGGGCGCCACCCGCCCCGGCCACTTCGACGGCATGCTCACCGTCGTCGCCAAGCTGCTCCACCTCACCTGCCCCGACCTGGCCCTCTTCGGCCAGAAGGACGCCCAGCAACTGGCCCTGATCCGGCGTATGGTGACCGACCTCAACTTCCCCGTCGAGGTGGTCGGCGTCCCCACCGTCCGCGAGGACGACGGGCTCGCCCTGTCCTCCCGCAACCGCTACCTCTCCCCGGCCGAGCGCCACGCCGCCCTCGCCCTCTCCCACGCCCTGTTCGCCGGCCGCGACCGGCTCGCGGCGCAGGCCGCGCTGCGCGCCCGCGCCGAGGCCGCGCCCGCCAGCGACGAGCGCGCCACCGCCCTGGCCCGGCTCGGCGAGATCCGCGCCTCCGCCGACGCCCACGCCGTGTCGGCGGCCGCCACCGGCGCCGCCGGCCTGCCGGACGCCGTACGGGCCGCGGCCCGGCACGTCCTGGAGGAGGCGGGCCGCCACGAGCCGCCGCTGGTCCTGGACTACCTGGCCCTGGTGGACCCGAAGGACTTCACCGACGTCGGCCCCGACTTCACCGGACAGGCCGTACTGGCCGTCGCGGCGAAGGTCGGCACGACCCGGCTGATCGACAACATCCCATTGGAGTTCGGAGCACACGCGTGAGCACCACAGGCAACCCAGGCACGCCGGGCGCCGCAGGCACCGGAACCGGCATACGGCTGCACGCCCCCGCCCCCGGCTGGGCCGTCGACGCGGACGTCGTGGTCGTCGGATCCGGCATCGCCGGCCTGACCGCCGCGTTGCGCTGCGCCGCCGCGGGCCGCCGTACGGTCGTGGTCACCAAGGCCCGACTCGACGACGGCTCGACCCGCTGGGCCCAGGGCGGCGTCGCGGCCGCGCTCGGCGAGGGCGACACCCCCGAGCAGCACCTGGACGACACCCTGGTCGCCGGCGCGGGCCTGTGCGACGAGAACGCCGTACGGGTCCTGGTCACCGAGGGCCCGGACGCGGTCCGCCGGCTCATCGCGGCCGGCGCCGTCTTCGACACCTCCGCCGAGACCGGCGAGATCGAGCTGACCCGCGAGGGCGGCCACCACCGCCGCCGGATCGTGCACGCGGGCGGCGACGCCACCGGCGCCGAGATCTCCCGCGCGCTCGTCGAGGCCGTCCACGCCGCCGGCATCGAGACGGTCGAGAACGCGCTGGTCCTGGACCTGCTCCAGGACGCCGAGGGCCGCACCGCCGGCGTCACCCTGCACGTGATGGGCGAGGGCCAGCACGACGGCGTCGGCGCCGTCCACGCGCCCGCCGTGATCCTCGCGACCGGCGGGATGGGCCAGGTCTTCTCCGCGACCACCAACCCGTCCGTCTCCACCGGCGACGGCGTCGCCCTCGCGCTGCGCGCCGGCGCCGAGGTCTCCGACCTGGAGTTCGTCCAGTTCCACCCGACCGTCCTGTTCCTGGGCCCGGACGCCGAGGGCCAGCAGCCCCTGGTCTCGGAGGCCGTACGGGGCGAGGGCGCCCACCTCGTCGACGCCGACGGGGTCCGCTTCATGCTCGGCCAGCACGAGCTCGCCGAGCTCGCCCCGCGCGACATCGTCGCCAAGGCCATCACGCGCCGCATGCAGGAGCAGGGCACGCTCCACATGTACCTGGACGGCCGGCACTTCGGCGCCGAGATGTGGGAGAACCGCTTCCCCACGATCCTCGCCGCCTGCCGCTCCCACGGCATCGACCCGGTGACCGAGCCCATCCCGGTCGCTCCCGCCGCGCACCACGCCTCCGGTGGCGTCCGCACCGACCTGCACGGCCGCACCACCGTCCCGGGCCTGTACGCCTGCGGCGAGGTCGCCTGCACCGGCGTGCACGGCGCGAACCGCCTGGCCTCCAACTCCCTCCTGGAGGGCCTGGTCTTCGCCGAGCGCATCGCCGAGGACATCGCCTCCCGCGCCCCCGAGGGCAGCGGCCCGGGCATACCCGTGCCCGCGACCGGCCCGCTCCAGCCCGCGACGGCCCGCTACGAGGTCCAGCGGATCATGACCCAGGGCGCGGGCGTGGTGCGCTCCGCGGAGTCCCTGCGCGAGGCCGCCGAGGCGCTGGAGACCCTGTACACGACGGCCCTGGGCGAGCTGGAGGCCCACGGCAAGACCGCCGAACCGGGCGTGGACACCTGGGAGGCGACCAACCTCCTGTGCGTGGCCCGCGTCCTGGTCGCCGCCGCCCAGCGGCGCGCCGAGACCCGCGGCTGCCACTGGCGCGAGGACCACCCCGGCCGGGACGACGACGCCTGGCGCCGCCACCTGGTGGTGCGGCTCTCGGCGACGGAGCGGCGGGCCCTGGTGGTCACCCCCACCGACTCGGCGGACTTCCCGCCCGTGGACGCGGACGCCTCCTCCGGCGCCCCCCGCCCGTAGACGTTCCCCACGCCCAACCCCTCAAGCCAGGAGCACTGACCGTGAGCACCCCCGAACTCCCCCTGATCGAGCAGAACGAAGGCGGCTGCGGCGACGACTGCGGCTGCGCCGAGGGCGAGGAGAGCGGCCTCGACCCCGCGCTGGCCCAGCTGCTCGTGGACGCGGGCCTCGACCCGATCGAGGTCGAGGACATCGCGCACATGGCGCTGTCCGAGGACCTGGACGGCGGGGTCGACGTCACCACCGTCGCCACCGTCCCCGAAGAGGCCGAGGCCATCGCCGACTTCGTGGCCCGCGAGGCCGGAGTCGTGGCCGGTCTGCGCATCGCCGAGGCGGTGTTCTCCGTGGTGTGCACGGAGGCCTTCGAGGTCGAGCGGCACGCCGAGGACGGCGACCGCGTCGAGGCCGGGCAGCTGCTGCTGTCGGTCCGCTCCCGCACCCGCGACCTGCTGACGGCCGAGCGCAGCGCCCTGAACATCCTGTGCCGCCTCTCCGGAATCGCGACCGCCACCCGCCGCTGGGCGGACGTCCTGGAGGGCACGAAGGCCAAGGTCCGCGACACCCGCAAGACCACCCCGGGCCTGCGCTCCCTGGAGAAGTACGCGGTCCGCTGCGGCGGCGGCGTCAACCACCGCATGTCCCTGTCGGACGCGGCGCTGGTCAAGGACAACCACGTGGTCGCGGCCGGCGGCGTCGCCCAGGCCTTCAAGGCCGTCCGCGAGGCCTTCCCGGACGTCCCGGTCGAGGTCGAGGTCGACACGATGCACCAGGTCCGCGAGGTCGTGGACGCGGGCGCCGACCTGATCCTGCTGGACAACTTCACCGTCCCGGAGACCGAGGAGGCCGTCACGATCGTGGCCGGCCGCGCCGTCCTGGAGTCCTCGGGCCGCCTCACCCTGGAGACCGCCCGCGCCTACGCCGAGACCGGCGTGGACTTCCTGGCGGTGGGCGCGCTCACGCACTCCTCGCCGATCCTGGACATCGGCCTCGACCTGCGCGAGGCGGTGTAGTCCGTGCTGCTCACCATCGACGTGGGCAACACCCACACCGTCATGGGCCTGTTCGACGGCGAGGAGATCGTCGAGCACTGGCGGGTCTCCACCGACCCGCGCCGCACGGCCGATGAGATGGCCGTCCTGCTCCAGGGCCTGATGGGGATGCACCCGATGCTCGGCAGCGAGCTGGGCGACGGCATCCACGGCATCGCGATCTGCGCGACGGTCCCGTCGGTCCTGCACGAGCTGCGCGAGGTCACCCGCCGCTACTACGGCGACGTGCCGGCGGTGCTGGTGGAGCCCGGCGTCAAGACGGGTGTGCCGATCCTGATGGACAACCCGAAGGAGGTCGGCGCCGACCGCATCGTCAACGCGGTCGCGGCCGTCGAGCTGTACGGCGGTCCGGCGATCGTCGTCGACATGGGGACGGCGACCACCTTCGACGCGATCTCCGCGCGCGGCGAGTACGTGGGCGGGGTGATCTCCCCGGGCATCGAGATCTCGATGGAGGCCCTCGGGATGCGCGGCGCCCAGCTCCGCAAGATCGAGCTGGCCCGGCCGCGCAACGTGATCGGCAAGTCCACGGTCGAGGCCATGCAGTCGGGCGTGGTCTACGGGTTCGCGGGCCAGGTCGACGGGATCGTCCACCGCATGGCCCGGGACCTGGTGGGCCCCGACGGCGACCCGGACGACGTCCGCGTCATCGCCACCGGCGGGCTGGCCCCGATCGTCCTCGGGGAGACCTCGGTGATCGACGAGCACGAGCCGTGGCTGACCCTGATCGGCCTGCGGCTGGTGTACGAGCGCAACGCGCCCAACTTCGACTGAGCGCACGGCACTCCGCCCGCCCGCCCCGCCCGGGGCGCGGCGGGCGGAGCGCCGTCCGGGCCGTCACCGCAGGGTTCCCGCCCCGCCGGCCGTACCCACCGTCATCCCGAGTGCTCAGCTTCAAGCTGATCGGTTAGCTTGGCGGCGTCGGACGCACGCGCTCCCGAGCGGCACGGACGAGACGGTAGAGGACGGTCCGAAATGCCCCGTGAATCACCGTACTTGAAGGTGGTGGCATCCCTCCGGACCCGCATCGAGGCGGGCGAGTGGAAGATCGGGGACCGGCTCCCCTCCCGCGCCCGCTTCGCCGAGGAGTACGAGGTCGGCCAGGGCGTCACCCAGCGGGCGATGGAACAGCTGATCATCGAGGGCTTCCTGGAGGGCCGCGCCGGCTCCGGTACCTACGTGCGCACCCCGCGTCGCCGCATGCGGATGCTCCGCACCCGCCGCCGGGTCCCCGGGGCCGGCAACACCTTCCGCTCCGAGGCCGCCGCGCACGGCATCGCCGCCTCCTGGGACTCCAAGACCCACCCGCAGGTCCCCGCCCCCGAGCGGATCGCCGCCCGGCTGGCGATCGAACCCGGTGCCCCCTGCGTGCTGACCCGCTACGAGTTCATGGCCGACGGCAGCCCCGCCGAGCTCTCCGAGTCCTGGGAGCCCCTCGCCATCACCTCCGGCACCCCGATCGTGCTCCCGGAGGCCGGGGAGCTGCGCGGCGCCGGCGTCGTGGCGCGGATGCGCTCCATCGGCATCACCGTCACCTCGGTGGTGGAGGTCCCGCGCCCCGCCCGCGCCAACCAGGACCAGGCCAACCTGCTGGGGATCAGTCTCGGTTCGATGATCACCCGGATCGAGCGGACCTACATCGACTCCGACGGCCGCCCGGTGGAGACCGCGGACCTCGTCGTGCCCGACTCCCGCTACGAGATCGCCTACGCCTTCCCGGTCGAGTGACGGCCCCATGACGGCCGAGTGACATTTTCCGGCTGTGTTTTTTACCGAAAGTGGCCGGAGTGCGACTCCGGCAGAGGTAGCGTCCCGCTGGAGAGGCACCGTGGCCTCGTCCACAGCGGAGGAGACACCATGACCGCGAACGCCAGGACCGAGTGGCGCAAATCGTCGTACTGCGGCGAAGGAGAGGCCTGCGTCTACGTGGCCGCCGCCCCCGGCACCCTCGTACGGGTGGCCGACCGGGCCGACCCCGCGCACCTCGTCATGGCCACCACCCACGCCGCCTGGGCCGACTTCGTCGAGGCCGTCAAGGAGAGCGGCTGACTCCGGCGGGGCCCGCGGCGCGCCCTGCGCCGCGCCGGACATC
The DNA here is from genome assembly GCF_042895815.1 of Streptomyces sp. NPDC001373. NCBI lineage: Bacteria > Bacillati > Actinomycetota > Actinomycetes > Kitasatosporales > Streptomycetaceae > Streptomyces > Streptomyces sp. NPDC001373. The sequence goes on from NZ_JBIAWQ010000002.1 coordinate 581,590, forward strand.
CCCACCATCAGGGGATTTTGTCCGATTAGCGCGTATCTTCGCCCCATGCCCACGCCCTACGGATCCCGCGGCGGCATGGCCTTCAGCGCCGCCGAGCTGCACGTGCTCAGGCGTAGCCTCGCCCACGCCCTCCAGTCCTCCACGGCCCCCCTGACGGCCGCCGAGGTCCAGGACTGCCTGCGCCTCGCGGCGTCGGTGGACGACGCGGTCCAGGAGGCGGGCCGGCTCAGAGCCTTCCTGCTCGACGACCTCGTCCGCTACCGGGGCGCCCTCCCCGGGAGCCTGTCCGGCTACCTGGAACTGCTCCAGGACGCCCTCGCCGCCGGGTACGAGCCCGACCCCGACGACCTCGCCGCCCTGCGCGCCCTGCGGGCCAACGCGGTCGCCGCCGCCGTGCTGGAACGGGCCCAGGGCGTCGCGGAGCGCTCCGTGCGCCGCCGCCTCGCCGCCGTCGCCCCCGCGCCCCGCACCCGCCTGCTGGCCCTCGCCGGCGGCCGCGAGGAGCCGCGTGGGACGGCCCCCGGCCCCGAGGAGCCGCGCCCGGAGCGGCCCCGCCCCGAGCCCTCCCCGAAGGAGCCCCCGCGCCCCGGACGGCCCGTGCCCACCCCGGGCGAGGTCTTCCCGCCGCGCCGCAAGCCCGCCCCGCCCCCGGCGGCCGGCCGCGCGGCGGTATAGCTACGCTGGGGGGCATGGACTACGTTTCCGCGCTCGTGCCCCCCATCGTGATGGCCACGTTCTTCATCTTCCTCGTGAGGACGATCGTGAAGAGCCAGGGCGGCGCCAACAAGGCCAAGGAAGACGCGGCCGTCGACGCCGCGCTCGGCCGCGCCGAAGCGGCCCAGCAGCAGAAGTAGCGCCGCCGCCCGGGTATTGGCCGCGCGTTGCACAACGAATAGTCGGGCAATTCAGCCCATTCCGCACTATCGTGCTGCTGTGCCTCGCCCCTTGGGAGAACTCGAAGACGCAGTCATGACGCGGGTGTGGCAGTGGAACCGCCCGGTCACCGTTCGGGAAGTCCTCGAAGACCTCCAGCAGGAACGGTCCATCGCGTACACCACGGTCATGACCGTTATGGACAATCTCCATCAGAAGGGCTGGGTCCGCCGGGAAGCCGAAGGCCGCGCCTATCGATATACGGCGGTCTCCACCCGCGCCGCCTACTCGGCCGCACTGATGAACGAAGCCTGGTCGACCAGCGACAACCCCGCGGCCGCCCTCGTCGCCTTCTTCGGCATGATGTCCCCGGAACAGCGCGAGGCCCTCCGCGACGCCGTACGGATCGTCCAGCACGACGAACCCGAGCCCCCGCCCCCCGCCGAAGCCTCCGAGGCCGCGCCCCCCGCCGCCGGCCCCGGCGGAACCGGGGGCGAACCCGGAGAGGAAGGGGGCTCCGGCGCACGCCGGAGCGGGCCGGGGCGATAGCGTCCGGCCTATGGGAGAGCTTTCCACCACAGACGCGAAAACAGTGACCATCCGCCGTGCGCGCACCGGGGATGTTCCGGCGCTGCGCCGCCTGCTGGACCAGTACGTGCAGCAGCGGATCCTCCTCGACAAAGCCCCGGTCGCCCTTTACGAGGGCATCCAGGAGTTCTGGGTCGCGGAACGCGACTCCGACGGCCAGGTGGTGGGCTGCGGAGCTCTCCACGTCATGTGGGAAGACCTCGCCGAAGTGCGCACGCTCGCGGTCGACCGCGACCTGAAGGGTGCCGGAGTCGGTCACCAGGTGCTCGCCAAGTTGTTGGAGACGGCCCGCCGGGTCGGCGTGAGCCGGGTATTCTGCCTGACCTTCGAAGTCGACTTCTTCGCGAAGCACGGGTTCGTCGAGATCGGCGAGACCCCGGTGCAGACCGATGTCTACATGGAGCTCCTGCGTTCCTATGACGAGGGAGTCGCCGAGTTCCTCGGTCTCGAACGAGTGAAGCCGAACACCTTGGGCAACAGCCGGATGCTGCTGCACCTCTGATCGTGCGCGGGGGCTATTCCCGGCCGCAGGCGCCCGTGGCCTATGTCCGAATCGCGTACGTTTCCCGCCTTGTTGCGCTCCTGAACCTCTCGCCGGGGGTTTGTGTTTTCCAGGCAAAAGCGGTTTCCTTTCCGCGTACTGCATTTTCGATGAAAGGAAATCCGGTGGCACAGAAGGTTCAGGTCCTTCTTGTCGACGACCTCGACGGTGGCGAGGCGGACGAGACCGTGACGTTCGCTCTGGATGGCAAGACCTACGAGATCGACCTCACCACCGCCAACGCTGAAAAGCTCCGCGGGCTGCTCGACCCGTACACGAAGGGCGGCCGCCGCACCGGCGGGCGCGCCTCGGCCGGCCGCGCCAAGGGCCGCGCCGCGGCTTCCTCCGGCAGCCCCGACACCGCCGAGATCCGCGCGTGGGCCAAGGCCCAGGGCCTCAGCGTCAACGACCGTGGCCGCGTCCCGGCCGAGATCCGCGAGGCCTACGAGAACGCCAAGGGCTGATCCGTACGCCGCCACAGGCGGGCGCGGTGGCATTCCGTCGCCGCTGCGGCCACCAGGCGTACGAGATCGGGCCCGCCGGACCCCCCGGGCCCGCGGCTCCGCCCCGGACCGGGCAGGGCCGGCAGCGAGGCCTCGCACCCCGGCTCGGGGGGTCGCAGCCAGACGGCGGCCCCCTGAGGGCTCCCTTCCGGCACGCGGCCGGGCGGCACGGGGGCGGTGATCCCGCCCCCCGCCCCCAGGGCGGCGAGGTCCAGCTCCACCCCGCCCCACTCCAGCCAGACGAGCAGGCCCTCCAGCTCCTCGGCGGCCCCCGGGGCGACGAGGAGGCCCATCCGGCGCCCAGCCAGCGCCACCGGACCGGTGACCAGGCCGGGGCGGCGCAGCAGCCCGGCCCCGGCGTCCGCGGGGAGCTCCAGCACGTCGAACCGGATCCCGGTGACCAGCCGCACGGGCGGCCCGGCCGCCACGGTCCATCCGAGCACCCGCTCGTACCAGGTGCGGGTGTCCGGCCCGGAGGTGACGCGGTGCGGGGGAACGGCGTTCACGGTGTTGACGACAGCCATGAACGGGTGAACTCCGTCCGCCGCCGCCGGGTTACGCAGTGCAGCCGAATCAATGCGCAACGTAAACATCCGCGGAGCGGAGTCCCACATTCGGGACACAAGCGTGTTCGCCCGTAGCGGAGGGAACCGTGCTGACCGGCATGGAGTGTCAGTCCTTACGGGTAAGACATTCCTAGTGGATCGGGGCGACACGCTGATTTGAGCGGCTTCCGTTCGCCATCGGCGTACTCGTGTGACGGGTATCTGCCTGGCCTGCGGGAACATCGTCTCGCACCATCGGGTTGGAGCAGTAGTCGGCTCTTACAGCCGGTTTTCCTCACCGACGTGGGGGTGAGCCGTGGACGGGTGTCGGCAGTTGGAATGAGCTGTCCCGTCCCGCGGGACTAGCATGCGGAAGGACAGGGCGGGGACCGACCCCGAACTGCCCGACCGCTCTGAGGAGCGATAAACGATGTTCGAGAGGTTCACCGACCGCGCGCGGCGGGTTGTCGTCCTGGCTCAGGAAGAAGCCCGGATGCTCAACCACAACTACATCGGCACCGAGCACATCCTCCTGGGCTTGATCCACGAGGGTGAGGGTGTCGCCGCTAAGGCCCTGGAGAGCCTCGGGATTTCGCTCGAGGCTGTTCGCCAGCAGGTTGAGGAGATCATCGGTCAGGGCCAGCAGGCCCCGTCCGGGCACATCCCCTTCACGCCGCGGGCGAAGAAGGTCCTGGAGCTCTCGCTCCGAGAGGCCCTCCAGCTCGGCCACAACTACATCGGCACCGAGCACATCCTGCTCGGCCTGATCCGCGAGGGCGAGGGCGTCGCCGCCCAGGTCCTCGTGAAGCTGGGCGCCGATCTGAACAGGGTCCGGCAGCAGGTCATCCAGCTGCTCTCCGGCTACACCGGGGGCGGCAAGGAGTCGGCCACCGCAGGCGGCCCGGCCGAGGGCACCCCCTCGACCTCGCTGGTCCTCGACCAGTTCGGCCGCAACCTCACCCAGGCTGCCCGTGAATCCAAGCTCGACCCGGTCATCGGGCGCGAGAAGGAGATCGAGCGGGTCATGCAGGTGCTGTCCCGCCGGACCAAGAACAACCCGGTCCTCATCGGCGAGCCCGGCGTCGGCAAGACCGCCGTCGTCGAGGGGCTGGCCCAGGCCATCGTCAAGGGCGAGGTGCCCGAGACCCTCAAGGACAAGCACCTGTACACCCTGGACCTGGGTGCGCTGGTCGCCGGTTCCCGCTACCGCGGTGACTTCGAGGAGCGCCTGAAGAAGGTCCTCAAGGAGATCCGCACCCGCGGCGACATCATCCTGTTCATCGACGAGCTCCACACGCTGGTCGGTGCGGGTGCCGCGGAGGGCGCGATCGACGCCGCTTCGATCCTGAAGCCCATGCTGGCCCGCGGTGAGCTCCAGACCATCGGTGCCACCACGCTCGACGAGTACCGCAAGCACCTGGAGAAGGACGCCGCGCTGGAGCGCCGCTTCCAGCCCATCCAAGTCGCGGAGCCGTCGCTGCCGCACACCATCGAGATCCTCAAGGGTCTCCGTGACCGGTACGAGGCCCACCACCGCGTCTCGATCACGGACGAGGCCCTCGTACAGGCCGCGACGCTGGCCGACCGGTACATCTCGGACCGCTTCCTGCCGGACAAGGCGATCGACCTGATCGACGAGGCCGGCTCCCGGATGCGCATCCGCCGGATGACCGCGCCGCCGGACCTCCGCGAGTTCGACGAGAAGATCGCGGCCGTGCGCCGCGACAAGGAGTCGGCCATCGACTCCCAGGACTTCGAGAAGGCGGCTTCGCTCCGTGATTCGGAGAAGCAGCTGCTCGCCGCGAAGTCCAAGCGCGAGAAGGAATGGAAGGCCGGCGACATGGACGTCGTCGCCGAGGTCGACGGCGAGCTCATCGCCGAGGTCCTCGCGACCGCGACCGGCATTCCCGTCTTCAAGCTGACCGAGGAGGAGTCCTCGCGCCTGCTGCGCATGGAGGACGAGCTCCACAAGCGCGTCATCGGCCAGAAGGACGCCATCAAGGCCCTTTCGCAGGCGATCCGCCGTACGCGGGCCGGCCTGAAGGACCCGAAGCGCCCCGGTGGCTCGTTCATCTTCGCCGGCCCGTCCGGTGTCGGTAAGACCGAGCTGTCGAAGACCCTCGCCGAATTCCTCTTCGGCGACGAGGACGCGCTGATCTCCCTCGACATGTCGGAGTTCAGCGAGAAGCACACGGTTTCGCGTCTCTTCGGTTCGCCCCCCGGCTACGTGGGCTACGAAGAGGGCGGCCAGCTGACCGAGAAGGTCCGCCGGAAGCCGTTCTCCGTCGTCCTCTTCGACGAGGTGGAGAAGGCGCACCCGGATATCTTCAATTCCCTGCTCCAGATCCTGGAGGACGGCCGCCTGACCGACTCCCAGGGCCGGGTCGTGGACTTCAAGAACACGGTCATCATCATGACGACCAACCTGGGTACGCGGGACATCTCCAAGGGCTTCAACCTGGGCTTCGCCGCCCAGGGCGACGTCAAGACCGGTTACGACCGGATGAAGGCGAAGGTCAACGAAGAGCTCAAGCAGCACTTCCGGCCCGAGTTCCTCAACCGCGTCGACGACACGGTCGTCTTCCACCAGCTCAGCCAGGAAGACATCATCCAGATCGTCGACCTGATGATCGCCAAGGTGGACGAGCGCCTCAAGGACCGCGACATGGGCATCGAGCTCAGCGGTGACGCGAAGCTGCTCCTGGCCAAGCGCGGCTACGACCCGATCATGGGTGCCCGCCCGCTGCGCCGGACCATCCAGCGCGAGATCGAGGACCTGCTGTCGGAGAAGATCCTCTTCGGCGAGCTGCGCCCCGGTCACATCGTGGTCGTCGGCGTGGAGGGTGAGGGCGACGAAGCCAAGTTCACCTTCCGCGGCGAGGAGAAGTCGGCCCTGCCGGACCTCCCCCCGATCGAGGCCACGGGCTCCGGCCCGGACCTGTCGAAGGGCGCGTAAGCGGCAGGCGGTACACGAGGGGCGGCCCCGGGACTTCTGGTCCCGGGGCCGCCCCTTTCGGCGTGTGGGGCGGTGACAAGCCGCACAGCACAAAACGGACCTACTAGGCGGCTCCGTAGGGTGTGGTGTCCGGATTGTCCTGGCATTGAGGCTGCACGGGGGGCGTCAACCCGGGCGGGGTGAGATATTCGCCTACGAGCCCGGGTAGTAAATCGGGTGTTTGGGGAAGTCCGGGGGCACGGGTTACCAAGGTGGGGCAAGCCCGGCAGTCGCGGCACCCGCCGCAGCGCCGGGATCTTTCTTGCCCGACTCCTGTCCCCGGCCCCGGAGGTCCCGCATGTCCGCGAAGCGCGTCAGCACCCGTCGTACCCGCACCGCCGTCGTCGCCACCGCCCTCGGTGCGGCGCTGGCCCTCGGGGCCGGGACGACCGCCGCCTTCGCCGCCGAGGCCCCCGGCACCCTGGCCGCCCCCGCCGCGCAGACCGCCGTGAAGACCGGCCTGTGGGACAAGCCCGTCAAGGGCTACACGCTCTCCGCGACCTTCGGCAAGGGCGGCACCATGTGGTCCCACAAGCACTCCGGCCAGGACTTCGCCGTCCCCGTCGGCACCGCCGTGCACGCCGCCTCCGCCGGTACCGTCGTCAAGGCCGGCCCCAACGGCGGCGGCGACGGCCCGGCCTACGGCAACGCCATCGTGATCAAGCACGCGAACAACACGTACTCCCAGTACGCGCACCTGTCGAAGATCCAGGTCCGGATCGGCCAGAAGGTCTCCGTCGACCAGCAGATCGCCCTGTCCGGCAACACCGGCAACTCCAGCGGTCCGCACCTGCACTTCGAGATCCGGACCACGCCGAACTACGGCTCCGCGATCAACCCGGTCGTCTTCCTGCGCAACGTCGGCATCACCGTCTGACCCTCCCGGCTCAGACCAGCCAGGCGTGCGTCGGCTTGATCTTGACGAGTTTGTTGTTCTTCAGGAGTGAGAGCTGCTCCTGGCCCAGCACCTGGTCGAAGACCCGGATGTGGTCCAGCGCCCCCTCCCAGGGGGCGCTCCAGATCCCGTGGTGGCGGGCCCGGCCCAGCTGGAGCGGCCCGGGGCCCGCCCAGATCCCCGAGACCTGCGCCTGACCGGCCTGCTTGTCGTCCACCCACAGCGCGATGGTCTTCTTCTCCGCGTCGTAGGTGCCCGTCAGCAGCGCCCACTTCTTGGTGGTGTCCACGTTGTCCGCGACGATCTGCTGGGCCGTCGCCGCCTGGCCCTTGTCGCCGGTCTGGACCCGGAACACCCAGGCCTTCTTGCCGTTCACGACCTCGAAGCCCAGCTCGAAGGAGTACGAGTCCCCGTCGCCCTGGCTGATGGCCATGTGCGAGCCGCCCTCGGTCGTGTTGTAGGCGCGGGTGGAGACGCTGAAGTTCTTCCCGACGTCCACGGCCGCCTCGGCGCCCTGCGCGTACGAGTCCGGTGCCCCCTTGAAGCGGACCTCGGTGCGCATGGACAGCTCGCCCAGAGAGGCGCCCGGGCCCAGGGCGATGCCCGTCTTGCCGTTGTAGTCGCGCAGGACGTTCGGCTCGCCGGGGAGGGTCGGGTAGTCGTCGTCGGGGTTCCTGGTCGGGGACTTCGCCGCACCCGAGGGGCTGGGTGAGCCCGAGGAGGAGGCGGTCGGCTTGTCGTCCGGCGCGTCACCGCCGCGCGTGAGGAAGAACGTCGCCCCGCCCGCCAGCAGGACCACCGCGAGCGCCCCGCCGCCGATGGCCAGCAGCCGGCGCTTCTTGCGCTGAGCCTCCGAGGCGTCGGCCATCGCCTGCCAGTCCGGCGTCGAGGGGGCGCTGAAGGTCTCGGGTATCGGAGGCGGGAACGCTTCGTCCGCCACGGGCGGGGGCCCGAAGCCCTGCCCGGGCTGCCCCGGCGAGGGCTGCGGATGGTAGGGGTTGGACTGCCCCGGCTGTGGATAGCCGTATCCGCCGGAGGCGGGGCCGGGCTGCGGGCTGTTCGGGCGATCCGTACCGTCGGTCATGGCACGGATGCTAGAACATCACCGCGAACCGGGAGGCCGGACCCCGCTACCGGCTGCCTCCGCCCCCGCGCACGCCCGGCCCCGTGAGGAACAGGGGTCAGCCCGGGAGCTGGATGATCGGGAAGCTGCCCGTCGCCGTCGGGGCGTGTTCCGGGAGCCACAGGACCGCCACCGCGCCCGCCGCCGCGCCCTCGTTCTCCGCACCGCCCGGAGCCGCCACGTTGCGGAACGTCAGCCGGGCGCCCAGGACGCGGGCCTGGCCCTCCGCGATGGTCAGCCCCAGCCCGTGCCCGACGCCCGCCCGGTCCGTGGACCCGGTCCGGAAGCGGCTCGGGCCCTCACGCAGCAGTGCCTCGGGGAAGCCCGGCCCGTGGTCCCGTACCCGCACGACCCGGCCCTCGATGTCGACCTGGATCGGCGGCTGCCCGTACCGCGCGGCGTTGGCGAGGAGGTTGCCGAGGATCCGCTCCAGCCGGCGCGGGTCGGTGCTGACGATCTCGTCCGCGACGACCCGTACCGTGGCCTCCGGCATCAGCGCGGTGACCCGCCGGGTCACGAACTCGCCCAGCGCCACGTCCTGGAGCTCGGCCCGCTCGGACGCGCCGTCCAGCCGGGCCACCTCCAGGACGTCCTCGACCAGGGCCCGCATCGCCTGCGCGCGGTCGCGCACCAGCTCCGTCGGCCGGCCCGGGGGCAGCAGTTCCGCGGCGGTGAGCAGGCCCGTCACCGGGGTCCGCAGCTCGTGCGCGATGTCGGCGGTGACCCGCCGCTCGGCCTCCAGCCGCTGCTGGAGGGCGTCGGCCATCGCGTCCACCGCCCGTGCGAGGTCGTCGGTCTCGTCGCGCACGACACCGCCCACGGCGTCCCGTACGCGGACCTCCGGATCCCCGTGCGCCACCCGCTGGGCGGCGGCCGCCGCCTTGCGCAGCCGACGCGAGATCTGCCCGCCGATGAGGACGCCGAGCGCCGAGCCGCCGATCACGACGGCGAGGGAGCCGACGACGAGGGCCCGGTCCAGGTCGCGCACCATGTTGGCGCTCTCGCGGAACTGGTGGTGCATGGAGAGCACCTGTCCGTTGCCGAGCGGTACGGCCGCCCACACCTCGGGGGCCCGCTTGGGGGTCTCCTGGATGTAGGTGCCGCGCCGCCCCGAGCGGGCCTTCTCGCGCAGCTCCGCGGGGAGCTCGGGGTCGTTGACCTTGGCGCCCCAGATGGGCTTGCGGCCGGCGTCGGGGGTGCGGGCGATGTACTGGACCCGCTCCAGCTCCGAGTCGCGGGCGCTCTCCAGCATCGACACGCGGGCGGCGCTGTGCACCACCAGGCTCAGGGCGAGCGCGGTGAGGGCGCCGACGGCGGCGATGGCGAGCGTGATCTTCCAGCGGATCCCCGTGCGCAGGGTGAAACGCCTCATGCTGTGGTTCTCATGCCTTGAGTTTGTATCCGAAGCCGCGGACCGTCTCGATCCGGTCCTGACCGATCTTGGTGCGCAGCCGCTGGACGTGGACGTCCACGACGCGGGTGTCGCCGCCCCAGTCGTAGTCCCACACCCGCTCCAGGAGCCGGTCGCGGGACAGGACGGTGCCGGGTGCGGAGGAGAACTCCAGCAGCAGCCGCATCTCGGTCGGGGTCAGGGCCACGGGGGAGCCGGCCCGGCGGACCTCCATGCCCTCGGTGTCGACCTCCAGGTCGCCGAAGGACAGCACCCCGCGCTCGTCGGAGCCGTCCCCGTCGGACGACCCGTTGCCGCCGTTCTGCGTGCCGCCCGCGTGCCCGAAGCGGCGCAGCACGGCGCGGATGCGGGCGACGAGGACCGAGCCGTCGAAGGGCTTGGTGACGTAGTCGTCGGCGCCCGCCTCCAGGCCCAGGACCACGTCGATGGAGTCGGCGCGCGCCGACAGCATGATGACGGGGACGGTGGACTCGTCGCGGATGCGCCGGCACAGGCTCACCCCGTCCATGCCGGGCACCATCACGTCCAGCAGTGCGATGTCCGGCCGGTTCGCCCGGAAGGACTCCAGCCCGGACAGGCCGTCGGGCATGGCGGTGACCATGAACCCGTCGCGTTCCAGCGCCAGGGTCGTGGCCTCGCGGATGACGTCGTCGTCCTCCACGAACAGCACGTGGGTCTCGGCCATGCCCAGCCTCACTCCGTCGTTCCGTCTGCTTGTGCGGTCAGTTCTTCTGGCTGACGGCCGGAGCCGGCTGGCCCGCGCCGTCGCCGACGTTGCTGTACTCCGAGTGCACCCGGTCCTGCTCGGCGAACTTCTCCCCGTTCCAGCGGTACGTGATCACGTCCTCGCCGGAGGGGTAGGCGGCCGCGTCGCTCTTGCCGTAGACGGGCTTGCTGACCACCAGGTCGCCCCGGTCGATCTCGGCGTAGACGGGCGGCTGCTCGTCGGCGAAGACATTCTCGTACGTCCCGCCGTCCGACCGGTACACGTACGAGCCCCTGCCCAGGGCGTCGGCGCAGGACAGGACGTTGACGACGATGTCGACGACGGAGCTCCCGGTGATCTTCCCGTAGCTCACGTCGACCGGGTACTCCTTGCCCGTGCAGGGCTTGAGGTCCCGCTTGATCTCGGCGCTGACCTTGGGGTCCGCCTTCAGCAGGGCCACCGGGTCGACCTTCTTGAGGGGGTTGGCCGTCCCCGCGGCGGGGGAGTGGCCCGGGGCCACCGGCCCGCTGGGTGCGGTGGTCGGCTGGTTGTTGCGCGTCACCGACTCCGTGCGGGCGGGGCCGCCGTCGCGCAGGCCGGTTCCGCCGGTGGAACAGCCGGCCGCGAACAGCACTGTGCCGACGAGGACGACCGTCCCCGCCGACGTCAGCACCAGCGAGCTTCTACCGCTCAGGCTTTGGCCCTTCAGGCCGCGCACCGCTCCCGCCCCTCGTGACGCATGGTGTGGTCACCGCGTTCGAGCGCACGCATGTCCAGGTCCCGGCTCTCCAGCTCCTGGCGGAGCCGGGCCAGTGCGCGGTGCAGTGTGCTCTTCACGGTTCCCGCCGACATTCCGAGCGCCGCGGCCGTCTCCTCGGTGCTCATCTGCTCCCAGTGTCGCAGCACCACGACACTGCGCTGCTTGGGCGCGAGCACCTTGAGGATGTCCATGAGCAGGGCGCGGTCGGCGCGCTGGTCGGAGCCGTCCTCGACGGAGGCGTCCGGGAGCTGTTCGGTGGGGACCTCGTCGAGCTTGCGGGCCCGCCACCACTCGGTCCGCGTGTTGATCATGACGCGGCGCAGGTAGGCGTCGGCCAGGGACTTGTCGGCGATGCCCTCCCAGCGCCCGTAGGTGCGGACGAGGGCGGTCTGGAGGAGGTCCTGGGCGTCCGTGGGGTCCGGGACCAGGCGCCGGGCGCTGCGCAGGAGGGCGTCCTGCCGCGTGCGTACGTACTCCTCGAACTCGAGTACATCTCCGTGCGCCATCTAGATCGCCTCCGCTGCCGTCCCCGTGACCCGCTGTCTTACGGATCCGAAGGTACGGAGGGGTTGTCACGGCACTGTGCGGGTCAGCCTGCGGTGGGCGCACGGACACCCGTAGGTTGTGTAACAGTGCCCGTGAGATGGGGTTTCCCGAGCCGAAACGGAATGCTCCCGTCAACTTCGGGCCGTCCCCGGGCCCGCCCGGCCCACCTGCGGATTCCGGGGGCCGGACCCCCGGAATCCGTGGTCTAGCTAGCTCTGCGGCAGGCGGTACATCCCGCGGGCGAGCGGCTCGACCAGGCCGTCGGAGACCAGGCCGTCCAGGGCCCTGGCCCGCTGCACCGGCTCGTTCCACACGGCGTCGAGCTGCGCCTGGGCCACCGGCCCCGGCGCCTCGCGCAGGACGGCCAGCAGCCGGCCGCGCACCTGCCGGTCGGTTCCGGCGTACGTCTGCCCGCGCCGCGGCGGCCCGTCGTGCGCGGGCTTCCCGGCCAGCCGCCAGGCGCACAGCCCGGCCACCGGGCAGCGGACGCAGTCGGGGCTCTTGGCCGTGCAGACCAGCGCGCCCAGCTCCATCGAGGCCGCCGCCCAGCGGGCCGCCGTGGGCTCGTCCTCGGGCAGCAGGGCCCGGGCCAGGCGCCGCTCGGCGGCGGTGGTCGCGTTCGGCGGGTACTCGATGCCGGTCGAGGTACGGGCGAAGACCCGGCGCACGTTGGTGTCGAGGACCGCGTGCCGCTGCCCGTACGCGAAGGAGGCCACCGCGGCGGCCGTGTACTCGCCGATCCCGGGCAGCGCGAGCAGCTGCGCGTGGTCGCGCGGCACGTCGCCGCCGTGGCGTTCCGTTATCGCCGAGGCCGCGCCGTGCAGGCGCAGGGCCCGCCGGGGGTAGCCGAGCCGCCCCCAGGCCCGTACGGCCTCCCCCGGTGCCTCGGCGGCCAGGTCGGCGGGCCGGGGCCAGCGGGCGAGCCACTGCTCGTACACCGGCAGCACCCGGCTGACGGGGGTCTGCTGGAGCATGAACTCGCTGACCATGACCCCCCAGGGGCCGGCCTCGGGGCGGCGCCAGGGCAGGTCGCGGGCGTGTTCGTCGAACCATGCGATGACGGGCTCGTGCAGGGGGGACGCGGACGCGGTGGATTCGGCGGATGCAGTCATGTCAGAGGCATCCTGGCACGTTCTACGGGTGGCGCGCGGGGCCCGGACCGGTGAACCAGACGGCCGCGCGGATCCCGCTCCCCTGTACGGCGGCGATCACCCGGGTCGTCGGGCCGGTGAGCAGGGCCACGGCCAGCGCGCCCAGCGAGGCGCCGAGCAGCAGGCCCATCCCCACGTCGTGCGGGTAGTGCGCGCCCACGAACACCCGCGAGAAGGCCATGAGCAACGCCATCGGCAGGGTCAGCGCCGCCAGGCGCGGCACGGCCAGGGCCAGCGCGACGGCGGCGGCGCCCGCGATGGCGGAATGGTTGCTGGGGAAGGACCAGTCCCCGTGCGGCGGACACGGGACCAGCGAGGCGGCCGCCCGGGCAACCGCCCGGCAGGGCCGCTCCTCGTTGATGGTCGACTTCACCACCTCGGAGGCGACGTACGCGAGCGCGGTCACCAGCGGCGCGAGCACCGCGCGCGCCACGGCCCGGGGGTCGCGGCGCCCGCGCGCACGCCACCAGACGGCTATGTAGAGCAGACCGAAGAGCAGTAGCCCGTATTCGGTCCAGACCTCGAAGGCCGACTGCACCCAGTGGGGCGTGGCGTGGGCGAAGTCGGTGATGTCGCGGTAGAGGTCGGAGGTGTCCATGGTGACTGACCGTACTCAACTGCTGGTCGGGGTCACGTCAGACCCTGGCCTGATCTTGTCGCTCCGCAGTCACCCGCCGGGATGATCATCGCCAAAACCCGTCGTATGCACGGCATGTGGGGCACTGATCGCGGCGCGAGTTCTCGTAAGGTTCGGTACGTGGGATCTCTGCGCAATCCGGTCGGGCCGCTTCCCTCCTCCATTTACTGGCGGCGGAGGGCTGTTCTGGCGTCCGTCGCCGCGCTCGTCGCGCTGCTCGCCGTATGGTTCGTCAGTTCCGGCGGGGCCGGGACGAGTACGAACGGCAAGGGCGGCGGCAACGGCTCCGGCCCGGTACGGACGATCACCCCGGGCCCCTCCGGATCCGGCCCGGCGATCAGTCAGGCCCCGGGCGGACGCGCGGAGTCGGGCTCCGGCGCGGGCGCAGGCCCCGGCTCGGGCGGCGGCACGTCGAAGAACCCCGACCAGGGCGGCGGAGCGGGCTCGGGCTCCTCCTCCGGCGGCACGGGCGCCTCCGCGGCCCTCCCGGCCGACTCCCCCCTCCCCACCTGCGCGGCGAGCGCGGTGCAGTGGGAGGTCAAGAGCGTGAAGAACGAGTACGAGACGAACGAGAAGCCGCGCCTCGAACTGATCGTCCGCAACATCACCGGCAGCACCTGCAAGGTCGGACTGGGCCCGAAGCAGGCCGTCGTGACGATCTTCCAGACGACCGGCGCCAAGCAGGTCTGGTCCTCGGCCGACTGCCCGTCGGGCCCGGCCAACGCGTACTTCCGGGTCCCGGCGCAGGGCGAGGCCAAGCAGTCGCTGGAGTGGGACCGCAGGCTCAGCGCGGCGGACCAGTGCCAGTCGCCCCCGGCGGGCACCCCGGCCCCCGACACCTACGTGGTCGAGGTCCGCTCCCCGGGCCTGCCGGTGGCCCGCACGTCCTTCGTCCTGAAGCAGGACTGACAACGCCGTGCAGGCAGAGGAATCCAGCGGCGGAGCCTAGACGTAGCGCTCCAGGATGGACGACTCCGCGAGCCGCGAGAGCCCCTCCCGCACGCTCCGGGCCCGGGCCTCGCCGACCCCGTCCACGGTCTGCAGGTCGTCCACGCTGGCCGCCAGCAGCTTCTGCAGCCCCCCGAAATGCTCCACGAGCCGCTCGATGATGGCCCCGGGCAGCCGCGGGACCTTAGCCAGCAGCCGGTACCCGCGGGGCGACACCGCCGAGTCCAGGGTTTCCGGCGACCCGGTGTACCCGAGCGCCTTCGCCACGATCCCCAGCTCCAGCAGTTCCGCATGCGTCAGCGCGTCCAGCGCCGGCAGCGCCTCCTCCACCGTGCGGGAGCGCTTCGCCGTCGGTTCCGGAACGTAGTCCCGGACCACCAGCTCCCGCTCCTGCTCGATCCCCACCGTCAGCTCGTCCAGCTGGAGCGACAGCAGTCGCCCGTCCGTGCCCAGTTCGACCACGTACTCGGCGATCTCGGTCGCGATCCGGCGGACCATTTCCAGCCGCTGGGCCACCGCCGTCACGTCGCGCACCGTGACCAGGTCCTCGATCTCCAGCGCCGACAGCGTCCCCGCGACCTCGTCGAGCCGCAGCTTGTACCGCTCCAGCGTGGCCAGCGCCTGGTTCGCGCGGGACAGGATCGCCCCGGACTCCTCCAGGACGCGCCGCTCCCCGTCCACGTACAGCGCGATGAGCCGCATCGACTGCGACACCGACACCACGGGGAACCCGCACTGCTTCGAGACACGGTCCGCGGTCCGGTGACGGGTGCCCGTCTCCTCCGTCGGGATCGACGCGTCCGGCACCAGCTGCACGCCGGCCCGCAGGATCTTCGTCAGGTCCTTGTCCAGGATCAGGGCGCCGTCGAGCTTGCACAGTTCCCGCAGCCGGGTCGCGGTGAACTCCACGTCCAGGACGAAGCCGCCGGTGCACATCGCCTCGACCGCCTTGTCCATGCCGAGGACGATGAGGCCGCCCGTGTTGCCGCGGACGATCCGTTCGAGGCCGTCACGCAGCGGCTGACCAGGGGCGACCGCGGTCAGGGAGGCGCGCATCAACGCCTCGTGCTTGGAGCTCGCGCCCGACTTGCCGGATGCTGCTGCCCCGTCCTTGGCTGCCACTGCACTCCTCCGGTCGCGGGTTGCGCCGCCTGCGTAGGGCCGGGCGGACCAGCACAAAGTCTACCGGCGCCACCTGCGCGCCCGCCGGGCCTTGGCCCGCACCGCCGCGGCGGCAGCCCGTACGGCCCCGCTGACCTGTGCCCCGGGCCACCCGGCGGAGCCCCTCATTCCGCCGGGGTGGCCGCGGCACGCTCCTTCGCCGGCGTACGCGACCGCCCGCGCGGCAGGACCCGCAGCGCGTCCCCCACGTCCGCGACCTCGGTCACCTTCATGCCGGGCGGGACCTTCCCCGGATCCGCAGGCACCAGCGCGTGCGTGAACCCGAGCCGGTGCGCCTCCGCGAGGCGCCGCTGCACCCCCGTCACCCGCCGCACCTCGCCGGCCAGCCCGACCTCCCCGATCGCGACCAGGTTCTTCGGCAGCGGCACGTCACTCGCCGCGGAGGCCAGCGCCAGCGCGATCGCCAGGTCGGCGGCCGGCTCCGTCAGCTTCACCCCGCCCACCGTCGCGCTGTAGATGTCCCGCTTGCCCAGCGCCGTGATCCGGCCGCGCTGCTCCAGCACCGCCAGCATCATCGAGACGCGCGAGGTCTCCAGGCCGGAGGTGGTGCGGCGCGGGGAGGGGATCTGCGAGTCCACGGTCAGCGCCTGCACCTCCGCGACCAGCGGGCGCTTGCCCTCCAGCGTCACGGTCAGGCAGGTCCCGGGCACCGCCTCCGCCCGCCGGGTCAGGAACAGCCCGCTGGGGTCGGCGAGCCCGGTGATGCCCTCGTCGTGCAGCTCGAAGCAGCCGACCTCGTCGGTCGCCCCGTAGCGGTTCTTCACCCCGCGCACCAGGCGCAGCCGGGCGTGCCGGTCGCCCTCGAAGCTCAGCACCACGTCCACGAGGTGCTCCAGCAGGCGGGGGCCGGCGATGGCCCCGTCCTTGGTGACGTGGCCGACGAGGAGGGTGGCCATGCCCCGCTCCTTCGAGGCGCGGATCAGCGCCCCCGCCACCTCCCGGACCTGGGCCATGCCGCCGGGCGCGCCGTCGATCTCGGGGGAGGCGATGGTCTGCACGGAGTCCAGCACCAGCAGCGACGGCCGCACCGCGTCGAGGTGGCCGAGGACGGCGGACAGGTCGGTCTCGGCGGCGAGGTAGAGGTGGTCGTTCAGGGCGTTGATCCGGTCGGCCCGCAGCCGCACCTGGCTCGCCGACTCCTCGCCGGTGACGTACAGGGTGCGGTGGTCGCCGGTGGCCGCCTTGGCCGCGACGTCGAGCAGCAGCGTCGACTTGCCGACGCCCGGCTCGCCCGCGAGGAGCACGACCGCGCCGGGGACGAGGCCGCCGCCGAGGACGCGGTCCAGCTCGTCCACGCCCGTGCTGCGGGCGGTCGCCGTCCTGCCGTCGACCTGCGCGATCGGCAGCGCGGCGGACGTGACGCGGCCGGCCGCGGTGGTGCGCACCGCGGGCGCGCCCATCTCCTCGACGGTTCCCCACGCCTGGCACTCCGGGCAGCGGCCGAGCCACTTCACGGTCGTCCAGCCGCACTCGGTGCAGCGGAAGGACGGACGGTCCTTGGCGGATGAGCGGGAGGTACGGGCAGCCATGCCGCCCACGGTAACCGGCGCCGCCGACAACGCGGTGCCGGCCGGGCGTCAGGGGAGCGGTCAGCGCGGTACCGATCTGTTCACCCGTAAGGGCTAAAAGTGGGGAAGGCTTCCGGAGCCCCGCCGGCGTGCAGCCTACCTTCGCCAGGTGAACAGCAGCGACCAGGGAGACCCCGCATCACGCACCGGCGCACACCGGGCGCACCGGCGCACACCCCGAGCGGGTGTGCCCCGGCCGGAGGAGACGGCGGCGACGGCCGCGCTTCACCGGACCGCCGGCCCGGCCGGGCCGGCGGCCCCCGCGGATCCGGCGGGCGCGCACACAGCGGACCCCGACCCGCCGCCCTCCCCTCACGAGCCCTACCTCGACGGCCTGTTCACCTACTGCCTCTCCGTCCTGTGCGACCACGACGCCGCCACCGACGCGCTCGGCGACGTCCTCGCCGTCGCCGACCGGCACCCCGGCCGATGTCCCCACGAGGGCGACCGCCGCGCCTGGCTGTACGCCCTCGCCCGCTGGGCCTGCCTGCGCCGGCTGGCCGAAGAGCGGCGCGCCCGCCTGGGGGCGCACTCCGCCCGGCGCGCGCCGGGGCACACCGACCCCGGGCATGCGCCTCAAGCGCACCGGCCGCTCGACGCGACCGCCCAGGGGACCGCCGACGCGTCCGCCCATGGGATCGTTGTCGTGTCCGCCCCGGCGGCATCCCGCACGACCGCTCCTGTGTCCGCCCAGGGGGCCGCCCCGGCGGCATCCCCATCCCACGGGACCGCTCCGGCGTCCGCCCCCGCCTCCGCCGTCGCGACCGCCCACGCGACCGCCCAGCGCCGCACCGAGCTCGCCCGCCTCGCCTGGCCCGAGGCCGCGGGCACCACCCCCGAGCAGCGCGAGGCCCTCGAACTCGCCGTCCGTCACCGCCTCGGCGTCGCCGAACTCGCCGCGGTCCTCGGCACCGCCCCCGCCGCAGTCCGCGAGCTGCTGTCCGCCGCCGCCTGCGAGGTCGAGCGCACCCGGGCCGCCCTCGCCGTCGTCGAGACCGCCAACTGCCCGGCCGTCTCCCGCCTCACCGGCGAGGACGGCGACCGCGACGTCCTGCTGTCCAGCACCCTGCGCGCCGAGCTCGTCCGCCACGTCGACGACTGCCCGCGCTGCCGCCGCGTCGCCGAACGCGTCGGCGCCGCCGCGCCCTGGCCCGGCTCCGGCGGGCTGCACGCGACGCTCCCGCTCGTCCCCGCCCCCCGCGGCGCCGTCCGCGCGGCGATGCTGCACTCCGGCCGGCGCCGCGGCGGCCGCCCCGGCCCGCGCTTCGACCGCACCGGCTTCCCCATGGATCCCAAGGACCGCGCCGCCCGCCGCGACCGGCTCCGGTCACGGGCCGTGACCACCACCGTCGTCGCCACCGTCGTCGCCGCCCCCGTCATCGCCCTCTGGGCCGCCTACCGGGGCGCCCCGACGATCGCCGAACCCGTCGGCGACGGCACCCGCATCTCCGTCGGCGAGGCGCAGCTCCCGCCCCCGCTCGCCGAGGGCCCCCCGCTCACCGCGTACGAGAACACCGGCAACACCGCCCGCACCACCGGCGAACCCGGCTTCGCCTCCGGCCCGGCCGGTCCCGACGTCTCCGTCGAGGTCATCAGCAGCGGCGCCCCCGCCACCCCCGAGGCCGACGGCCCCGGAGCCCCCGGCCGGCTCACCGTCGCCGCGGCCGGCACGGGCGGCACCACCCTGCTCACCCTCAGCGCGTCCGGCGGCAGCCCCGTCCACTGGCGGCTCTGGTCGGACGCGCCCTGGCTGCGCGCGAGCCAGACGGCGGGCACCCTGGCCCCCGGGGAAACGGTCACCCTGCGGATCACCGTCGACACCGAGGCCCAGCCCGTCGGCGCCTGGACCGCCCGCGTCGGCGTCGACCCGGGCGGAGCCGTCGTGTCGGTCTCGGGCCGCGGCCGCCCCGCACCCGCCACCGACCCGACCCCGCCCGCCCCGGACCCCACGCCGACACCGACCCCCACGCCGACCCCGGCGCCCACGCCCACACCCACGCCGACCCCGGCGGAGCCCACGGACCCGGCGCCGTCCTCCGGCCCAGGAGGAACGGTTTCTCCTGCCCCGGCACCCCCCGCGCCGTAGCGCGGGGGGTGCCGGGGGACCGCACGGCGGCTACACCGGATCGGCCGGGTGCGGAGCCATCGGCAGGAGCGACGCCAGCCGCGCCTCGCACAGCTTCACGAGCTCCGCGTACCCCGCCTCGCCCATCAGCTCCGTCAGCTCCGCCCGGTACGACACGTACACCGGCTCCCCGGCCCCGTGCGCCGAGGTCGCCGACGTGCACCACCAGTGCAGGTCGTGCCCGCCCGGCCCCCAGCCGCGCCGGTCGTACTCCCCGATCGACACCTGGAGCACCCGGGTGTCGTCGGGCCGGTCGATCCAGTCGTACGTACGCCGGATCGGCAGCTGCCAGCACACGTCCGGCTTCGTCTCCAACGGCTCCTGCCCGCTCTGCAGCGCCAGGATGTGCAGCGAGCAGCCGGCCCCGGCGGGGAAGCCGGGCCGGTTCAGGAAGATGCAGGCCCCGTCCCAGCGGCGGGTCTGCTTCTCCCCGTCGTCGTCGAGCTGCGTCCAGCCGCTCTCGCTGCCGACGTCGTGGAACTGCCACAGCTCCGGCGTCAGCCGTGCCACGTTCTCGGCGACCCGCTTCTCGTCGTCCTCGTCGGAGAAGTGCGCGCCCAGCGTGCAGCAGCCGTCCTCGGCCCGGCCCGCCTGGATGCCCTGGCAGCCGCGGCCGAAAATGCAGGTCCAGCGGGAGGTCAGCCAGGTCAGGTCGCAGCGGAAGACCTGCTCCTCGTCGGCGGGATCGGGGAACTCCACCCAGGCCCGGGGGAAGTCGAGGCCCTTCTCGTCCGCCACCCTGCCCTTGCTCTTCTTCGACTGGTTCTTGATGGCCTTCTTCGTATTTGGCACAAAGTCAAGCGTAAGCGCCCCTTACTCCACCGCCCCGCGTCCGGCCCAGTAGCGTTTCCCGTATGAGACTCGGTGTCCTGGATGTGGGTTCGAATACGGTCCATCTGCTCGTGGTGGATGCGCACCCCGGCGCGCGCCCGCTGCCCGCGCACTCCCACAAGGAGCAGCTGCGGCTCGCGGAGCTGCTCGACGAGTCCGGGGCGATCACCCCGGAGGGGGTCGAGCGCCTGGTCTCGGTGATCGGCCACGCCGTGCAGGCCGCCGAGGACAAGGGCTGCGAGGACGTCCTCCCCTTCGCGACCAGCGCCGTGCGCGAGGCCCCCAACGCCGACGAGGTGCTGGCCCGCGTCAAGGCCGAGACCGGCGTCGAGCTGCCGGTCCTCAGCGGTGAGGACGAGGCCCGGCTGACCTTCCTCGCCGCCCGGCGCTGGTTCGGCTGGTCGGCGGGCAAGCTGCTGGTCCTCGACATCGGCGGCGGCTCGCTGGAGATCGCGTACGGCATGGACGAGGACCCCGACGCCGCCGTCTCCCTCCCCCTGGGCGCGGGCCGCCTCACCTCGGCCTGGCTCCCGGGCGACCCGCCGGACCCGGCGGACGTGAAGGCGCTGCGCCGCCACGTGCGGGCGCGGATCGCCCGCACGGTCGGCGAATTCAGCCGCATCGGGGCCCCGGACCACGTGGTGGCCACCTCGAAGACGTTCAAGCAGCTGGCCCGCATCGCCGGCGCGGCCCGCGAGGCCGACGGCCTGTACCTTCAGCGCGACCTGACGCGGAAGTCCCTGGAGGAGTGGGTCCCCCGCCTGGCGACGATGACGACAGCGGAACGATCCGCCCTCCCCGGCGTCTCGGACGGCCGCGCCTCCCAGCTCCTGGCGGGCGCCCTGGTGGCGGAGGCGGCGATGGACCTCTTCGGCGTCGACACCCTGGAAATCTGCCCCTGGGCCCTCCGCGAGGGCGTCATCCTGAGACGGCTGGACCACCTGCCGTAGGGGGGGGGGCTCCGCGGCTCGGGCCCGCCGTCCGAATGCCGAGCCATGTGAAAAGTATGACGAGAGTCGGTTTGTGTACCGGGGCGCGCGCGGCGGGCCCGTAATCTGGCTCCGTGGTCCGTAATCCGAGCAGCAGCGCCCCGAAAGTCGCCCTGTCCACCGCCTCCGTCTACCCGGAGTCCACGGCGACGGCCTTCGAGATCGCCGCCCGCCTCGGCTACGACGGCGTCGAAATCATGGTCTGGACGGACCCGGTCAGCCAGGACGTCGAGGCCCTGCGCCGGCTGTCGGACCACCACCAGGTGCCGATCCTCGCCGTGCACGCGCCCTGCCTGCTGATCACGCAGCGGGTGTGGTCCACCGACCCGTGGACCAAGCTCCAGCGGGCCCGGGCCGCCGCCGAGAAGCTGGGGGCTTCCACCGTCGTCGTGCACCCGCCGTTCCGCTGGCAGCGCCAGTACGCGCGCGACTTCGTGACCGGGATCTGGCGGATGGCGGAGGAGACCGACGTCCGGTTCGCCGTGGAGAACATGTACCCCTGGCGCTACCGCGACCGCGAGATGCTCGCCTACGCGCCCGAGTGGGACGTGACCAAGGACGACTACCGCCACTTCACCGTCGACCTGTCGCACACCGCGACCGCCCGCACCGACGCCACCGCCATGATCGACCGGATGGGCGACCGCCTCGCCCACATCCACCTCGCCGACGGCAACGGCTCCGCGAAGGACGAGCACCTGGTCCCCGGGCGCGGCACCCAGCCCTGCGCCGAACTGCTGACGGGCCTGGCCCGGAGCTCCTTCGACGGGCACATCGTCATCGAGGTCAACACCCGGCGCGCCATGTCCTCCGCCGAGCGGGAAGCCGATCTCGCCGAGGCCCTGGCCTTCACCCGCCGCCACCTCGCCGCCCCGGACGGGGGCCGGCGGTGACCGAGCCGGCCCGGCGGCGGCGCGGTCCCGGGCGGCCCCGCCAGGACGAGGCGGACGAGGGGCCCGGCACCCAGGAGCGCATCCGCCTCGCCGCCCGCGAGGTGTTCGCGGAGCGCGGGTACGACAAGACCTCCGTGCGCGGTGTCGCGAAGGTGGCCGGGGTGGACCCGGCGCTGGTGCACCACTACTTCGGCAGCAAGGACGACCTCTTCGCCGCGGCCATCGAGGTCACGATGGAGCCCGCCCTGGTGGTCTCGGCCGTCGTCGGCGAGGGCCCGGACGGCATCGGGGAGCGGCTGGCCCGCTATTTCCTGGGGGTGTGGGAGAACCCGGCCACGCGCGCCCCGCTGCTCGCCGTGATCCGCTCCGCGCTCACCCACGAGGCGGCCGCGGGGGTGCTGCGGACCCTGATCCTGCGCCGGGTCCTGGAGCGGGTCGCCGCCGACCTCGACGTCCCGGACCCGACCTTCCGCGCCGAGCTGGCGGCCTCGCACCTGATCGGGATCGCCTTCGTGCGGTACGTCGTCCAGGTGGAGCCCCTCGCGTCCGCGGATCCGGAGGAGATCGTGGCGCTGGTCGCCCCGACCCTCCAGCGCTACCTCACCGAGGCGTGAGCGGGAGGGGCCGGGGTCAGGACCGGGAGGGTCGGGCCCGGACGGGACGGTGACCGAGGAGCGACCCCGCCGTCCCGGCATCCGGACCAGCTGTCCGGATCGCGGGCGTGGGGCGTAGCCTCGTAACCGAGCCATATCCGCAGTCGCGGCTGACCGTACGCGCAGCCGCACTCATGGGGAGTGAAACCGCATGCCCGAGCTGAGGTCCCGCACCGTCACCCACGGCCGCAACATGGCAGGCGCTCGTGCGCTGATGCGCGCGTCGGGCGTAGCGAGCGAGGACATCGGCAAGCCGATCATCGCGGTCGCCAACTCCTTCACCGAGTTCGTCCCCGGCCACACCCACCTGGCCCCGGTCGGCCGCATCGTCTCCGACGCGATCCGCGCCGCCGGCGCGATCCCGCGCGAGTTCAACACGATCGCGGTCGACGACGGCATCGCCATGGGCCACGCGGGCATGCTGTACTCCCTGCCCTCCCGCGACCTGATCGCCGACAGCGTCGAGTACATGGTCGAGGCGCACTGCGCCGACGCCCTGATCTGCATCTCCAACTGCGACAAGATCACCCCGGGCATGCTGATGGCCGCGATGCGCCTGAACATCCCCGTCGTCTTCGTCTCCGGCGGCCCGATGGAGGCCGGCCAGGCCACCCTCGTCGACGGCACCGTCCGCAAGCTGGACCTGATCGACGCCATGGTCGACGCCTCCAACGAGAACGTCTCGGACGCGGACATCCTGCGCATCGAGGAGAACGCCTGCCCGACCTGCGGCTCGTGTTCCGGCATGTTCACCGCCAACTCGATGAACTGCCTCGCCGAGGCCATCGGCCTGGCTCTCCCCGGCAACGGCTCCGTCCTCGCCACGCACACCGCCCGCCGCGCCCTGTACGAGAACGCCGGCCGCACCGTCGTGGAGATCACCAAGCGCTACTACGAGGACGGCGACGAGTCCGTCCTGCCGCGCAGCATCGCCTCCCGCGAGGCCTTCGAGAACGCGATGGCGCTGGACATCGCCATGGGCGGCTCGACCAACACGATCCTGCACCTGCTGGCCGCCGCGCAGGAGGCGGGCCTGGACTACGACCTCAAGGACATCGACGCCGTCTCGCGCCGCGTCCCCTGCCTGGCCAAGGTCGCCCCGAACGTCGCCCCCGGCGGCACGTACTACATGGAGGACGTGCACCGCGCCGGCGGCATCCCCGCCATCCTCGGCGAGCTGCACCGCGGCGGCCTCCTCAACAAGGACGTCACCACCGTCCACTCCAACGGCCTGGAGGACTGGCTCGCGCGGTGGGACGCCCGTTCCGGCACGGCGTCCGAGGAGGCCATGGAGCTGTGGCACGCGGCCCCCGGCTGCAGGCGCTCCGCGACCGCCTTCTCCCAGTCCGAGCGCTGGGAGACCCTCGACCTCGACGCCGAGGGCGGCTGCATCCGTTCCGTGCAGCACGCGTACTCCAAGGACGGCGGCCTCGCCGTCCTGCGCGGCAACATCGCGGCCGACGGCTGCGTCGTGAAGACGGCCGGCGTCGACGAGTCGATCTGGACCTTCGAGGGCCCCGCGGTCGTCTGCGAGTCGCAGGACGAGGCCGTGGACAAGATCCTCCGCAAGGAGATCCAGCCCGGCGACGTCGTCGTCATCCGCTACGAGGGCCCGCGCGGCGGCCCCGGCATGCAGGAGATGCTCTACCCGACCTCCTTCCTCAAGGGCCGCGGCCTCGGCAAGGTCTGCGCACTGGTGACGGACGGCCGCTTCTCCGGCGGAACCTCGGGCCTGTCCATCGGCCACGCCTCCCCGGAGGCGGCCTCGGGCGGCGACATCGCGGTCGTCGAGGACGGCGACCGTATCCGCATCGACATCCCGAACCGGTCGATCGAGCTCCTGGTGGACGAGTCCGTGCTGGCCGCCCGCCACGAGGCCCTCGGCGGCGTCTACGCCCCGAAGACCCGCGAGCGCACGGTCTCGGCGGCCCTGCGCGCGTACGCGGCGATGGCCACCAGCGCCGACAAGGGCGCGGTCCGCGACGTCTCGAAGCTGGGCTGACCCCCCCCGGAACCCCGCCGGCCGTCACCAGCCGGCGGGGTTCCCCGCGTCCAGGGCGAACACCGTGCCGTCGGGCGCGGAGGCGTAGACCCGGCCGTCGGCGACGACGGGGGCGGGGAGGGTGGCGCTGAAGGTGCCCTGCGCGGCGGCCATCCGGGGCCTGGTCTGCCCGAGGAGCCTCCCGGCGGCGGCGTCCACGGCCAGCAGCCGGCCGTCGGACGCGGTCAGGTAGACCCGCCCGTCCGCGAACACCGGCCGGGAGGCGGAGGCCATGCCCGTCTCCAGCTGCCAGCGCTCCTTGTCCGGGCCCACGGCGACGAGCCGCCCGCCCGTCCCGAAGGCGTAGGCGGTGCCGTCGGGGCCGATGGCCGCCTCGGCGTCGAACAGCGGCACCGCCAGCGTGGTGCGGTGCTGGGCACGGGTCGCCAGGTCCACCCGTACGACGGCCCTGGTCCGGCCGGACGCGTCGTCGTCCAGCAGGTACGCGGCACCGCCCGCCACCCCCGCCAGCCGCAGCAGCCCCGACGTGCGCAGCTGCCAGCGTTCGGCGCCGCTGTCCGGGGCGACGGAGGCGAGCTGCGTCGAGCGGCCGTCGGCGTCCCGCGAGGCCACGTACAGGGCGGGCCGCCCCGCCTCGTCCGGCCCCGGCCACCAGACGGAGCCCACTCCGCCGATCCTCTTCGTCCAGTGCGGGGCGCCGGTGGCCGCGTCGAGGGCGGTCACCTCCCCGGTCGGCCCGGCGAGCAGCACCCGGTCGCCGGCCACCACCGTCTGGGTGGCGTCCGGCAGGGCCCGCTTCCAGCGCTCCGCCCCGTTGCCGGGGTCCAGCGCCTGGAGCAGACGGCTCCCCGAAGCCACCGACAGGAGCACCCCGCCCCCGTACCGGGGGACGCTGTCCGCCGCCGTGCGGTCGGCGCCCGCCGCCGACCGCACGGACCAGAGTGCCGCGCCCTTCACGGGGTCCAGCCGCGCCACGGCCAGGCCCCGCCCCGAGCAGTACAGCCCGTCGGCCAGCCAGGAGCAGGCCGCGGCCCGGTTGCCGGTGCCCCGGTCGCCGACCTCGGCGGTCCAGGGGGCGAAGCGCTGCGCCGTCCCCGCCCCGTGCGCGTCCTGCGGGCGGGACGGGCCGTCGCCCGCCTCCAGGTACAGGTACCCGCCCGCGGCCGTGGCGGCCAGGGCAAGCCCGACGGCGGCCGCGAGCAGTGCGCGGCGGCGCCGGCGGGGCTTCGACGGGGGCCCCGCCTCCGGGGCCGGTCCGGCGGCGGGTGCGGCCCCGCGGTCGTGCTGGTGGGTCAGGACCTCGTCGGCGACGGGCAGGCGCGGTCGCGGTATGAAGGCCTGGGTGTCCTCGGCCGTCGGGCTCGTCGCGGCCCGGACCTCCGCGATCAGCGCCTCGGCGGTCGGCCGCTCGGCCGGGTCCTTGGCCAGGCAGCGCGTCACGATCGGCACGAGCCGGGCCGGCAGCCCGGTCAGGTCGGGCTCGCTGTGCACGACCTGGTACGCCACCAGGTAGTGGCTGTCGGAGTCGAACGGCCCCCGCCCGGTCGCCGCGTGCACCAGCACCGCACCCAGGGCGAACACGTCCGCGGCCGTCCCCACCTCGCGCGGCCGCTGGAACTGCTCGGGCGCCATGAAGGGCGGGGTCCCGATCAGTTTGCCGGTCTCCGTCCGCAGGTCGCTGTCCGCCGGGCGCGAGATGCCGAAGTCGATGACCCGCACCCCGTCCGGCGCCATCAGCACGTTGCTCGGCTTCAGGTCCCGGTGCACCACGCCGGCCCGGTGGATGTCCCGCAGCGCCTCCGCCAGCCCGGCGGCGAGGCGGGTGAGCTCGACGGGGTCCAGGACGCGTTCCCTCACCCGCTCGGACAGCGTCGGGGCGTCGATGAACAGGGTGGCCATCCAGGGCCGTTCGGCGTCCGGGTCGGCGTCCACGACGGGAGCGGTGAAGGCGCCGCTCACCCTGCGCGCGGCCGCGACCTCCTGCCGGAACCGCGCCCGGAACTCCGGGTCCACGGCGTGCTGGGCGTGAACGACCTTGACGGCGAGTTTCAGCCCCGAGCTGGAGGCGGCCAGGTGGACGACGCCCATGCCGCCGGAGCCGAGTACGGATTCGAGCCGGTACTGCCCGGCGTACTCCGGAAACCCGGCGGATTCCGCGCGCAGCGACTGCACCGCTCATCACCCCCGAAGGAGCCTAGTCGATGGCCCATGGGAACATCCAAGGGCTTGCTACCCTGCGCGCGTTGCACGGAGCAACACCCATGGGGGGAGAATCCACATGTCCGTAGAGAACGATTCCAGCCAGATCGAGGGCCTCGCGGCCGCCGACTCGGGCTTCCAGAGCTACCAGGTCGCACCGGGCTACCAGGTGAACGTCCGCTCCGGCCCGGGCACCAACTACTCCCTCGTCCGGGTCCTGCCCCTGGGCGCCAGCGTCACGATCCGCTGCCAGTGCCCCGGCACCACGGTCTCGGGCCCGTACGGCACGACCGACCTGTGGGACTGCATCGGCAACGGCCAGTTCGTCTCCGACGCCTACGTCCACACCGGTTCCGACGGCTACGTCGCCGGCCGCTGCGGCTGACGCCGTAGCCGGACGGTCAGCCGTTCTGCCAGGTGAGACACCACCGGCGGGTCAGTCCCGCCGGTGGATAATCGCCGGTGTGAGCGAAGAGCAGCGAGACCAGAGCACCCCCGCAGCGCCGGCCGGGCAGCCCGCCGGGCCGCAGCCCGAGCCGATCCGGTTCTTCGGCACCACCTGGGTGCACCACGATAGCGGCTACGCCCTGCGCCGCGCCGCCGTCGCCGTCGGCTCGTTCGTCGCCGCCGTGATCGGCGCGTACCTCCTGCGCCTCGCGTACCAGGGCCTGGAGATCGGCAACGTCGGTCCCTTCCTCAGCATCTCCGTGATCGTGCTCTTCGGGATCGCCACCGCCATCGCCTTCGCCAAGACCTGGGAGTCCTTCGGCCGCCGCCCCGCCCCGTCCTCCGACGAGGCGGCCCTCAAGGGCCTCAAG
The DNA here is from genome assembly GCF_042895815.1 of Streptomyces sp. NPDC001373. NCBI lineage: Bacteria > Bacillati > Actinomycetota > Actinomycetes > Kitasatosporales > Streptomycetaceae > Streptomyces > Streptomyces sp. NPDC001373. Next base: position 609,072 of record NZ_JBIAWQ010000002.1, read on the forward strand.
ACGATCGGCTTCATCGGCTCCCTCCTCGCCTACTTCCTGCGCAGCCTCACCGAGGCCCCCGGCGAGAAGCTCCGCCGCGCCGAGCACGAGCGCGCCGCCGCCGAGTACGCCCGCCGCCGCAGCGCCCGCACGGGCAACCCGTCCGCCCGCCGCCGTTCCAAGCGCAGGAAGTAGCCGCGCCCCGGCCGACGAAGCGGCCGAACCTCCCCACGTCAGGCCGATTGACGCCCGGCACCCCCGGGAGCATTATTCATCGCGTGAAGAATAATCAGTCGGACGAGCCCCCGCCCGCCGTCCACGCCCGCGACCTCACCGTCCGCCGCGGCACCGGCCGCAACCCCCGCACCGTCCTCGACCACATCGCCTTCGACGTCCCCCGTGGCCGCATCACCGGCCTCCTCGGCCCCTCCGGCTGCGGCAAGTCCACCCTCATGCGCACCGTCGTCGGGACCCAGGCCCACGTCACCGGCACCCTCGACGTCCTCGGCCGCCCCGCCGGCCACCCCGAGCTCCGCTCCCTCGTCGGCTACGTCACCCAGGCCCCCTCCGTCTACGACGACCTCACCGTCCGGCAGAACCTCGACTACTTCGCCGCCGTTCTCGACCCCGGACGCGCCGCAGCCGACCGCCGCCGCGCCGCCGTCGAACAGGCCATCGCGGACGTCGACCTCACCAGCCACACCGCCGCCCTCGCCGGAAACCTCTCCAGCGGGCAGCGCAGCCGCGTCTCCCTCGCCGTCGCCCTCCTCGGCACCCCCGAACTCCTCGTCCTCGACGAACCCACCGTCGGCCTCGACCCCGTCCTGCGCCGTGACCTGTGGGACCTCTTCCACCACCTCGCCGCCGGCCGGGGCACCACCCTGCTCGTCTCCTCCCACGTCATGGACGAGGCCGAGCGCTGCCACGGCCTGCTCCTCATGCGCGAAGGCCGCATCCTCGCCCAGGACACCCCCGAAGCCCTCCGCGCCCGCACCCACAGCGCCACCGTCGAAGAGGGCTTCCTCCGCCTCGTCGACGAGGCCAACCCGGCCCGCGACCGGAACGCGGACCCGAACGCCGACCGGAACGCAGACCGGAACGAGATCACACTCCCCCGGGAGAACCGGCGATGAACGGCGCCCGCACCCTCGCCACCGCCGCCCGCGTCCTGCGCCAGCTGCGCCACGACCCGCGCTCCATCGCCCTGATGCTGCTGGTCCCCGTCCTGATGCTGACCCTGCTCCGCTACGTCTTCGACGGCAGCCCGCGCACCTTCGACAGCATCGGCGCGTCCCTCCTCGGTATCTTCCCCCTCATCACGATGTTCCTCGTGACCTCGATCGCCACCCTGCGCGAACGCACCTCCGGCACCCTCGAACGGCTCCTCGCCATGCCCCTGGGCAAGGGCGACCTCATCGCCGGCTACGCCCTCGCCTTCGGTGCCGTCGCCGTCGTCCAGTCCCTCCTCGCCACCGGCCTCGCCCTCTGGGTCCTCGGTCTCGACGTCATCGGCTCCCCCTGGCTGCTGCTGCTCGTCGCCCTGCTCGACGCCCTCCTCGGCACCGCCCTCGGCCTGTTCGTCTCCGCCTTCGCCGCGTCCGAGTTCCAGGCCGTCCAGTTCATGCCGGCCGTGATCTTCCCCCAGCTGCTCCTGTGCGGCCTGTTCGCCGCCCGCAGCACCATGCACCCGGTTCTCGAAGGCATCTCCGACGTCATGCCGATGTCCTACGCCGTCGACGGCATGACCCAGGTCCTCACCCACACCGACATGACCGCGGCCTTCGTACGCGACACCGTCATCGTGGCCGCCTGCGCCCTGCTCGTCCTCGCCCTCGGCGCCGCCACCCTCCGCCGCCGAACCGCCTAGGGCCCGCGCCCACGGACCGGACACCCGTCCCGCCGCACGCCGCCCGGTGCGAGGATGACCCCGTACGTCTCCACGTTCGTTCGGCGAGGTGAATCGGGCATGACCCAGACAGTCGCAGTCCTCGGTACCGGCAAGATCGGCGAGGCCCTGCTCAGCGGGATGATCCGCGGCGGCTGGCCCGCGGCCAAACTGCTCGTCACCGCCCGCCGCCCGGAGCGCGCCGCCGAACTCCACACCCGCTACGGCGTCGAGGCCGTCAGCAACGCCGAGGCCGCCAAGCGCGCCGACACCCTCATCCTCACCGTCAAGCCGCAGGACATGGGCAAGCTCCTCGAAGAGCTCGCCCCCCACGTCCCCGCCGACCGCCTCGTCATCAGCGGCGCCGCCGGCATCCCCACCGCCTTCTTCGAGGAGCGGCTGGCCCCCGGCACCCCCGTCGTCCGCGTCATGACGAACACCCCCGCCCTCGTCGACGAGGCCATGTCCGTCATCTCGGCCGGCAGCCACGCCACCGCCGGGCACCTCGCCCACGCCGAGGAGATCTTCGGCGGCGTCGGCAAGACCCTGCGCGTCCCGGAGTCCCAGCAGGACGCGGCCACCGCCCTCTCCGGCTCCGGCCCCGCCTACTTCTACTTCCTCGTCGAGGCCATGACCGACGCGGGCATCCTCCTCGGCCTGCCCCGCGCCCAGGCCCACGACCTCATCGTCCAGGCCGCCATCGGCGCCGCCGTGATGCTCCGCGACAGCGGCGAACACCCCGTGAAGCTCCGCGAGGCCGTCACCTCCCCCGCCGGTACGACGATCAACGCCATCGTCGAACTGGAGAAGCACGGCGTCCGGGCGGCCCTCATCGCCGCCCTCGAAGCGGCCCGCGACCGCAGCCGCGAACTCGCCACCGGCAACAGCTGACGCACGACGCGCGCACGGACGGAGGCCGGCCCCGCACCCGGGGCCGGCCTCCCCCTTTTCATGCGGGCAGCAGCCCGATGGCCTCGTACGCCCGGTCCACCACGGGCCGCGCGATGCCCCGCGCCCGCTCGGCCCCCTCCCGCAGCACCCGCTCCACCTCGCCCGGATCCGCCGCAAGCCCGGCGTGCCGCTCGCGCAGCGGCCGCAGCAGCTCCACGACGGCGTCGGCGACGTCCCGCTTCAGCGGCCCGTACTGCGTGTACCCCTCGGCCAGCTTCTCCGGGTCCCCGCCTGTACAGGCGGCCAGGACGTCCAGCAGGTTCGCCACCCCGGGCCGCGCGGCACGGTCGTAGACCACCCCGCCCTCACCGCTGTCCGTCACGGCACGCATCACCTTCTTGGTGATCACCGCGGGCTCGTCGAGGAGATAGACGATCCCGGCGCCGTTCTCACCGGACTTCCCCATCTTCGACGTAGGGTCCTGGAGGTCCATGACCCGCGCGCCCACGGCGGGCAGCGTCGCCCTGGGCACGGTGAAGGTATGCCCGTACCGCTGGTTGAACCGCACCGCCAGGTCCCGGGTCAGCTCCACGTGCTGCCGCTGGTCCTCGCCCACCGGCACCTCGTCGGCGGCGTAGGCCAGGATGTCGGCGGCCATCAGCACGGGGTACGTCAGCAGGGACAGCCGTACGCCGTGGCCGGCCGACTCCGCCTTCGCGGACTTCTCCCGGTACTGGATCATCCGCCGGAGCTCGCCGTCGGTGGCGGTGCACTCCAGCAGATAGGACAGCCGGGTGTGCTCGGCGACGTGGCTCTGGACGAAGAGGGTGCACCGCCGTGGATCCAGCCCGGCGGCGAGGAACAGCGTGGCGTTCTGCCGGGTGAGCCGCCGCACCCGTGCCGGATCGTGCTCCACGGTCAGGGCGTGCAGGTCGACGACGCAGAACAGCGCGTCCGTGGGCGTGTGCTCGGCCGCGACCCACTGACGCAGGGCCCCCAGGTAGTTGCCCAGCGTCAGGTGTCCGGACGGGGTGATCCCGCTGAAGATCCTCGTCATGTCCTGTCTCTCCCTCGCGTCCTGCGGAGTGGTGTCGGGGCCGCCGCGTCGGGCGACCGAGCCACTCCCGGGAGGGGGAGAAACAGAAACGGCCGCCGTGGCGGCGGCCGTGAGCGCATGCGTGCTCGCGTGGATGGTCGGCCGCCGTCAGGCGGGCCACCAACGAAGGCTGAGCGCGGGTGCATGCGTGGTCATGGGAGGCAGCGTAGCCCCTGGGACATGAGGACCGTGCGAGTTTCGCCGGACGGTCAGCCGCGGGTTGACACGCCTGTTCCCGGTCCGTAAGGTTCTTCGAGTTGTCCGACGTGAGCGCCGACTCCGGTCGGTCCCCGGACAGCCATCCCGCACTACTCATTCGAACGAACGACGCACTGTGTCGTCTCGTTTTCATGCGTATTTGCGAATGAGGAATCCGCGTTCCAGGACGCAGCCGCCGATTGGCTTCGGGGGCAGGGAATCCGCTACTGTCTCACTCGCCGGAAGGGCCCAACAGCCCGGAACGCACATCCCGCTGACCGGGAATCAGGCCCGAAAGGATCTGATAGAGTCAGAACCGCCGGAAAGGGAAAACGCGAAAGCGAAGAACCTGGAAAGCGCCGAGGAAGTCGGACACGAAAGAGTCTGATAGAGTCGGAAACGCAGGAA